>JBBQDG010000054.1:0-5522 GCA_038319435.1 Sphingomonadales bacterium | reverse complement strand
GCCGTCGCGCGCTGGCGATAATAAGCGACATCAGTGGACGACATGACTGGCCCCCCCGGTCATCAGCGGACAGGATCGCTGCCCTGTTGCCGACTCGCTAGAACACCATCGGCAATGCGTCTTGTTACGCCATCGAATCGTTTCAGGATAGTGACGAACGATCGGCAAGATTGTGATTAGCCGAATAATTTCCGTACCTTCTATCCCGCTTGCAATCCCCGATGTGCCGATCCTGCAACGGCGTTGTTCCGCTAACGTCGATCTTCGCGTTGCTCCTTTAGCGTAGGGCCGAATCGAGTTGATCGCGGCTTTGGTCAGTGACTGCAACCAGCTTCGATCATCGCGCTTGGCATCAATCTGTACGTATATCTCAGTCATCACTAAGCTCACGACCGCCCTCACGGCCTCGTCGATTGGCTGGCCAGGCGCTGCGGTGCGGGCGTATTCGCGCCCCGGCCTTATGCAAGCAACGGCGCCAGCCAAGCTTTTTCCCCGCCGCTATCGCGCCTCCTCGCGCAGCAAAAACCCCGTCTGCCGCCGTCCTCCGCTGCGCTTCGGCCCTGCGGGTGCGGGCCGGCCGCCGCAGCGCCTCAAGGCGCCATCGAGGCCGCATCGGGCGGTCCCGACCAGCACAGGAGACGTCATCATGGCACAGATCGGAACCTTCACCAGCGGCGACAATGGCATGCTCGCCGGCACCATCCGCACCCTCACCCTCAACGTCAAAGCAACCATCCGCCCGTCCGAAAAGGAGAACGAAAAAGCCCCCGACTACCGCGTGTTCAACGCCGCCGTCGAGTTCGGCGCGGCGTGGAAGAAGACCTCGCGCGAAGGCCGCGACTACCTCTCCCTGAAGCTCGACGATCCCAGCTTTCCGGGTCCGATCTACGCTTCGCTGATCGAAGGCGAGGGCGGCGAGCAGGCGCTGATCTGGTCCCGCTGAGCCTCGGATCACCCCGCCGCGCGATGCGCGGCGGGGCTTTTCCCTTGTCGACGAGTCGCCCGGATCGCAAATCCGGGAGGTCGATTTGCGAGCCTCCCGGCGAACATCGGGGGCGGCCATTCCCGGCGCAGCGGATGGCGTGGTGCCCTCCGCCAAACACGCCGAGGATCCATGGAAGACGATTTCGACCGCGCCCAGCGCGCCAAAAAGGGCAGTCCGTTTCTCAATACCGAACAGGCCGCCTTCTATCTGGGACTGAGCCCGCGCACTCTCCAGATGATGCGCAGCAGCGACGGCGGACCGCCGTTTCGCCGCCACTGCCGCTTCGTTCGCTATCACATCGACGACCTCGACACCTGGTCGCGCGACGTCCGTGGCATGGACCAGTCGCGTGCCTGAGGCGGCAGAGAATAGCGGTCTCACGCTTGCTGAGCCGAGCAACCCACCGTCACTCAGTTATCGGTCTCTGCATGGCCGTGCGGCGTTGATCGGGCTTGGAATTGGACTCCTGTTGGGCACGATCGCGCATCCGCCGATGCCTCGACTGATATGGAATGCGAGCGCCAGCGCGCCGATGGGGCTCTATCTCATCATGCCCGCTGCGCCGCTGAAGGTCGGCGATATAGTCGCCGCGCGAGCACCGGACGGTGCCCGCCAGCTCGCCGCTACGCGCGGCTATCTGCCCTCCGGCGTGTCCCTCGTGAAGCGGGTAGTGGCGATGGAAGGGAGCCGGATTTGCGCGTTGCGATCCCGCATCATCGTCAATGGGCGGACAGTCGCGCATCGCCGGAAGCGTGACGCTGAGGGACGCGCAATGCCGTGGTGGAGCGGCTGTCGTTGGCTCAAGCGGGGCGAGGTCCTGCTCCTCAATCGCGCGGCGGCATCATTCGACAGCCGCTATTTCGGGCCGGTCGGGAGGACTGCGATTCTCGGCAAGGCGGTGCTGCTATGGCAGCGCTGAGCTTGGTGATGGCCGCTTCGCTGGCGGCAAACGGGCCAGCCGACGCGTTGCCCGTTACTAACTGGCAGCCGCTAATCGCCGAGGCTTCGCAGCGGTTTGGCGTGTCGGAGGGCATCATCGCTTCGGTCATTCGCGCCGAAAGCGGTGGACGGACGATGCTGTATGGCCGCCCGATTACCAGCCGTGCGGGCGCAATGGGCCTGATGCAACTGATGCCTGGCAATTGGGCAGAGCTGCGGTCCGAGCTTCGACTCGGGTCCAATCCGTACGACCCGCGTGACAACATCCTCGCCGGTACGCTTTACCTGCGGAAGCTCGGCGATCGCTTCGGCTACCCCGGCATGATCGCCGCTTACAACGCCGGACCAGCGCGCTACGCGGCCTATCTCGCCCGGCGTCAGCGGCTGCCAGCCGAGACAGTGGCTTATCTCAATGCGGTCACGGGGCGGGCAACGGCAACCTCGATCACCCCGCTCACCCAACCACGCCAGTTGCTGTTCGTGCTCCGCCGCGATCTGTCGAGCACGAGCCAAGCCGGGGAAGAGCCGATGCATGCCGACGGTCTGTTCGCGGTGCAGCGGCGCGTCCCATGACCGAAAAGGAAAGTGAGTTCGTCTCGGGTCGTCCAAGGATGACGGGCGGCGAAACGGCTCTCAAGGCCCGCGGGTGCCCCCCCAATTTGCTTCGCAAATCGGTTCCCCCCACGTCCGCTGCGCGGCGCGAGGCAAGGCGCTCGCGGCCCTGACAGCCGCCCCGCCACCCGTCGTCAAACTTCCGTTCTCGACGGTGAGAACGACAAGGGAGTGAGTGATATGGGCATGGTTCAAAGCATCGGTGCGGCGTCGGAACGAGTGATGGCGGCGCTGGTTTCAAGCCTCGAAATTGAGTTTGGACGCGGCGCGACGAAAGGACTTGCAGCGTGTTTTCTGGCCTCCGAGGAATGCGATTTTCAATGGGATGCCCGGCTGAGTGAACGCTGGCTCGGCGCTTATTGCAGCGCCGATGAGGATGAAATCGAACTCGATCGGGTCGCGATTGTCGGGCGGATCGATGGCCGTTGGTTCGCCGCAACATCGATCATCGACGGCGACGGAATGTCACACGCGATGATCAATCGGCGCTCATTCGACACCAGGCATGAGGCCGAGGAGGCGTTCGAACATGCGCGCTGATCGCAAGCTTTCGACCGGGCGGGGGCAGCGTCGGATCGTCGCTGCTCCTACTAGTCTCGGGAGCGGAAGGTCGGGAAAGGAGGGAGAGAAGGGATTGCAAGATAAAGGCAGTCCCTCGTGGGGCCTGCTAAGTGGTTGTCTGCACATCTTTTTATCGCGAGACAGGGTCTGGCGAGAGGGAGACAGTCGCGGCGAGAATGGGGATAATTTGCCGTTTTTGACCAAAAACTGCGAGCGGCACTTTGGTCCGGCGCTCGGTCTTGAACTCGACGGCGTTCGACTTGCTGCCGGCGCGTGCTTGTCATGAGCGACAACGAGTTCAAGCCTCGGCTCGGCCGCATTCGCTCCCGCGGCACCAGCGTCAAGCGCGCCCAGAAATTTCTTGGGCGTGTGGTCGCCGCGACGGCGCGGGCGGGCACCTCGACTGGCGTCCGCGGGCGCCGCTTTGATGGCAGCCGGATCGGGCGCGGGGCGAGCATTGGGCGTGTGCTCCGCAGCGACGATCGTCATGCAGGTTCCCGGACCCGTCGCGTCGTGATCAAATTCAGGCTCGTCAAGCTCGGTACGAAAGGCGTCTCCGCCAGCCGAGCACATCTTCGGTATATCCAGCGCGACAGCGCCACCCCGGATGGCGCACCCGGTGGGCTCTACTCGGCCGACCGCGACGTTGCTGACGGCGCGGCGTTCGTCGAGCGGGGCAGTGGCGACCGTCACCAGTTCCGCTTCATCGTCTCAGCCGAAGATGGCGATCAATATCCCGACCTCAAGCCGTTCGTGCGGCGGCTGATGGCCCAAATGGAAGAAGACCTCGGAACCAGGCTCGACTGGGTCGCCGCCGATCACCGCGACACCGGCCACCCGCACTCGCACATCATGCTTCGCGGCAAAGACGATCGCGGCGAGAATCTGATCATTGCGCGGGAGTATATCGCGCATGGGTTCCGCGCGCGCGCGAGCGCGCTCGTGAGCCTCGATCTTGGACCGCGCACCGATCTCGAGATTGAGGGGCGCTTGCGCCACGACGTCGGCCAGGAACGGCTGACCACAATCGACCGTCGACTTATCCGCGCCATGGATGCTGACCGAATGGTGTCATCAGCTGACCGCGAACCCTTCCAGCAATCGCTTCGCGCTGGTCGACTGAAGACGCTCGAACGGCTTGGCCTAGCCGATGATCGCGGCGGTGGCCGCTGGCAGCTAGCGGATGGGTTGGAGGACACGCTTCGCCGGATGGGCGAGCGAGGCGACTTCATCCGCACGATGCAACGTGAGCTTAGCGCTCGTCTGCCGGAGCGCGCTTCCAATGACCAGGTCATCGAGGACAGCAGCGAGATGCAACCGATCGTCGGGCGTGTCGTCGCGCGCGGCCTCGCCGACGAACTTGAAGATCGCCACTACCTGATCGTCGACGGGGTCGATGGGCGCAGCCACTACATCGGCATTGGCAAGGGCGATGCCATCGAACCTATGCTTGAGGGTGCAATTGTGCGTGTTACCGGCTCACCGCGAGGGGTGCGCGAAGTCGACAGGACCATTGTCGCCGTGGCGGCCGCAAATGACGGCCTCTACACCATCGACGCCCATCTTCGTTTCGACCCCAAAGCAAGCGAGGCCTTTGCGGAGACACATGTCCGGCGGCTCGAGGCCATGCGGCGGGTCATGCGGAGCGTCGAGCGTGAGCCCAACGGACGCTGGGTGATCGCACCGGATCACCTTGACCATGCGGCAGCGTTCGAAGGCAAGCTTACGGCTGATCGACCGGTGACCGTCGAACTGCTGTCCAGTGTTCCGCTTGATAAGCTTAAAAGCTTGAATGCCGCGACCTGGCTCGATCGCGAGCTGACCTCCGCCGAACCGCTTCCGCTGCGCGACGGGGGATTTGGGCGCGAAGTTCGCTTTGCGCAGACAGCTCGGCAGGCCTGGTTGGTCGAGCAGGAGCTGGCCGAACCGGTCGGCGGTCGGCCGCGCTACCGGACTGACATGCTGGCGACGTTACAAAAGCGCGAGATTTTGACAGTTGCTGAGCGTATCTCGAACGACCTTGGCAAGCCGTTCGAGGAAACGAGGCCGGGAGATTGGGTCGAGGGGCTCCTGACACGTCGAGTCGACTTGGCAAGCGGGCGTTTCGCCCTGGTCGAGAAATCTCGCGAGTTCTCGCTTGTTCCGTGGCGGCCCGTCCTTGAGCGTCACATCGGCAAACCCGTTGGCGGCGTTATCCGGGAAGGTGGAGTGAGCTGGACAATCGGGCGGGGAAGGAGCGGGCCGTCCATAGAGTGAGGCCGGGACGCAAACCTCCTGGACTAATGAGACGTTGTGGGGGTCGCGCCTTTCACGGAATCGCTGGATGTTGTTTGACCGCTATGCGCCCAATGCACGAAGCCGCTGCGCGGCAGGGGTGCAAGCGGTGAGGTAGCGCGCCTGAGCTGAAGTTTGGCCCTGCGGTGAC
>JBBQDG010000053.1:0-9669 GCA_038319435.1 Sphingomonadales bacterium | reverse complement strand
ACCTATGGCCAGTTCATCCACGCGATGAAGCTGGCCAACATCGATCTGGATCGGAAAGTCCTGGCCGATATTGCGATGCACGAGGGCGAGGCGTTCTCCGCGCTCATCGCGCAGGCGAAGGCGCATCTGCCCAACGAAGGCGATCGCACGGCTGCTATCGCCGCCTGAGCGATACGCCGATTCAAAGAGGGCGTTCTGGCTTCGGTCGGGGCGCTTTTTTTGTTGGCGAAGAAGTGTTCCCAGCCCGCGCCCCCACCCGGCCAACCCACTAGTGTATCGTCAATGGGTTGGCCGGGTGGGGGCGCGGGCTGGAACAGACTGCAGCGCAAGCTGCCCAAACGAAAAGGCGCCGCAGTTTCCCGCGACGCCCCTTAGTCGGATGCTCTTGCGGCATCCTCTCCTAACTCTTGCCTATTGCCAGATGCGCTCGGGCTCGGCGGCGATGGTGAAGCGGGTGGTGGCACCGGCCTTGTCGCGGAAGGTCAGCCGCTGCCACTCGGTGCGCGCCTTTACTTCGCAGTTGAACGGGCCACTGATCTGCTCCGAGCCGGGCTCGAGTGCGCCGAAGTCGCAGTCGCTATAATCCCCGCCGATGACCCAGTAACGCCGTTCCATTGCCAAGCTCCTTGATGTTGGCGTTTATCGTTGAACCTCCAGACGTCATATTTCTGTCACGGTCGCACAAAAAAGTGCCAAGCCGGCGCGGAGTGACTTGTGATTTGTGTAAATGCTTCACAAGATACAGCATGATTGCCCAACGCAAACTATTCCTCGGCGCTCGCTTGAAGCGCCTCCGCCGCGAGCGTGAACTGCAGCAAAGTGCAATGGCGGCACAGCTCGGCATATCGGCGTCGTACCTCAATCACCTCGAACGCAACCAGCGACCGGTGACTGCGGGGGTCCTGTTACGGCTGGCCGAAGTGTTCGACATCAACATGAAAACCTTTGCCGCCGAGGGCAATGAAAGTGCGGGCGCGGAACAGCTGGCCGAAATCTTCTCCGACCCGATGTTCGCCGACCTTGGCGTGTCGCGGTTCGAGCTTGTCGAACTGGCGAATAACGCGCCATCGGTCGCCGACGGAGTGGCGCGGCTCTACACCGCGCTGCGCGACCTTCAGCGCCATTCGCACCCCGATGACGGCGACGATCCGCGCGCGCTGATCACGCCCGAAACCTGGGTGCGCGACTATATTCAGGAATCGAGCAACCATTTCCCCGAACTCGAGGAATGCGCCGAGACGCTGGGGGTGGCGCTGGCCGACGCGCTGTCGATCGCCGAGCCGCTGCGGCGGCGACTGAAGGATGCGTGGGGAATCAGCGCGCGCGTGGTCAGCCCCACCGATCTTGACGGGGCGACCCAGGCCTATGACCCCGAACGGCGGATGTTCATGCTGTCGTCACTGCTGCGCAGCGAGAACCGGACGTTCGGGCTGGCCTATCAGCTGGCAATGGTCGAATTTCGTGATGTCATCGAGCGGATCGTCGCCGCCGCTGCGCCGCCCGACCAGGGATCGCGCCACTTGCTCCACGCCAGCCTGGCCAATTATGCCGCGGGCGCGGTGATTATGCCCTATGGCCGCTTCCTCGCCTCGGCCAACGAGTATAATTATTCGATCGACCGCTTGTGCGGCGAATATGGAATGAATGTCGAGCAGGTCGCGCACCGGCTGACGACGCTGAGCAGGGACGGAGCCCGCGGCGTACCATTCTTCATGATCCGGATCGACGCGGCGGGGAATATCTCGAAGCGCTATGCCGGGGGGAGCTTCCCCTTCTCGCGCTTCGGCGGGACCTGTCCACGCTGGAATCTGCATGCAGCGTTCCAGAATGCGGGCAAGCCGATCAGCCAGGTTATCGAAACCCCCGACGGGCAGCGCTATTTTACCATTTCGCGGACGATCGAGCGACCGATCCGGCCTGATATCCAGTCCGACGCGCTGCTCGCGGTCGGTCTTGGGTGCGAGCTGCGCTATGCCGGCAAACTACACTGCGCGGCAGGGATCGACCTCGCCAATCCGCCGATTACCGCCGTCGGCCCGGCGTGCGCGATCTGCCCGCGAATGAACTGTCCCCAGCGTGCGACCGCTCCGGCCGGGCGAACGCTCGCGGTCGACGAGAATCGCAAGACGATCTCGCCCTATCCGTTCGTGCCGGGCTGATCCTGAGTTTACGGGGCGACCGGCTCGCGCTCGAGGGCCGGGCGATCCCATTGCGCAAGATCGGCGGCAGCGGCGTAGGTTTCATCGAGGAAGCGCGTCAGCATTGCAGGGGGATCAGCAGCGGCGCGGACCTCGGCGTAGGACAGGGTGAACTCGCCGAAGCCTTCGTCGAACCGGCCGGCCGACAAGGCGGCGCCGCGGAAGCCAGCGGGTTCGGGATAGGCGTAGCTGTAGAATATCGGCTCGGCGGCGGTAGCCCATCCCGGCCAGAAGCCTGCGCTGGATACTTCATGGCTATAGGCTTCGCGCGTGATGCGGTCGGGCAGGCCGGGGACGCCGCCGGGGTGAGGCGGCGCGACTCGGCCCGAAAAGCGGGTGGCGGCAAGATCGAACGCGCCCCAGAACAGGTGCACCGGGCTCGCCTTGCCCGCGAAGCCGGCGCGGAAGCGCTCGAAGATCGGGACAATCAGCGCCAGCGCGTCGCGCAATCGCCGCGCCGAAGCGGGATCGTAGTGGCGCGCAGCGGTGTCGTCGGAGAAGCTGACCGGGTCGGGGATTTCGCTGGGACAGCCGTTGAACGAGAACGGCAGGTGATGCGCTTCCAACAGCGCGACCAGATCACGATGGATGACAGCGATGCTGCCAGCGTCGAGCTTTACTTCCCCCGTCGCGCCATCGCTGACGCGCAGTGCGATGACGTCGCGGCACAGATCGATCGCGAGGGTGAAGCTGCGCCCGTCGGCGGCAGCGGTCGGCAACGTCGTCAGCCCCGCCGCAGTCGGGTGGAGCGCGACATGCCAGCCGTGATTGCTCCACGGCGCGTGGGCGACGCGCAGTTTGCCGAGCATCTGGGAAACCAGGTGCAGGAGCGCGATCGTCTCGTGGTCGTGCGCAACGCTGAGTTTGGGCCAAATGGGCATCGGGCGACTCCGTGGGGCGGTATCTTTGCATTTTGACACCCGCCAAGGCTAGAGCGCCAGCCATGACGATGCTTGACCAGATTGCCGCCGCTGACACGCTCGTGGACCTTGATGCAGTGCGCGTCGCGGCACTGGGCAAATCGGGGGAGATCACCGCGCTGCTGAAGTCGCTCGGCGGCATGACGCCCGAGCAGCGCGCGGTCGAGGGGCCGAAGATTCATGCGTTGCGCGAGGCGGTGACGGTGGCGATCGCGGCGAGGAAGGCCGAACTGGAGTCGGCACAGCTTGATGCGCGACTGGCGACCGAGCGACTCGACCTGTCGTTACCGTCGCGGGACATGCCGCGCGGGTCGGTCCATCCGGTCAGCCAAGTGATGGACGAACTGACCGAGATCTTCGCCGACATGGGTTTCGCAGTCGCGGAAGGGCCCGAGATCGAAGACGACTGGCACAATTTCACCGCGCTCAACATTCCCGAAACTCACCCCGCGCGGGCGATGCACGACACGTTTTATGTGAACGCCCGCCCGGCGACGGGCGATGACTATCTTTCGGGCGAGCATGAGCGGCCGATGGTCCTGCGCACGCACACCTCGCCCGTCCAGATCCGCACGATGATGGCGAACAAGCCGCCGATCCGGATCATCGCCCCGGGTCGGGTCTATCGCAGCGACAGCGACGCGACTCACACCCCGATGTTCCACCAGATCGAGGGGCTGGTGATCGACAAGGGCATCACCATGGGTCACCTCAAATGGACCCTGGAGACCTTTCTCAAGGCCTTCTTCGAGCGCGACGACATCGTCATCCGGCTGCGCCCGTCCTACTTCCCGTTCACCGAACCCGGTGCCGAGATCGACATCGGCTGGTCGATGGAAAAGGGCCGGCGCGTGGTCGGCGGGTCCGAGGGATGGATGGAAGTGCTCGGCAGCGGGATGGTCCATCGCAAGGTGATCGAGGCGTGCGGGCTCGACCCCGCCGAATGGCAAGGGTTCGCCTTCGGGACGGGGGTCGATCGGTTGGCGATGCTCAAATATGGCATGAGCGACTTGCGCGCCTTCTTCGACGGCGATTTGCGCTGGATGAAGCATTACGGATTTTCGGCGCTCGACGTGCCCACGCTCAGCGGGGGAGTGGGGGCATGAAGTTCTCGCTGTCGTGGTTGAAAGAGCATCTCGATACCGAGGCCAACGCGGGCGCGGTTGCCGATACGCTCAATCGCATCGGGCTCGAGGTCGAGGGGATCGATAATCCGGCGGACGCGCTGGCCCCGTTCAAGGTGGCCAAGGTGCTGACCGCCGCGCCGCATCCGCAGGCTGACAAGCTTCAGGTGCTGACGGTCGATACCGGCGAGGGCGAGCCGCTGCAGGTCGTGTGCGGCGCGCCCAATGCCCGCGCGGGGATGATCGGCGTGTTTGGCGGGCCGGGTGCCTATGTCCCGGGCAGCGACATGGTGCTCAAAAAGGCATCGATCCGCGGGATCGAGTCGAACGGCATGATGTGTTCGGTGCGCGAGTTGATGCTCGGCGAGGAGCATGACGGAATCATCGAGCTTGCCGCCGATGCCCCGGTGGGAGCGAGCTTCGCCGATTATGCCGGTATCGACGACCCGGTGTTCGACGTGGCGATCACGCCTAACCGTCAGGATTGCATGGGGGTGCGCGGGATTGCGCGCGATCTGGCGGCGGCGGGTCTGGGAAAGCTGCGCCCGCTGGCGGAGGTTTATCGGCTGGGCGAACCGATCGTTACCAGCGGCGAATCACCGCCGGTGCGGACCGACGATCCGGACGGTTGCCCCGCATTCTTCGCGCAGGCCGTGTCGGGCCTGACCAATGGCGCATCGCCGCCGTGGATGCAGAAGAAGCTCAAGGCTGCGGGGCAGAAGCCGATCTCGGCGCTGGTCGATATCACCAATTTCCTGTCGATCGACCTTGGCCGGCCGTTGCACGTCTATGATCGGGCGAAGCTCGACGGCGGGCTCGTGGCGCGCAAGGCGCGGACAGGCGAAAGCGTGGTCGCGCTCAACGGCAAGACCTATCCGCTCGACCCGACGATGACCGTCATCGCCGACGATCGCCAGGTTCACGACATCGGCGGAATCATGGGCGGCGAGCATAGCGGCGTGTCCGATGCGACCAGCGACGTAATTATCGAATGCGCTTATTTCGCGCCCGAGCAGATCGCCCGGACGGGGCAGAAACTGAACCTGACCAGCGATGCACGCCAGCGGTTCGAGCGCGGCGTTGATCCCGCTTTCCTCGATGAAGGACTGGCAATCGCGACCCGGCTGGTGATCGATCATTGCGGCGGAACGGCAAGTCCGGTGACCCGCGCGGGCCAGCCGCCGATCGAACCGCGACGCGTGGCGTTTGACCCGGCGCTGACGCTGGCGCTGGGCGGGATCGAGGTTGCCGAAGTCGAGCAGCGCGCGATTCTCGAGCGGCTCGGTTTCGGTTTCGACGGCGGCGACGCGATCGTGCCGAGTTGGCGACGCGATATCGATGGGCCAGCCGACCTCGTTGAGGAAGTCTGCCGGATTGTCGGCTTCGACCAAATCCCCTCAACCCCGCTGCCGCGCGCGGAAGGGGTCGCCAGGCCGACCGCGACCCGGTCGCAGCTGATCGAGCGGCGGGTGCGGCGGGCGGCCGCCGCGCGCGGGCTCGACGAGGCGATCAACTGGAGCTTCATCCCAGCCGCCGACGCCGAGCGGTTCGGCGGGGCAGTGTGGACCCTGGCCAACCCGATCAGCGAGGAAATGAAGGCGATGCGACCCTCGCTGTTGCCCGGGCTGGTCGCGGCGGCGCGGCGCAATGTCGATCGCGGGGCGACATCGATCCGGCTGTTCGAGATCGGGCGGCGTTACCTTGCCGACGGCGAACGGGCGACTGCGGCGGTCCTTCTCGCCGGGGAGCGGACGGCGCGCAACTGGCAGTCGGGCAAGGCGAACGGGTTCGATGCCTTTGATGCCAAGGCGGAGGTGATTGCCATGCTCGAGGCGGCGGGCGCGCCGGTGGGAAATTTGCAGCTTTCCCCCAATGCCGGGCCGACATGGCACCCGGGACGGTCGGCGACGCTGGGGTTGGGGCCGAAGGTGATCCTCGCTGCGTTCGGCGAACTCCACCCACGGCTGGCGAAGGAACTTGAAGCGCCCGCCGGGACAATCGCCGCCGAAATCTACCTCGATGCGATTCCCGCGCCGCGATCGAGCGGACGGGCACGGGCGGCCTTTACGCCGCCTGCGCTTCAGGGTTTGACTCGCGACTTCGCGTTTTTCGTGCCCAGCGCGGTCACCGCCGATGCGTTGGTCCGGGCGGTGCGCGGGGCGGACAAGGCGGTGATCGTCGGCGCGCGGCTGTTCGACCGGTTCGAGAGCGAGGCGGGGCTTAGCCTCGCGGTCGAGGTCACGCTCCAGCCGGGTGAGAAGAGTTTTACCGATGCCGAGATCGGGGAGGTGTCGGCGAAGATCGTCGTCGCCGCCGGGAAATTGGGTGCGCGACTCCGCGGCTAATGTTCGCGCCGCCTTCGCCGAGCAGGCGGGGTGGTGCCGGGCGCGCGGCACGCCGCTGACCGCGTCGGTGTGCAACCAGCTCGCCGAGCGCCCGTGGCCAGAGGGTGAGGTCGTGCGGCGGATGCGCGATTGGCCGGGCGATCCGCGACCGTCGGGCGATGCGGTGCCGCTCAGACTGTGTGGCGGGTTTCACGCGGGGGTTCGCACGGGGACGCTACCCGCGCTCGCCGCCTGTTACCCACCCAACGCCTTCCCCGATGCCGAGCGACTTGCCGCGGCGATCGACGAGGCGATGGTATCGCCGGGGCTTGCCGAATGGCTCGACCGGCCGCCGCAGACCAACGAGGTCGGGCGCGCCAATGCGCTGTTCGCGGGGTTGCTCGTCTTTGCCGACCGCTTCCCGCTGCCGGTCGCGCTGTTCGAGCTTGGCGCGAGCGCGGGGCTGAACCTGAGGATGGACCGCTTCGGTTATGATCTCGGCGGGCTTCGCACGGGCGATCTTTCGTCACCGCTCCAGCTCAAGCCCGGTTGGCAGGGGCCGCCGCCACCCGAGGCACGCATCGAGGTGATCGGGCGTCATGGCGTCGACCTGACCCCGCTCGATCCGCTCAGCGATGGCGATCGGTTGCTCGCCTTCGTGTGGGCCGACCAGGCGCAGCGGATCGGCCAGCTCGGGGCGGCGCTGAAGGTCGCGCGCGCCGTGCCGGTGACCCTCGATGCCGGCGACGCGGCGGAGTGGATCGAGGCACGCTTGGCCGAGCCACAACCCGAGGGCAGCAGCCGCCTCGTCTATCACTCGATCGCCTTTCAATATTTCCCGACGGCGAGCCAGCAACGCGTTGCGGCGGCAATCGAGCGGGCGGGGGAGCGGGCCACCGAAAAGGCGCCGATCGGCTGGCTGCGGTTCGAGCGAACGCCCGACGAACAGGAACCGACGCTGCGGTTGAAATGCTGGCCCGGTGGCGAGGATCGCCTGGTCGCGACCTGCCATCCCCACGGCGCCACCATCAACTGGCTGGGCGACGCTCCAGCGCGTGTTTGAGGCGCGGAGCGCTAGCGCTCCAGCGCGTTGATCGCTTCGTGGACCCGCGCCTCGATCTCGGGGCGCTTGAGACCGGGCGGGATGGTCTCGCCGACGCGCCACGTTACAAGGCCGGGGCGCTTGACCAGTCCCCGGGGCCAGACGTGCCCGGCATCCATCGCCACCGGCACCACCGGCAGTCCGGTCGCGCGGTAGAGCGCCGCGAATCCGGGCTTCAACTCGGGCTGCTCGCCGGCGGGGACGCGCGTGCCTTCGGGAAAGATGACCACCGGTCGCCCGCTCGCCGCCGCCGCCTTGCCCGCCGCGATTAGGTGGCGCAGCGCCGCCGGCCCCGCCTCGCGGTCGACCCCGATGACGCCATAGACCTGCGTCAGCCAGCCGAAGAAGGGCATGTGGCTGAGCTGGCGCTTCATCACCACGATCGGGGTGTTGAAGACGCGCAGCGTCGCAACCGCCTCATACATCGACTGATGCTTGATCGCGAACAGCACCGGGCCATCAGGAAGGTCGCCTTCGAACCGCTCCTCGATCCCGATCAGGTGGCGGGTGAGAAAATGGTGGAATTTCGACCAGCCATGGACCGCTGCGCGCATCGGCTTCTCGCCGAAGATCGACACGGCAAGCCCCGAAAGCACGTAGACGAGGGTGCCGGGATAGAAGATCAGGTTGAACAGCAGCGAGCGGACGAGGTTCATACGTCGAGCCATACCGCCATTCGCCGAAGCAGATATTTATTATATTCGCCGAACAGGGTCATCAAATTGGGCTCGGTCCGCACCGCGTCGGGAGTGATCTCGTAGCGCCGTCCGAGCTGGCTCGCGAACTCGTAACGGGCACGGCGCATGTGCCAGTCGCTGGTGACGAGGGTCAGCGAGCGGTAGCCGTGCGCGTCGAGCCAACGCTTGGCTTCTTCCGCGTTCGAACGGGTGTCGACGCTCTCTGACCCCAGGTCGACGCAGCAGTCGAGCAAATTGCGCTTGCCGCCAAGGCGGTTGGCGAGGTCGGCCTTGGTCACCGCCGGGTCGGTACCCGCGATCAGCATTCGCGTCGCCCGGTGCGCGGCCAAGCGCGCAATGCCCTCTTCGATGCGGCCGGTGCCCCCGGTGATGACGACGATCGCATCGGTCGTGGCCCCGGCGGGGGCGGGATTGCCGAGGCTCACCGCGAAAAGCGCGAACAGGATCGCGTAAAGCAGCAGGATGAGGCTCGCCACTCGGGTGGTCACAGGCTGCTCCTCAGCGTCGCCAGCACTGCCGAGCGCGCGACGACGGTCGCCATCGCCGCCATCGCCAGCGGGAGTAGCGCGAGCAGGATGAGGTCGTGGCCGTGAAGCACGTTGCCCCCGGCGAGCTCGCCGATCCAGCTGGCGCCGCTGCCTGCGATGAGCAACAGCGCGAGCGCCGCGGCGAGCCCGCCGGCAACCCCGCCGACCAGCGCATCGATCGCAATGCGGCGCTGGAAGAGGTTGGCGATCTGGCGGTCGTTGGCGCCGATGCCGTGCAATATCTCGATCGTCGCGCGGTTGGTGTCGAGCGCGCCGCGCGTCGCCAGCACCACCGCCGCCGCGCTCGCCAGCCCGACGAGCAGCACCAGCGCCGCGGCGAGCCAGCTCAGCGAGCGAAGCCCCTTGAGCAGCGGTCGCAGGGATTCGGCATGGGCGACAAAGCGCGCGCCGGGGACGGCCCGCTCGATCGCCGCGGCGACCGCGGCGGGGTCGGCGCCGGGGTTGAGGTCGACGTCGATCAGCGCGGGAAGCGGGAGGTCTGCGCCCGCGCCCGCCGGGCCGAGCCAGCGTTCGAGCGTGGCGCGCATTTCTGCCGCGGGGACCGGCCGCACTGCCGCGACACCGCGCGTGCCTCGCGCCGCCGCTATGGCCGCGTCTTGCTTCGCCGAGCCATTGGCGAGCTGGATCGAATAGCGTTCGCTGACCCCCGCCGCGACCAGCCCGGCGCTGTTGGCGAGCGCGATCCCGGCGGCGGCGACGACCAGCATGACGAAGGTCATGATCGCGATCACCCACGGGGTCGCGTTGCGCACCCC
>JBBQDG010000052.1:0-9823 GCA_038319435.1 Sphingomonadales bacterium | reverse complement strand
CAGTCGGTCGATGTCGAGCGCCGCGACGCGGTTCGCGCCAACCACAGTGCGACCCATCTCCTCCACGCCGCGCTGCGCCACCGTCTGGGCGGGCACGTTACGCAGAAGGGCAGCCTCGTCGCGCCTGACCGGCTGCGTTTCGACTTCTCGCACAATGCCGCTCTGTCGCCTGACGACATTGCCGCGATCGAAGCCGAAGTGAACGGCCACATCCGCCACAACCAGCAGGTCTCGACCCGCCTGATGACCCCCGACGACGCCATCGCTGCCGGCGCCATGGCGCTGTTCGGCGAAAAATACGGCGACGAAGTGAGAGTCCTCAACATGGGCAAGGGCGATGAGGCTGACTATTCGGTCGAGCTGTGCGGCGGCACCCACGTGACAGCATTGGGTGACATCGCGCTGTTCAAGATCATCGCCGAATCTGCCGTATCGTCGGGCGTCCGCCGCATCGAGGCGCTGACCGGCGAGGCCGCCCGATTGTGGTTGACCGACCGTGACGCCCGCCTCCGCGAAGCCGCCGCCGCGCTCAAGGCCAGCCCCGACGAAGTCCCTGCTCGTCTCGCCGTGCTGGTCGAGAACAACAAGCGCCTCGAACGCGAACTCGCCGATGTGAAAAAGGCGCTTGCCCTGAGTCACGCAAATGGCGGCGGCGGCGGATCGAACGCCGAAACCGCCGGCCCCGAGCGGGTCGCCGGCCACTCTTTTCTCGGCCAGATCGTCGATGGCCTCGATCCCAAGTCGCTCCGTTCCGAAGTCGACGCGATGCGCGCCCGCCTCGGCGGCCCCGGCGTCGCCGCGATGATCGCCATCAACGACGGCCGCGCCAGCGTCGCGGTCGGGGTCAGCGAGGGCCTGCCCATCTCCGCCGTCGATCTCGTCAAGGCCGCGGTTACCGCGCTTGGCGGGCAGGGCGGAGGAGGCCGCCCCGACATGGCCCAAGGCGGCGGGCCCGACGGCGCGAAAGCCACCGAAGCCCTCGCCGCGATCAGGGATGCAGTGGCGAAAGTCTCGGCGTAAGATGGCGGCATGACGTCGCCATCCTCCCTCCTGATCATCGGCGGCGGCCCGGCTGGAATGCTCGCCGGACTGTTGTTCGCCCGGGCCGGCGTCCCCGTCCGCGTGTTCGAAAAACACGCCGATTTCTTTCGCGATTTCCGTGGCGACACGGTCCATCCCTCGACCATGGAGATTCTCGATCAGCTCGGGATGCTCGGCCGCTTCCTTGCCCGCCCGCACCAGCGCGTGACCGGCGCCGAAGTCCGCATTGCCGGCCGCTCCTGGACGATCGGCGATCTCAGCCATCTGCGCACTTCGGCGCCGTTCATCGCGATGATGCCCCAGTGGGAATTCCTCGATTTCCTCCGCGACGAGGCCGTCGCTTTCCCCGATTTTTCCCTCGAAATGAACGCTGCAGTCACCGGTTTCACCGAAGCGGCCGGCCGCATCACCGGCGTCACCCTCGCCGACGGCCGTAGCCTCACGGCCGACCTCGTCATCGCTGCCGACGGCCGCTCGTCGCTCGCCCGCGCGCACCTTCCGCTGCAAAGTCTCGGCGCGCCGATGGACGTCTTCTGGTTTCGCATCGACAAGACCGACAACCCCGGCAGTGTGCTTCGTGCCTCGGTCGACGGCGGGCGAATGGTCGTGCTGATCGACCGCGCCAGCTACTGGCAGGCCGCCTACCTCGTCCCCAAGGGCGGCGGCGAGGCGATCAAGGCGAAGGGCACAGAGTGGATCACCCGGGAGATCGAATTGGCCTTCCCGGACTTGAGCTTCCCACCCAATGCACTGAAATCGCTGGACGATCTGCACCTATTGACGGTGGCGCTCGACCGCCTGACGACTTGGCACCGCCCCGGCCTGCTCGCCATCGGCGACGCCGCCCACGCCATGTCGCCGATCGGTGGAATCGGCATTAATCTGGCCATCCAGGACGCGGTCGCCGCCGCCAATATCCTTGCCGGACCGATGGCGCGCGGCGAACCGGTCGATGGCCTGCTCGACAAGGTCCAGGCCCGCCGCCTCTTGCCGACCCGCCTGGTCCAGTCCGCTCAGAAGCTTGCTCAGGACGCGATCATCGGCCGAGTGCTCAGCGGGGCAGCGATTGCCAGCGCCCCGCTCGCCATCCGCCTGCTCGACCGCTACCCGCTTCTCCGCCGCATCCCAGGCCGCCTGATCGGCCTCGGCATCCGCCGCGAGCGGGTCACATCCGGCACGGTGTGACTACGGGGACGCACGATTTCGCTTTCCTACAGCTGACGCAATAGAATATAAGCTTATTCAGTCGCTTCCTGCTACTTTCGAACAGGGGATGGCAAGCAGAATAAAACGAATTAGCCCTAACCTTTGCCTAACCTTCCGGCAAACTGATCAGAGCATCACCTAAGCTGCGGGGGCCATTTCCGCTTCGAGGTTGGCGCGGATCGCCTCGAAGAACTGCTCGGTGGTCATCCACGCCTGGTCGGGACCGATGAGGATCGCAAGATCCTTGGTCATCTTGCCCTGTTCGACCGTCTCGATGCACACCCGCTCGAGCGTCTCGGCGAACTTGACCACCTCGGGCGTGTCGTCGAACTTGCCGCGATATTTAAGGCCCCCGGTCCACGCGAAGATCGACGCGATCGGGTTGGTCGAGGTCGCCTTGCCGGCCTGGTGCATGCGGTAATGCCGCGTGACCGTGCCATGCGCCGCCTCGGCTTCGATCGTCTTGCCGTCCGGGGTCATCAACACCGAGGTCATCAAGCCGAGCGAGCCGAACCCTTGCGCGACCTGGTCCGATTGCACGTCGCCATCGTAATTCTTGCACGCCCACACGAACTTGCCGCTCCATTTCAGCGCGCTGGCGACCATGTCGTCGATCAGCCGATGCTGATATTCGATCCCGGCCTTGGCGAAACTCTCCTTGAACTCGGCATCGAACACCTCCTGGAAGATGTCCTTGAAGCGCCCGTCATAGGCTTTGAGGATGGTGTTCTTGGTGCTGAGATAAACCGGCCAGCCCAGGTTTAGGCCATAGTTGAGGCTCGACCGGGCGAAGTCGCGGATCGAATCATCGAGGTTGTACATCCCCATCGCGACTCCGGCGGACGGGTAGTCGAACACTTCATGCTCAATCTCCTGCCCGTCCTTGCCGACCCACTTCATGGTCAGCTTGCCGGAGCCGGGAATCAGGAAATCGGTCGCTTTATACTGGTCGGCGAAGGCGTGGCGGCCGATCACGATCGGGTCGATCCAGCCGGGGATCAGCCGCGGGATGTTGCTGATCACGATCGGCTCGCGAAATACGACGCCACCGAGGATATTGCGGATCGTGCCGTTGGGCGATTTCCACATCTTCTTGAGGCCGAACTCCTCGACCCGCGCCTCGTCGGGGGTGATCGTCGCGCACTTCACGCCGACGCCATATTTCTGGATCGCTTCGGCGCTCTCGACCGTGACCTTGTCGTCGGTCGCGTCGCGATGCTCCATGCCAAGGTCGAAATAGACCAGGTCGACGTCGAGATAGGGCAGGATCAGCCGCTCGCGAATCCATTGCCAGATGATCCGCGTCATCTCGTCGCCATCGAGCTCGACGAGGGGAGTCTTTACCTTGATCTTGGCCATGAATATTGTCCCGCAAAGGCTGGTGTTGGCGCGCCTTAAGACGCGGGGCGGGGATAGGCAACGCTGCCTGGCGCGTCCGATTTGTCCGCTGTTGTCGCTCGCCATCGCGGCGGGTAGGGAAGTAGCATGTCCGAAATCCAGAACCCCGACAGCCAGCTGACCGCCGTCAAATGGCGCTTTCCCTCGGTCCATCCCGAGGGCCGCAAATTTACCCTTATCGCTGCCGTCGCGACGTTGATCGTATACGGGGGGGTCAGCCATTTCGTCGGCTGGCTGCTGGTCGGCCTGACGATCTGGGTTGCGGCCTTCTTCCGCGATCCGATCCGCACGACTCCGCAGGACCCGTCCCTGGTCGTCGCCCCCGCCGACGGGCTGATCACAATGATCACCCAGGTGCAGGGTCCGCCCGAGCTGGCCGGCGTGATGAGCGGAAGCTTCACCCGCGTGTCGATTTTCATGTCGGTGTTCGACGTCCACATCAACCGCTCGCCGATTGCCGGCCGCATCGCCAAGGTCGCCTATGTCCCCGGCAAATTCCTCAACGCTGACCTCGACAAGGCGAGCGAGGACAATGAGCGCCAGCATTTCCTCGTCACTCGCGACGATGGCGTCTCGATCGGCTTCACCCAGATCGCCGGGCTAGTCGCGCGGCGGATCATGGCGTTCGTAAAGGAAGGCGATGTCGTCGAGGCGGGCGAGCGGATCGGCCTGATCCGCTTCGGCAGCCGGGTCGATGTCTACCTTCCCGAAGGAACATCGCCGCAGGTCTTGCTCGGTCAGCGCACGATTGCGGGCGAGACCGTGCTGGCGACGCTCGGGCAATCTTCCGCGCTTGGCGGCAAAAGCCAGTGAGCGAGCCGAATCCGTGAGCGAGGGTCGTCCATGAGCGAAGGTCAGGGACTGCCGCTGCGCGCGTTCATCCCCAATGCGGTGACGGTCTTGGCGCTGTGCGCGGGGCTGACGGGGATCCGGTTCGGTTTCACCCACGAATGGGACAAGGCGATGATCGCGATCGTCGTTGCCGGCGTGCTCGACGGATTGGATGGCCGCATCGCGCGGATGCTCAAGGCGAACAGCAAGTTCGGCGCCGAGCTCGACAGCCTGTGCGACAATATCGGCTTCGGGACCGCGCCGGCGCTCATCCTGTTCTTATGGTCACTATCGGCCGCGCCCAAGTTCGGCTGGACCGTCGCGCTCGCGCTGGCGATTAGCTGCGCCCTTCGCCTCGCCCGCTTCAATGCGCGAATCGATGCAGACGTTCAGCCGCACAAGGCAGCCGGATTCAACACCGGCGTGCCAGCGCCGGCGGGCGCAGGGCTGGCATTTGCGCCGATTTACCTGTGGCTGATCACGTCCAACGACATGTTCCGCGACTGGCGGCTGGTGATGCCGTGGACGTTGTTCGTGGCGGTGCTGATGATCTCGGCGATCCCGACCTACAGCTGGACTTCGATCCGCATCCGCAAGAGCTGGCGGGTGGTGGCGCTCGCCGGGATCGCGCTGGTCGCGGCGGCGATAGTCAACGAGCCGTGGATCACCCTGCTGATGGTCTCTCTCGCCTATCTCGTCAGCGTTCCGTTCAGCCTGGTCAGCTATACCCGCGTCAAGCGGCGGCGCGCCATTCGGCCGTTGCCTGCACCGTCTGCGAACGCGGCATCTGATAGCGCGGGCTGAACCGCACTGACACCGGTCGAATCATGATCGGCTGCGCAGCGATCGACTGCCCCTTCACGGCGGCGATGATCTTCGCGACGCTCTCATCCCCCGTCATCGCGACCGCATAGAGCGCAGCCCAACCGGCAACCAAAAAAGCAAGAGTGGCGAAAGCTGCGATCACGATCTGTCTCCGTTTGGTAAGTGAAATGCGCTGAGTCCCGATTCGTTCCGTCATGGCGGCTTTTTCCGCTCTATTGCGCCACTGTTCCTGCTTTGTTCACGCATGTCAAGCGACGTGTTGGTTCACAGGCTTCGGGCAAGGACCGTCGCTGACAGGTTGAAATGATGCCGATGCTGCGCTAGGGGCGCGCCACCCCACAGGCGGAGCCGTCATCCCGGTGCCGATCTCACGATCGGTTCTTGGCCCCGCCGAGGATTAACCGGAAAGGAAATATGTTATGGCGACCACCGTCGTCACCCTGCAGCAATTGCTCGAAGCCGGAGCTCACTTCGGCCACCAGACCCACCGCTGGAACCCGCGCATGAAGCCGTACATCTTCGGCGAGCGCAACGGCGTCCACATCATCGATCTGTCGCAGAGCGTGCCCTTGTTCGCCCGCGCGCTCGATTTCGTCCAGCAAGCAGTAGCACGCGGCGGCAAAGTGCTGTTCGTCGGCACCAAGCGCCAGGCACAGGACGCCGTCGCTGACGCTGCGCGCGCTTCGGGCCAGCATTTCGTCAACCATCGCTGGCTCGGCGGCATGCTGACCAACTGGAAAACCATTTCCAACTCGATCAAGCGTCTCAAGACCCTCGAGGAGCAGCTGTCGGGTGAAATCACCGGCCTGACCAAGAAGGAAATTCTCCAGCTGACGCGCGAGCGAGACAAGCTCGAGAAGAGCCTTGGCGGCATCCGCGACATGGGCGGGCTGCCCGACGTCATGTTCGTGATCGATTCGAACAAGGAAGAGCTGGCCATCAAGGAAGCCAATGTGCTCGGCATTCCGGTCGTCGCGATCCTCGATTCCAACTCGAACCCTCAGGGCATCGCCTTCCCGGTTCCGGGCAATGACGACGCCAGCCGTGCGATCCGCCTCTACGCCGACTCGATCGCCGAGGCCGCGCGCGCCGGCAAGAGTGGCAACCAGGCCGCCAAGGGTGTCGACATCGGCGCGATGGTCGAGCCCCCGGTCGAAGAAGCGCTGGCCTAGTATAAATTCCCCTCTCTGCTCCAGGGAGGGGTCAGGGGTGAGTCTGTCGAAAGACAGTCGGCACTCCTGTTTGAAGAAATCCACCCCCAACCCCTCCCTGAAGAAGGGAGGGGAGCGAGAAGGACTACCCCATGGCTGAAATCACCGCTGCCTCGGTGAAGGAACTGCGCGAGCGCACCGGCGCCGGCATGATGGATTGCAAGAAGGCGCTATCCGAGAACGGTGGCGAGATGGAAGCGTCGGTCGACTGGCTGCGCACCAAAGGGCTCGCTGCCGCCGCCAAAAAGGCTGGCCGCACCGCTGCCGAAGGTCTCGTCGGGGTTGCCGTGACCGGCACCAAAGGCGCGGTCATCGAGATCAACTCCGAGACTGATTTCGTCGCCAAGAACGAGCAGTTTCAGTCCTTTGTCCGCGATCTGACGCAGCTCGTGTTAACCACCGGCACCGATGTCGAGGCGCTCAAGGCCGCGGCCTATCCGGGTGGCGGGACGGTCGAAGAGAAGCTCAATCATAATATTGCCACGATCGGCGAAAACCAGTCGCTGCGTCGTGCTGCAGTCCTCGTTGTGCCGCAGGGTGCCATCGTGAGCTATGTCCACAATGCTGCCGCTCCCAACATGGGCAAGATCGGCGTTCTCGTCGCGCTCGAGAGTGCCGCCCCGGCGGACGCCCTCAATGCGCTCGGCAAGCAGCTCGCGATGCATATCGCCGCCGCCAACCCGCTCGCTCTCGATGCCGCCGACCTCGACCCCGCACTGGTCGAGCGCGAACGCGCCATCGCGATGGAAAAGGCCAAGGACAGCGGCAAGCCCGCCAACATCATCGAAAAGATGGTCGAGGGCGGTCTTGCCAAATTCCGCAAGGAGAACGCCCTGCTCAGCCAGCTGTTCATGATCGACGGCAAGACCCCGATCGCCGACGTCGTCGCCGCCGCGGCCAAGGACGCCGGTTCGCCGATCGTGCTGAAAGCGTTCGAGCGTTTCCAGCTTGGCGAAGGCATCGAGAAGGCGACGAGCGACTTCGCCGCAGAAGTCGCCGCCACTGCCGGGATCAAGAAGCCTGATCCGGTAGCATAGTTCACCATCAATCAGTTGGCAGCGGGGCAGGGGGTGCGTAAGAGCGCTCCCGGCCCCGTTTTGCTATCCGGCGCGTGCCCGAGAGGATAAGATCGTACCATGACTCGCCCGCGCTTCCACCGGATACTGTTGAAGCTGTCTGGCGAAGCGCTGATGGGGCCCGGCCAGTTCGGCATCGATCCCGATACCGTTGCGGGCCTGGCCTCCGAAGTCGCCGCCGCGAAAGCTGCGGGACATGAGCTCTGCCTCGTCGTAGGCGGAGGCAATATCTTCCGCGGCATCGCCGGCGCCGCCAAGGGATTCGACCGCAGCACTGCCGATTATATGGGCATGCTCGCCACCGTCATGAACGCACTTGCAGTTCAGAACGCGCTCGAAAAGGCCGGGGTCGATACCCGCGTACAGTCGGCGATACCGATGGCCAGCGTGTGCGAACCCTATGTCCGCCGCCGCGCGATGCGTCACATGGAGAAGGGGCGCATCGTCATCTTCGCCGCGGGCACAGGCAATCCCTATTTCACGACCGACACCGCCGCCGCGCTGCGGGCTGCAGAAATGGGCTGTGATGCCTTGTTCAAGGGCACCAGCGTCGACGGCGTCTATGATGCCGATCCCAAGAAGGTCGATACTGCCAAGCGCTACGACCATCTGACCTTTCACCGTGTCCTCGCCGACGATCTGAAGGTCATGGACGCTTCCGCCGTCGCGCTGTGCCGCGACAATGATATTCCGATCGTCGTGTTCAACATCCGCCAGCCGGGCAACCTTGCCCAGGTGCTGGCGGGGCATGGGACTGCGACAATCGTCTCGACCGAGGAGTAAACTATGCCCGCCTATGACAAATCAGACATCCACCGCCGGATGGCCGGTGCGACCGAGGCGCTGAAGTCCGATCTCGTCGGCTTACGCACTGGCCGCGCCTCGACCGCGCTGCTCGATCCGATCCAGGTCGAGGTCTATGGCGCTAACATGCCGCTCAATCAGTGTGCCACCGTTTCGGTCCCCGAGGCGCGGATGATCTCGGTCCAGGTATGGGACCGGTCGAACGTGACCCCGGTCGAAAAGGCGATCCGCAACGCCGGGCTTGGGATCAATCCAATCGTCGATGGCCAGGTCATCCGCCTGCCGATCCCCGACCTGACTGAAGAGCGCCGCAAGGAGCTGGCCAAGCTCGCCGGCCAGTACGCCGAAAAGGCGCGGATCGCGGCGCGCAACGTCCGCCGCGACGGCATGGACGCACTCAAGACCGACGAGAAGAAGCACGAGATCAGCGAGGACGAACGCAAGCGCCACGAGACCGAAGTGCAGAAGATGACCGACGAAACGATCAAGGACATCGATGCCGCGGCGCACACCAAGGAACAGGAGATCCTCGGCAAATGACGCTTGAACGCCCTCTGGCGCCCTTGAGGGCCGAGGGCGTCGCCAGGACGGGGGACGCCCGCGTTCCGCGACATGTCGCGATCATCATGGACGGCAACGGGCGCTGGGCTTCCAAGCGGGGGCTCCCGCGCGTTGCGGGTCATCGGGCCGGTGCCGAGGCAGTTCGCAAGACCGTTCGCGCCGCCGCCGAAGCCGGGGTCAAGGTGCTCACCCTCTATGCCTTCTCGTCAGAGAATTGGCGCCGCTCGGCCGAGGAAGTAACCGACCTCACCACGCTGATGCGCTTCTATCTCGACCACGAGCTCGCCAGCCTCAAGAGGGAGGGCGTGCGGCTCGAATTGATCGGTGAGCCCGAGGCGTTCGGCCCCGACCTTTCCGCGCGGCTCCAGCGAGCAGTCGAGAGTACCCGTCACAACCGGGCGATCACGCTCGTCATGGCACTCAACTATGGCTCGCGCGGCGAACTGGCCAAGGCGGCGCAAACCCTTGCCGTGAAGGCGCAGCACGGCGAAATCGATCCGGCCTCGATCGACGAAGCAATGATCGGCGCCGAGCTCCAGACCGCGCGCTGGCCCGAGCTCGACCTGCTGATCCGCACTTCGGGGGAGGTTCGCCTGTCCAACTTCCTGCTGTGGCAGGCGGCGTATGCCGAACTTATCTTCCTCGACACGCTATGGCCCGATTTCGACACCGTTTCGCTGACCGCCGCGCTCGGCCAATATGCCGTGCGCCAACGCCGTTTCGGTGGTCGCTGATCCCGTGACAGAACTGCTTACGCGCATTGTTTCCGGGCTGGTGATGATTGCGATCGCGCTCGCCGCGGCGGTAATCGGCGGGACCTGGTTCGCGGTGCTGGTCGCCGCCGCCGCCACGATGATGTATTACGAGTGG
>JBBQDG010000051.1:0-10491 GCA_038319435.1 Sphingomonadales bacterium | reverse complement strand
AGGGCGGTCTTGCGAAAGCAAGGTCGCCCTTATTCGTTGAGACGCCGAAAGCCGGCCGACGGGTCCCGGACTTGATCCGGGGACAGGATCGACGTCGCGGGGTTTATCCCCGTGAGGGCGTGGTACGAATGTCTGCTTTCGATCCAAAGCGGACACTCGGGTATTTTGCGTTCTTATGCAGCGACACCCCCGCTCCGCCCGGTTCCTTGCCGTCCGGTGATTATCGGAGCAGTTTCCGGGAAGATCAACATGGCGCCGATGCCGACTATGCTGACCGCGAGCACGTAATATGCGGGAGCCAATGGCGAGTGCAGGGCGCCGATCAGCCAGGCGATGACCAGCTGTGTGGTGCCGCCGAAGATTGCTACCGCCAGCGAGTAGACGACCCCAACGGCCTGCGACCGGCTTGTTCCAGGCATTGCCTCAGTAATTGCGACGAGGGCCGCCGCGGGTCCGATTGCATTGACCGCCGACAGCCAAAAGCTGACCAACCCAAGCACTACCATAGTTGGGGCGGCATTGAGCCAAAAGAACGCTGGAATCAGCGTGACAGCCAGCGACACTATGCCAAACAGCATCACCGGCTTGCGCCCGAACCGATCCGACGCGATCCCGCCGACCAAATCGAACATTACTGCCGCCAGTCCGTAGAAGATGGTCCCGGCAAAGGCTAGGTCAGTAGCCATCCCGAGTGTGGTCTGGGCGTAAACTGTCAAATAGCTGAGCCCATACGAACCGACCGTCGCGCTAACTATGATAATGAAGCCGAGCAGCGCTATCCGTCGGGCGGTCGACGCGACTGGTGCCAAGATCTCTGTGCCTAGCGAATGCAGTGTCTCCTCAAGCCGTGTGCGCATGTATATTCCGAACGGCACGATGCTGACCCCCACCAGCATCGCCACCCGCCACCCCCATTCATCGAGAGCGCGGCTACTGAGCGACGAAGCGAGAGCGAAACCGACCAGCCCCGCAATCAGGGCCGCCCCGTCCTGGGTTGCCGCCTGCAGCGAGACGAACAGGCCGCGGCGATTCAGTGGCGCGGCCTCGACAAGGTAGGCGGTCGATGGACCGACTTCGCCCCCGATTGCGAACCCGAGCACCAGCCGAAGAGCCAGCATCAGCACCGGCGCTGCCATTCCGATTCGGGCGTAAGACGGGACCAGCCCTTGGCCCAAGATGCAGAGCCCGGCGAGTGTTAACGACAAGAGCATCGCCGGCTTACGACCGCGGCGATCGCCGATGCGGCCAATGATGAGCGCTCCGAGCGGTCGCGTGAGGAAACCGACGCCAAATGTTCCAAGTGTCAGCAGCAACTGAGTGGCTGGCGTGACCGGCGGGTAGATGGTGCGGCTAATTTGAACGGCGAAGATGCCGAAGATAAGCAGGTCGTAAAAGGCGAGGGCATTGCCGAGCCCGACGGCAACGATGGCTCCCAGCTTCAATGGCCTTGGCCGTTCCGGTTTGTCGTTCATCCACTTCACCCCTTGCCCGATACAAGCCTACGGACGGGGCTGGGCAATATCAAACGGAGTGCTGGCGCTCGAGCGGCACGTTCAGCATGTTGCAACACGGAACGTCGCTGCGACTAAGTTGCCTAGTGTCGGCTTTCCACCCAAAGCGGACATTGCTAATAACGCTGTCCTACAGCCCATGAATCATGCGATGGCAGCTTAGCTCGTTGTTGGCGCTGACGAGCTTTCGCACTTCCCGCAACACTTCCGCGAAAAGCCCCCGTCACTGTGAACATTGTGAACATTCGCGTTCCACTGACCTACTTCACCCTCGCCATCCGCACGATCTTCACCGCCGGCTCCAGCATCTGCCCCTTCATCGCGCCCACGCCCTTGGTCGCCGAGCGCGGGTCGCGGAAAATCTTGTCGGCGACGTCCATCCCCTCGACGACATGACCGAACGCGGCAAAGCCCGGATCGGTCGGGCTCGCGTCGAACGCCGAAATATCTTCGGTCAAAATGAAGAAATCGCTCTGCGCGCTCCCCGGCTCAAGCCGCGCCATGGACAGCGCGCCGCGTACATGGTGCAAGTCCGTCGTCGACGTCGGCTCGTGCGCAATCGGCTTGAACAGCAACCGCGCATCGCTGGTGATCCCGCCCTGGATCAGCCCGCCCTTGTCGTACGGCACGGTGCGATAGAAGCTCTGGCCGTCGTAGCGATGCAAATCGACGTAATGGAGGAAGTTGGCGACTGTCAGCGGCGCGCGGCCACGGTCGAGCGCGACGGTGATCCGCCCCTCGCTGGTCTCGATTACGACCTTGACGAGAGTCTCGCGCGGCACGGTGGCGGGGGCGACTGGCGGAGCCGGGACGGTCAGCGGGGCGGCGGAGAGCGCGGCAAGGAGGGCGAGTCGGTCAAGCATTTCAGCAGCCTAGCAAAGCCTTTCCGCTACGCAATGCTCGCCTTGCGGGCCTTTCCAGATTGCCCCCAAGCCTCTATGACACGCGCGTGACCAGCCTTGAAGCAACCACCCCACTTACGACCGCGCAACTGCCCGCCGACTGGCGCGACCTGGTCGCGCTGACCAAGCCGCGGGTGATGACGCTGGTCGTCTTCACCGGCCTGTGCGGGCTGCTCGCCGCGCCGGTACGACTGCCGTTCGCGCTCGCCTTTACCGCCATCTTGTGCATCGCATTGGGCGCGGGAGCCGCTGCCGCGCTCAACCAATGGTATGAGAGCGACATCGACGCCCGGATGAAGCGCACCGCCAATCGCCCGTTGCCGGGTGGGCGGATGGAACGCCAGACCGCGCTCCACTTCGGAGTGGGTCTAAGCGCCTTTTCGGTAGTGCTGATGGGGCTCGCGACCAACGCGCTGGCCGCCGCGATCCTGGCACTATCGATACTCTTCTATGTCTTCGTCTACACCGTTTGGCTCAAGCGCAGGACCGCGCAGAACATCGTCATCGGCGGCGCTGCGGGCGCCTTCCCGCCGCTGATCGGCTGGGCTGCGGCGACCGGCGACGTGACCGCCCTCCCCGCACTGCTGTTCGCGATCATCTTCCTGTGGACCCCGCCGCACTTCTGGGCGCTGTCGCTGTTCATCAAGAGCGATTACGCCGCCGCCGGCGTGCCGATGCTTCCGGTCGTATCGGGCTTCACCACCACCCGCCGCCACATCGCGCTCTACACCGTGCCGATGATCGTCGCGGCGATCGCGCCGTGGCCACTCGGACTGACCGGCGCGATCTATGGCATCTCTGCGATCATGCTCAACGCCATCTTCGCACTGCTGGCGCTGCGCGTGCTGGCCAACCGCGCCGATGATCCGGCGGCGATGAAGCCCGAAAAGCAGTTGTTCACTTATTCGATCCTCTATCTGTTCGCGCTGTTCGGCGCGCTGGTCGCAGATCGGTTGATGGTCATTGGGGGATGAGTGCGATGATCGGGGAAACACCGGAAGAATATCGAGCCCGTCAGGTCGAGACTGCGCGGCTGATGAAGTTGCGATTGGCGCGCCCCGAGGATGCGATCCGCAAGCGTCAGCGCGAGCGGTCGTTCATCACCGCCGCACTGCTAGCTGGCTTTGTCGTGCTGGTGTTCATGATCTCGGTCGCCAAGATCAAGCTTAACTGGTGACCGCCGCCACCGCCTCGCTCGACGCCCGCAACCGGCGAGTGGCGTTCTTCGCCGCGCTGTTCGTCGCGGCGATGGTCGGCCTCGCCTTCGCTTCGGTGCCACTCTACCGCATCTTCTGCGAAGCGACCGGCTTCGACGGGACGACCGGGCGCGCGCTCAGGGCCCCCGGCGCGGTCGCGGGCCAGGTCGGGGTACGGTTCGACGCCAATGTCGCTCCGACGCTCGCGTGGCGGTTCGAGCCCGAACAGGAGCGGGTGTCGATCAAACCCGGCGCCAAGACCCAGATCTTCTATGACGCGACCAACCTCACCGCGCGGACGACGACGGGCCAGGCGGTGTTCAACGTCACCCCGGCACAGGCGGGCAAATATTTCAGCAAGATCGCCTGTTTCTGCTTCACCGAGCAGACGCTCAAAGCCGGCGAGAAGGTGCGCATGCCGGTGGTGTTCTTCGTCGATCCCAAGCTGCGGACCGACCCCGATACCCGTGACATTGACGAAATCACGCTGAGCTACACATTTTACCCGGTGGAAACCGCCGCCGCCGCCCGCTAGAGGCGGTCGCAACAGACTGAGGGACGAGACAATGGCCGGCACCAAGAACCACGACTATCACATCCTGGCTCCAGATCCCTGGCCGATCATCGGTGCCTTCTCGGCGCTCGCGCTGACCGGCGGCGGGGTGATGTGGCTGCACAATAATCCCTATGGCAAGTTCATCTGCCTGGCGGGGTTCGCAATGGTCCTCGTCACAATGTTCAGCTGGTGGAAGAACACCATCAAAGAAGCGCATGCCGGAGACCATACCCCGGTCGTTTCGCTTCATATGCGCTACGGGATGATCCTGTTCATCGCGTCCGAAGTGATGTTCTTCGTCGCCTGGTTCTGGGCCTTCTTCGACGCTTCGCTGTTCCCCTCGGCGGTCGACGCGGTCGGCGGGCATTGGCCGCCCAAGGGCATCGAAGTGCTCAATCCGTTTGCCTTCCCGCTGCTCAACACGCTGATCCTGCTCTGTTCGGGGACGACGGTGACCTACGCGCACCACGCGCTGATCCACGGCAATCGCAAGGGATTGAAGGTCGGCCTGGCCGCGACGATCGTGCTCGGCCTGCTGTTCACCTCGATCCAGGCTTGGGAATATGCCCATGCCCCATTCGCCTTCAAAGGCTCGATCTACGGTTCGACCTTCTTCATGGCGACCGGATTTCACGGCTTCCATGTCATTGTCGGCACGATCTTCCTGATCGTCTGCCTGATCCGCGCCAACAAGGGCGACTTCACGCCGCAACAGCATTTCGGGTTCGAGGCCGCCGCCTGGTACTGGCATTTCGTCGATGTGGTTTGGCTGTTCCTGTTCGTCTCGATCTACGTCTGGGGCGGCTGGGGCGCGCCGATCCACGGTTGACACATAAGCCGCCGACCCGCGCCGCCGCCGCGCTTCAGGGCCTGTGCCCAAGGTGCGGCGCGCGGAGCCTGTTCGCGGGACCGGTCGGCTTCGCGCCCACCTGCAGCCGTTGCGGTCTCGATTTCACCGCTTTCAACGTCGGTGACGGGCCAGCGGCGTTCCTTATCCTGATCGTCGGCGCGATCCTCGTCATCGGCGCGATGTGGCTCGAATTGGCCGCCAGCCCACCTTATTGGGTGCACCTCATCTGGGTGCCGGTCGGCATCGCGTTGACCCTCGGCGGGTTGCGCTTCGCCAAGGCACTGCTCATCTTCCAGGAATATTCGCGCGGCGCACGGGAAGGAAAGATCGTTCAATGACCGGTTCTCGTCGCCTTCCGTTCCTGCCCACACTGCTCGTCGCCGCCGCAGTAGTGACGATGATCGGGCTTGGCGTGTGGCAGTTGAACCGCGCCATATGGAAAGACGGGCTGGTCAACCAATATGCCCGCGCCTCGAAGCTGCCGCCAATCGCCTTCCCGACCGTGCCGCTCAACACCGGGAACCTGCCGCTCTATCGCTATGCGACAGGTAATTGCCTCGAGGTTGTCGGGCGGCGCACCGTCGCCGGGACCAATCGCGGCGGCGAGCCCGGCTTCGGCCAGGTCGCCGACTGCCGCACCGGCGCCGAGGGCCCGGGGATGGCAGTCGTCATCGGCTGGTCGAAGAACCCCAAGGCGGGCGCCGACTGGAAGGGCGGTCCAGTCAGCGGGATCATTGGCCCCGACGCGATATCGCGGATGCATCTCGTCGCCGATGGAGCCGCCGCAGGGCTTGAACCCGCCGCCCCGCCAAGCGTGGACTCGATCCCCAACAATCATCGCAGCTATGCGGTGCAATGGTTCCTGTTCGCGGGGGTAGCCTTGATCATCTATCTGCTCGCGCTTCGCCGCCTGCCGACGCTGAAGACACATGAGGATAAGATCAAGTGAGCGCCACGCTCCATCGCCTCGCCAATGGCCTCACTGTCGCGACCGACCCGATGCCCGGCGCGCAATCGGCCTCGGTCGGGCTCTACGCCAGCGTCGGCTCGCGCTCCGAGTCCGAGGGCCTGGGCGGGCTTGCCCACCTCGTCGAGCATATGGTGTTCAAGGGTGCCGGTGGCCGCGATGCCAGGGCAATTGCCGAGGCGATCGAGGATGTCGGCGGGTCGCTCAACGCGTGGACCGCGCGCGACCAGACGGTGTTCCATGCCCGCATCCTCGCCGCCGACGTCCCTCTGGCGATGGAACTGATCGCCGACCTCGTGCGCAATCCAGCGCTCGACGCGGCCGAACTCGAGCGCGAGAAACTCGTCATCCTGTCCGAACTCGGCGAGGCGCTCGACCAGCCCGACGATCTCATCCACGACCATCTGTTCGAAGCGATGTACGGTCGCCAGCCGCTCGCCCTCCCCGTGCTCGGCCGCGAGCCGACGATCCGCGCGGCGACCACCTCGGATTGCCGCGCATGGCTGGCGAACGAATATCGACCCGACCGGCTGGTCATCGCCGCCAGCGGGGCAATCGATCCACAAGCGATCCTCGCGATGGCCGAGCGGTTGTTCGGCGACCTTGCCGCGGGTGACGCGCCAACGATTCCGGTGGGCCGCTTCGTCGGCGGCGCTCGCCACGACCGCAGATCGGCCGAGCAGGCGCATTGGGGCTTCGCGATGGAAGGGCTCGCCGCGACCGACCCCGCCGTCCCCGCGCTCGGGCTGTTCACCCAGGCAGTCGGCGGCGGCATGTCGTCGCGGCTGTTCCAGCAGTTGCGCGAGGATCGCGGGCTCGCTTACTCGGTCTATGCCTGGGGCCAGGGGTTCGCTGATACCGGACTGTTCGCGGTCAATTGCGCGACCGACCGCGCCAAGGCGGGCGAGGCGATGGCCCTTGCGCGGGATATTGTTGCGCGTGCCTCCGAGGACCTTTCCCAGGCCGAACTCGACCGCGCCCGCGCCCAGCTCGAGGCGGGGTTATTGATGAGCCTCGAGACAGTCCAGGGCCGCGCCGACCAGATGGCGCGCTCGATCGAGGTGTTCGGGCGGATCGTGACTCAGGAGGAGCTCGTCGCTGAACTTCGCGCGGTCGATGTTGCCGCCGCGCGGGCCGCCGGGGCCGCGCTCCATGTCGGTCCGGTGGCGATCGCTTCGATCGGCAGCAAGCTCGCGCTCGCGGCCTGAGCGAATGAACCTCACGACGATCGTTGCCGAACCGTGGGACGACTTCAGGCTGATCGACAGCGGGCACGGCCGTAAATATGAACGCTATGGTCCGATCCGCGTCGTCCGCCCCGAACCACAGGCGATGTGGGCACCGACGAGCGACGACTGGGACCCGGACGCGACCTTCGTCCCCGGCTCGGACGAGGAGGGCGGCGGGCGCTGGGTCCAGCATCGCCCTGTCCCGCCGAGCTGGGAACTGGCACGTGGCGAGGTCCGCTTCAACGCCTCGCTGACCCCGTTCCGGCACCTCGGTTTCTTCCCCGACATGGCCCCGCAATGGGACTGGATGCGCTCCCGCTCGGCAGACGCCGACGTGCTCAACCTGTTCGGCTACACCGGCGTCGGCACGCTGCTGCTGAGCGAAGCAGGCGCGCGGATGGTGCACGTCGATGCGTCGAAGAAGTCGGTCGAGGGCGGCCGCGCGAACACCGCGCTGTCGGGGATGACCGACCGGCCGATCCGCTGGATCGTCGACGACGCCGCCAAATTCACCGCGCGAGAAGTTCGGCGCGGGCGGCGTTATGATGGCATCCTGCTCGACCCGCCGAAATTCGGACGCGGGCCCGAAGGCGAGATGTGGCGCTTGGAGGAGCACCTCGCCCTGCTGCTTGCCGATTGTGTGCGGCTGCTCGATGGCGAGAGCCGGTTTCTCGTGCTCACTGTTTATGCGGTGCGGATGTCGGCGCTGGCGATCGGCGAACTGCTTCGCCAGCTGACCAGCAATCTCGGCGGCACGGTCGAGGTCGGCGAGATGGCGGTGCGCGAGGAATCACGGGGATTGCTGCTGCCCACGGCGATTTTCGCGCGCTGGTCGAGGGGTTAAGTCCGCGCGGCGCGGATCGCTGCACCCGCCACGAACGGCGCCCCGGCCACAAGCAGCAGCGACACCGCTCCTTCGAGCGCGAAGGCCGACCCCCCTGCCCCGCTCGCCGCCGCGCCGAAGATCAGCAGCGGCACGCTCAGCGGCAGGAGGAGGAGACCGGCAAGGGCTCCGGCGCGAGCAAGACCGGCGGTGAGCGCGGCGACGGCGACCGCGAGCGCGGCCAGCCCCGGAGTCCCGATGGCGAGCGCCACGAGCGAGCGAGCAAGCGTCGGCCCGTCGAGCCCGAGCAGCAGCGCCGCCGGGAGCGTGGCGAGCAGCAGCAACGGCCCGAATGACAGCCAGTGTCCGACGATCTTGGTCGCACCGATCGCCTCCTCGGCGACCCCGCGCAGCGACAGCTGGTCGAGCACTCCATCGGCCCGGTCAGGCTCGATCAACCGCTCGACCGGGAGCAGCGCGGCGGTCAGGGCGGCAATCCACAGCCCGCCGTGCCCGACCCGGCCGAGCAGCGCCGCATCGGGACCGACCGCGAACGGAATCAGCGCCGCAACGACAAGGAAGAAGGCGACCGCGAGCCACGCGCTGCCGGTCAGCCCGCGGCGAACCTCGCGCAGGATCAGCGCGGCAATCACTGCGGCAGCTCGAGCGTTCGCCAGTCACCGGCCAGCACGACATGGCTTGCGGCCAGCACCGCTCCGCCGCCGGCGCGATGCGCGGCGATCGCCCGGTCGAGCCGCGCGACGCCGTCGTCGTCGAGCCCATTGAGCGGCTCGTCGAGCAGCCACAGCGGTGCCCCGCTCGCCATCACCCGCGCCAGCCGGGCGCGGCGTAGTTGGCCAGTCGACAGCAGCCGGACCGGGACGGCGAGAAGGTCGTCAAGGCCGAACGCCTCGACCGCGGGTTCGAGGCACCGAGCGGCGGTCCAGAAACCAAGCGCGTCGCCCAATCGCCGCTCGCGATCGAGTGCGATACCCTCGTCTGCGAGCGTCCCCGTCACCGTCCGAGTCACCGTCCCGATGGTCGGATCAAGCAACCCCGCCGCCAGCCTTAGCAGGCTCGACTTGCCCGTCCCGTTTGGTCCGGCGAGGCGCACTCCCTCCCCCGCCGCCAGCGCCAGATCGAGCCCCTCGAACAGCAGCCGACCGCCACGCCGACACGTCACGCAGTCGAGCGCGAGCAGGGTCAACCCGCCGCATCCTCGAGCGCATGAATCGCGTCGTCGTCGAGCCCAAAGTGATGCCCGACCTCATGGATTACGATGTGGTGAATGAGGGTCGCGAAATCCTCGCCCTCCTCGACCCATTCGTCGAGGATCGCGCGACGATAGAGGGTGATGCGGTCGGGCATGGCGCCCGGTTCGGCCTGCTCCTTGTGGCCGATTGGCGTCCCTTCGTAAAGGCCGGTGAGGTCGAGCGGATGGTCGATCTCGAGCACGGCGAGCGTCGCGGCGTCGGCGAGTTCCTCGATCCGCAGGACGACGTCGCCTAGGTGGGCGGCGAACACTTCGGGCAGCGCTGCCAGCGTGGCGCGCGCCAACACCGCAATGTCGTCGGCGCTCGGGGGATGGCGATGGGTCATCCCGGCGTCATAGGGGGAGGGGTGCGCGGCGGGCAAGCTTGCGGGAAGCGCGCGCCCCCACTACAGCGCGCCTCTTCCTGTGCATGAGGAGCGGTGGCCGAGTGGTCGAAGGCGCTCGCCTGGAAAGTGAGTATACGCCAAAAGCGTATCGAGGGTTCGAATCCCTCCCGCTCCGCCATTTACCATTGAATTATAACGATAAAAAGAGGATGACGGACATTATTCCCTGCTCTGTTCCCTGCTAAATTTGTGGATAGCCAACGACGGTAGCGCACAGCTACGGACACGCAGATCGCAATCTTGGTGGATAGCTCAAACCGATCGCCTGAGTGCCAATAGCGCCAATGGCACCAAATTCTTTTGAAAACTGCCGGCGTAAAATACCGATCATATCAGCGAGCCAGCTCTCACCTATCGGCCCTAATGACGCTTTCGGCATGCCGGCAGTTGGTCTCGCCTAACGGTCGAACGGCCGCTCGCCAGCAAATGCGGTCAGCTCAGCGTCGCGGGCCTGCCGGCAGTTACCCCTTTCGCGTTGGCGCGCTGGGAGTTACCACCGGGCGACAAGGGGGCTTTTGTGTCAGACACGATATTTAGTGAAGGCGAACAACAAGCGCTGGAGAATGCCCTCGGGGTCGAGGAAGAAACGGTGGATGAAAGCCTCGAGCTCATCCACCCATTTGATCCCAGCAAGATACGGGTCACGACGGAGCCCAAGACGATCGACCTGATTGTTCGCCGCATCACTCATAACGAGATCGACTTGGCTCCCGCGTTCCAGCGCCGGGCGCGCTTGTGGAAGCCGCACAAGAAGGGTCAGCTAATCGAGTCGATCCTTCTGAGGATCCCGTTGCCCGT
>JBBQDG010000050.1:0-10618 GCA_038319435.1 Sphingomonadales bacterium | reverse complement strand
TTCGATCGATGGAGTTGCCATGAGAAGTTCCTCTTGTTGAAGGAACTCCATCGTCCATCGCCAACCCCGCCGCGCCAAACCTCAATGCAGGTGCGCTACCGCCCGCCAAGAACCCCTGCCGCGAAGCGGCTTCGTGCATTGGGTAGAAAGCGGACCTTGGGCAGACACACCCCGAATATATTCGTCTTGTATTCCCTCCTGCTCGCAGGAGTCACGGAAACGGTTTTACGCACGTGCCACGGTAGGCTCTCTGTTCAGTTAGGGCGGCACGAACCCTTTCACGGTCCCGCTGCAGCCCGGCTGCCGCCGCGTCGTTGCGCAAATCTTGCGCCAGATAGAGTATGCGCGAATTGATGGCGTCTAGTTTGGCAACAATCTTCAAGTGGGACCGCCGGGCTTCTGGGGTTATCGGTCCGGCAAATGCCAGATCGCCCAGCTCTTCGGATGTCCTAATTTCTTCGGCCTGCCCGTCGCGTAAACCGTCGACATCTTCGAAAATTCTCGCGAACTGGTGCACTCGATCAGGCTGCAAATGCTCAAGGTCTCACCATTGAGTGCTGTATGCCAGGAGGTCTCAGTCCACGGTCTGGCCGGCGTCCGATATACGCTGGGGAAGCCCGACTTGTAGATGTCGATTACAAATTTCGCGCGGCTGCCGGGCCAATTCGCACGATCGATCAATAAAGAATCGCGCAGTTCAGCCAGACGGGGCCGGAGGCACGGGTCGATGGCGAACCGCTCTTCGGCGTTGGTAAGGTCGGCGAGCACGTCCTGTTGCACACGCTGGTCGGTTTCTCGCACTAGCGCTCGCCAATGAAAGTTTTGCACCAGTTGCTCAGCCGCCAACGCAATGAGAACGCCCACGACGATGATCCCGACTTCGCCAAGAAACTCGCGCCAGCCGTGCAACGGTTTGGGGAGGTGGAAGTGCATGATATCTCTCTCGAACGGTTGCGGCTCCGTAACAGAAGCGGCAATGTCTGCAATCGGGTCGAAAACGGTCATGCCGAGGGAAGTATCGCCCTTTATCGGCGCGGCGTTAGCGCCTGATCCCTCAGACCGCGCCACACTTTCAGCGCCTGGACGGATTCGGGGACATCGTGGACGCGCAGGACTTGCGCGCCCTGCTCGGCCGCCTTGAGCGCGAAGGCGAGGCTTCCGCCGAGGCGCTGGTCGGCGGGGGCTTCGTTCGAGAGGGCACCGATGGTGCGCTTGCGGCTGGCGCCGAGCACCAGCGGGCAGCCCAGGCCGTGGAACAGCGCGAGGCCGTTCATCAGCTCGAGGTTGTGCGCGACAGTCTTGCCAAAGCCGAAGCCGGGGTCGATCAGGATCTTGTCGCGCGCGATCCCCGCCGCCTCGGCCGCCGCGATCCGCTCTTCCAGCCACAGATAGATTTCGACCAACACGTCGTCGTAGCTTGGGGCGTCCTGCATCGCTTCCGGGTTGCCCCGGTGATGCATCAGGACCATCGGCACGCCGGCCGCCGCGACCACGCCCGCCATGCGCTCGTCGAAGGTCAGGCCCGACACGTCATTGACCAGCCGCGCGCCCGCCGCCAGCGCCGCCTCCACCACGGCGGCCTTGCGCGTGTCGATCGACACCGCCGCGCCGCCCGCCGCGAGCTGGCGGATGACCGGCTCGACGCGCTTGATCTCGTCGCCTTCCCAGATGGTTTTCGCGCCGGGCCGCGTGCTCTCGCCGCCGACGTCGAGGATCGCCGCGCCCTGCCCGGCCATCGTCGCGCCGGCCTCGGCGGCTTCGGCGCTGTCGTTGGCGTGGCCGTCGCCCGAGAAGCTGTCGGGGGTGGTGTTGACGATCCCCATGACCTGCGGCTGGTCGAGGCGGATGGTGCGTGTCCCCATCTGGAGCGCCGCGCGCGGGCCGGTCAGCCTCGCCCAGTCCCCCGCCATCGCGTCATCGAACCGCGCGTCGATGCCTTCGACCGGGACTAACTCGCTCGCGGTTCGGCGATTGCCGTCAATTGTGATCAACTCGACCGACGCAAACCAGTTGAGCCCGCCCGCCAGTCGAGCGACCTTGCCGTCATGCCCGAACGGCGCGTCGACAAAGCCGGTTGGGCGAAGCAGGACGCGCGCCATGGGGACCTAGCCCAGCTTGGCCATTGCGCCTGCGGTGTCGACCATGCGGTTCGAGAAGCCCCATTCATTGTCGTACCAGCTGACGACCCGCACCAGCTTGCCTTCGAGCACTGCGGTTTCAAGGCTGTCGACGGTCGAGCTCGCCGGATTGTGATTGAGATCGATCGAGACCAAAGGCTCGTCGGTGTAGGCGAGAATGCCCTTGAGCGGCCCGCTCTCCGAGGCCGCCTTGAGCACGCGATTGACCTCCTCGAGCGTGGTATCGCGCTTGGGCGTGAAGGTCAGGTCGATCAGGCTGACGTTGGGCGTCGGCACGCGGATTGCCGATCCGTCGAGCTTGCCCTTGAGCTCGGGCAGCACTTCGCCAACCGCGCGTGCCGCGCCGGTCGTCGTCGGGATGATGTTCATTGCCGCCGCCCGCGCGCGGCGCATGTCAGGATGGATCTGGTCGAGGATTTTCTGGTCGTTGGTGTAGCTGTGGATCGTCGTCATCAGCCCGCGCTCGATCCCGATCGCATCGTTGAGCACCTTGGCGACGGGCGCGAGGCAATTGGTCGTGCACGACGCGTTCGACACGATCCGATGCTCGGCGGTCAGTTTGTCGTCATTGACTCCGAACACGACGGTCAGGTCCGCGCCCTTGGCCGGAGCCGAGATCAGCACGCGCTTGGCGCCCGCATCGAGATGCTTCTGGCCGCCCGCCTGATCGGTGAAAAAGCCAGTGCATTCCAGCGCGATGTCGATCCCGTTGGCGGCGTGAGGCAACTTGGCCGGGTCGCGCTCGGCTGTGACGTGGATGCGCTTGCCGTTGACGATGATGTCGTTGCCGTCGGCCTCGACCGTGCCCGGGAACGGCCCGTGGACGCTGTCGCGCTTGAACAGCATCGCGTTCGACTTGGCGTCGGCGAGGTCGTTGATCGCGACCAGTTCGAGGTCGTGATCGTCGCGCTCGAGAATGGCGCGCGCGACGAGGCGGCCGATGCGCCCGAAACCGTTGATGGCAACCTTCGTCATAGCATATCCCTTTGGCTGAGGAGCGCGGTGACGCGCTCGATGATCTTGGGCGCGGTCAGCCCGAATTCCTCGTAAAGATCGGGCGCCGGTGCCGACGCGCCGAAGCGGTCGATCCCGATGCGCAGGCCGTGGAGGCCGGTATAACGTTCCCAGCCGATGGTCGTCCCCGCCTCGATGGAAACTCGCAAAATCTCACGGTTCGAAACATCCGGCAGGATGTCCTCGCGATAGGCGTCGGATTGGAGGTCGAAGCGGTCGGTCGACGGCATCGACACCAAGTCGGTGCCGATCCCCCTGGATTCAAGCGCATCGGCGACATCGCGCGCGATTTCGACTTCCGAACCCGTTGCGAGCAGGATCACTTTGCGCGCGGCCGTGGCCGAGCGCAGCCGGTAGGCTCCCTTGGCGGACAGATTCTCTGCTTCAACCACGGTTCTCATCGGCGCCAGATTCTGCCGCGACAGGGCGAGCAGCGACGGCCCCTCGTCGGCCAGCGCCGCGGCCCAGCACTCCGCCGTCTCGACCGCATCGCACGGCCGATAGACCGCCAAACCCGGCATCACGCGCAGGCTTTGGAGATGCTCGATCGGCTGGTGCGTCGGCCCGTCCTCGCCGAGCCCGATCGAATCATGGGTCATGACATAGATCACCCGCGTCTTCTGCAGCGCCGACAGCCGGATCGCGGGGCGGCAATAGTCGCTGAACACCAGGAAAGTACCACCATAGGGCACCACCCCGCCGTGCAGCGCCATGCCGTTCATCGCCGCCGCCATGCCGAACTCGCGGATGCCGTAGTAGATGTAGCGCCCGCCATAATTGCTCGCGTCGAGCGTCAGTTGCGCCTTGGTTTTGGTGTTGTTCGAGCCGGTGAGGTCGGCCGACCCACCGATCGTCGCCGGGATCGCGGCGTTGATCGCCTCGAGCGCCATTTCCGACGCCTTGCGAGTGGCGACCGTGGGGGGTTTCTCGAGCAGTAGATCGAGATAGGGCTTCAGCCACGCATCGTCGCACCTGCCCGCCAGCCGCGCTTCAAACTCGCCGCGCTTGTCGCTCGCATCGAGCCTCTTGCGCCACGCCGCATGATCGGCCGCACCGCGCGAACCCGCCTTGCGCCACGCACTCAATACCTCGTCGGGGACGGTAAATTCGGTCGGTGGCAGCCCCAGCTCCTTGCGCGCCGCCGCAACTTCGTCCTTGCCAAGCGCCGCGCCATGCGTCGCCGAGGTACCCTGCTTGTTGGGCGCGCCATAGCCGATGATCGTCTTGCAGCGGATCAGCGTCGGCCGCTCGTCGGCGCTCGCCTTGTCGATCGCCTGCGCAACTTTGCCGGCATCGAGCCCGTCGCATTCGAGCGTGTGCCAGGCGCAGGCTGCGAACCGCGCCATGACATCCTCGTTGCGGCTAAGATCGGTCGATCCGTCGATGGTGATGCGGTTATCGTCCCACAACACGATCAGCCGCCCGAGCTTCAAATGCCCGGCAAGCCCGACCGCTTCATGGTTGATGCCCTCCATCAGGCAACCGTCTCCGGCGATGACGAAGGTGCGATGGTCGACCAGTTCGTCGCCATAGATTGCGTTCAAGTGCCGCTCTGCGATCGCCATTCCGACCGCCATCGCCAGTCCCTGCCCCAGCGGACCGGTGGTCGCCTCAACCCCGGCCAGCTCGAAATTCTCGGGGTGGCCGGCGCACGAACTATGCAGCTTCCGGAAATTCTTGATGTCGTCCATCGTCGGCCGGGCATAGCCGGTGAGGTAAAGCGCGGCGTAGATCAGCATCGAGCCATGCCCCGCCGACAGCACAAAGCGGTCGCGGTCGGGCCAGTGCGGGTCGGCCGGGTCGTACTTTAGCGCTCGCGTGAACAGCGCGGTCGCGGCGTCGGCCATGCCCATCGGCATGCCGGGATGCCCCGAATTGGCGGCCTCGACCGCGTCCATCGAAAGCGCCCGGATGGCATTGGCGAGCTGGCGTTGAGTCGGCTGCATGACACCTCGTGAACGGCCCCGCGCCCCTGCCGGCTGGCCGATAAGTCGGTGCCTATTGTCGCTGGGCGGCATAGCGTCAACCGCACGCGGCCCGGCCACCCGCTTGCCGCTCCGATTTAACCGGCGTAGTCCCCCCGCTATGGACGAAACCTCGCTCTCATCCGCCTTCGACCGAGCCGAACGCGCGCTCGACCGCATCGAGCGCGCCGCGAAAGGTGCCCGCCAGCGCGACGACGCGCTGCGCGGCAAGGTCCAGGGCGTGGTCGCCGAACTCGACGAGATGATCCGCGCCGCAGGGAGCCGCTAGGTGGCGGAAATCGACCTTTCGATCGCCGGGCGCTCCTATCGCGTCGCCTGCCGTACGGGCGAGGAAGACACGCTGCGCGCCGCTGCCGCGCTGGTCGACGGCAAGAGCCGCGAGGCAATCGCCGGGCTTGGCACGATGACCGAGTCGCGCCAACTGCTATTCGCCGCGCTGTTGCTCGCCGACCAGCTGCTCGACGGCAACCCCGTTACCCCCGCCGCCCAGCTCGCCGGACGGATATCCATCCTTGCCGGGCGACTCGAGTCGCTCGCCGAAACCCTTGAGAAAGCGCCTCCAGAAGCATAGATAGGGTGAGACGGGTACTGCATTGTACGAGCTCAGATTTCCCTGAGGCGATTCTTACTCCTAGGGGGCTGGCCCTGGCCGGATCCTGGTCCGGTCTATCTGGTCCCCACCTGACGTTTGTGGCGTCAGAGGATATCATGCAAACGGCTATCGTGGTCCCGTCACCTGCCCCCGCCGACAAGCCTGCCGCCAAGCAGGCACTGCGCCGCGTGCTGCGCGCCGCGCGGCGCGACTATGTCGCTGGCCTGCGACTCGACGAGCAGGCCGAGCTCCAGTCGCGGCTGGTCGATCACCTCCTGCCGGAGCTCGTCAGCCACCGCTGCGTCGCCGGATACTCGCCGATGGGCAGCGAAATCGACCCCCAGATGCTGCTGTGGCATGCCGGGAACGCGTTCATCAAAAGCGCCTATCCGGCGTTCATCGACGCCTCCTCGCCGATGTTCTTCCGCTCGGGTCAATGCGCCGAGGACTGCCCGGTCGGGGGCGTCCAACCACCCGGCCAGGCCCGGACCGTCGAACCCGACCTGGTCCTTGTCCCCCTGCTCGCGGTCGACCGTACCGGCAATCGACTAGGTCAGGGGGGCGGCCATTACGACCGCGCCTTGCCGGCCCTGCGCGAACGGGGCGCGCGGATCATCGGAGTCGGCTGGGCAATGCAGCTGATCGACATCGTGCTTCCCGCCGAGCCGTGGGACGTCAGGCTCGACGCGTTCGCTTCACCCGATGGAATCGTGGAGTTTTGATGACCCGCAGCGGCCGCACCTTGACCGGACTGTTCGCAATTCTCGCGCTGATCGGCCTGCTCGCGCTGATCATCGTCGCCTTCGCCAACCGCATCGCGCCATGGCCGATCTGGGCACAAACCCTGTTCTACCTTGTCGCTGGGCTGATCTGGCTCCTGCCGCTTCGTCCCCTCTTGGTCTGGATGAATAAGAAGTGATTTCAGTAGCTTGATTGGCGCGCCTTGAAAGTGGCGTATTAGTCGCCTAAATCAGTCAGACCATGGTTTCGCTGTCTCTCCACCAGCCCTTGCGGCTAGCGCGCGCCTATCCGCGCGAGGCTGCTGTCGCCGCGACCGCGCTTATTTTCAGCGCCGCAGCGATGGCCAGCGTCGTCGCTTCGCCGGCTCGCCTCGATCACCGCGCGACCAATCCGATTGCCGCCGCCGTCGCTCCTCCGGCGGTCCCCGACATGACCGTCCAGGCGGTCGCGCCCGATAAAGCGGTCGAGCTTAACCGCGAGATTCCCGTCAGCGCCGCCGCTGGTCCCGCCGCAGCCCCCTTCGCGCTCACCGGCGCCAACTCATCCGCGCAAGCCTCGGCGCTGACCTGCCTCTCCCAGGCGATCTATTACGAAGCTGGCAACGAGAGTGACGAAGGCCAGCGCGGAGTAGCTCAAGTTGTCCTGAATCGCGTCCGCCACCCGGCCTTTCCGGCGAGCGTGTGCGGCGTTGTTTACCAGGGCTCGACCCGTCCGACCGGCTGTCAGTTCACCTTCACTTGCGATGGCTCACTGAACCGCCATCCGGACCTTGCCGGGTGGGACCGTGCGCGCCGTGTCGCCGCCGACGCGCTACATGGTGTCGTTGCGGGAAGCGTTGGCAATGCCACCCATTATCACGCCAACTATGTCCTCCCGACCTGGGCGCACACCCTCGCTAAGACCGATATCATCGGCGCACACCTCTTTTACCGTTGGAACGGCAGCTGGGGCCAGCCCGGCGCCTTCGTCCAGCACTATGGCGGCCATGAGGCCAGCGCCGATGCGCTGCGCAGCCAGGCGCTGGCCGCCCACGCCGCCTATGTCGCTGCGGGGATGCCGACTGCGGGCCATCCGTTGCCGCCGACCGCGTCGGTCGCAGCCCCAACCGGCTTGCCCGTGACCCAGCAGGCCAACGGGCGCATCAGTCTCCACTTCACCGCGCAGGCGCGAGCAGCGGTCGAAGCAGCGATCAGCAAACCGCGTGTGGCGAGCGATTCCAGTGCGATCTCCCACGCTCTGGATGCAGGTGCACCGGCCGCCGATCAAAAGCCGCTCGGCTCGTGACGCGGCCGCGGTGACTCGCTAACGGGTCACAAATGAGCGGTTTTTCAGCGGCAGAGCGGATCGAAGTCGATCACCAGTATCGTCTTTTGGCAAAGTCGCTCCACGACCTCGCACCTGACTGGGCCAACCGCCTGCGCGCGATCCTCGTCAAGGCCGAGCAGGCTCCGGCCGATGCCACACTCGCCCGGGTCATGGTCGCCGCCGAGGTCGTCCGCGGGATCGCCGCCGACGGCCGCAGCCCGTTGACCATCCGCGGCTATGCCCTGCCCGGCACGATGAGTGCTGCCCTGGGTGAAGCGGAAGCACTCGGCCGCGCGCTCGCCGCCCACGTCCACCCGCCGAAGCGCAGCCTGTTTCGCCTGTTCCGCACACCGCCGCCGCGCCTGTCGCGTGAAGGACGCGAGGCGATCATGCGTTGCCGGATGATCGGGGCGCAATTCGAGCGAAGGGCATCGCAGCCCGGCCGGTCGGTCAGGACCGGCTGAGCTTTTCGCGCGGCCGGGGCGTCTGCATCGTTAGCGCAACCGCCGGCGCGATCGCTTTCAGGGCCAGCAGGCGGACCCGGTCGAGCCGATCCTCGATCGCGCTATAATCGCCCCCCATTGCCCGCCCCGCCGCCAGTTGTCGCGCGGTCACGGCCACCGCTCCGAACCCGCGCCGCTGAGTCGCCGCCGACCCGGCGAGCAGCACAATCGCATCATCGAACGCCAGGCATCCGTCGAGCGCGGCAAACGACGGCCTGTCCATCAATCCATGATAGCAGCGCCCACTGGCGTCGCCTGCCGCGTCGAGCCCGCCGTCAGCCAACACTGCTCGCGCGGCTTCGACCGAGCGGGTGATCGTCGCGGATCGGATGGGCGCATCGTCCGTGTCGCTGGGTTCGACTCCCCGAGAGTTACTGCCTTCCTGCGATCCATCGATCATCAGTGACGGAAAATAGCGCCAGCGAAAATTCCATAACGCGTCGGTCAGCGGATCGCGCTCGATCCAGATCGCAGCGGCAAGGATCGCGAGAAGCAATAACAGCACCTGCCGGCGCCCACGACGCGCCCCCGGCCGTTTCACCGGTGCCGCGCGGCGCGTGACGATCCGCCGCTCGTACATCGCCGTTGCGATGTCGGGCGCCGGGATGGCCGAGCCGGGCGGTGCGGGGCGGGTGATTTCGGCATAGGCGCGGTTGATCGCCGCCGCGAGCGTCGGATCACCACCTCGATCGGGGTGATGAAGTTTCATCAGCGCACGATAGGCGCGATCGACCGCGCCGCGATCGGCATCAGGTGACAGGCCAAGCTCGGCATAGGCGGTGGTCGGGGCAGGCATCGGGCCATGACTGCTAGCGTGTGCGCGTCGGCAAGCGCAAGGAGGACCTTGTCGAGGCATGATCGCGAGGACGTGATCACCAGTCCGCACGTGGATGGCGCGAGTGACGGGACTCGAACCCGCGACCTCCGGCGTGACAGGCCGGCGCTCTAACCAACTGAGCTACACCCGCGAACTGACCTTGACCGGTTCCGGTGGCGGGCAACTAGGGGACCCCCCCTGCCCTGTCAACACGAGCGGGCGCGCTTCGCGGCACCTATTCGTCGTCGATTTCCCCATCGTCGCCGACATGCGTCAGTACCCCGTCCTCAAACAGGAAGCCGGCGATGTCAGGCATCCCCGCCGCCGCGAAAATCGTCTTCAAAATGATCAGCAGGGGTATCGCCAACAGCGCCCCGGTCGTTCCCCAGACCCACGCCCAGAAGCTAAGCGAAACCAGGATCAGCAGCGGGTTAATCTCGAGTTTGCGCCCAACCAGCGATGGCGTGATCACGTTCGCCTCGATCAGATGCATCCCAAGGAAGATCGCTGGCGGCAGCATTGCCGACCACACGTCCGGAAAGGTCATCAGCCCGCCGAAGCCAAGCAGGAGCACGCACGCAATCGGCCCAAGGTACGGGATGTAGTTCAGCACCGCGACGATGCCCCCCCACATCATCGGCGAGTCCATTCCCAGAAACCACAAGAATGTCGCAGTAATCGCGCCCATGGCGATGTTGATCAACGTTATCGTGCCAAGATAGGTCGATGTCGCTTCGACGACTTGCTGGATCACCCGCGCGGTCGTCAGCGCGCCTGCAAAGCTCCCCCGACTGACGATCGTCCGCTTGCGCATCCCGGTCCACCCGGCGAGGAAGAAGAAGATCACCAGCAACGCGAAGAAGGTCTGGATCAGCAAGTGCGGCGCCTGCGTGGTGATCGTGTCGACGAAGCTGCTGGTTGATTCGAGCCGCACAATACGCACCGATTTCGCCGGTGCAGTGGCGATCTGCGCGGTGGTGTTATCGATCCAGTGCTGGAGCGACTTGTACAGGTTGATCACGGGGTCGAGCGTGTGACGGACTTGCTCGATCCGCTGCGGGATCCGCAGCACCCAGTCCATTGCCGGAAGCACGATCGACCCGAGCGCGAAGATTGCGACCGCCAAGAATAGCAACACGCACATCGTCGCGGCGAGCTTCGAGGGCACCCCGCGCCGCTCGAACCATTCGAGCAGCGGCACCAGCGCAATGGCAATGACCAGCGCTGCCGTAACGGGCAGGAAAAACTCCGCCCCGCTCTTCAGCGCGAACGGGATGGCGAGAATCAGCCCGATCCCCGCAATCAGCGACAGCGATGCGAGCAGCCGCACGCGCTTGAGCGCGACATGCTCCATGTCCTGCGCCTCGCCGGCAAGCTGCGCCGGTGTTGGCAACGGTGTCGTGGAGGGAGTGGGAGAAGGGGGTCGGATGGCGTCCATGACGCCGACCATAGGTTGCGCTAGGCGGCTGATCCAGCCCCACTCCACATCAGCCTGGTGCCCCCGGTCCGACTCGAACGGACAC
>JBBQDG010000049.1:0-11197 GCA_038319435.1 Sphingomonadales bacterium | reverse complement strand
CATCGGCGACGCCGAACACCTGGGCATCGGCGATGGCGGGGTGGGACAGCAGATATTCCTCGATCTCGCGCGGATAGATGTTTTCGCCGCCGCGGATGATCATGTCCTTGATGCGGCCGGTGATGCGAATGTACCCGGCCTCGTCCATCGTCGCGAGGTCGCCGCTGTGCATCCAGCCGTCGGTGTCGATCGCCTCGGCGGTGCGCGCCGGGTCGTCCCAGTATCCCAGCATGACCGCGTAGCCGCGCGAGCAATATTCGCCCTGGGTGCCGCGCGGGACGGTCGCGCCGCTCTCGTCGACGATCTTCGCCTGGGCGTGGGGGTGGACCCGGCCGACGGTCGCGACACGTTCGGCGACTTTGTCCTCGATCGCGGTCTGGGTCGTCAACGGGCTGGTCTCGGTCATGCCATAGCCGATGGTCACCTCGGTCATGTGGAGGCGCTCCATCACTTCGCCCATTGTCGTCACGGGGCAGGGCGATCCGGCCATGATCCCGGTGCGCAGGCTCGACACGTCGAAGCGGTCGAAGTCGGGGTGGTTGAGGATCGCGATCATCATCGTCGGCACGCCATAGAGCGTGGTGCAGCGCTCGGCGGCGCAGGCTTCGAGCGTGCGGAGCGGGTCGAACGCGTCGCCCGGATAGACCATCGCCGCGCCGCTGGTGAGCGCGGCGAGGTTACCGAGCACCATGCCGAAGCAATGGTAGAGCGGAACGGGGATGCAGATGCGGTCGGCCGGGGTCAGACGGATCTGGCGGCCGGCGAAATAGCCGTTGTTGAGGATGTTGCGGTGCGACAGGGTGGCGCCCTTGGGCGAGCCGGTGGTGCCGCTGGTAAACTGGATGTTGATCGGGTCGGCGGGATCGAGGTTGCCGGCGATCAGCGCGAGCATGGCGGGGTCGGCGGGACGGGCAAGCTCGGCCCACGGCAGGAAGCCGTCGAATCGCTCCTCGCCGAGCGAGACCAGCAGACGCAGTGATGGGAGGGCGGCTGAACCGATCTCGCGCAGCATCGCGACATAGTCGCTGCCGCGGAACGAGGGGGTAAGGACCAGCGCCGCGCAGCCGACCTTGCGCAGGGCATATTCGACCTCGCCGGTGCGATAGGCGGGGTTGATCGTGACGAGGATCAGCCCGGCCTTGGCGGTGGCGAGCTGGACAATCGTCCATTCGGCGCGGTTGGGGCTCCAGATGCCGACCCGCTCGCCCGGTTCGAGGCCTTGCGCGACGAGCCCGCAGGCGAAGCGGTCGACCTCCGCCTTGAGCTCTGCCCAGCTCAGGCGAATACCTTGATGAAGCGATACTAACGCCAGGCCGTCGGGCCAGCGCTCCGCCGCCCGGTCGAGCGCCTCGCCGATCGTGCCAGCTAGCAGCGGCGCCTCAGTCGGACCGACGGCCAGGCTCGAGATCGGGCTAGGGTCGGCGGTCATCGGGCCTCGTTGATCACCTGCAGCTGGGTGAACTCGTGCAAGCCTTCCTCGGCGAACTCAACCCCGATGCCCGATTGCTTGGCGCCGCCGAACGGGATGTTGGGGCCGAAATCGAGGTGCTTGTTGATCCACACGGTGCCCGAGTCCATTTCGCACGCGAGTTCATACGCCTGCTCGCGATTGTTCGACCAGACCGATCCACCGAGGCCCCACGGCGACGAATTGGCGCGCTCCATCGCATCCGCGACGTCGGTGAAGCGGATAATCGGCAGGATTGGGCCGAACTGCTCCTCGTCGACGAGTTTCGTGCCGTCAGTGATGTCGCGGACGATGGTCGGGCGGATGAAATAGCCGGGACGATCCTCGACCTGGCCGCCGGCGACGATCGTGCCGTTGGCATGCGCGTCGGCGAGGAAGGTCTTCACTTTCTCATATTGCATCTTGTTCTGCAGCGGGCCGATCTGCGCGCCCTGCTTGAGGCCGTCGTCGACCACCGCGCTGTCGGCGAGCTTGCCGAGTTCGCTGCAGAGTTCGTCATAGATTGAATCATGCGCATAAACGCGTTTGATCGCGAGGCAGACTTGCCCGGCGTTCATCGTTGCGCCGCCGAAGATGCCCGGGGCGACGACCTTGGGATCGACGTCGCCCATGACGATCGCGGCGTCGTTGCCGCCGAGTTCGAGGGTAATGCGCTTGATCGTCGATGCGGCGCCGATCATAACCTTCTTTCCGGTCTCGGTCGAGCCGGTGAAGCTGATCTTGGCGATGCCCGGATGCGTGGTCATGTGCGAGCCAAGGTCGTTCTGGTCGGCGATGATGTTGACGACGCCGGCAGGGAAGATTTCGGCGCACAATTCGCCGATCCTGAGCGTCGTCAGCGGCGTCGTCGGCGCCGGCTTGATGATCACCGTATTGCCGGCGAGCAGCGCGGAGGGCAGCTTGAACGCGACGATCAGCACCGGGAAATTCCACGGGATGATCAGACCGACGACGCCCAATGGCTTGCGGCGCTGCTCGACGCGCCGGTTGTCATTGTCCTCGATGATCTTGTTGGTCAGCTCAAGCCCGGCGAGATAGCGCAGAAAGGCAGCGGTATAGGCCATCTCGGCGCTGGATTCGGCAAGCGGCTTGCCCTGTTCCTGGGTCAGGAGCCGGGCAAGATCGGCGGCGTTGGCGTCGATCGCATCGGCCAGTTTCATGATGCACGCACGGCGTTCCTCGAGTGGGGTTTTCGCCCAAGCCTTGAACGCGCCACTGGCTGCGGTGACAGCTTCGTCGAGCTGGCGCGAGGACGCGCGCGGGCAGGTGGCGAGCACTTCCTCGGTCGCCGGATTGATGACGTCCATCGTCGTGTCACCCGCGACCAGCTTGCCGCCGATCAAGAGATTATAGTTGGTCATGGGACGCTCCTTGGAAACGGTGCGGGAACTTCAGAATTTGACGCCGGCGGTGACGCCGTAGGTGCGCGGGGTACTGACGTGGTTGTAGTCGAAACCGAAGCCCGCCAACAGGTCAACGCGCGACGTAAAGTAGAAATGGTCGGTCAAATTCTTGCCCCACAGTGAGGCGTTGAAGCGATGATTGCGCGACTCCCAGTCGAGGTGCCCGCTGAGCAGGGCGTAGGCTTTTTGCTGCAGGCGGGGAATGTTGATCACTTCGAAATATTGGCTCGAGGCGTAGGCGGCGTCGGCGTGGGCGCTGACCTTGCCGATGGGGCCGTCGATCAGCGTGGCGTCGATTCCGCCGTCGAAGGTCAGCTTGGGCGCGTTGGACAGGGTGTGGCCGGCGACGTCGACCCCGCTGACGATGCCCTTCCTGATCTTGGCATCGAGCAGCCCGAGCCCGGCGCGCAGCGTGAGCGCCTGCGACACGCGGGCGGTCAATTCGGCCTCGCCGCCCATGATTCGCGACTTGGGGATGTTTTCGAGCGTCTGGGCGCCGGTCAGCGGACTGATGTTGATGAACTGCTGGTTTTTATAGCCATAATTGAAAGCGGCGAGGTTGAGCGTCACCCGGCGGTCGAGGAACTGGGTTTTGGCACCGACCTCATACGCATCGACCGCCTCGGGCTTGGCGACCGACAGTTCGGACGGATCGAAAAAAGCCTGGGCATTGAAGCTGCGCGCGCGGTAACCGCGCGAATAGTTGGCATAGACCATGTTGCCGTGGCCTAGCTTATAGTCGACGCCTATCTTGCCCGACACGTTGTTAGTCTTGAAGCGCAACGACGACAGCGGAATGAGATTGGCGACCAGAACATGGTCGGTGCCGAGCGCGTCTGAGCGGAAATTGGTCTGCTGGCCGGTGTCGTGGGTGAAACGGACTCCGCCGCGCAGCGTCAGCCGGTCGGCCAATTTGTAGTTTAAGTCGGTGTAGGCGGCATAACTTTTCTTGAGTTGGTCGAAACTATTGTCGAACAGGCATCCGACTGGAAAGCCGATCGCGCAATCATTGGCCGTCAAGCCGGGATTCGCGCCGATTTCGAAGGTGGTCTGGTTGAAGACTTTCTCGCGGTTGTAATAGGCGCCGATGATGAAGTTGAGCGGGCTGTCGAAATTGCTGGTCAAGCGAAGATCCTGAGCAATTTGGGTCGCGCGGTCGACATACGGAATTTCGAGCAGATGGATTGACTGCCCGTCGGTGTCCTCGAAGAAGTGCAGTTTGCCCTTATCCCACGAGGTGATGCTCGTCAGTGTAAGGCCACGTGCAACGTCGATATTGCCGGTCAGCGAAACCGAGGTGGTCTTGGCGATGCGCCGGTCGGTGATGTTGGCGGCGATCTGGCGGCGGCCAAGACCAGGCCGGACCACGGCCTCGGGCTGCGCGTAGATGCCGTAGTTGCGCGGGTTCTGGTAGCTCGTCGCCGCGCGCAGGACGAAGCGCACTCCGGCGGTCGGCTCGAACAGCAACGAGCCGCGAACTGCATATTCGCGGACGCTGGCGAGGTCGGGCTTGCCGGGGACGACATTCTTGAACCAGCCGTCAGCGCGGGCGAAGGTGCCCGCCATGCGCAACGCCAGCGTTTCGCCGAGCGGTATGTTGACCGCGCCGTTGAGGTCGGTGCGATTGTAATTGCCATAGCCGAAGTTGAGGTAGCCGCTAGCCTCGTGGAGCTTGGGCGCGCGGCTGATGAGGTTGACCGCGCCGCCGGTGGTGTTCTTGCCGTACAGTGTACCCTGCGGCCCGCGCAGCACCTCGACCCGTTCAAGGTCGAACAGGGCGACGCCGAGCAGGGCGAAATTGCCCTTGTAGACCTCGTCATAATAGGTTGCGACCGGACTCGCCTGGTTGAGGCTATAATCTGACATCGACACGCCGCGCAATGCGAAGATCGGGGTATTGTCGCCGACGGTCGAAGTCAGCTGCAGGTTTGGAATCTTGGTGACGAGATCGTCGACCTGGGTGACACGGCTCTTCGAAAGTGCGTCGCCGGTGATCGCCGAGACCGAGATCGGCACCGACTGGAGGTTCTCGGACCGCTTGGCCGCCGTGACGATGATCTCGTTGGGGTCGGCGGCGGGATTGGCCGGGGCAGGCGATTGCGCGGCCGCGACGCTGCCCAGCGCAAACAGCGGCAAGGCGACTGTGGCGCGGAGTAAATTCCGATAGTTGGTCATATGCATTCTTCCCTGTCTGCCCGGGCGCCTCAGCGCATTATCCTGGGCAATCGGACCACCAGATCGGCCCTCATCTTTGAAGCGTCGGCGCGGAGAGGCGCCTTGCGGAGGCGACCAATCTCGATCGCGTCATAGGGTTTGAAATCTGCGGGGACGTGCGCGCGGTCGAACCGGTACAGCGTCCAGTTGAGCAGGTCGGCAAGGCGCTTGTCGTCGAGGTCGGTGGTCGCCACCCCCGGCACGCGGCCGAGGTAATCGCGTCCGCCCGGCGCGGCGAGGAAGCGCGCGACCTTGCCGGTCAGCGGCGGGTTGGAGGCGGCGTCGCCGCTGCCGTCGGGCCGATGGCAGCCCTGGCATTTAAGCATATAGTCGTTGTGCGCCTGGGCCGGGCTTACGACGCCGCGCATCGGCGCGAGCGAACCCTCCTTGCTGGTCGCCGCGATCGCGAACAGCGCGCCGCACGCGATCATCAAGGCAAGAGATGGACTCATTTGCCTCCGGCGAGGGGGTGGAGCGCGGCGACGGCGGACGAGTTGAGCGTGGCCCCGCCGGCGCGGATCTTGGTGACTTCGGCCGCCGTAAACGGCTTATAATCCTTACCGGCCTTGGCGAAGCCGGTGGCGATGAAGTTGAGAACGTTGGCGACGCCGGCATCGTCGAGCGGCTGTGGCGGCATTGCCCCACGGTAGGTCTTGGAATCGACCGTCAGCGTTCCTGCGACGCCGTGGATCACGACCAATGCGAGATAGCGGCGGCCGGCGGGGGTCGCCGACAGACGCTTCAAATCGCCGTCGAACGCGGGGAACGCGCCGGGCACGCCGGTGCCGGTCGGCAGGTGGCAGGCGGCGCAGCGAGCGTAGATTGTCTTGCCGTCAGACGCCGCCAAAGCCGGGGCGGCGAGCAGGGCAAGGGTGACGGCGAGGAGGGGAGGACCGCGCATCAGCGCGGCTCCATCGCGACGCCGAGCAAGACGGCGGTCGAGCAGTTGTAGACCTGGCTCTGGGTACCGAGGCACCAGTTGGTGTCGTTGTTCGATTGCGGACGGACCGGGGGGCGGTCGCCCTCATTGCGGTTGCACAGGCACTGGCCGCACGAGCTTTTGCCGCAACAATCGTTGTAGCTGATGATGTAAGCGCGCTTGTCGGCGGGATTGGTGCAGGTCCCGATCCAGGTGATCGGCGACATTTCGGTGCCCGGCGGGCACGTGCTGACACTCCCGCCACAGCAGGTGCAGAGGAAGCCGTCGATTGCGCAGTAACGCCAGTAATCGCATTGGCTGCGGTCGCCCGGGTCCTGCATATTGCCCGAAGTCACCGGAGGTCTACCGGCCGGATTGCCGCCTGCATGGGCACTCGATTGGGCATTGGCGCGGGACACCGGGAGGACCGGGATGACCGCCGCCCCGGTCATCGCGCCGCCTAGCCAGGCGAGCAAGCTGCGGCGCGAAGTGGCGCGGGCGACGCCGCGCGACAATTGTTCGGTGACGCGGTCGAAATCAGCCATTGGTTACGTCCTTCGATCGCGCGGCGAGAAAGTCCTGAAGCGAGGCGACGCCGCGTTCCTTGGCTTCGAACAGGCTTTCGAGATGCTCGCGACTATTAACGAGGCCGAGGCTCGCGACGCGGCCGCCTTCGTCGATCAGCACCGCGTAGGGCAGCTTCGAGACACCGAACGCGCGGCCAAGTTCTTCCGACAAGACGAATGGGATTCCGACGAGCTGTTGGGCGATAATCATCCGGCGCTGTGCTGGCTCGTCGCCGTCGCTGGCGAGGACGACGTCGAGCCAGTCGGACTCGGCGCGGGCGGCGGACTTGAACACCGGCAGGAGCGACTTGCACACCGGGCAGTCGGGCGAGACGAAGAAGATCAGCTGGCTGCGCGAGGCTCGCTGGCCGCCGATGACGAGCGTTTCGCCGGTGAGCGCGGGAAGCTCCATCACGGGCGCCGCGTCGCCCGTGGTTAGTTTCTGGTGAAGCGTCAATGCGCCGGCGGGAGCGATGCGCTCGTGGAGTATGCCGACTTGGCGGGCGAGTGCGGCGACAAGCGTGCCGAGCACCAGCACGGCGATCCACAGTAGGATTTGCGAAGCAAGCATTAGCTTTCACTCCAGGCTGGGCGGGGGATCGCGAGCAGTTCGTCGGCGGCGAAGTAGAGAGCGAGGAGCGCGGCCGCAGCGAACGGTGTGAGGAGGGTCGACGCTGCGGGGGGCAGAACGGCGACCAGTCCGGCGAAGGCGGCGAGCAGTGCGGCGCGCGCTGAGTGGAGCGCGGTGATCGGCATTTCACTGCGCTTCAATGAGCAGCCGCAATCGAGGCGGGTACCGATGCGCCGCGCGAGAAGCAGTGCGTAAACGAACCATATTGCCACGGCAATTCCAGCCCCGATCGGGCGCGTTCCTGGGAACAGCAGCGCCAGCGCGGCAGCGAGCTCTACCGCGGCGGCGGCGTTGCTGAGGACCGGGCCGAGTGACTGCGGCAAGCCGGCAAGGCGGGCAGCTGCCTCGCCGAGCCGCTGATGGGCGACGATCTTGTGACCCGCGGACACGGCGAGGAGCAGGGCGAGGAATAGCGCGAGCTCGGCCATCGTCACATCGCCGTCAGAGTAATCGGATTAAACGCGACGCGGCTGCCGAGCGAATGGACGAAGGCACCGCTGGTCGCATCATAGACGTCGATCGCGGCATCACCGCGCGCGACGACCAAGTGCGGCCGGTCTTCGCGGGTCACTTCGATCGACGTGCCCCCGCCGTCCCTGAGCTGAATCGTCGCGACACGGCTCTTGCTTGCCGGATCGAATACCCAGACCTGCGTACCGCCGTCTTTGTGGCTGCCTTCCTTCCCCGCGGGGCTCATCAGCACATAGAGGCGGCCGACGGAGTCGCTGGTGATCACTTGCCACCCGCTCGGGCGCCATTCGGGCCGGGCGCCCGGCGCGGTGCCGACCGCAAAGTCGGTGCCCAAAGGCCTGACCGACGAACCCGAGAAATCGAACCCGCGCAGTTGCCCATGGGAGGTGACGAACCAGCCGGTGCGGCCGACCATCGTCGGCATGGCAAACATCGCCTGGTGATCGATGTCGTGTATCGGCTTGGTTGTGGTGGTTGCGGCGACCTTGCCCAAGGCGTCAAGCGCGATGCTGGTCATCGTCCCGTCGGCGCAGAATGTGGTGAAACCGCGCGTGCCGGTCGGATAGACCATCGAGCAACCGGGAAGATCGATCGTGCCGAGGATCTTGCGTCCGACGAGGTCGACCACGGTCACCGAATGAGCCGGGGTGAAATTTGTAACCAGCGCCCAATTTTCGCCGTTGGTGAATTGGAAGGTATTCTTGTAGGTGACTACCTGCTGGCGCTTTCCGCCGGGCAAGATGATCTCGCCCTTCGACTTCAGCGTGGCCTTGTCCCAGATGGTGATCGCGTCGGTTCGCGCGCCTTCCGAGAGCCGGGCGTAGAAGGTTTCGGCTGTGTAGATTTCGGGTCGGCTCGTCGCGACGAGCGTCTCGGCGAATTGCGAGGCGCGGAACATGCCCTTGAACGGCTGCGACGGCGAGGTGACGTCGACCACCACACCGCGGCCGTCGACGATCGAATTGAAGTTGAAGTCGCCGACGACGATCCAGTTGTGCGGATAGACCGACGGGAGGGTGGCGCTCGACCCGCTCTCTTCGGCGAGCGGCTTGTCGGACGAGGCGGCTGACAACGGACTCGCGGCCAGCGTGAGTGTCGCGGCAATCGCAAAGGAACCGAATCGCCTGACCATCGGATAGCCTCCGTCAGCGGCGGGAAATCCACCGTAACGCTGCAGGTAGTGCTTCAATCGTAAACTTGTCAAGCGTCCAAACTTAGTCGCTCGACAAGGTTTTGCGGAAATGCTCTTTTGTCGCTAGGCCCGGTTGCATGCCGCAGGACATTCCGCTGAAATTCCAAGTTCCCGACCTCGATATCCCCGAGCGCGAGGGGGGGTATGCGCGCGGCCGCGACGGCTATGAGCAGATCTTGCGGGCCGCGCTCGAACTGCTCGTCGAACATGGTCACCAAGCGATGACGATGCGCCGGATCGCGGCGGCTTGCGGGTTCAAGCTCGGCAACGTTACCTATTATTTCCCGACTCGCGAAGAACTTGTCCGGGCGCTGCTCGACGCGATCATTCGCAGCTACATCGTCCAGTTCGATGCCATCCAGCACGAGGAAGGAGCGAGCGCCGAAGCCCGACTCGAGGAGATTTGCACGCTGATCCTCGAGGATATCCGGACCAAAAAGACGAGCCACGTCTTCCCGGAATTATGGGCGATGTCGAACCACGACCCGTTCGTGATGGAGCGGGTGCAGGAACTCTATGTGCGCGCCCGGATGGTGCTCAACGAACTGATCGCCGAGCTTAATCCGACGCTTCCCGATGAAGAACGCGAGGTGCTGGCACTATTCATCTCGGCCTCGATGGAGGGAATGACGATCTTCGCCGGCTACCGCAAACCGTTTGAGCCGCGCATGCGCTGGATCGAAAAGATCGCCGCGAAGAGCTTCGTATCGCTGGCGCGAACGCTGACCAGCGGCGAATTGCGCGACGACTAACTCTCAACTCCTCGCACGCCAATCCGGGTACCTTGGCGCGGCGGATGCCGCCGAGATGCTCCCTGTCCGATGGTGAGAGGCTGATCGTTAGCCCGCTGCTCCGAAGGAATCCGTAAAACTATTCTGACGTCGGAATTTATCCACCAATTACCTGGCTGGTGGGTCGCTGCAACTACGCTTTGCGTTCCTGGGGCCGCTGCTCCACGGGACCGCCGGCCTTGACCCACGCACCGAAGCCGCCCTCGATATGCGCAACCGGCGCGAGACCCATCTCCTGCACTGCACGTGTCGCCAGCGCGGATCGCATTCCGCCGGCGCAGAAGAAGATGAATCGCTTGCCCGACTGAAATATTGCCTTGCCATAGGGGCTCTCGGGATCGACCCAAAACTCGAGCATGCCTCGTGGGGCATGGAAGGCACCCGGAACAGTTCCGTCGCGCCACAATTCGCGAACATCGCGAATGTCGACAAACAAGACATCCTCATCGCCCAGCAGGCCAATGGCCTCGTCGGCGGGGAGCCTGTCTATGACAACCTCCGCTTCGGCGCACAGTTCCTTAATACCCTTGATGACCATGAAGTTGTCCCTCGTCAGAACATTTGGCCCATTTCGCAGCAGAGATTAGCGGAGGGATGGCCTTTCTGGGAGGTGATATTAAGCGGCTAGATTGCAGTGCTGCAAGCGCCGATCCTCAATGGCCAGCCGTCTGATCCATTCTTTCGAAATAGGCCCGGAGGCAATGATGGGCTACACTCTAGCGCCCTTCGAGTTGTCGGAGCCGACCCGACCATGTCATCCCTTGACGATTTCTGGTTTCCGTATTCGGGGTTCGGCGCTCAATGGGCCAGCCAGGGCGCGCCAGTTGCGCGACCCATGCCGGCGGCTGAGCTAATCGACAGACAGAAGGCGGAGATGAAAATGTCTATAGACAGGAGGCATTGACGATGCGTTCGACCCTTGTCCTGGTGGCATGGACGCTCCTCGCGGGCGCCGGTATTCCGCTCATTGGGGTGTTGAACAGCGGCATGGCGCGAAGCGTTGGAAATCCTCTAGGGGCTACCGCCGTGATGTTCGCGGTTGCATTTTTGGTCGCGCTTGGCTTTTCGCTGCCCTTCTACGGCGCGACAGGGTACAGCCAGATCGGATCTGCTCCTGTCAGCAGCTACGGTGCCGGATTGATTATCTGCTTCTACGTGTTGTCGGCCACCATCATCATTCCCCGATTCGGCGCAGGCAACTTCATAGTATTCATCCTAGTCGCTCAGCTCGCGACCGCCGCCGCGATCGATCAGTTCGGACTTTTCGGGATGGCGAGGCAACCGTCCAATGCGGTAAAGCTATTTGGATTCCTGCTTATCCTGGGCGGCATCGTGCTGACGCAGATCGCTGCGAATCGTCCCTCGCCCAACTAGCTCAGTCCGAATTTTTCGGTTTTGCGGCTGAAGAAGCCGAGAGCAGATCGGCGGCAGACCACCAGCATGAACTCTTGCACGGATATCCCTGGCGCCAATGAATCGCGATCAACGAACGACGGCTTTCAAGCACGGACGATTTCGGGCTAAATGTCGGGAACTGGGCGC
>JBBQDG010000048.1:0-11548 GCA_038319435.1 Sphingomonadales bacterium | reverse complement strand
TGGTGGACGCACTTGGGCTCGAACCAAGGACCCGCTGATTAAGAGTCAGCTGCTCTACCAACTGAGCTATGCGTCCATCTGCCATGAGGCATTGCCGGAAGGCCGTGGCGGCGTCCTGCGGGCGGGCCTCTACCAAGCGCCGCCGCCCCGCGCAAGGCTATTCGAGCCGCAATTGGGTACGTTGCTGCCGCTCAAGCGCCATCAGAATGCCGAGGCAGATCATGATCGTCATCACTGCTGACCCACCGAAGCTGACAAGGGGGAGGGGAACACCGACCACTGGGGCCAAACCCATGACCATCATCAGATTGATCGTGACGTAAAAGAAGATCGTCATCGACAGGCCTGCGGCGGTGAGTTGGGCGAAGCGCGACTTGCTGTTGGCGCTGACTTTCATTCCCCAGCGGATAACCATCCCGAAGGCTAGGATCAGCAATATGCCCCCGACCAGTCCCCATTCTTCGGCCATCGTCGCGAAGACGAAGTCGGTGTGGCCTTCGGGAAGGTAATCGAGGTGGCTCTGGCTGCCCTGGAGAAAGCCCTTGCCCCAGATCCCGCCCGAGCCGATCGCGATTTTCGATTGGCTGATGTGATAGCCAGCACCGAGCGGGTCGCTTTCCGGGTCCATGAAGATGAAGACGCGCTTGCGCTGGTAATCGTGCATGAAGTGAAACGCGATCGGCGCCGCCGCGGCGAGCAGCGCGCCGCTGCCGACGAACAAATAGAGCGGCAGCCCGGCAAGGAACATCACGGTGATGCCGCACAGAAGCACCATGATGCAGGTGCCAAGATCGGGTTGGATAAGGATCAGGAAGGCGGGGGCGCCGAGCAGTGCCAGCGCCGGCCAGATCGCGCGCCATTTGCGGATTTCACCCGCCGGAAGCAGCTCGTAAAAGCGCGCCAGCGTGAGCACGATCGCGGGCTTCATGAATTCGGAGGGCTGCAGACGGATCGGGCCGAGCTCGAGCCAGCGTTGTGCGCCCTTCTTGACAAGCCCAAGTGCCTCGACCCCGACCAGCATGACGATAATCAACGCGAAGATCGGAAAGGTGGCTGCCTTGATCGTTGATTCCTTGAGCCCGGACATGGCGATTGCGAGGCCAAGGAACAGCAGGAATACGATCGCCTGCTTGACCGCCCACGGATGGATTGACCCGCCAGCCGCCGAATAGAGCACGACCAGGCCGAAGCCGGCGATCATGCTGACCATGAAGATCAATCGCCACGGCAGCTTCGCCAGTGGCCGCGGGATGATTGTTGAGCCGATCATCTAAGCGACGCGCGTAACTGCGGAGTCGATCATGCTTTCTTGTCGCTCGGCGGCAGGCCGTTGGCAGAGCGCCATGTCGCAGTCTTGGCGGCGGTGCGCTGGTCGAGCGATCCGCCGATGCTCGCCTCGAACGTGTCGAGCGCGGCGAGGCCCTTCGGCTTGTCGAACAGATACAGCAATGTGTCGCGGATGATCGGGGCGGCGACCGCCGAGCCGAAGCCGCCGTGCTCGATCACCGCGGCGGCGCAATAGCGCGGCTGTTCGACGGGTGCGAAAGCGACGAACAGCGAGTGGTCGCGAATCTTCCAGTTTAGGCTCTCGTTCGATCGAACGCCGCCCGAGTTGCGCTCGCCCATGCTGATGCGGCGGACCTGCGCGGTGCCGGTCTTGCCCGCCATCTGGATATTGTCGAGCGGAAGGCGGACCGCGCCTGCGGTTCCGACGCTCGAGTTGACAACACCGCCCATCGCCTCGCGAACGAAGACGAGGTGTTCCTGGGTCACCGGGAGCGGGGCAGGGGTCGGCATTGGATGCCCGGCGATCAGCCGCGGCTGGATGACATGCCCGCTCGCGATTCGCCCCGCCATCACCGCCAGCTGGAGTGGATTGACCAGCACATTGCCTTGGCCGATCGACATGTTGATCGTGTCGTAAACTTCCCACTTGCGATGCGAGTGCTTCATCAGCCAGTCGGGATCGGGGACCGTGCCGTAGCGCTGCGACGCGAAGGGCAGGTCGAACTTCTCGCCAAACCCCATCTGACGGGCCATCGGTGCAATCACTTCGACCCCCGCGCGCCGCGCCATCTCGTAGAAATAAATATCGCAGCTCTTCATGATGGCATCGGCCATCGCCACCGATCCATGGTGCTTGTCGCAGTGGAAGATGGCGTTGCCGACGCGGTAGGAGCCGGCGCAAAAGACGCGCTCGGCGGGTTTGATCCCGGCCTTGAGCAGTGCGAGGCTCATCAGCGGCTTGATCGTCGAGCCCGACGGATAAAGGCTCTCGGTGACCTTGTCGACGAGCGGGAGATGGTCGTTTTCCGACAGCATCCTCCATTCGTTGCGGCTGATTCCATCCGAGAAATTGTTGGGGTCGAACGAGGGCATCGACGGCATCGCCAGGATGTCGCCGGTCGCGACATCTAGCACTACCACGGAACCCGACTGATCGCCGATGCGCCGCGCGGCGAACTGGTGAAGGTCGACGTCGATGGTCAGCTTGACCGAGCCGCCACTGCGGTCGGGTTTGGGATCGAGCTCTTTGACCAACTTGCCCTTGGCGGTGACTTCGACCCGCTGTCCGCCGGGCTGACCGCGCAAGGTCTGTTCCATGACCTGCTCGAGACCTTCCTTGCCGATCTTCACGCCGGGAATGATCAGCAGCGGGTTCTTGTTCTCGCGCTCATATTCCTTGGCCGAGGCGGCACCGACGTAGCCGACCAGCTGGCCGACGGCGGACCCCCCAGGATAGAATCGCGCGAAACCCCGCGATGGCGCGACGCCGGGAAGCTCCGGCTGGCGGACGGTAATCGCGGCATATTGTTCGTAGGCAATGTTGTCGGCGACCGAGACCGGCTTGAACCCGCGCGCATCATCAAGTTCGCCGTTGATGCGGTCAACTTCGTCGGGCGAAAGCGAGAGAAAGGCGGCGAGGTCGGCCACGACCTTCTGCCGATCGACAATCTGCTGCGGAATGAGGTCGACGCGGAAACTCGAGCGGTTGATCGCGATTGGCTTGCCATTGCGATCGATGATCCACCCGCGCCGAGGGGGAACGGGGATGAGCTGGACGCGATTGCTTTCCGAAAGCAGATTATACTTCTCGTTCTGAGTGATTGCGAGATAACCCATCCGCCCGGCGAGAAGTGCGCCGAACGCTGCCTGTGTCCCGCCGACGAACATCATTCGGCGCGAAAAACTAAGCGATTGATGCGCACTGGTGATGCGTTGCCACTTGCTCATCGGCCTAGCCGCCAGCGGTCGAGGAGGCCGGCAATGCCGGCAGTGAGCGGGAAAGTCACCATGGTCAGGAGTAACGTTGGTAGCACCGCGCTGAACGGCAAGCGAGCGCCGCCCAATGCCGCGACGCGCCAACAGAACCAGACTTCGCCGAGGATGAGCAATGCCGCGAGCAACCACTCGATCCAGTAATCGCGCCACAGGGTTCGCCGGTCGGCGAGGTCGAGCAGCAGCATCGCCAGCGGCCACAGCGCGACGGACTGGCCGATTGGTGCGCCGGTAACGAGATCGTTGACGAAGCCGAGCGGTGCTGCCCACCATGCTGGCCACGGATCCGCGCGAAGCAGACGCCAGGCAATCAGCATGAGGAAGCCGAAATCGGGGCCCCAACCCGAGTTCGAAACGACCGGCATCAGCGATACAAAGGATCCCGCGACAACCGACACCGCCGGGGTGACCAGGGCGCCACGGCGTGGGCCTTGCCCGATTGCGCCGGATCGCTGCTGGAGCGCCGAGCGGACCATCAGGGCTTGGCCCTCGTTTGCGTCGGCGGTGTCGCAGGCGGGGGCGGCGGAGCCTGCTCGGCGAGCGGCTCGAATGGGCGCTCGACGATGGCGAAACTCGAACTCGACGGGTCGGCGAGCGGAATGGCGATCGCACCATCGTCGTCCAGTCTTATGATCTTCGCCACCGGTACCAGTGGCGGATAAAGCCCACCGGTCCCCGAGGTAATCAGCAAATCGCCGATCTTGAACGGATTGCGCCCGACCTCGAGTGGTCGAACGTCGAGTGTGCCATCGCCGCGGCCAGTTGAAATTGCCGGCAGCCCGTCGCGGAGCAGCCGCACCGGCACGATATTGGCGCGGTCGCTGATCAGGAGGATGCGGCTGGCGAAGCGTCCGGCTTCGATCACTCGCCCAATCAAGCCTGCATCGGTGCGCACGGGCATGCCGACAGCCACTCCGCCGCCGCTTCCAACCGACATGACGGCGAAGCGACGCGGGCTTTCGAAGCTCGATCCGACGATGCGCCCAGTCACGACCACGGCTCGGCTATGCTCGCGAAGCTGGAGCGAAGCCTTCAATTGCGCATTTTCGAGCTGGATTGCCTTTGCCTCGAGCATCCGCTGCAGCATGGCGTGATTGTCGCGGCGCAGCTGGCCGTTTTGGCGCGCGGCGTCCCAATAGTCAGTTGCACCGCTGGCCAATCCGCCGATAGTCGTCGTCACTGATCTCAGGGACCCGGTAATTGGAGCGGTAGCATCGAGAGCGGCGCCGCGCACCGTCGCAAAGCTCGACGGCGCGACCAGTGACAGCGCCAGCAACAAAAGCCCGACGACCACCCCCGCAATCGTCGCGATTAGCGTGAAGAACAGTCCATATTGCGCGCGTCGTGACCAGCCGGGCCGCGCCCCTGCCGGTGGCGCCACCATCGCCCCTGTCCCCTATGCGGTCTGGAGGACGCCGCGGAACTGCTCCTCCTCGAGCGCGCGGCCGGTGCCGAGTGCGACGCAGGTCAGCGGATCCTCGGCGACCGTCACCGGCAAGCCGGTCTCGTCACGAAGCACTTCGTCGAGTCCCTGGAGAAGCGCGCCGCCTCCCGTGAGAACGATGCCTTGGTCGCAAATGTCAGCAGCGAGTTCGGGCGCGGTGTTCTCGAGCGCGATCCGCACTCCTTCGACGATCGTCCCGACGGGCTCACTAAGCGCCTCCGCAATCTGGCCCTGGTTGATCGAGATTTCCTTGGGAACCCCGTTGACGAGATCACGGCCCTTGATGTGGACGGTCTTGCCGATGCCGTCGACCGGCGGCTTGGCGATGCCGACCTCTTTCTTGATCCGCTCCGCCGTGGCTTCACCGATCAGCAAGTTGTGGTTCCGGCGGACGTAGGACGAGATCGCCTCGTCCATCTTGTCGCCGCCGACGCGGACTGAAGTGGTGTAGGCGAGCCCGCGTAACGACAGTACCGCGACTTCGGTCGTCCCGCCGCCGATGTCGACGACCATCGACCCGATCGGCTCGGTCACCGGCATGTCGGCGCCGATCGCGGCGGCCATCGGCTCCTCGATCAGATAGACCTGGCTCGCCCCGGCGTTGGAGGCCGCATCGCGAATCGCGCGGCGTTCGACACTGGTCGACCCGGACGGCACGCAGATGACGATCTCGGGGAAGCGCCAGGCGCGCATCTTGCCACCATGGACCTTGTGGATGAAGTGCTTGATCATCTGCTCGGCAACGTCGATGTCGGCGATGACACCGTCGCGCAGCGGCCGGATCGCCTCGATCTGATCGGGGGTCTTGCCCATCATCAGCTTGGCGTCGTTGCCGACCGCTTTCACCCGCTTGACCCCGTTGATGGTCTCGATTGCGACCACCGACGGCTCGTTGAGGACGATGCCGCGACCCCGCACATAGACCAATGTATTGGCCGTGCCGAGGTCGATTGCCATGTCGTGCGACATCCATTTGAACCAGCGCGTCCAGAACATTCAACGATCACTTTCAGGCGAGGGCGGCAACGGCAAGATGCCATTAACCGAAATTAACTCAGATCCCGTGAAAAACGCGTAAACTATTGGAGAAATCAGCGCTTCGCGAGGAGCTACCGAGTGCGCTAGGAGCGAGGGCGATGTCAATAAGAAGGCTTCCCTCCGGACTGATTGACCGCATCGCTGCGGGCGAGGTCGTCGAGCGGCCGGCAAGCGCGCTCAAGGAGCTCGTCGAGAACGCGCTCGACGCCGGTGCGACGATGGTCGCGGTGCGGCTGAGCGCGGGCGGGCTCGATCTCGTCGAAGTAATCGACGACGGCTCAGGCATGAATCCAGCCGATATGGGGCTTGCACTCGAACGGCACGCGACCTCCAAACTCCCGAATGATCATATTGAAGATGTCTTAAGCTTCGGTTTCCGCGGTGAGGCGCTGCCGTCGATCGCCAGCGTTTCGCGCCTCACGCTCGAAAGCCGCGAGCGCGGGGCGAGCGAGGGGTGGCGAATCGCGATCGACCATGGCGTGCGGGCAGGGGAGGGCCCCGCCGCAGTCCCACCCGGCACGCGAGTGCGGGTCGAGGGGCTGTTCGACAAGGTCCCCGCGCGGCGCAAGTTCCTGCGCTCCCCTCGCGCCGAATATGCCGCTTGCGTCGATGCCGTGAAGCGGCTCGCGCTGGCCAGGCCCGACGTCGGCTTTCGCATGGAGCATGACGGGCGCCGGTCGATCGCAGTCCAGCCGAACGATGCCCCGACGCGGGTCGCCGCGCTGCTCGATCCGGGGCTGGAACGGCACGGGGTCGGGATCGATCATGTCCGCGATCAAATGCGACTCACCGGGGTGGTCAGCCTGCCGACCTTCAACCGCGGCATGGCCGACCAGCAATTCCTGTTCGTCAATTCGCGCCCGGTGAAGGACCGCCTGCTGGTTGGTGCTCTGCGCGCCGCCTACCGTGACCTGCTCGCGCGCGATCGCCATCCAGTCGCCGCGCTGTTCGTCGAGGTGCCGGGAAGCGAGGTCGACATCAACGTCCACCCTGCCAAAACCGAAGTGCGTTTTCGCGACCCCGCTGCAGTGCGCGGACTGATCGTCGGCGGGCTGAGGCAGGCGCTCGAGGCAGCCGGCCACCGCAGCGCCGCGCGCGAGCAAATGGCCGCCCCCGTGCAGTGGACAACAAGCGCTGATCGTCGTCCCGGCGAAAGCCGGGACCCCGGTCAACTGGAGAGCTGGGTTCCTTCGCCTCCCGGGATCCCGGCTTTCGCCGGGACGACGTTGCACGAAGCGCGCCTCGATTTCGCCCATCTTCCGCAGGCCCGCGCGGAACCCGCCACCGCGCCCGTCCCCGCCCACCCGCTCGGCGTCGCGCGCGGCCAGGTCGCGCAAACCTACATCGTCGCCGAAGCCGAAGACGGGCTGGTGATCGTCGACCAGCATGCCGCGCACGAACGGCTGGTGCTCGAACGAATGCGCGCCACGCGCGCAGACGGCGAAATCGCGCGCCAGGTGCTGCTGATCGCCGAAACGGTCGAACTCGACGAGGTCGATTGCGACCGGCTTGAAGAGGCCGCTCCGGGATTGTCCGACCTTGGGCTCGACATCGAGCGCTTCGGCGCCACCGCGATGCTCGTCCGCGCCGTCCCCGCCGCGCTCGGCAAGCCCGATGTCGCCGCTCTGCTCGCCGATCTCGCCGCCGAAATCGCCGAATTGGGTGGCGCGGTCTCGCTGCGCGACCGGCTCGACCTCGTCGCCGCGACGATCGCCTGCCACGGCTCGGTCCGCGCCGGGCGGGTGCTGTCAGTGGCCGAAATGAACGCGCTGCTGCGTGAAATGGAAGTCACGCCCAACTCGGGCCAATGCAATCACGGCCGTCCGACCTGGGTTAAGCTGGCACACGGGGACATCGATCGATTGTTTGGGCGGCGCTAGAGCTGCTCGAGTGCGCGTCTGGTCTGCTCGACCGCCGACTCCCGGGCGCGCTTTCGGGCGGCGCGCAATAGCGGATAATCGCTCGCAGCCTCCGCCGAAAGCTGGCTCGCAAAAGCGCCCGAGCGAATTTCGCTCAGTATAATCCGCATCGTGTCACGGACCCGGTCGTCGACGATCCTTGGGCCGCCGAGGACAGCACCGAGCTCCGCTGTATTGCTGATCGCCTCGCGCATGCCGGCGAGGCCACGCGCTTCGACCAGATCGGCGAGCAATTTCAGCTCGCCGACGCATTCCAGATAGGCGACTTCGGGCGAGACACCGGCCTCGACCAGCGTTTCGAATCCCGCCTCGAGGATGGCGGGGACCGCGCCCCACACCACCGCCGCTTCGTTGAACAGGTCGGCCTCGCACTCCTCCGCGAAGGTCGAGGCGATTAGCCCGGCGCGGCCGCAGCCGATGGCCCGGCCATAGGCCTTGGCAATCGCTGCGGCTTGGCCGGTGGCATCCTGCGCAACGGCCCACAAGGCGACCATCCCGCGGCCTTCCCGGAACAGCGAGCGGAGCGCCGAGCCGGGGCCTTTGGGGGCGACCATGAACACGTCGAGGTCCGGGCGCGGGGCGATCAGGCCGAAGCGGATGGCGAGCCCGTGGCTGAAGCCGAGCGCGGCGCCGGGACGAAGGGCGGGTTCGATCTCGGCATAAATCGCTGCGAGCATTTCGTCGGGAGCAAGGAGCATGATGAGGTCGGCGTTGGTTGCGGCTGCAAACGGCGGGGCGATGGTGAGGCCGTCCGCCGTGACCTTGGCTGCGCTTGACGAGCCTTCGCGCAGGCCGACGACGACGTCGAATCCGCCATCGCGCAGGTTGAGCGCCTGAGCACGGCTCTGGTTACCGTAGCCGATGATCGCGATTCGCTTTCCGCAAAGCGGGGCGGGGTCGATGTCGGCGTCAAGCAAGCGGTCCATCGACTGGGGCTAGTCCGGCGCGTCGAGCAAGGCCAGTGCTTCGGGCATGGTTTCGGGAGTCAGCGGCTTGGTGAAGCGCGGCCAGTCGGGCGGCGGCTGGTTGGCAAACCACGTGTACTGGCGCTTGGCATAGCGACGCGTGGCCTGGGCGCCGGCTTGAAAAGTGTGGCAAAGGTCAGCGCTAAAGTTAATGGTCTGACCAATCTCGCGCACCCCGATCGCGCGCATGACGGGGAGGGCGGGGTCGAGCTTGCGAGCGAGCAGCGCACGGGCCTCCAGTTCGGCTCCGCCATCGAGCATGGCTCGGAAGCGGTCATCACAGCGGGCATAGAGCCAATCGCGTGGTGGTAGCAATATCAATGACTTGAGAGAGATTGTTAAACATATTCCTCCGGTAGTTTGTGCCTGCCATTCCGCGATTGGGCGCCCGGTCGACCGGACGACTTCTAGTGCACGAGCGATCCGGGTCGTGTCGGCGGGGCCAAGTCGCGCCGCAGAAGCCGGGTCGAGATGCTCCAGCGCCGCGCGGTTGTCGGCGACGCTTGCTACGCGGACGTCCGCGCGAATCGCTGGGTCGATCGGGGGAATTGGGGCGATCCCGTCGAGCAGGGTGCGCAAGTAAAGCCCGGTGCCGCCAACGAGAATCGGCAAGCGACCCTCGCCATGAATCGCCTCGATTTCGGCCTTCGCCATCGCCGCCCAGCGCGCCGCGGAACACGAATCGGAACCGTCGAGCACACCGTAGAGCCGGTGCTCGGCGCGGGCGAGATCGGCGGGGGAGGGGCGCGCGCTGAGTATGTCGAGGTCGCGGTAGAGCTGGGCGCTGTCGGCGTTGACGATCACCCCGCCGGTGCGCTCGGCCAGGGCGAGCGCAAGCCCCGACTTGCCGCTGGCCGTCGGACCGGCGATGAGCGCCAGCGGAGGACGCGTGACAGGGACAAAATCATTCATCGCGACGCTGATAGCAGCCGGGCGGCTCGACGACAGCCTGACGCAGGCGGCGTTGGAGCGGCTCGTCGAAGCGGGCTTGTCGGCTAGCGCGTCGGCCTGGATCGAAGAGGGCAGCGCGCGCGATCTTCAGGTCGATGGCGATGCGGCGTGTGCCCGCGACGCGCTTGCGGGGTGGGAGGGCGTCGATCTTCTGCCGCTCACCCCCGGGCCGCGTTTCCGTAAATTGTTCGTCGCCGACATGGATTCGACGATGATTGGCCAGGAATGCATCGACGAGCTGGCCGACTATGCGGGTGTGAAGCCACAAGTCGCGGCAATCACCGATCGGGCAATGCAGGGCGCGCTCGATTTCGCCGACGCGCTGCGGGAACGAGTAGCGCTGCTTGCCGGGCTCGACGAGGCGGTGCTCGGGCATTGCCTTGCCGAGCGGGTGCGGCCCAATCCTGGCGCCAAGACGCTCATCGCAACGCTGCGCCACCATGGCGCGATCTGCCTGTTGGTGTCGGGCGGGTTCACTGCCTTCGCCGAGCCGGTCGGCGCGATGCTCGGCTTTGACGAGGTGCGCGCTAACGTTCTTTCGCGCCGCGACGGCAAGCTCGTCGGGACAGTCGACGGCGCGATTGTCGATTCGCACACCAAGCTGGTCGCGCTGGAGCAGGCGCAAGCGAGACTCGGACTCGACCGTGAATCGACCATGGCGATCGGCGACGGCGCCAACGACAGGCCGATGGTCGCGGCGGCGGGGTGGGGGGTCGCCTATCGCGCCAAGCCCGCGCTGGCGGCGGCGGCCGACGCGCGGCTCGAGCATCACGGGCTCGACGCCTTGCTGTGGGCGATGGGCCTGCCGCGCTCGGCCTGGGTCGAAGCCTAGTGCGCGGGTAGCGCGAAACAGGCTTGGCCGCGTGTATTCAGCAGGGCGCAGGTGCCGCCCGCTTCTTCCCTGCTGGCAAAGGGGCCCGCCTGGAGTCGGGTCACAGCCCCAACCGGGGTGAGGAACGGTTGACGTCCGGCAAGGGGGCCAGCGGCGAGCTTGCGGAACAGCGCTTCGGCCGCGCCGCGCTGCGCGAAGGCACCGAGCTGGATGCGCCATGCGCCGGTTGCGACCGGCTTTGGTGGAGCAGGCAAGGGCGCTGTGTTGGTGGCAACGGATGCCGCGACAGGCTTGAGAGGCGGTGCGACAACTGCCTTTTGTGTCCCCCCCGCCAGCGCGAGCTTACGAAGATGCTCGGGGATGTCGCGGTCCATTTCGGCGAGCGAGGTTTTCGCCGGCCCGAGCCCCTGCGCCGCCGCCTTCGCGACATAGGCATAGGCGAGCAGCGGATCGCGCTTGGCCACGCCGTCGCCGTTGTAGAGCGCAGTGCCATAGAGCAATTGCGCGCGCGCCTCGCCCTTGTCCGCCGCCTTTTTCAGCCATGATATTGCCGCCCGCGGGTAGCCATTCTGAAACAGCATCATGCCAAGCTGGGTCTGCGCGTCGACGTGTCCGAGCCGCGCCGCGCTCGTGTACCAGTCCTCCGCTGCGCCAAGATCGATCGGGATACCGCGCCCGAGCCGATAGGCCTGGCCCAGATTGAACATCGCGTCGGCATTGCCGCGCGCCGCCAGCGGGCGCCACTGGCCCAGCGCGGTAGCATAATCACCGCGGCCAAATGCATCGATGCCCGCTTTCACGCTCTGCGCACCCGCCGGAGCGGCCAGCGCCAGCGAAGCCGCTACGATGATCGATTTACTGAAATGCTTCCCCATCCCGCCATCCTAACCGCCCGTTTGCCGCACGCAACACCGTCGGGCTCTTGTTAACCAGACTTTAGGAGCTTTGCCCGCAGTTGGTCCCCGAACAAGTCGTCATCTGGACGAGGGGAAGAGAATGCGCGTTCTGGCAATGGCATCGCAGAAGGGCGGATCGGGCAAGACGACCCTGTCCGGGCATCTCGCCGTGCAAGCGCAGCTGGCCGGGGCTGGCCCCGTGTGCCTGATCGACATCGATCCGC
>JBBQDG010000047.1:0-13547 GCA_038319435.1 Sphingomonadales bacterium | reverse complement strand
GCTTGCCGTGGCTCTTGGGAAAATACGGCTGAAGACGCGCCATCTGCTCGTCCGTCAGCCAATACAGATTGCTCATGCTCAGTCTCCTTGCGGAGCCTGAATCAGATCATGCCTCTCAGATCAATGGGTCCTGAGCCTAGTCGATTTTGCTCGTCCGGCGAGAACAGGCTCGTTCGTCCACTGCCGGTCGCCGCTTGCCATGCCTCGTCCGAGTTGAACCAATCTGAAGGTTGACCAAACCACTGCGGTTGCGGGGTCATCGTGGCATTACCGGCGCTAGCTAGGATATCGTCGATCTCATCCAACCGGCGCTCGACGCACCCTTGCGTTGCCATTCGTCCTTTCATGTTGGAGAGATTTTCGCGCATTTCTGTGTACACTGCGTCATACACTTCGCGCTTGTCCGCTCGGTTATGTAAAGTCGTCGCCGCTTGCTCGAAGGCAAGCGCGATGAGCACACCCAAAACGATGATTCCGACCTCTCCGGCAAGCTCGCGCCATCCGTGCAGAGGCTTTGGAAGATGGAAATGCATGATAGCTCCCTGCCCACAGGACGACGCATTAACACAAGCCTTGATGTCCACAACTGGGTCGGTGGCAGTCCAATCCATCTTTGCGAACGGAGCGAGGCAATCGGGTCGTCACTTTGCTGGGTTGCTTCGCTTCGCTCGCACTGACGGGGGAGGCTGGGCGCCGGGATGACGGGAAGGTTAGAGCATCGGCAGGTCGAGGCCTTGTTCGTTGGCGCAGTCGATGGCCTCGTCGTACCCGGCGTCGGCGTGGCGCATGACTCCGGTCGCGGGGTCGTTCCACAGCACACGTTCGAGGCGCCGCGCGGCGTCGTCGGTGCCGTCGGCGACGATGACCATTCCGGCGTGCTGCGAATAGCCAATGCCGACCCCGCCGCCGTGGTGGAGTGAGACCCAGGTGGCGCCGCTCGCGGTGTTGAGGAGGGCATTGAGGAGGGGCCAATCGCTAACCGCGTCCGATCCGTCCTTCATCGCTTCGGTTTCGCGGTTGGGGCTGGCGACGCTGCCGCTGTCGAGATGGTCGCGGCCGATGACGATCGGGGCTGAGACTTCGCCGTTGCGGACCATCTCGTTGAAGGCGAGGCCGAGGCGGTGGCGCTGGCCGAGGCCGACCCAGCAGATGCGGGCGGGGAGGCCCTGGAAGGCGATCCGCTCGCGCGCCATGTCGAGCCAGCGGTGGAGGTTGGCGTCGTCGGGGATGAGCTCTTTCACGCGCTGGTCGGTGCGGTAGATGTCCTCGGGATCGCCCGACAGCGCGACCCAGCGGAACGGGCCGATGCCGCGGCAGAACAGCGGGCGGACATAGGCGGGGACGAAGCCGGGGAAGTCGAAGGCGTGGGTGACGCCGGTGTCGAGCGCTTCCTGGCGCAGGTTGTTGCCATAGTCGAAGGTGGGCACGCCCATGGCCTGGAAGGCGAGCATGGCCTCGACGTGGCGGGCCATCGAGTCGCGGGCGGCGGTGGCGACGGCTTGCGGGTCGGTCTCGCGCATCGCGGCCCATTTCGCGACGGTCCAGCCGGCGGGGCAATAGCCGTTGGCGGGGTCGTGGGCGCTGGTCTGGTCGGTGACGGCGTCGGGGCGGATACCTCGCGCGACCATCTCGGGGAGGATTTCCGCTGCGTTGCCGAGGAGGCCGACCGAGGTGGGGACGGTGGCGGCGGCGAGGATCTCGAGGGCTTCGTCGATGCTGGTGGCGCGGTGATCGAGGTAGCGGCTCGCGAGGCGTTTCTCGATGCTGCTTTCCTGGACCTCGACCGCGATGCAGTGGGCGCCGGCCATGACCGCAGCGAGCGGCTGGGCTCCGCCCATCCCGCCGAGGCCGGCAGTGAGGATCCACTTGCCGGTCAGGTCCCCGCCATAATGCTGGCGACCCATTTCGGCGAAGGTTTCGAAAGTGCCTTGGACGATCCCTTGGCTGCCTATGTAGATCCAGCTGCCGGCGGTCATCTGGCCGTACATCATGAGGCCCGCGCGATCCAATTTGTTGAACACCTCCCACGTCGCCCATTTGGGGACGAGGTTGGAGTTGGCGATGAGCACGCGCGGGGCGTCGGCATGGGTGCGGAAGACGCCGACGGGCTTGCCCGACTGGACGAGCAGGGTCTGGTCGTCGTCGAGGCGTTCGAGCGTCTCGACGATCTTGTCATAGCACGCCCAGTTGCGCGCGGCGCGACCGATGCCGCCGTAGACGGTGAGGGTCTGCGGGTCCTCGGCGACGTCGGCGTCGAGGTTGTTCATCAGCATGCGGACGGCGGCTTCGGTCTGCCAGCTTTTGGCGACGAGAGTGCTGCCGCGACGGGCGGTGATGTGGCGAGCATTGTCTCTACGCGCACCGGTCATGCGTCTTGTCCTGCGACGATGCGGCGGCCGGGGCCGGGGTGGCCGATCCAGTAGGACAGCTCGGCGGGATCGTCGATTGCCCAGGCGCACAGGTCAGCCGCCTTGCCGGGAGCGAGCGAGCCGACTTCGTTTTCGATGCCGAGCGCGCGGGCGGCGTTGATGGTCATCCCGGCGAGGCATTCGTCGGGGGAGAGGCCGAAAAGGGTCGCGGCCATGTTCATCGCCAGCGTCGGCGACAGCAGGGGCGAGGTACCGGGGTTGCAGTCGGTCGCGACGGCCATCTTGACGCCATAGGCGCGGAGCAGGTCGACCGGCGGTTTTCGCGTTTCCTGGAGCGCATAGAAAGCGCCGGGGAGGAGGACGGCGATGGTCCCGGCATCGGCCATCGCGGCGACGCCGTCTTCGTCGATATGCTCGAGGTGGTCGGCCGAGAGCGCGTCATATTTTGCGGCGAGGGCCGCGCCGCCGCTGTTGGACAATTGCTCGGCGTGGAGGCGGACCTTGAGGCCGTGGACGGTGGCGGCGTCGAACAGCCGGTCGGTCTCGGCCGGGGTGAATCCGATGCCCTCGCAAAAGGCGTCGACCGAAGTGGCGAGCTTGAGGCGCGCGACGGCGGGGATGAGTTCGTCGATGACCTGGTCGACATAGTCGTCGCGGCGGGCAGCGAATTCGGGCGGGAGGGCGTGGAGCGCGAGCAGGGTCGGGACAATCCGCACCGCTTCGGAATTGCCGAGCGCGCGGGCGGTGTTGAGCAGGCGGATCTCGCTGGCGGGGTCGAGGCCGTAGCCCGATTTCACTTCGACCGTGGTGCAGCCGGCGGCCATCAGGGCGCGCAGGCGACGGCGGGCGGAGGCGATGAGATCGGTGGCGCCAGACGCGCGGGTCGCGGCGACGGTCGAGGCGATGCCGCCGCCGGCGCGGGCGATCTCTTCGTAGGTCGCGCCGGCGTGGCGCATCGCGTGCTCGGCCGCGCGGTTGCCGCCGAACACGAGGTGGGTGTGGCAGTCGATCAGGCCGGGTGTGACCCATGTGCCGTTCAGCGGTACGACCTCGGCGGCGCGGAAGCCGGCGAGCTCGGTGCGCTTGCCGACGCGGACGATCTTGCCGTCCTGCACCCCGATCGCGGCGTCGCGCTGAATGCCCATCGGGTTGCCGTTGGCATGGACCATGGTCACGGCATGGCAGTCGACGAAGAGGCGGTCCCACATGGCGGGTGGCATTAGGGGGCGGGGGTGCTAGCGTCAAAGTCATGACGAGCGAATGGCCCAATCTTTCGGACCTGATGGTGGCGGCGGGCGACGAAGCGCCCGTCGGGTTGATCGGGGTGCCGCTGGCGGTGGGGTCGGTGACGGCGGGGCGGTGCGATCTTGCGCCGGGGACGTTGCGCCAAGTGCTGCGGCGAATCGGGCGTTATGATGTCGAGAGCGGGCATGAGTTGGGCGTTCGGGTGGCCGATTACGGTGATGTCGCGATCGAGGGGATGACGATCGAGGACGCGACCGGGCCGGTGCGCGAGGCGGTGGCGCAGAGTGTCGCGCGCCACGCGCTGACGCTGGTGATCGGCGGCAATAATGCGGTGACGCGGCCGGCGGTGCTGGGGCTGGGGATGGCATTGCAAGAGGTCGGGCTGGTGACGCTCGACGCGCATTTCGACATGCGCTCGACTCAGGGCGGGCTGGGCAACGGCAACCCGGTGCGGGCGCTGATCGAGGATGGCCTGCCGGGGCGCAATATTGGGCAGATCGGGCTGGCGAGCTTTGCCAATTCCGGCGCGATGCACCGCGATGCGGTCGCGGCGGGGAATCTTGTGGTGACCATTGAGGAGGTGCGGCGCGGCGGGATTGCCGCGGCAATTGGGCGGGCGCTGGCACATGTCGCGCATTGTTCGGCGATCGTGGTCGATTGCGACATCGACGTGATCGACCGGTCGCAATTTCCCGGAGCGCCGGGGGCACGGCCGGGGGGGATGGCGGTGGGCGATTTCTTTGCGGCGGTGCGGATGCTGGCCGCGGACCCCAAAGTGCGCGTGATCGACCTCACCGAATGGGACCCGCCGCTCGACCCGAGCGACCTCAGCGCGTTGACCACCGGGCGCTGGCTGGCCGAAGCGCTGGCGGGCTTCGAAATGCGTCGTTGACGTTGGCAGTCAGATGCCGGCGTACCATTGGTAATTGGCGACATCTTCCCAGTAGCCTCCCTTGCCGCCGAACAGGCCGGCGAGGCTGGCGACGGCTTCGACGCGCATGACATATTTTGCCTGCTTGTAGCCCAGCTGGCGCTCGACGCGGAGGCGGATCGGGGCGCCGTGGGGGACGGACAGCGGCTGGCCGTTCATGCCCCAGGCGAGGATCGTCTGGGGGTGCATCGCGTCGATCAGGTCGAACGATTCATAATAGGGCGCGCCATTGCTGTCGTCGGCGCAGTGGAACACGATGTAGCGCGCGGCGCTGCTGAGACCGGCCTGCTGGAGGATGAGGCGCAGGGGGGTGCCGGTCCATTGGCCGATCGCGCTCCACCCCTCGACGCAATCGTGGCGGGTGATCTGGGTGCGGTGGGGGGCGGCGCGCAGCTGGGCGAGCGACAGCGATAGCGGACGGGCGACGAGGCCGTCGACGATCAGGCGCCAGTCGGTGAAGTTGCTCGCCATATGCGCGGCGAACTCCGACGAGCCGGGCATGGTGTTGCCGTTGGTGCGGAAGATCGGCGACATTTGCGATGGGGCGAACTCGGGGGCGAGCGCGGCGCGGTCGGAGACAAAGCGCTGGGCCGAGTAGGTTGCGCCCTCGCCGAGGCTGAGCAGCTTGCGGACGTTGGGCGAGGCGTCGATCTTGTCGCAGCCGGCGACGACGAGGCCACCCGCGCTGGCGAGGCCGGCGACGAGGGTGCGGCGAGTGAGGAGGGTCATTCCGCGGGCTCCGGGATGGGGTCGGTTGAGGGGTCGGCTGGAACGCGATCAGGATGCGGGCGGTACCAGCCGCTGAACATCGAGCGAATCTCGTTGATCGGGCCGGCGAGGATGACCATCGCGAGATGGACGAAAATGAAGGCGGCGAGCCCCATCGCGCAGATGAAGTGGATCGAGCGTGCCGACGGGCGGCCGCCGAACAGGTCGAGCAGCCATGGCCAGGCGGCGTTGAGCCCGGGCGACATGGTCAGGCCGGTCAGGATCACGCCGGGGATCAGGACGAAGATCACCGCGCTGTAGGATAGTTTCTGGAGGATATTGTAGCGCTTCGCCGCCTCGCCGGTGGGGAAGCGGAGGTGGGCATGCTCGTTGATGTCGTGGAGGATGTGGGCCGGACGAAGTTCGTCGAGCGTCGGGGCGAGATCGCGCTTGTGGCGGCCGATCAGCGTCCAGGCGAGATAGAGGATGCCGGGCACGACGAGCAGCCAGGCAAAGGCGAAATGCCATTCGCGCGAACCGGCGAGATCATAGTGCGAAGGGATCGTGAAGAGCGGGTTGACGGTGTAGTTCTGGCCGCCGCGCGATACGCCGAAAATGCCGAAGCCGGGCAGTATCAGCGAGCCGATGCGGATATGGCCGGGGAGGATCTCGAACCAGGCATGGTCGGCGTTGGCGCCATAAACACCCCAGTAAAGGTGCGGGTGGGCGGACAGGATCATCAGCCCGCTCATCAACATGACGAACACCGACAGCGCATTGGTCCAGTGCCACAGGCGGGTGGGCAGCTTGTGGCGATAGAAGGGGGGCGGGGCGGCGGTGGCGGGAGCCACAAGAACCGGGTCAGGCGCGTCGGACATGCGGATCCTTTCTCAGGCGATCGCGGAAACTCGATGGATCGGCGCCGACCGCCGAGCGGAACGACCGGCTGAAATGGCTGCGGCTGGCGAATCCGGTATTTGTGGCGATGGCGGCGACGGGCAGCTCGGTCGAGGCCAGCAGCTGGCGGGCGCGGGCGATGCGCGCCTGACCGACGAATTCCATCGGGGTGAGGTCGAGCGCGGCGGCGAAGCTGCGTGCGAACGACGAGCGGCTCATGCCGGCGGTCGCGGCGAGCGACGCGACGCTGTGGACCGACTGCGGACATTCGACGACCGCCAGGATCGCGCGGAGCAGCGACGGGCGGGCGAACAGCGCGGGCAGACGGTCAAGGCCGGCGGCGGCGAACAGCTGGCGCAGGACGAGGATCAGGCACGCCTTCATCAGCGCCGAGGCGAGCGAGCGGCCGCCGACGAGCTCCGTCTCGCATTCGCGGCGCATGGTGGCGAACGCCGCGGCGACGAGCGGGTCATCCCCGAGGTGGGCGTGAAGCGGATGCGCGAGGCCGTCGAACAGGCCGAACGACCCGCCCAGATCGGCCTCGATCCGGCCGCAGATTACGCGCGCACCGCGCACGCCACCGGTCGGATAATGGGTCAGGCCGCTGGCGAGAGGGGCTTCGACGCTGGCCGGATCGACGAGCCGCGTCGCGACGTTCGAGCTGGCGATGCGCTGGGCGACACCGGCCGGAACGATGACGATCCCACCCGGATCGACGCGAATCGGATCAGTGCCTGCGGTGGCCAGATGGAGCGTGCCCTCGAGCAGGAAATGAACCTCGATCAGATCGAGCGGGCGAACGATGAGGGCCGCGTCGGGGGCAATGTCGCACAGCGCGAAGGCGTCGATCTCGACGGTCATCGCGGCCAGCAGCCGATCGATTATACCCACAGCCATGAACGTGACTATTGCGGCAAAGCGCGTTGGCGGCAATCGCGACGCGCGTGTCCTGCTCATTTAGTGGACGACGGGGCACGCCGCATGGGCAAAAAGGCACGGTCCGATGCAAAGGGTGCTGGCGCGGGGGCAGCGCGGCGCGGCATGATGCGGATGATATTAACCAGGTCGGGAGCGGGGCGGACATGATTGGACTGGCGGCAGCATTTTTTCTGACGGCGCTGCTTTATGCGGCGGTCGGGTTTGGCGGCGGGTCGACCTATTCGGCGCTACTGGTGCTGGCGAAGGTCGATTTTCACGCGATCCCGGTGGTGTCGCTGCTGTGCAATCTGGTGGTGGTGACGCTGGGCAGCTGGCGGTTCGCGCGGGCGGGGGAGATTGACTGGCGGCGGACATGGCCGCTGTTCACTTTGTCGGTGCCGCTGGCGTGGGTCGGGGGGCGGCTTCAGGTTGGGCAGCTGCTGTTCGTGGGGCTGCTCGCCGCGTCGCTGATCGTCGCCGGGTTGGCGATGCTGTGGCGGCGCGCGCCGTTGCCCGACGAGACGCAGCGCGACGTAACGTGGCGCGAGCCGGTGATCGGCGGGGTGCTCGGGCTGCTCGCCGGAATCGTCGGGATCGGCGGCGGGATTTTCCTCGCGCCGGTGTTGCATCTGATGCGGTGGGGCGGTGCGCGAGCGATCGCCGGGACATGCGCGCTGTTCATCCTGGTCAATTCGATTGCCGGGCTGTTCGGCCAGCTGGCCAAATCGGGAGCGGGGACGATCGGGGCGGTGATCGGGACGCACTGGCTGCTGTTTCCAGCGGTCGCGATCGGCGGGCTGGCGGGATCGATGGTCGGGTCGACGCGGTTGAAGCCACGGCACGTCGCGATGCTGACGGCGATTCTGGTGCTTTACGTTGGCGGACAACTGGCGCTGCGGTTCGCGCATATGGTATCGGGTAGCGCATGATCGATCGGTTCGGCCGGAGTATTACCTATTTGCGGCTGTCGGTGACCGACCGCTGCGATTTGCGCTGCACTTATTGCATGCCGCAGCGGATGAAATTTTTGCCCAAGCCCGAGGTGCTGAGCCTCGACGAGCTCGACCGGGTGGCGTCGGCGTTCGTGCGGCTGGGGGTGCGCAAGCTCAGGCTGACCGGGGGTGAGCCGCTGGTACGGCGCGACGTGATGCTGCTGGTCGAGCGGCTGGCGCGACATCTCGATAGCGGCGCGCTCGACGAGCTGGTGATGACGACCAACGGCACGCGGCTGGCGCAGTTTGCGCCCGGGCTGGCAGCGGCGGGGGTGCGGCGGATCAATGTGTCGCTGGATCATCTCGACCCGGCGACCTATGCGCGCATTACCCGAGGGGGTGATGTGGGAGAGGTGATCGCGGGCATCGACGCGGCGATTGCGGCGGGGATTTCGATCAAGCTCAACGCGGTCGCGCTTCGCGATGACAATGGCGATCATCTCGTCGAGCTGGCCGAATGGGCGCATGCGCTGGGGGCCGAGCTGAGCGTGATCGAAGTGATGCCGCTGGGCGCGGTCGAGGCGAAGCGGATCGACCAGTATCTGCCGTTGACCGAGGTGCGCGCGAAGTTCGCCGAGCGGTGGACACTGACCGACCTGGCACGATCGACCGGAGGGCCGGCGCGCTATGTGCGGACCAACGAGGGCGGGACGATCGGGTTCATCACGCCGCTGACGCATAATTTCTGCGGGGGATGCAATCGGGTGCGGCTCGACTGCACGGGGCAATTGTTCCTGTGTCTGGGCAATGATGCCGATGCCGATCTGCGCGCACCTTTGCGGGCGAGCGACGACGATGCCCTGCTCGACGCGGCGATTGCCGAGGCGATGACGCGCAAGCCCGAGAAGCATTTCTTCGATCACGGCGTCAAGGCGCCCGCGGTGGCGCGGCACATGTCGCGGACGGGCGGTTGATGCGGGTCCGCTATTTCGGGCGGCTGGCGGAAGCGGCGGGGGTGCGGAGCGAGGACGTTGCAGAGGTCGCGACGATCGGCGAGTTGCGCGCGCTGTTGGCGGGGCGGGTCGCGGGGCTGGGCGATCGTGCGAAGGTGCGCGCGCTGGTCGATGACGCGTTCGTTGGCGAAGAGCATCGGCTCGACGGGGTCGAGGAGGTCGGGTTTCTGCCACCGGTGAGCGGCGGATGATCTGCGCCGAACCGATCGATCCGGCGGCGCTGCTGGCGCGGTTCGCCGAGGCGCGGGGGGATGCAGGGGCGATCGTGAGCTTTACCGGGACGGTGCGCGAGAAGGGTGGGGTGACCGCGCTCGAGCTCGAGCATCATCCGACATTTTCCGCGAAGGTGATCGACGCGATCGGGGATGATGCGAAGGCTCGGTTCGATCTTGCCGATTGCCTGATCGCGCATCGGGTCGGGTCGCTTGCGCCCGGCGAGCCGATCGTGTTCGTCGCGGCGGCCTCGGCGCATCGCCGCGCGGCGTTCGAGGCGGTCGATTATGTGATGGACCGGTTGAAGACCGAGGCGCCGTTGTGGAAGCGCGAGCTTCGCGCCGACGGGGCGGAATGGATCGAGGCGCGGGCGGCGGATCTCGCCGACGCCGCGCGGTGGAGGAAGTGAATGCCGATTGATGAGAGCCGGGAGTTCAGGCCGGTGCGGATCGCGGTGCTGACGGTGTCGGACAGCCGGACGCTGGCCGAGGATACGTCGGGCGAGATATTGGCGCAGCGGATCGTCGATGCCGGGCACGAGCTTGGCGACCGGCGGTTGGTGCGCGACGATGTGGCTGAGATCCGCAGCGTGCTGAGCGAGTGGATCGACGATGGCGAGATGGACGCGGTGGTGACGACGGGGGGCACTGGCCTGACCGGGCGCGACCTGACGCCCGAGGCCGCGCTGCCGCTGTTCGACAAGGTCATCGACGGCTTTTCGGTGATGTTCCACATGGTCAGTTTCGGCAGCGTGGGGATGTCGACGCTGCAATCGCGGGCGTGCGCGGGGGTGGCCAAGGGGACGTTCATCTTCTGCCTGCCGGGGTCGAACGGGGCGGTCAAGGATGGCTGGGACAAGGTGATTTCGCTGCAGCTCGATTCGCGCCACCGGCCATGCAATCTGGTCGAGTTGATGCCGCGGTTGCTCGAGCGATGAGCGAGTTGACGCATTTTGACGAGGCCGGGCGGCCGCAGATGGTCGATGTATCGGGCAAGGCGGCGACGGTGCGGGAGGCGCGCGCTCGGGGACGGGTGCGGTTGTCGGCGGAGACGGCGGCGCTGGTCGCCGGGGGGCGCGTCGGCAAGGGCGATGTGTTGGGGATCGCGGAGCTCGCCGGGATCATGGGCGCCAAGCGGACGAGCGAACTCATCCCGCTGTGTCATCCGATCGGGCTGGATGCGGTCGAGGTAAGGGTGACCCTTGCCGACGATGGGGCCGAGCCCGGCTTGCTGGTCGAGGCGACCGCGCGGACGAGCGGGCCGACCGGGGTCGAGATGGAGGCGCTGACCGCGGTGAGCGTGGCGTGCCTGACGATCTATGACATGCTGAAAGCGGCCGAGCGCGGGATCGTGATCGAGGCGATCGAGCTGGTCGCGAAGTCGGGCGGGCGATCGGGCGAGTGGCGGCGGGAATGATCTCGCTGGATGAGGCGCGCGCGCGGCTGCTCGAAGGGGTGCGGCCGCTGCCGAGCGAGCAGGTCGCGATCGGGGCGGCGGCGGGGCGCGTGCTGGCCGCCGACGTCGTCGCGGTGCGCAACCAGCCGCCGACGCGGGTATCGGCGATGGATGGGTATGCCGTGGCCGGAGCGGTGGTCGGCGAGCTGCTGCGCGTGATCGGCGAGGCACCGGCGGGGGCGCCGTTCGCGGGATCGGTCGGGGCGGGCGAGGCGGTGCGGATCGCGACCGGGGGCGTGGTTCCGCAAGGGGCGATGCGCGTCGTCATCCAGGAGCATGTCGCGCGCGATGGGGAGGAGATCCGGATCGAGGCGCTGTCGGACGGGATGCATATTCGTCCGGCGGGCGGCGATTTCGCGGCGGGGCAACTGGTGGCGCAGGCTGGCGAGGTGATCACGGCGGGCCGGCTCGGACTGATCGCGGCGACGGGGTGCGGGACGGTGACGGTAGTGCGTCGGCCACGGGTCGCGGTGCTGGCGAGCGGGGACGAGTTGCGCGAGCCGGGCAAGGCGGTGGGCGCGGATGCGATCTTTAACAGCGGGGCCTATGCGATAGCGGCGCTGGTCGAGGCGTGGGGCGGGGAGGCGGTGCGGCTGCCGATCCTGCCCGATGATCGCGCGGCGCTCGATGTGGCGCTGGCGGCGGCTGATCTGAATGTCGATGTGATCGTGCCGCTGGGCGGGGCGTCGGTCGGGGATCGGGATCAGTTGCGGCCGGCGTTCGAGGCGTTGGGCGCGATGATCGCGTTCGACAAGGTGGCGGTCATTCCAGGTAAGCCAACATGGACCGCGCGCTTTCCCGATGGGCGGATGCTGGTCGGGCTGCCGGGCAATCCGGCGTCGGGGTTCGTGTGCGCGCATCTGTTCCTCAAGTCGCTGATCGCGGCGCTGACCGGGCGCGATGCGGGGTTGCGGTTGCGGGCGGCGAGGCTGGCTGCGCCGATTGGCGCGAACGGCGCGCGTGAAGCGTGGCTTCGGGCGAGGGTCGAGGTCGATGGCGCGGGGCAAACGCTGGTCACCGTCGAATCGCGTCAGGACAGCAGCCTGACGAGCGTGCTTGCAGCCGCCGATGCGCTCGTCAGGCGGGCGGTCGACGCGCCGGCGCTGGCCGCAGGCGAGACAGTCGAGACGCTTCTCATCGGCTAGTGGACTAGGCGGGCTCAATCGCGCTAGATGGCGGGATCCCAAATCGAGGCTGCAGCCATTTTTCGTTTCCTTTCAAAGTGCCACCCATGATGGCCGAAACCTCGGTCGCGCAGCGCATTCGCCAGCTGATTATTTCGGGCGAACTGGCGGGCGGCGCGCGCGTCGCCGAAGCCGCCATTGCCGAGCGGCTGGGCGTATCGCGGACCCCGGTGCGCAACGTCATTCCGGCGCTGGCGGCGGAAGGGCTGCTCGAGCCGGTCGGGCGGCGCGGCTATGCGGTGCGGCGGTTCAGCGTCGAGGATAGTTTCCGCGCGACCGAATTGCGCTGCGTGTTGGAGGGGCAGGCGGCGCGGGCGATTGCGGCGCGCGAGCATGATGCGGCGCTGATCGCAAACCTGCGCGACGTGCTCGACGAGGGCGATGCGATCCTCTCCAAGGAGCTGCTGATCCGCGACGAGCAGGAAGCCTATGCGGGCATGAACCTGCGGTTTCACGAGCTGATCGTCGCGGCGGCGGACGATGCGCTGCTCGCCGAGCTGATCCACCGCGTCTATTCAGTGCCGTTCGTCTCGCCCGGGGTGGTCGCGTCGATCGGGATCCCGCCGGAAGAGATTCCGGCGATCCTCCAGACCGGCCAGCGCCAGCACCACGCCATCGTCGACGCGATCGCGGCGGGCCAGCCGGACTTGGCCGAGATGCTGATGCGCGGGCATTCGGCGCCGGCAAAGAAGACGCTGGGGTTGGATGGGCCGCGGGGAGAGGTGCGCGAAGTGGCGTTGTAGGGGCCTTTGAACTACCCGCGAATGTCCGAAATTGGGTGGGATGCGGACGTTAGGGTTGGCTTCCGCGGGAGACGAGATGTTGCTGCAATAGCCGCACTAGTCGATCGCTGAGTTGAACAGCCTCGCCAGCATCCTTGCGGTCCAAAATGAAAGATATTTCTGACCTGTTCCAATATCGGTAGAACGTACAGTTCGTCCCTCGGTCTAGGCAGAGCACCCTTACCAGCGGCCCTGCCGCGCTGTATCCCGTGACGTCGTGAAACATTGATTTAATGCCTGTATCACGACTGACGGAATGAAAACCGTGCCAATTGCCGATATCGTATTCGCGGCCAACAGGTTTGATGACGCGTCGTTCTGGTTCGCTGTAACGCGTGCCGCGAATAGTCACCATAGATGATCGACGACGTTGTTGCAGCAGGGCAGGGTTCTCCAGATCAAGAGGCTGAGTGGAGCCTGTTTCTGCGGAGACAGTCTCAGTCCAAGGCTTCAGATTTTGCTTGTCCAGCAGTAAGCCGATGGTCGTCTGCTTCAGGCAACAGTGATTGTCTTGATACATGTAATATGCTTGGTCGAAAGTAAGTGAATACCGATATTCCAACTTCCCATCTGGATCGGTTTCGCCCCACAACTCCACCGTGTGTGGAGAACGATCCGTGGTAAGGCCCAACTCGTCTGTGCGCTGCCGTACATCCGAACACGCCGTTAAGGCTATCGTCATCCCGATGGGGACCCAAAGGGATTGAACTCGAAGTCCGCGTGGCATGGCAATGTGTTTAAGTATATTTCTTAACGTCCGCAATTGTGAAGGATATCGGGCACCGGCAGGTGTACGATATCCTCCAAAGCAGGAAGCCGCGGTCCACGATCGGTGGCCTATGGGGAAAGCGGTTTTCGGCCGGTGTTCGAGCGAGCGCTACCATCGGCGATTTGCGCGTC
>JBBQDG010000046.1:0-14249 GCA_038319435.1 Sphingomonadales bacterium | reverse complement strand
CCCTCGCTTGCGCTCGGCGAGTGGTGCGGGCGAAGGGACTCGAACCCCCACATCTTGCGATACTTGGACCTAAACCAAGCGCGTCTACCATTCCGCCACGCCCGCGCGGACGCTCAAGGGCGCGGGCTATAGCAAGGATGGCCGCGAGAGCAAGGTCGCGCGCGACGCAACTGGTGCTTGCCCCGACCGTTTACTGTGCGATTGGAGAATATCATGCCCGACACGCTTCCCGGCCAGCCCTCGACCCCACCCGCCCAGACCCCCGCCCCACCGCCCTCGACACCGCCCGCCGAGGCACCCGAGCCCGCGCCCAATATCGATACGCCATCGCCGACCTCGCCCGGGGCCGAGCCGCCGTCGCTGCCGACCGGGCCGACCGCCTGATGGCCAGCGCGCCGCCCCTGCCAAAAGAACCGACAGGCGAGCCGGGCGAGCCCGAGGTGCCGTTGCTTCCGGGCGAGCCCGAGGCCCCGCCCCTGCCCGACCCGGTCTAGGTCCTCAGCCGCGCGCTGTTCACGACCGTTTCGAATTCGGGCAGCTCGGCGGCAAAATAATGCGACCGCGCGGCGTCGAGCAGGATCAGGTAGAGGCGGCCGTTGACCACGGCGCCTACCGCCCGTCCGCGTCGCCATAGCTCGTCGCCGTCGAGATGGTCGAATTCGAGCTGGAAGCCAGACGTGCCCAGGAATGGCCGCGGGGCGAGCGCGATGGTCTTGAAATCGATCGTCCCGGCACGGGTGCGATAGAATGTTTCGAGCATGGCGGCGACTTCGGGCGCGGTCATCGAGGAGCGGAAGCGCGGGACCTGCTGGTCCGCCTTGCGCGACTGGCGGACGATCGATTTGCCGTCCTTCAAGCCCGAAACGAACGACAGGCTGTCGAGCACCGGGCCGTTCTGGGTCCAGTCCTCGACCTGGCGGATATCGTCGAAGATCACTTGCGACTGGCGGTTCCAGGCTTGTTGCGGGCAGACGATCATCGACCCGTCGCCGACTGGGCGCTCGCGCGGGCGGACGAGCGAATAGCCCGAGCCGAACGCGCCTCCGCCGCCGATGCTCGAACAGCCCGACACGGTCAGCGCGATCGCCGAGGCGATGAGAAAACGGCGCATCTTCAGCCTCCCATGACGGTCAATTGCTGGCGGACGAACGGCGCGTCGGGCGCGGTCGGAGCCATGGCGAGATAGCGTGAGTAAGCCGCGCGGGCCTCGGTGGCGCGGCCGGCCTTTTGCAGCATCACCCCGTGCCAGCGCCACGCGTCGGCGGGGGCATCGGGCAGCTGCACCGCCGCCGCGTAACCCGCCGCGGCGCGTTCGGCGTCACGTTGCCTGGGATCGCCGCGAAGACGCCAGATCTCCGCCTCGGCAAAGCGCAGCGGCCCGCTCCACCCGTCCTGCGCTAGCGTCTGGACGATGTAGAGCGACGCGCCCGGGTCGTTGAGCTTGACCTGGTCGTCGAGCAGCATCGGGCGAATCCCCGCAATCGTGGCGAGGTAGCGCGCGCGGCCGTCGTCATAGCGGCGCCCCGGTACTGTCACTTCGACCGCCGATGCGCGCAAGTCGGCCATCCGGCTTTCAGGCGCGGGGTGGGTTTCGAACAGCGAATAGCCGCGGTCGCGGTGCTTGCGACGATAGCGTGCAGACAGATACTGCTCGTCGATCAGCTGCTGCCAGGTCTCGGGCATGGCGGTGGGCGCATAGCCCGCCTCAGCGATCAGGCGAATGCCGGTCGCGTCGGCCTCGGCCTCAAGCTCGCGATTATAGCGGAACAGAGATGCCACCGTGCCGAGTTCGGCGAGCTGCTGGAGATTGCCCGTGCCCACGCCCGCCGCGCCGCCGACCACGCCCCCGAGCAGCGAGACGGCCGAGAAAATGTCCGACTTTTTCTTGATGTCGCGGAACTGGCGAAGCTGGTGCTTGCGCAGGAAGTGACCGCTTTCATGGGCGATTACGCCGGCGAGCTGGGCCTCATTGCGCATGCGCAGGAGCAGCCCCGAGAACACGATCGCGAAGCCGGTCGGGAACATCACCGCATTGAATTCGGGAACGTGCGCGAGATAGATGCGCATGTCGCTCGCCGCCGGCCCTCCGACCTTGCCGATCAGCGCGCGCAGGTAATTGGTGACTTGCGGGTCCTGGATCAGGATGTTGGACCCGGCGACTTCCTCCTCGACCCGCTCGACCTGCTGCCACAGCCCTTTTTCGTCGGCGTCGACCGGGCGATAGCCGCGACCGATCAGCGGGACCATGGTTGCGGGAAGGATGCGCGCGAAAGCCATCTCCGCATGGAGTCCGGCCGCAAGTGCGCCCGCTCCGCCGAGCATAGCGCGACGACTAATCGCGTTCATTGGCGCACCGTTGCAGCGCGAGCCACGTCGCGTCCGGGCTTCATCCGACCGAGCAAGCGCTCGACCATCTGATCGGCACCGGCCTGCGTGCGAATGTCGCCGAATTTCATTCCGGGCAGCTGGCTTCCGGTCTGGAGGACGTTGAACCACACGACTTCGCCGGTGCGAAGGTTGACGAGACTGGCATAGGCAAGCTGGCCGCTGCCGCCCGACGGCGCGCAAAAGCCGATGAAACAGCCAGCGATTCCGATGACCTGCATTGCAACCCGCCCGGTCGAGGCGACTTGGTCCTCGGCGTGGAGGAACAGCATGTAATCGAAGCCGGTCTTGCGGCCGAAGCCGATCGCCTCCTCGCCAAGCGTATAATCGAGCCCGAGGCGGCGTTTGGTCGGCAGCGTGTTGCCCGAATATTTATGCTCCGCGATGGCCTGATCGACCGCGGAATTGAGCCGTTCGAGGTCGGCGACGGCACTTGTGTCCGCGCCCGGCACGCCCGAGCGCCGGTCGGCGATGAACAGATGCCCGCCTCGCGCGCCCTGCTGCGCCCTGAGCGAAGTAATAATCGCGGTGCGTGCCGCCTCGGTCCAGTCGGCGCGCTGTTCGGGCACCCCGCCAAGCGTCAGCGACGACACCGCGACATCTGGGCGAAGCACGAGCAGACGGTGATCCCCCTGCGGCGGGGTGAACTGAAGGTCGGCATATTGGCGGGTCTGGACGCACCCGGCGAGGCTGGATGCTGCGGTCAGCGCGAGAAGCAAGCGGCGCATCGGCTCTCCCAAACCGTTTGTCGGCCTGCGCGACGCTGCCTCGTTTCGAGAAAAAGAGCAAGCCCTCAACGGCTTACCGCGTCGGGCAGGTCACTCCTGGAACCCCCAACAGGCAATTGCCGTCGATCGCGCCGCGCTGGATGGGAAGGCCGATCCACGCCGCCAGCGTCGGCGCGATGGCAATCGTCTCGATCGCCGCGTCGCTCGCCACCGCCGGCATTCCCGCGCGCCAGAACAGGATGGGCACGCGGCGGTCATAGTCCCACGCGCTGCCGTGGGTCGCGACATAGCTTTTTGTGTCGACGATCGGCGTGACGCGCCGGCGGAGCAGCACGACGAGATCGCCCGAGCGCTGATCGTCGAACGAGGCGCGGGCGCGATCGATCAGGCTCCACGCGTCGGGCGAACCGGTCGGGAGCGGGGCGCGGCGAAGTTGGTCGTGAGTGAAGACGGCCTCAACTTGCGGGTGAGTCTGATAAAGCACGACGGCGGCGGCCAGCGCACGCTTGCGGTCGGCGGGGGCGAGCGCGCGGTCAAGATACATGTCGCCGAATGGAGCATCCCCGATCAGCACCGGCCCTGTCAGCGCGAGCTTGGCCGCGAGGGCCTTGCCGACCTGCGCGGCGAACAGCGCCGGATCGACCCGTGCAGCATCGTGGATCCCGGCAGCCTGTTCGCGCTCGGGGATATCGTTGCCGCCATGGTCAGCAGTCAGCACAACCGCATAGTCGAGGCCCAGACGGTCGAGCGCGAGGAAGAAATCGCCGAGGTCGCGATCGAGCGAAAGCAGCTGGAGGCACATCTCCTGCCCCTCGGTGCCATAGCTATGGCCGACATAGTCGGTTGCCGAAGCGCCGATCGCGATGAGGTCGGTCGCCTTGCCCTTGCCGAGCTTCATTTCCTGGATGAGGCCGGCGGCGAGTGCGAGCGTGGCGCCGTCAAACTGCGGCGAAGCGCGGAACGCCTTCGCGTCACCTGCGGCGCGAGCGAAGGCCCCTGCCCCGACCGGCTTGCCGCCACCTTCGACCGCGACCGGTTTTGCCTTGGCGGTGCACAGCGGCGGGGCTTCGAGCGGGTCAGCGGGCGCGGCGATCAGTCGGGCCACCGCAGCATTGGTCGCGGCAACAACCGCGGGCGCACGCACCCCGGCGAGGTCGGTGGTGTAGTCCTTGCCGTCCCAAAACCAGCGCTGGTCGGGGCGCTGGCCACTCATCATCACCGCCGCGCGATCCTTGCCGGCGACGGCGACCGAGCGGCTTGCCGGCGAAACCTGCTTGAGCCGTTCGCCAAGCGTGGGCACGCGCAGGTGGAGCGGCGAGACGGTGTAATGGCTCGACGAGGAGCCCGCGACGCGCTCGTCCTCGGCGCAATAGACCGACTTGTCCGAGCGGGTTTGCGTGAGGTCGAACCAGTTGTTGGCGATGATTCCGGTGCGCGCCGGGCGGTCGCCGGTGAGGATCGTCGAATGCCCCGGGCAGGTCTCGGTCGCGGCGTGGCCCTGATAGCCGTTGCGGAACACCGCGCCACTGGCGAGCCGGGCAAGACCGCCGGTAAAGCTCGAGCGATATTCATCGAACAGGTCCGCCGAGAATTGATCGACCGAAATGGCGATGACGAGCCTCGGCGGGGCGGCGAGCGCGGGGACGGTAAACAGGGCAGCACCGAGAATCCCGGTCAACGTCTTGCGCATGGCTTCACTCCAAGAGGGCTAGTTCAGCTTCGCCTTCAGCCGTTCGTTGACGACCCCCGGATTGGCCTTGCCGGCCATGGCCTTCATCGTCTGCCCGACGAAAAAGCCGAACAGAGCTTCCTTGCCCGCCTTATATTGCAATACCTTGTCAGCGTTGGTCGACAAGATGCGGTCGATAATCGCGTCGATCGCGCCGGTGTCAGAGGTTTGCTTGAGCCCTCGCTCTTCGACGATGGCCGAGGCGGCCTGCCCGGTGTCGAGCATGATCTCGAACACCTGCTTGGCGAGGCTGCCCGAAAGCGTTCCGTCGGCGACGAGGCTCAGCAATTCGGCGGCGTTTTGCGGCGAGACCGGACTGTCTTCGATCGCGCGGCCCATGCGGTTTAGTGCACCGAACAGTTCCGACGCGACCCAGTTGGCGGCCTGCGGTGGCGGCGCGCCAGCGTCGAGCAGCTGGTCGAACCAGCGTGCGGTCTCGACTTCAGCGGTCAGGACTGAGGCATTGTAAGCACCGATGCCGAGGCTTTCGAAGCGTGTGCGCTTGGCATCCGGGAGTTCGGGCAGGGAGGCGCGGCACACCTCGAGGAAGGCGTCATCGAGCTCGACCGGGAGCAGGTCGGGGTCGGGAAAGTAGCGGTAATCATGCGCGTCTTCCTTCGAACGCAAGGTGCGCGTGACGCCCTTGTCGGGGTCGAACAGGCGCGTTTCCTGCGCGACCTTGCCGCCGCTCTCGATCAGCTCGACCTGACGGCGGGCTTCATGTTCGACCACGGCCATGACGAAGCGCACTGAATTGACGTTCTTGGTTTCGGTGCGGGTGCCTAATTCGCCGCCGGGCTTGCGCACCGAGACATTGACGTCGGCGCGCATGGATCCCTCTTCCATATTGCCGTCGCACGAGCCAACGTAGCGCAAGATTGCTCGAAGCTTCCTCAGATAAGCCCCTGTTTCAGCGGGCGAACGCATGTCCGGCCGCGAGACGATTTCCATCAGCGCGACGCCCGAGCGGTTTAAATCGACATAGGACATCGTCGGATGCTGATCGTGCATCAGCTTGCCCGCGTCCTGCTCGATATGGATGCGCTCGATGCCGATGCGCTTGCCCGAACCCTCGTCTATCTCGTCGATCAGCACGTCGATTGCGCCCTCGCCGACGATCGGGTGATAGAGCTGCGAAATCTGGTAGCCCTGCGGCAGATCGGCGTAGAAATAATTCTTCCGATCAAAGCGCGACCATTTGTTGATCTTGGCGCCTACCGCCATCCCGGTGCGCACCGCCTGGCGGATGCATTCGCGGTTCGGCACGGGCAGCATCCCCGGCATCGCCGCGTCGACCAAACTGACCTGGGTGTTGGGCTCCGCCCCGAACGCCGTCGCCGCGCCCGAGAACAGCTTGGCGTTTGTCACGATCTGGGCGTGGACCTCGAGCCCGATCACGACCTCCCACTCGCCCGTGTCGCCGTGGATGCGGTAGTCGGTCACTTGGCGTTTTCCTGTACGATGGCGCGTTCGACGGGGAGATTGCCGTCGCACCAGCCGATTACGCTGTGGCGGAGGCGGGGCAGCACGTCGGGTCGGACAAGCGCGTAATTGGTTTCGAAAAAGCGGTCGAGCTCGCCGTTCCAGTCATCGTATATCTCGATTCCGTCGGGCGCGACGCGGCCGAGGCGGTAACCGTTCCGATCGGCGAGCAGCATCGCCGCGCGCATCGACGAGCCGTTGACCAGCCAGCGCCAATTATATTCGAACTGGATGATTGCGACTGCGCGGGTTGCGAGCAGTGGTTCCAGCCCACGCAGCACTTCCAGATCATGGCCCTCGGTGTCGATCTTGATCAGGTTGACCTCGCCCCCTCCGGCCGCCGCGTGAACCTCCGCGCCGCTCGCCAAATCGACGCTGATGGTGCTTCCGGCTGAGGCCCCAGTAACGTTGAGGCTGTTGGTCCCGGCGTGCGAACCAACGACCTCGAATTCGGCGGCGCCGGCCTTACTCGACAAGGCGAACTGTTTGACTTCGACCGCTACGTAACCCGCGTATTTCTCGCTCAGCGTCGCGAATGCAGTCGGGGTCGGCTCGAACATCAGGACTTGAGCCGCAAGCTTCTGCCGGGTGGCGGTCGCCAGCACGAGGTCGGTCCATTCGCCAAGGTTCGCGCCGACATCCCAAGCGCGAAACGGCGCGGCGTTCGGGAAGGCTTCAAGCGCCTGTTCGATCAGCGCTTTCTCGCCATTGATCTCGATCGCGTTTATGCCCTCGCCACGCGCGGCCATGTAGAGCTTGCGCCCCAAGCGCCAGGCGCTGCGGCGCCCGAGCACCCGCACCAACCCATCGGTGAAACCATGTCCCGAGGCTGCCCGGAATACGCTCACCACCAACGCTCCGCTCTGTGCGTAAACCCGGCGCGTTCCTCGATGGCGAGGGCGGCGTTGAGGACGCCTTGTTCGTCGAGCTCGCGGCCGATCAGGTGGAGGCCGAGCGGCAGGCCCTGCGCGTCAAGGCCGCCGGGGACCGACATCGCGGGAAGGCCGGCAAGGCTGGCAGGGACCGCGAACACGTCGTTGAGGTACATCGCGAGCGGGTCGCTCATTTTCTCCTGCAAGCCGAACGCCGCCGAGGGAGCGGTCGGGGTGAGGATGAAGTCGCACTGCTCAAACGCCTGCGTGAAATCGCGCTTGATCAGCGTGCGGACCTTCTGCGCCTTGGTGAAATAGGCGTCGTAGAACCCCGCTGACAGCACATAGGTGCCGATCATGATGCGGCGCTTGACCTCGGCCCCGAACCCCGCGGCACGGGTCGCGGCGTACATGTCGTCCAGGGTTTTCACCCCCTCCTCGCGCAGACCATAGCGAACGCCGTCATAGCGGGCGAGGTTCGACGAGGCTTCGGCGGGGGCGATGATGTAATAGGTCGGCAACGCGTGCGCGGTGTGAGGGAGCGATATCTCGACCGGCTCGGCGCCGGCGTCGCGGAGCCACTCGACCCCCTTGTCCCACAAGGCGTCAATCTCGGCAGGCACACCGTCGATGCGATATTCCTTGGGAATACCGACGCGCTTGCCCTTGAGATCACTTGATAAGCTCGTTTCCCATTGGGGCACGGGGATGTCGAGCGAGGTCGAATCCTTCCTGTCGAACCCGCTCATCACTTCGAGCATGATGGCGCAGTCGCGGACGGTTTTCGCCATCGGCCCGGCCTGGTCGAGCGACGAGGCGAAGGCGACCACGCCCCAGCGCGAGCAGCGGCCATAGGTCGGCTTGATCCCGCAAATGCCCGTAAAGGCGGCGGGTTGACGGATTGATCCGCCGGTGTCGGTTCCGGTCACGCCAGCGGCGAGCCCGGCCGAGACGGCGGTGGCCGACCCGCCCGAGCTTCCGCCGGGCGTAATCGCGGCATTGCCGCCATCGTTGCGCCGCCACGGGCTGATCACCGGGCCAAAGGCGCTGGTCTCGTTCGACGAACCCATCGCGAACTCGTCCATGTTGAGCTTGCCGAGCATCCCCGCGCCGGCTGCTTTCAGCTTGCCCGACACGGTCGATTCATATTGCGGCTTGAAGCCCTTCAAAATGTTCGAGCCGGCGGTGGTGTCGATGCCTTCGGTAGCAAACAAGTCCTTGATTCCCAACGGGATTCCAGCGAGTGCTCCCAGCTGATCTCCACTCGCTCGCGCTTTGTCGGCGGCGTCAGCGGCGGCAAGTGCGACCTCGGGAGTTTCGACGGTGTAGGCATTAAGCGGGCGCCCAGCTTGGACGGCGCAGTTGTACGCGGTCGCGACCTCGCGCGCGGAAAACGACCCGGCGGCGAGCCCTTCGCGAAGCTCGGCGATGGTCTTGGTGGTCAACTCGGACACTATTCGATCACTTTCGGAACCGCGAAAAAGCCGTGCTGTGCATCCGGCGCATTCGCAAGCACCTTGTCGCGGACATTGCCGTCGTCGATCACGTCATCGCGCAGCCGCAACTTCTGCTCGATCACCGCGGTCAGCGGCTCGACCCCCTCGGTATCGACGTGCGACAGCTGCTCGATCCAGCCCAGAATCTGGTTCAATTCGGGGACCAGCGCCTCGATCGCCTCGTTGCTCATCGCGATCCGTGCGAGATTGGCGATATGGCGGACTTGTTCGGTGTTTACGGACATGAGCGGCGGCTAGCAGCGGTGCACGAGGCGGGCAAGCGCTTGCCGGACCCAGTCCCCTCCCCTAGTGCCCGCCGCAATGTGCGCCCGCCGCTTCCTGCTGTTCATCTTCTGGATGATCCTGATCTTCGTCGCGGGGGCGTTTGTCATCTACCAATATGGCGGGTCGGTGCTGAAGCGCGGACTGACCCCGCAGGGCCATTTCGCCCCGCCCCCGCCCCGGACCGGCCCTGATTACGGCGCTGACGCGAGCTGGCTGGCCAAGCCCGGGCTGACACCCGATCCGTCGCAATGGCGCCCCGCCAATGATGCGCTAGTCGATCCGATCGCCGCTGGAACTGCGGTGTTCTACGTCCACCCGACGACCTACCTCGAACGCGATAAATGGAATGCGGCGATCGACGAGCGCGGCGACACGGGCTTCCGCGACGCGCTGTTCGTGCGCAGTCAGGCGAGCGCCTTCAATGGCGTCGCCGCCGAAATCTGGGCGCCGCGCTATCGTCAGGCGGCGTTCGGGGCGTTTCTGCTCAAGACGGCGGACGCAACGAAGGCGCTCGACCTTGCTTACAGTGACGTGCTCGCCGCGTTCGACGCCTTCCTCGCCGCGCAGCCCAAGGGGCGACCGATCATCCTGGCTGGCCACAGCCAGGGTGCGCTTCATTTGTCGAGACTGCTCGCCGATCGCCGCGATGCGCTGAAAGGTCGGTTGATCGCTGCTTACGTCGTTGGCTGGCCGATCTCTGCGACCGCTGACTTGCCGGCAATCGGCCTCCCGGCCTGCGCCGCCCCCGACCAGACCGGCTGCCTGCTCAGCTGGATGAGCTTCGGCGACCCCGCCAACAGTCAAATGATCCTGGACGGCTGGAGTGGAAGCAATGGACCAGCAGGCGTCAAGCGCGAGGTCCGTGATCTCGTCTGCGTCAATCCGCTCACCGGCACCCGGGATGGTATCGCTCCACCCGCCGCCAACCTTGGCACGCTCGTCCCCACCGCAGATTTCACCAGCGCGACGATGCTCCCCGGAACTATTGGCGCGCGCTGCGACAAGGGCTTGTTGATCATCAACGGTGCTATCCCGGCGCTCGGCCCCTACGTCCTTCCCGGGAATAATTATCACGCCTACGACTATGCCTTGTTCTGGGGCTCGATACGCGCCGATGCCGCGCGGCGGGTCGCGGCGTGGCGGTAAGCGCCTCCGCCGCCGATTTCGCCGCCGCGCTTCCACCGGGCGGCAAGCTTGCCGGGCTCGATGTCGGGACGAAGACCATCGGCCTCGCGCTGTGCGATGCCAATTGGAGCTTCGCCGGGCCGTCCGAGACCATATCCCGCACCAAATTCAGCGTCGACCTCGCGCTCCTTCGCCAATTCGTCGCGAAGCACGCGGTCGTCGGGCTGGTTATCGGCTTGCCGCTCAATCTGGACGGCACCGACAGCCCGCGCACCCAGTCGGTCCGCGCCTTCGCTCGCAACTTGCTCCCGCTCGACGTGCCCATTCTGCTGTGGGACGAGCGCTGGTCGACCCAGGCGGTCGAACGGGCGATGATCGCCGCCGACGTGTCGCGAGCCAAGCGCGCGCTCGCGGTCGACAAGCTCGCCGCGGCGCACATCCTCCAGGGCGCGATCGACGCGCTGGTCAATCTGCCGCGCGACGATTAGGCGAAGCAGCCATGGACTTGCTCTCGATCGACAATCTCTCGGACGCGCAGATCGGACTGATCCTCGACGAAGGCGCGCGCTGGTTCGCGTGGAACCGCCAGCCTCGGCGCAATGCCAAGCGGCTTGATGGCCTCACGATCATCAACGCCTTCTTCGAGAATTCGACCCGCACCCTGCTGTCGTTCGAGATCGCCGCCAATCGGCTGGGCGCGCAGGCGGTGACGATGCAGGTCGAGCAATCGAGCATCAAGAAGGGCGAAACGCTTGAAGACACCGCGCGCACGCTCAACGCGATGCGCCCCGACGCGCTGATCATCCGCCACCGCGAGCGCGGCGCGCCGGCGAGCATTGCCGCGATCATGGACTGCCCGGTAATCAACGCCGGCGACGGGATCGGCGAGCATCCGACCCAGGCGCTGCTTGACGCGGCGACGATCCGACAGCGGTTCGGGCGGATTGCCGGGCTCAAGGTCGCGATCTGCGGGGACCTCAAGCACAGCCGGGTCGCGCGGTCGAACGTGAAACTGCTCAGCCGCCTCGGGGTCGAGCTCCGCCTCGCCGGCCCCCCGTCCCTCATGCCGGCCGATCTGCCCGGCGCGGTCGGCTCGATCGACGAGGCGGTGGGCGGCGCCGACGCGGTCATGATGCTTCGCGTGCAGCGCGAACGAATGACCGAGGATCTGGGCGATGGCCCCGGCGAATATCTCGCCCGTTACGGCCTGACCGCCCAACGCCTGGCCCACGCCGCACCGCACGCCGCGATCATGCACCCCGGGCCGATCAATCGAGGGGTCGAGATCGAAGGTGCACTTGCCGACGATCCACAGCGGTCGCTGATCACGCTTCAGGTCGAGATGGGCGTGGCGGTGCGGATGGCCTGCCTGGACCTTCTCACCGCCGAACGCGTGGCCGGTTAGCGTGAGGCCAACTGCACCGGTGCATCGCCCGCAACGTTGCGGACAAAGCAGCTCGCACCGGCACGCTTGAGGCCGGAGCACATCGCCATGGCGTCACGCGCGCTGCCGAAACCTTGCACCGACAGGCGGAAAAAGGTCCCGCGCTCGCCATCATAACGCGCCGCGACGGGAGCGTAGCCCCGCAACGCGGTAAAGCGGCCCGAAACTTTGTGCCATGCCGCCGACACGCGGTCACGCGAGGCGTAGGCGCCCAACTGCACGACGGTTCGGCTACGCTGGCCAGATGTGGCGAGCGCGGCGCGGCGATAGAGCATGCGCGCATCGGTCAGCGCGGCCGCACGCGGCGAGAATGAAGGGCGCGGCGGCAGGGAAGCGACCTTCGGCGTTTGCGCAACAGCCGTGACACGATGTTCCACTGGAACCGAAACCGCGATGATCGCAGGCGCCGCAGCAATCACTGGTGTGACCTCAGCAGTTTGCACCGCAGGGGTGACTTCGACCGGTGCCATCGCAGGCGTTGGCTCGATTACTGGGGCCATTTCAGCAAGGCGAGTGCCCGTATCCCTGAGCGCGAGCCGCACCGGCTGGCCTGGATCGCTGGCGGCCGGCGCGATGCCGGTCAGCGACGCGACCTGGTCCGACGCCCGCGTCGGCTTGGCGAGTTGCATCCACGACTGGATCCGACCATCGAGCTGGTCCGCCGCAACGTCCTGCGCGGCGACCCCGCGGGCCCCCGTCCAGTCACCCGACAACGCCAGCGCGAGCGCAAGATTCTGGCGGACGCGCGAATCGGCGCCGACCTGCTCGGCTGCCTGACGGAGCACCAGTGCGGCATCCTGCGGGCGGCCGGCCAGTGCCAGCCCCAATCCATAGTCCGACGGATCGAGCGCGGACCGCGCCGCCGCGAGGAACGCGAGCGCCTGGGCATTCTTGCCTTGCGCGATGCTAACCAGCGCGAGCTTGAGCACGACCTGCGGCTGGCTCGGGGAGAGAGTCAGTGAATCGCGATAGGCGTCTTCGGCCGAGGCAAAGCGTCCACCCGCAAAATAGGAATTGCCGAGCACCATGCGAAATCCGGCTTCGGTCGGCGTCGCCGCAACTGCGCGTTCTGCAAAGTCGATCGCCTGAGCCGTCTGCCCCGCCATCAATGCCACCTGCGCGCGAGTTGCGAGCCCGACATTGGCGGCATCGACCTGGCCCACCGTGGCCGACGCGCTGCGCGGCGCATGAGCCGCGCATCCCCCGAGCGTCAACACGAAGAGGGCCGCACCAAGCGCAGTACCGAAACGAACTGACGAATTCATGATGCGTCTCCCTGACTTTTTCATCGCGACGTCAATTGACCTTGCGCGGCGCCCGCTGTGCCATGCCGTCAAGTTCGGGCATGGCGGCAAGCATCTCGTCGAGCGCTTGGGTCACCAGCATCTGCGCCGATCGCCCCGTCACCGCGCACGCCAGGCGCAGCTTGAGGTGGCGCGCAGCGTCGAGGCGCAGCGTGAACGCAGCTTTCGCTTTCGTCCCGGACGCAGCTCGCGGAGTTGGCGCCCGCTTGGCGACGGGCTTGGACTTGACGACGACCTGTTCGTTGGCGGGCTCGCGCAAAGCCGGCACGGCCGGCGTGAAATGGATTGGCTCGGCGCTCGAATCTTCCTCTTCCTCCTCGCCTAGCTCAAGGTCATAGCCCTTGAACCGGTCGGCAAGCTCGGCCTGCTGGTCGTGGACCAGCGACGGGACATTACCGATCGGCGTCAGCCCGACGAGCGGGTGGCGGATCGCGGGCTCGGGAAGGGATTCTCCAAATGCGTCATGATCTGCGTCGCGCACCGCAGTCAGCGCGGGCTTAGGCGCTTCAAAGCCCATATCATTCCAGCCGAGATCTTCCAGCGTGCCGCCCAGCTGGCCGAAGCCCTGGGGACGCATCGCCGGCCGCGCCGCGCCCTTGCGCGCCAGCAGACCGGAGGAAAGGGATGCGAAAACCTTGGGTTCGCCCATCGTCCGCACTCCCTTACTGGCCAACGACGCGGCGACCGAAGCCGCCGACAGGTCGTGGCGATGCTGCCGCAACCGGACTGGCGCCGGGGGCGGCAAACACGGTGCGGCGGAAATTCTTTTCGAGTCGGTCGGAGATATAATCCCATAGTTCGACCACTTCGCGGGCCGAGCGGCCCTTGGGATCGACTTCCATGACCGTGCGGCCATCGATCATCGAAGCCGCGAAGTCGACGCGATGGTGAAGGGTAACCGGGGCGACGGTGCCGTGCTGCGACAGCGCAACCGCGGCCTCATAGGTGATCTTGGCCTTGGGCGTTGCGCCGTTGACGACGAATAGCAGAGGCTTGCCAGCGCGGTCGCACAGATCGACGGTAGCACCGACGGCACGCAGATCGTGCGGGCTCGGCCGGGTCGGGATGACGATCAGTTCGGCGACCGCGATAACCGACTGGATCGCCATGGTGATCGCCGGCGGTGTGTCGATGACCGCGAGGCGGAAACCCTGCTGGCGGAGGACCTCTAGATCGGCCGAGAGGCGCGCCACGGTGGTCTGGGCAAAGGCCGGCATATCGGCCTCGCGCTCGTTCCACCAGTCGGCGAGCGACCCTTGCGGATCGATGTCGATCAGGCACACGGGGCCAGCCCCGGCCAGCTGCGCTTGCACGGCGAGATGCCCGGACAGGGTCGTCTTGCCCGATCCGCCCTTCTGCGATGCCATTGCCAGAACGCGCATTCTCTTCCCCTCGTCCA
>JBBQDG010000045.1:0-15964 GCA_038319435.1 Sphingomonadales bacterium | reverse complement strand
CCGATCGTCAGCGGGAACACCGCGCCGCCGCCCATGCCGACGGCAAAGCGTTGCACCAGAAACGCTGGCCAGTTGGTGACGATCAGTCCGGCCAAGAGCGTGACACCGATCCCGATCGCGACGATTGCCATCGCGTGCTGTCGGCCGATTACATGTTCGAACCGGACGACGGCCAGACCGCCAGCGAGTGCACCGACGACTTGTGCCGAATAGCCGGCTCCGACTTGAGTAAGCGACAGCGCGAGCGCCGCGCGAAATGCCGGGCGAAGCACGTCGATCGTGTTCCACGCCCAGGCATAAAAGAACTGCAGCACCACCAGAAAGATGAGGACGCGCGCCGCTTCGCGGCGCTTCGACGCAAAGCCAGCGCTCGTCATTCCATGGTTTTTCCGGATGCGTGTCGAATTGCCTAGTGGCGCGCCATAGCCGCTTCGTGCCGTCGCGTTAAGCCGCCACCGACACACCAACGATGCCGGCTGCCCAATTACCGTTGCACCCGTTCCCAATCGGGCGCGACGTGATAGGGCGCGTTCGATGGTGCCAGCATTGCACGTCCGCGGACATGATCGGCAGCTTTTTCGCCGATCATGATCGTTGGCGCATTGAGGTTGCCTGTCGTCACCGAGGGCATGACCGAGGAATCGACTACGCGCAGTCGCTCGACGCCGATCACCTTCAGCTCTGGATCGACGACCGCGTGAGGGTCGGCGCGTGCACCCATTTTGCAACTGCACGACGGGTGATAGGCACTTTCGACCTTTGCCGCGATGAAGGCGTCGATGTCCTCGTCGCTGACGATATCGGCGCCCGGCGCAAGCTCGCGCCCGCGGAACGGGGCGAAAGCGGGCTGCGCAAAAATCTCGCGTGTCAGCCTTACGCAGGCGCGCATTTCCGTCCAGTCGTCGGGGTGGCTCATATAATTGAAGTGGATGATCGGCTTGTCGTGCGGGTCGGCCGAACGCAGTGTCACGCTGCCGCGGCTTTTTGAGCGCATCGGTCCGACATGGGCCTGGAACCCATGTTCCTTGGCCATGCTGTTGCCGTCGTAGCTGACTGCCAGCGGAAAGAAATGATATTGGATATCAGGATAGCGGATGCCGGCACGGCTGCGGATGAAACCGCAGCTTTCGAAATGGTTGGTCGCGCCAAGGCCGTCACGCCTCAATAACCACCGAGCACCGATCCACCCCTTCGCCAGCCAGTTCATTGCCGGGTAAAGCGAGACCGGCTGGGTGCAGGCCATCTGAAAATAAAATTCGAGGTGATCCTGCAAGTTCGCGCCAACCCCCGCGCGATCGGCGACGACCGCGATACCATGCTCTTTCAACTCAGCCGCAGGGCCGATACCCGACAGTTTCAACAGCTGAGGCGTGTTGATCGGCCCGCCGGACAGGATGACCTCCCGGTTCGCGCGGACGCTGTGCAGCCTGCCCGCGCGTTCATACTCGACCCCGACCGCGACCGTGTCTTCGATCAGCACACGCGTCGCCAGGGCGTGCGTCAGGACGGTCACGTTGGCCCGCTTCATCGCCGGGCGCAGGTAGGCCTTGGCCGCGCTGCACCGCGCGCCGTCGCGGACGGTCATGTCCATCCGCCCGAAGCCTTCCTGCTGCGCGCCGTTGACGTCCTGTGTCACCGGATAGCCGGCCTGTTCCGCCGCATCGATCCAGGTCTGGTAGAGCGGATTAGCCAGCGCGCCGTAGGTCGTGTCGAGCGGCCCGTCGCCGCCGCGATATTCATTGCCACCCTCGGCCCGCCGCTCCGCGCGTTTGAAATAGGGCAGGACGCTGGCATAGCCCCACCCCCTTGCGCCCTCAACCTGCCAGCGTTCGAAATCGAGCGGGTTGCCGCGAATATAGACCAGGCCGTTGATCGACGATGATCCGCCCAGCCCCTTGCCGCGCGGCGTGTGCAGCCGCCGCCCACCGAGGTGTGGTTCCGGCTCGCTCTCATAATGCCAATTATATTTCTTGGTGTTCATCGGGATCGCCAGCGCGCTGGGCATCTGGATGAACACCGACCGGTCCGATCCGCCATATTCGAGCACCAATACGCTAGTCGTGCCGTCCGCGCTCAGCCGATCGGCAAGGACGCATCCCGCCGAACCCGCGCCGACGATGACATAGTCGAACTGAGCCGCGTCAGTAGGGCGCATCGATCGGCCCCATTGCGACATAGACGCTCTTCAGGCTGGTATAATGGTCGATCGCCGCCTGGCCATTCTCCCGGCCAAGGCCCGATTGCTTGTTGCCACCGAACGGAAGCTCGATCGGCGTGATATTATATGTGTTGATCCAGCAGGTTCCGGCATCGAGCGCCGCAATCACGCGATGGGCACGGGTCAGGTCATTGGCGAAAATCCCCGCCGCCAGCCCGAACACGGTGTCGTTGGCCCGCGCCACGACCTCGTCCTCATCGTCGAAATCGAGCACGGCCATGACTGGCCCGAAAATCTCCTCACGAACGATGCGCATGTCGTCGCGGCAGGCGGTGAAGATGGTCGGCTGGACGAAATTGCCGTGCGCCATCGCGCCTTCGGTGACCTGCTCGCCTCCGGTCAGCAGGGTCGCGCCCTCTGCCTGGCCCAGCGCGATATAGCCAAGCACTTTTTGCATGTGCGTCGCCGAGATCAGCGCACCGACATGCGTCGCTGGATCGAGCGGATCGCCGATGATCATTGCCTCCGTCCTGGCCTTCAGCCTGGCGAGGAAATCGTCCCGAACCGAACGATGGACGAAGACGCGCGTCCCATTGGTACAGACCTCTCCGGCCGAATAGAAATTGGCGAGCAGCGCGCCCGATACAGCCTCATCGAGGTTGGCGTCGGCAAAGACGATCAGTGCCGACTTGCCGCCTAGTTCGAGTGTCACCTGCTTGAGCGTTCCGGCCGCGTCGACCATGACCTTCTTGCCGGTCCCAACCTCACCGGTGAGCGATATTTTGGTGATGCCGGGATGGAGGCTGAGCAGCCGACCGGTATCCGCTTTGCCTTGTACAACCTGGAAAATCCCTTCAGGCAGACCCGCTTCAAGATAGATATTTTCAAGCTCGATCGCGGTCAGCGGGGTCAAATCCGCGGGTTTGAAGATCATCGCGTTGCCACAGGCAAGTGCCGGCGCCGATTTCCAGCAAGCAATTTGCAGCGGATAATTCCACGCTCCGATACCAGCAACCACGCCCAGCGGTTCGCGCCGCGTGTAGCCAAAGGCACCCGGTCCAAAATCGATATGCTCGCCTGCGATCGTCCGCGCCAGTCCGGCGAAATATTCGATGCAGTCGGCCCCCGACAGCACGTCGACCGCGCTGGTTTCCTGGATCGGCTTGCCGGTGTCCTGTGTTTCCAGCCGCGCCAATGCCCCATTGCGTTCGGTCAGCAGCGCCGCCGCCTTGTGCAGGATGCGCCCGCGTTCGACGCCGGGGCGTGCAGCCCAGTCGCGTTGTGCATCCTGTGCCCGCATCACCGCCGCATCGATTTCCGCGGCGCCGTCGATGGACAAAGTGGCCAAGACTTCACCGGTTGCGGGGTTGATGGTTTCGAAGCTGGTCTCGGTCATCATGCTCGTCGTTCACCTGAATTTCCAGTGCCGCTGTGGACGGGCCGTCGCCCCAGGGTCAAGCATGGGCGCAAGCCGCAAGCCCGGATGCGCGTTGATAGGCTATGCTATTATTTCATCAGACGATCAGGGCGCCGATGACTATTTGTATTTTCTCGTTTTCTGGCAGGAAGTTACGAGGCAATGACGCAGTCCTGCAAAATGTCAGCCCGTGGCTTGTCGCCGAACACTGATTGTTGCATCCTTTGCGCCATCAGTCGAATTGACGGGTTATCTGGGGGTGGGGCATGCACGCATTAATTGGATCCGGCGATTGGCGCCGACGTCGGTCACGTCTTGTCGCCCTTGCCGGACTGCTTGGCGGCGTGATGCCGGTTTGCGTCAATGCCCAGGCGCTGCCGTCGAAAGTTTCTAGCGCCGACCCGACCGACATTGTTGTGACCGCCCAGCGCCGCGAACAGCGACTGCAGGACGTCGGCATCGCCGTGACGGTGGTCAGCGGCAAGCAGTTGCAGAATTTGAACATCACCAATGCCACCGACATCGTCCGCGCGATCCCCAATCTGAAGTTCAACGCCTATTCGTCGTCGCAGGTCGTCTTCAACATCCGCGGCGTGTCGCAGAATGACTATGGCGATCAGCAGGAGCCGCCGGTCGCGGTCTATCAGGACGACAGTTACGCCAGCTCGATCAACACCGCGAGCTTCCCCATTTTCGATCTCGCGCGGACCGAAGCATTGCGGGGTCCGCAAGGCACCCTGTTCGGCCGCAACGCCACTGGTGGCGCCGTTCAATTCATCTCGAACCAGCCGACCGACAGCGTTGGCGGCTATGTGGCCGGGACCTATGGCCGGTATAACCAGACGATCGTCGAGGGCGCGCTGTCGGGGCCGCTGTCCGATCAGCTCAAGGTCCGGGTATCCGGGATTTACGATCACGACGACGGCTACATCAAAAACATCACGCCCGGGCAGCCCGATCGCGGGGCGAACAATCACTGGGCCTTGCGCGGCATCGCGCAATGGAACCCGTCGAGCGATTTCAAGGCGCGGCTGACGGTCCGCTATGCCAAGGCCAGCAAGGAACGACAGGCGGGTATCTACACGCTGGCACCGGCCTGCCCGAACGCACAGTTCCAGGGCGAATTCCTCCCCGCCAACCAGGTTTGCGACTATTGGTCGGGCTATAATAATGGCACGCCCGGATCGGTCGGCAATGGTTACACCAATCCCTCGATAACGCCGTCACAGGGCGGTGATCCGTGGAAGACGGCGGGAACCAACCCGGCCTATGTCGACCGCAAGCAATTTGCGGCGACACTCAGGCTGGAAGCAAAGCTGGGGGCCGTCGATCTCGTCTCGATCAGCGATTACCAGCATCTGTCGAAATTCTACATCGAAGGCGGCGATGGCGATCCGGAACTTCCGTATCAGCCCGGCGTCGCGCTTCCTCCCAATACGACCGGCCCATGTGCGGCGCCTGCCCAATCGGTCACCTGCTACGCGTCGGGCACGATTTTCTCGCAAACGGCCAATACCAACCAATATACCCAGGAACTGCGGGGCTCGACGTCGTTCGGCAAAAACTACCTCGTCGTCGGCGCGTTCGGCCTGATTATCGACGGGAAATACAAGGCGAAATACGCAACGCCGTTCGACCAGTACGACCCCGACGTTGCCTTCACCCAGCGCACCGAAAGCTTCGCCTTTTTTGCACAGGACGAGTTTAAGATCACCGAACAGCTGAAACTGATCGGTGGCCTGCGTTACTGGCACGATCACAAGATCGGCGATTATCGCGGCGTCGAATCAATTTCGGGCCTGACCGTCAACTTCGATCGCGGCGGCATCAGCTTCATCGATCCGTCGGGCACGGCCGATCCGGCGCTCATCACCGTGACCACGGCCGCGGCCACGCCCAGCTATAGCGGCGTCACGGCGCGCGCCGAAATCGACTGGAAGCCGTCACCCGGCACGCTGATCTACGCAAGCTATAACCGCGGGAGCAAGTCGGGCGGCTTCACCTTCTCGACCGGGACGCCGTTCCCGTCGCAGATCACCGACACGTTGAACAACATTCCCTATCGCCCTGAAACGCTTAACGATTACGAAGTCGGACTGAAGACAAAACTGGGCCATGCCACGCAATTGAACGTGGCCGCCTTCTATTATGATTATAAGAATTATCAGGCCTATGTTCAGGTGTTCGCGACCCAGGTCGTCCGCAATCTTCCAGCGACGATCAAGGGCATCGAAGCTGACCTGACGACCCGCCCACTGCGCGGCCTGACGCTCCAGCTGAGCGGCGCGCTGCAGGACAGCAAAGTGCGAAACGTGCTGCTACCCGACGGCGTGACGGTCCAGACGCACAGCCTGCCACAAGCTCCAAGATTTTCGGGCAGTGCACTTGCGCGGTATGAATTCGATCTGGTCGGCGGGCGGGCCTCGCTTCAGGCCGATGCGCTGTATCAGGGCAAAAGCTGCTTCACCGTCCTGTGCGCGCCTGTCGAGCGTGAGGCCGCTTATCATGTCGAGAACGCCCGCATCGGATTTTCGCCTGCTGGCGCCAAGATTGATCTCGCCGTCTTCGTCAACAACGTCTTCGAGCGAGCCTATCGCAGCTACGCGTTCGACGGATCGCTGTTCTGGGGTGATTCACTTGGCGTCTATGCCAAGCCGCGCACCTGGGGATTGTCGGCCAAAGTCCGCTTCGGCGGCGAATGAGCGAGGCCCCGCCGCACGCACTTCAGCGACAGCTGACATGGGTCGATGCGTTCTGGGCGTCGAGCGGGGTTCCCGCCGGCGTCCTGCTGACGATGGGCGGTATTGCCACGATCATCGGCCAGCCGTCATGGGTAATCTGGATCGTCTCGATACTGATGGGGTTCGTCCAGTCGTTCGTCTATGCAGAGATCGCCGGTCTTTACCCGCATAAGTCGGGCGGCGCGTCGGTCTATGGCGCAGCCGCCTGGCTCCCCTACAGCAAGTTCATCGCGCCGGTGTCGGTCTGGTGCAACTGGCTGGCGTGGTCGCCCGTGCTCGCGCTCGGCACCAGCCTGGGTGCGGGTTATGTGATGACGAGCCTGTTTGCGCCCAACGCCGCAATCAACGTCTGGAACGTCAACCTGCTCGACCTCGGCCTTATTCGCGAGGGGCTCCACCTGCGCGTCAATATGGTGTCGATCATCGCCGCCGGGTTCCTGCTGTTGACCTTCGCGCTTCAGCATCACGGCGCCGCGCGCGCGGCGGCGGCGCAAAAGATCATCGGCCTCGTCTGCCTGTCGCCGCTGATCCTGGTCGGACTAGTGCCACTGGTGACAGGCGACCTGCCGTCGGATCACCTCTTTCCCTTGCTCCCGATGGTGCGCGACGCGGCCGGTCATGTCGCGTTCGGCAGCTGGAACGCGGCCGGATTGACGCTGCTGGCGGGCGCGATGTTCGGCGCCGGCTGGTCGACCTACGGGTTCGAGACGGCGGTTTGCTACACCCGCGAATTCAAGGACCCCAAGCGCGATACGTTCAAGGCAATCCTCGCCGCCGGTATCCTGTGCATCGTGATCTTCACGCTTGTTCCGCTCGCCTTTCAGGCATCCCTCGGCCTCGATGCCTTGCTCGATCCGAAAATCTACGATGGCTCCGGTGTCGCGCTGGCGCTGGCGCGGATCGTAAACGGCGGCGTGATCGTCACCAACATTTTCGTCGCGACGCTTATCCTTTCGCTGCTGCTGATCGTCATGACGTCGATGATGGGATCATCGCGCACGCTTTATCAGGCTTCGGTCGATGGCTGGTTTCCGCGGTACCTCTCGCGCGTCAATCGTCACGGTGCACCGACTGCCGCCATGTGGACCGACCTCGGCTTCAACCTCGTCCTGCTGCTGGCGTCAGACTATTTCGCCGTCCTGATGATTTCCAACGTCTGCTATTTCATCTTCAATTTCCTTAACCTTCAGTCGGGCTGGATCCACCGCATCGATCGCGGCGACTGGGAACGGCCCTATCGCTGTCCGACATGGTTGCTGGCACTCGCGGCCGGGTTCGGGTTCCTCAACATCGTGTTCATGGGGGCGGGCGCGAATGTGTGGGGCGACGGCACCTTGCGCAACGGCCTGGTCGCCGCCGCGCTGATTGTGCCGGTTTTCCTGTTCCGCCATTATGTGCAGGACGGCGGGCGCTTTCCTGCAGCTCAAGGCGAAAGCGGCTATGAACGCTATGAACGCGCGGTCGTGCCGCGAGCGGGACTGCGACCGTATCTGGCTCTTGCGGGGTTCGCCGCGATCGTGTTTGTGACTACCTTTTTTGCCGTAATCCCCGGCGCTAAATGACCTTTGCAGCTTTCCTGAAGTGCCGCGTCAAAGATTGCGATGTCGCCCGGTCCTAAAGCAGGTCGAACGTTGATCCGACGACAGCAACTAGCATCTGTCCTTCAGGGGATTGCTCAACGGATGACGGTGCCCGGGCGGAGCACGCCGTCGGGCCCGCGGACGAGCGGTGCCGGCTGGCGCGGTAGCGGTGCGCCGGGAACGGCGTCAATCGTCACGCCATGAGGCCATGATGGTGGCGCGATCGCGACGAACCGAGCCAGCCCGCCGGTCCCACCTTCGGGCCGGGCAAAACCGATCGAGATCAGCGCCCCGGCTTCTGGAACCTGATCGAGGTTTGCTACCCCCTCGGCCTGGGCGAAGTCGTGACCGAGCAGCCAGCGCTCCGCCACAAAATCTCCGGATGTGTCGGTGTCGAGCGGCTCGTGGCCGTGGAACAGGATGTGGCGATCCAGGTGAAGCAACTTGAGCGCATCGAGCGAGATTCCCGGAAACGGCCGACGAGTGAATCGCTCGGGGTCGTTCCACCGTTTCGACCAGTCGGTTCGGAACATCACTACCGATCCAGCCGGGATCCGACCGTGTTGCCCCTCCCAAACCAGTATGTCGGCGACACTCGCGACATGGCCGGGGTCGACACGGGTCACCGCCGAAAGATCGATGACCACCAGCGGGCGGACAGCAATCGTCGCGGGAAAGTCGCTGATGGTGGCGCCGAGGGGATTGGCGTGGGCTGGCGGATCAAGCTGGGTTCCGACCTGGTCCGTCGGCAGGTCATAGGCGGTAATTCCGGCGCCGTGGCGAGCGTAACCGAATGGCTCATCCTTGCCGATGAAGCCGGGTACGTCGATCACCGAGCGCGCCGCTGATACCGACATCCGGCCGAAGCCCGACCACTTGGGATCGCCGGGTGCAAAAGCGTGGGTGAGATCAATATATTTGGCGTGAGCGAAGTTCGCCTCATAGGCCGGCCACAGGCTTGCCGGGTGCGACGTCCCGCAACCTGCCAGCGTAAGCAAGGCGAGCGGGACGAACCGGCGCATTGTCAGAGCATCAGCGCACGGTGGCGCCCGATCTCGTTGAACACTCGCTCGACGTCACCCTCCTCGTTGTAGAAGTGCGGCGACAGGCGGACGTTGCCGTCCCGCGACGAGGTGACAATGTTCGCCTCGTGCAGCGCAGAGACCATCGCCGGGGCGTCGTGCGAACGCAGTGCGACCATCGCCCCGCGCCGAGCCGGGTCATCGGACGTCGCCATCGGGATCCCTGCGGCGCGGGCATGGTCGGCGATCGAGGCGGTGAGGCCGGCAATCCGCTCGCCGATCGCGGCAAGCCCGATCTCTTCGACAATCGCAAGGCCGGCGCGGGCTGCATAGACATTGGGGATCGGCGGGGTGCCGCCTTCGAACCGCCGTGCGCTGTGCGCCGGGTGATGCGCGCGAGCATCCATCGCGCCGATATCCTCCTGGGCGAACCAGCCGGTGGTGGAAGGCTGGAGCGACGCGGTGGTCGCCCCGCGCGCGTAAAGATACGCGACGCCGGCCGAGGCGAGGAGATATTTCAGCGTCCCGCCGACGTAGAAGTCGCAGTCGAGCTCGGTGACGTTGATCGGCATGGTCCCGACAGCCTGAAAGCCGTCGATGAGGACATAGGCGCCCTTGGCCCGCACAAGCTGCGCGATCGCGGCGACGTCGAGCTTCTCTCCGTTGCGATAGCAGACGTGGGTCACGGCGACGATCCGCGTGCGCTCGTCGATAGCGTCCGCGAGCCGCTCGAGCAGATTCGCATTCCCGTCGGCGACGACCCGTTCGACGGTCGCTCCGCGCGCTTCCTGCGCATACCAGATCTGCGCGTTGGTCGGGAACTCGAGGTCGGTGATAACGACCTTGTCGCGGTCTTGGTCGAAGGTCATCGCCGAGGCGACGGCGTTGATCCCGGCCGAGGCGGAACCGGTCACCGCAATTTCTTCGGCGGCGCAACCGAGCAGCCGCGCGAAATCGCCGCGCAGGGCTTCATAGCGGCCGACCCATGCGTCCCAATGGCTGCCATGAGCGTGGCGGTCGGCGAGATATTCGAGATAGGCTGCTTCGACCGAGTCCGACAGCAGGCCATAGGAACAGCTGTTCATGAAACACTGCCGGCGAAGCAGCGGAAAGCGTGCGCGCTGGACGTTCCAGTCGGGAGCGGCGGCTATGGTTGAGTCGGTCATGGTTTCTGCCTTGCCTGAAGATTCTATCATCGAACTACGCCGAAATTCACGTGATTATGTGATCTAAAAGCAACATCCACACTCGGTTTGACGGATATAGCAGTGGTCGACGTTCTCGCTAGATGTTTTAGGTTGAAAATAAATTTCATCCAGTCATATTTTGTCGCGGCGAGCGCCGGCATCGGCTTGCGATCGTCCAACTGCCGACGGCATGGAGTCATGCGTGTCGGGGGGATCGAGCCACTGTTCGACAAGGGGGACTTATGACCGACCTGCGCAAGGGACTATTCAAAACCACCGCAGGGCTCATGCTCGCGGCGCTCGCCCAGCCGGCCCTGGCTCAGCCCGCATCGAGTCCCGAGGTTCCGGTACCTGCCACGCCGGCCCCGGCCGACCAGGCCACCGGTGCCCCGGTCACCGCGACCTCGAAGCCCGACGAGAATTCTATCCCCGACATCATCGTCACCGCGACCAAGCGTGGCGACGAGGCGTTGCGCAATGTGCCGATCGCAATCCAGGCGTTGACCGGTGACACGCTCGCCAAGGCTGGCATTACCCAGTTCAGCGAATATGCCGGGCGCGTGCCCAGCCTGTCGTTCCAGGACCTCGGGCCGGGCGACAAGAAATATGTCATCCGCGGCATCAATTCGACCGGCGCCGCGACCGTTGGCGCCTATTACGACGAAGCGGTGATCAGCGCCGATAACCGCAACGATGGCGGCGGCCGCAACGTCGACCTCAAGCTGTACGACATTGCCCGGATCGAGGTCCTCAAGGGACCGCAGGGAACGCTTTATGGCGCCTCGTCGGAATCGGGCACGATCCGCATCATCACCAACAAGCCCGACAGCCACGCGTTCAGCGGCTACATCGCCGGCGAACTGTCGCAGACCCGCAAGGGCGGCACCAACTACAACCTCAATGGCGTGATCAACCTGCCGATCGCAACCGACAAGCTGGCGCTACGGCTGGTCGGCTGGCGGGTCGACGACAGTGGCTATATTGACCAGATCCGCCTGCCAGCGGGGCGCAAGAATAATGTCAACAACGACGACACCTGGGGCGGCCGCGCCAGCTTGCGCTTCACGCCGACCAACCAATTGTCGCTAACCGCGTCGGCAACGTATCAGAAGACCCACTCGAACGGCTCGTCACGCTACACCCCGGCAGGGACCCAGAGCTTTTCGACCGTCGGCTATCCGCCGGTGGCTGGCGGCGACCTGCTCAACACTGACCTGTCGCGCAGCCCGCTCGACGACAAGGTCAAGATCTTCAGCCTGACCGGTGAATATAATTTCGACCATGGCAGCATCGTCGCGACGACCAATTATTTCGACCGCAGTTTCCTGTTCAACTTCGACAGCTCGCCGATCCTGTTCTTCTTCGGCGTGCCGATTCCGGGCATCACTATCCAGCCGCAGTCGCGCAAGATCTGGTCGAACGAACTGCGTTATGCGTCGAAGTTCGACGGCCCGCTCAACTTCGTGGTCGGCGGATTCTACAGCAAGGAAAAATCGAACTTCGACGTCCAGGTGGTCAAAATCAACGCGTTTGGCGACCCCGCCGGACCGTTCAGCCGCCTTAACGCCGACGACGCGCTGTCGAACCCCAACGGAAACACCTTCTTCGGCCGCTTCGACAACAACCGGCTCAGCCAATATGCCGCGTTCGGCGAGGCGACCTTTGCCTTTACCCCGACCGTCAAGGCCACCGTCGGCGCGCGCTATTTCCACTCGAAGCTCAACTCGACCCAGGAAACGACCCACCCGTTCGGCGGCTTTGGCCCCAACCCGCCAGGCGTGCTCAGCAATGAGGCAAGCGACCAGAAAACAACCTTCAAGGGCAATCTTAGCTGGAAGCCGACCGAACAGGTACTGCTCTACGTGACGGCCGCGCAGGGCTTTCGCACGGGTGGTCTGAACCAAGCCGATCTGCCCTTCTCGTCATTTATCCCGCGCAGCTACGGCTCGGATTCGCTGTGGAATTATGAAGTCGGCACCAAGTTGACACTGCTTGGCGGCAAGTTGCGGCTCGACGCCGCAGCCTATCGCATCGACTGGTCGAACATCCAGGTCGGCGCGGTCGATGCGACTGGCGCCTTCCCCTTCACGACCAATGCCGGAACTGCGAAGGTCGATGGCGTCGAGGCGGACTTGAACGCTCTCCTGGCGCGCGGCGTGACGCTGGAGGTGGGCGGATCATACCAGAACGCCCGGCTGACCTCTGACCAGCCCGGAACTACGCCACGTCCGATCACCCTTGGCTTGAGCGGCGACCGGCTGCCCAACGTGCCGCGATTCAACAGCAGCGTGAACCTCGATGTCGATCGGCCGATCAGCGACCGCTGGAACTACCAGCTTCACGGCGATGTCACCTATCGTGGCAGCTCGGATACCAAGCTGCGCCAGAGCATCGACCCGAACAACGTCCATCTGGCGAGCTACAGCCTGGTCAATCTGCGCGCGGGCGTCAGCGACCGGGTGTGGACCGTCACCGCATTCGTCCGCAACCTGTTCGACAAGCGGGCGCAGGTCGATGCCATCTTTTCGTCGCAGGACCCGCTCGCCTATATCACTGTCCGACCGCGCACGATCGGTATCGGCGCCGCTCGCAAATTCTAACGAGGACAAGATGGACGAGCCCGCAGTTGCTGCCACAAAGCCATGCCTTGTCGCCCTGGTCGAGGGCCGACGCTATTCCTGGTGCAGCTGCGGGCTGAGCAAAAATCAGCCGTTCTGCGACAATTCGCACGTCGGGACCAGCTTCAAGCCAATCCTGTTCAAGGCGCAGGAAACCGACGAGGAGCTGTTGTGCGCATGCAAGCGGACGAAGTCTCCGCCCTATTGTGACGGGTCGCACAACAGCCTGACCGCCAGCTATGGTGCACCAATGGACGAGACCGCCTCCGATGCGGCGATGGTCGAGGCGAGCGATCTCGGCAATGGCGCGAGCCGTGCCGCGCTCGACGCCAACTGTTTCGTCATCACCCCGCGCGGCGCGACTGAAATCCGTGCCGACGGTCTATCGCTGTACCAGGTAATCGGACCGCGCGACGGGGCGAAGCGCTTGAGCCAATTCGCAGGGACGCTCGCAAAGGGCGCCGGGCCGATCGTGCGGTTCGCCGATGCCGATGCGGTAATCTACATCATCTCGGGACGCGGTTCGATCGAGATCGGTTCGCGGCGCTTTGCTCTTCCGGCCGAGAGCGGCGCCTATGTCCGCAAAGGCGAGGCTTTCCGGATTTTTGCGGACGACGCCATTGCGCTCAACATCACCGTGTGTCCCCTCGGCCCGCTTCCGGAAATCCTGGAGGCAATGCCGCAGGCATTCGATGGAGCTGTCGAGAACAGGGTCGAGCCGGTCGACGCATCGCAGCGTTCGGAAATGGCCGATCGCTATTATCAGGTGCTCGTCGACGGCGAGAAGCAGGGCACCGAGGTGACCCAGTTCATCGGTCATATCCCCTTCTCGCGTGCTGCCCACCACCGCCACCTTTACGAAGAGACGCTGACCGTGCTGTCCGGCGAAGGCGTGATGTGGACGGATGCGACCAAAACAGTGATCCGCCCGGGCGACACCATCTTCCTGCCGCGCAAGCAATCGCATTCGGTCGAATGCACGAGCGCCGAAGGGATGATGATCGTCGGGGTATTCTATCCGACGATGTCGCCGGCCATCAATTACTAGCTCGGATCAGGCTGCCCGCAGCGACGCTGGCTGATCAAGACTGGCGACGGCACGCGCCAGTGCACGACCTTCGTCATCCTTGAGCGCAGCTTCGCGCAGGGTCCGCACGATCGCCGCCGAACTGGCCCGCTGAACAACATCGGGCAGGCTTCGCATGATCGTCGCGAAATTGTGGAGGCCGCGAGCATGGGTATCGCCATAGCCTTTGACCAGCCGCTGGCAGCGGATGATTTCGACCGCCAGTTCGCCGTCTTTCCGCGCCGCATTGAGGGCCGAGGCGAGCCACCCCATGATGCGGTCCTGCTCAAGCCGGTACCGAAGCGTTCCGCGGCGCCAGCGGCGAAGTCGGGCGATGCCGTGAAGCAGAAGAAAGCCGCTGAGGCGTGAGGTTGTGATCGTCCGGTCGCGCTCAAGCAGCGGCGCGACCAGCCGCCGGGCGCGATCCGAGGCAAGCAATCGCTGGCCTAGCCGCCATGGCAGCGTATCGCACAACTCCTCAAACCGGGGGTGCATATATTCGGTGACATCGACGACCTGTTCGGGTCGCCCGCGCGCCTCGACCAGCACGCGCGCCAGGCGGCTGCCGCGGGTCTTGAGATCAGCGACGCGGATGACGTCTTCATAAGACATCCACAGGGCGAGGTAGCGGGCCGCCTCGCGGGTCAGGGTCCAGTCGGGATCGGGCGACAGCTGGCGTTCGGCATCGGCGACGGCCGACAGCCGGTCGAGATAGAGAGCGGCATAGGCGGCGTCCTGATAATCGGCCAGCCGTTCGATGCCGAGCGTCGCGGTCGGCCACACCGCCTCGGGCAGACGCTCGGCTAGGACGGTGCGCAATTGCGAAAGGCCGGTCGTCAGAACCGGCAGCGGTGCCGCATCCTCCCGCCCGACCGGGGCAAGCGCACGGTCAAACGCGGCGGCGAAGGTTCGCAGACTTGAATCGACCCCGACTCCGCCGGCGCGAATGGCATCCTCGAACGCCGAGCGCGGAAAGGGCAGCGCGCCTGATCCCGCGAGGGCACCGAACAGTGCCGCGCTGATCACGCTGCCGTTGCGCTCGGCGAGCGCCTGATAGTCGGCCAAAACCAGCCGCCGCGCCGCCGTACGGCAGGCGTCGAGAACCTTCGCCGGGCTGGTGATGCCGTCACCCATTGCCGATTTCTCGGCAATGGCGAAGATCCGGTGGCTCGACGCAACGAGCGTGGTGCGGTCAGGCGTTACCAGGCCGCGGGCAATTGCCCTGCCGGCCTCCATCAGTTCGGCGGCCACGACGATGTCGACATCACCCGGGACCGGCATCAGTGCTTGGACCGGCAAGCGGCCGGCGGGATCTGGCGGGCAAAATTCGAGATAATAGACGGTGGCCCCGGTGCGCTGGGCAACCCCCGGGACCGACGTCGCCTGTACAAGCCATCCACAGGCATCCGCGGTGGCGACAAGCCAGTCGGCGAGCACACCGCCTCCCTGTCCGCCGAGCGCGTTGATCGAAAGCCGGATCGGCGACGGCTCGCTCACGCCATTCGCGCCTGCCGACGCCGCTCGCTGCCGGTCTGGAGCCAGGCAATCAGGCTCGCCGCCGTGCGATGGCGAAGGCGATCGAAGCGCGTCGGATTGTGGACGATGTCGGCGCGGAAGAAGCTGGGGCAGAGCACCGCGGCATGGGCGATCTCGCCGCACACACCGCATCCGACACAGTCGTTGTTGACCGCAGCCACCGGGTCTTCGCGCAGTGGATCGGGGTTGGGTTTGACCGTCAGCGACGGACAGCCCGAGAGGCGGATACAGCTATGGTCTCCAGTGCATACATCCTCGTCGACGCCGAAGCGCTGCTTGACCATGCGCTTGCCCTGCTTGACCGCCTTGGCGAACAGTGGCTTCTCGCGGCGCTGGCGGTTGAGCATGCATTCCGACTGGGCGATGATCACCTTGGGCCCGACATGCCTGGTCAGCATCGCTTCCTTGAGCGTGCCCTTCATCTTCTTGAGGTCGTAGGTGCGCACGGTCCGCACCCAGTCGACCCCGACCCCGCGCACCGCCCGCTCGATCTCATGACCGGTGCTGCGGACGGTGTTTTCGGCCCGTGACGAGAGCAGGTCCTGCCCGCCGGTCGCGGCCGAATAATCATTGTCGACGATGACCAGCACATTGTCGTTCTTGTTGAACACCGCATTGCCGACGCCACTGGTCAGGCCG
>JBBQDG010000044.1:0-18396 GCA_038319435.1 Sphingomonadales bacterium | reverse complement strand
CGTGATCTGCCACGGCGCAGTACGGCCGGCATAGTTCATGACGATGCCGTCTTTGCCTGCTTCGCTAAGTGCATCGTCATGTTCTTGAAGCAGGCGGATCAAGGCCGAGCGGGGTAACTCGTCATAATTCATGGCGTCCGGCTTCCTGAGTGCGTGTCACGTGGGGGGTTGGAATGAATCTAAGTATCGTACAGATTGTCGACTCGGTGGGGATGCTGCCGGCTTGTACGATTAGACGCCCCCATCCGCCTAAATGGCTTCAGCCGACACTATTAACACATTCTCGATCAGGCAATCCCGCTGGGCCCAACGCCATGTGCCTGCTCGCGAGTTGCTAGTCTCGTGGGCACCGAGTCGTACCAGATTTCGACCTTCACTTGGTTTGCGCGCGAAGGACATGAGAGGGGAATTTTTCAAAAATTGTCCGGGGAGCCTTACTATCCCGCAGTTCAGGAAGGGAGTTCATGCCCCCCCCCCGCTCGTCATGGCTGGATTGGCTGCCCGGTGGCCGTGGGATGGTAAGCAGATTGCCTTTTCCGGGACGTTTTGTAACTAACTAAGTGGGGATGTAGTGGGGTGAGAATATCTGCGCCCGACGCAAATATGACCTAAGTCATTGATTTCCGATGGAGCGGGCGAAGGGATTCGAACCCTCGACCCCAACCTTGGCAAGGTTGTGCTCTACCCCTGAGCTACGCCCGCTCGACGGCGGACCGGAGGCCTAGGCTTCCGGTCGGGTGGCGGGCGCTTAGCATCGGGGTTTGGGCGCGGCAAGTGTTTGCGCGGTGGACTTTGGCCGCTAGCGCCCGGCCTTGCCGCTCCGGTCCCAAGGGCACATATGCGTTTCACGAGCGATTGGAGACGAGTGAGCGTGGCCACCCTTGGAATGAGCGAAGTCGACCGCGAGGCGCTCAGCCGATTCGAAACCGATGTCATCACGCCGTCGATGACGAGCCTGGTTATCCTGGATTTCTGGGCCGAGTGGTGCGGGCCGTGCAAACAGTTGACCCCGGTGCTCGAGAAGATCGCCGCCGACTATGCCGACAAGGGCGTGGTGCTGAAAAAACTCGACGTCGAGGCCGAGAAGTTCATCGCCGCGCAGTTCCAGGTCAAGTCGATCCCGACGGTCTATGCGATTTTCGAGGGCCAGCCGGTCGCCGACCTGACCCAATATCGCACCGAGGCGCAGCTCAAGAAAGCGATCGACCAGATCCTGGCGCAAATGCCGGTCAAGGGCGCAGTGCAGGACCTCGCCGCGCAGATCGAGCCGCTGATCGCGATGGGCGAGGAGGTGCTGGCCGAGGGGGACGCGCCGCGCGCGGTGTCGATCTTCACGCAGGTTCATGAAATGGCGCCCGCTGATCCGGCGGTGATCAGCGGGTTGGTGCGGGCGCTGGTCGCGAACCGCCAGTTCGACGAGGCGCGCGCGGTGCTTGATGCAGCGCCGGCCGAGGCGGCGAAGGATGCGGCGGTGCAGCGGGCGCGGGCGGCGCTGGAGGTGTCGGCGGTGCCGGTGCCGAACGCGGACATGGGCGAATTGGAGGCGCGGATCGCGGCCGACCCCGACGATCATGGGGCGCGGGTCGATCTGGCCAATGCGCGCATGGCGGCGGGGGATCGGGACGGTGCGGCGGACGCGCTGCTCGAGTCGATCGGACGGGATCCGGCAGCGAATGAGGGGGCCGCGCGCGCGCAGCTGCTCAAGATGCTGGAGGCCGCAGGATTCGCCGATCCGTGGGGCAAGGCGCAGCGGCGGCGGCTGTCGGCGTTGTTGTTCACGTGACCGGGCTGTTCGCATGACCAAGCCGGTGCGCATCCCGATCTTCCCGCTGGCCGGCGCAATCCTGTTCCCGCGCGCGCAATTGCCGCTGCACATCTTCGAGGAACGCTATCGCGAGATGGTGCGCGATGCGCTGGCAGGCAAGGCGCAGATCGGGATCATCCAGCCGATCGAGCCGGGCGACCATCCCTCGCTCTATCGCGTCGGCTGCATCGGCGAAGTCGTCGGGGTCGAGGAACTGGACGACGGGCGGTTCAATCTGGTCCTGCAGGGCTCGAACCGCTTCCGCCTGATCGCCGAACCCGATGTCGGCACCGCCTATCGCCAGGCCGATGTCGACACCGCGGCATTCAACGACGACGACCCCGACCCGCTCGCGTCAATCGTGCGCGCCGATGTCGAGCGCGAGGCGCGGCGGTTCGGCGATGCGCTCGGGCTGTCGGTCGACTGGGACGCGGTCGGGCGGCTCGACGACGAGATGCTGGTCAATGCGATTGCCCAGGTCGCGCCGTTCGACGTGGGTGCCAAGCAGGCGCTGCTCGAGGAGCCGACGCTGGCCGGGCGCGCCGATCTGGTGGTGCAGCTGATGCAGTTCCAGCGGATGGCGCCAGGCGGGGCGGATTCGGGCCAGACGCTGCAATAAGCGGCTCGTCTTCCTTTTTCGGCTGCTCCTCGCTAAGGGACGCGCCACTTCACTCTGATTTTATGGAATTGCATGGCCAAGGACGAACTTCTCGAAATGCGCGGCAAGATTGCCGAACTGCTGCCCAACGCGATGTTCCGCGTCACGCTCGAGAACGGCCACGAAGTGCTCGGCCACACAGCCGGCAAGATGCGCAAGAACCGCATTCGCGTGCTGACCGGCGACGAAGTGCTGGTCGAACTGACCCCCTATGACCTGACCAAGGGCCGCATCACCTATCGCTTCATGCCCGGCCGCGAGCGCCCGCCGGGCTATTAAATGAAGCCCGTGGGGCTCACGCTCGTCCTCGCGTCGGCGAGCCCGCGACGGCTGGATTTGCTGGCGCGGATCGGAGTGGTGCCGGACGCGGTCGATCCCGCCCATCTCGACGAGGCCGCCCTCAAGGGCGAACTGCCACGCCCCCATGCATTGCGGCTGGCAATCGAGAAGGCCGCAGCGGTGGCCGAGCGGCATCCGGATGCGCTGGTGCTTGGCGCCGATACGGTGGTCGCGGTCGGGCGGCGGATCCTGCCCAAGGTCGAGGATGAGGCGACCGAGCGCATGTGCCTAACCCTGCTGTCGGGGCGGCGGCACCGGGTGCTGACCGCGATCGCGCTGGCGATTCCCGGCGACATGATGCGCACCCGGGTGGTCGAAACGATGATCTCGCTCAAGCGGCTGAGCGATGAGGAAATCGAGTTTTACGTGGCCCATGGCGAGTGGCGCGGGAAGGCCGGCGGCTATGCGCTGCAGGGCTATGGCGAGGTGTTTGTGCGGACAATGAGCGGGAGCCATTCAGCGGTGGTCGGGCTGCCGCTGGCCGAGACGCGGCACTTGCTCAAGAGCGCTGGCTATCCGCTTGGCTGAGTGGCTGATCGAGCAGGGCATTGGCGAGAGCCGGGCGGTGCTGGTCGAGGATGGCGCGATCGTCGAGGCGCTGGTCGAGCTTGACGGGGTTGTCCCGGCGGGGACGGTGATTGCCGCGAAGCTGATCGGCATCGGAATGAACGGCCGCAACGCTGTCGCACGCGAGGAGAACGGGCAGGAATATCTGCTGCCTTCGGCACCCAAGGGAGTCAGCGAAGGTCGCGCGCTGTCCGTCGAGGTGACGCGATCGGCGTTCCCGGGGAGCGAGCCGTGGAAACGACCGCTGGCCCGGGTGAGCGAACTGTCGCCTGCGCCCTTTGCGCCGCTGGTCGATCGATTGGGTGGGCGGCTGGTCCCCTTCCCTGCCCCGACCGATGAACTCGAGCAGGCCGGCTGGTCCGACCTTCTTGACGAGGCGCGTAGTGGTACGGTGGCGTTTGCCGGCGGATCGCTGCGCATCTCGCCGACCCCGGCGATGACGCTGATCGATGTCGATGGGACGTTGCCGCCCGAGCAGCTCGCGCTGCGCGGGGCGAGCGAGGCGGCGAGCGCGATTCGGCGGCTGGGGATCGCGGGGTCGATCGGGATCGACCTGCCGACTGTGCAGGGCAAGGCGGCGCGGTTGGCGCAGGATGCAGCGATCGACGCCGTCATGCCACGGCCGTTCGAGCGGACCGGGGTCAATGGCTTCGGGTTCGTCCAGATCGTGCGGCCACGGCGCGGGCCGTCGCTGGTCGAACTGGCGCAGGAGCGCGCCGGGTTCGAGGCGCGGGCGCTGCTTCGGCGGGCGGCGCGGTCGACGGGGGCGATCCAGCTTGCGGCGCACCCGGCAGTGATTGCGGCGATCCTGCCAGCCTGGATCGAGACGCTCGCGCGACTGGTCGGCGGGGCGGTACGCTTGCGCGGCGACCCCGCGCTCGCCATGTCTGGCGGCCATGTCGAACCCTAGAATCAAGCCGTGCCCGGTGTGCCGCAAATCGCCCCAACCCGAGCATGCGCCCTTTTGTTCGCGCGGGTGCAAGGACCGCGACCTGCTGAAGTGGCTCGACGAAGGCTACCGCATCCCCGGCCCTCCGCCCGATCCCAACGACGAGGCGATGGACTAGACTGGACAGGGTGGAGGGCGCCGTTTAGGGAGCCGCTTCGCCCGCGCGGACCCGTTTCGCATGGCCGTGCCCAGGTAGCTCAGTTGGTAGAGCATGCGACTGAAAATCGCAGTGTCGGCGGTTCGACCCCGTCCCTGGGCACCATTTTTCATTCACGCGCTTGCATTCGCCTCAGCGCGAACGGGTGTCGAGCGACTTCAAGTAAGCGACCAGATCGGATCGCCGTCGGGGATCGGCCGCGTAGAACGGGTGGGGCCGCTATTGCCCGGTGACGGACGCGCTGCCGAGACGTGGCTGGCAACCGCAACGGCAAAACATGAGCCTGCAACAAGCAGCGGGATGGACGAAGGGGAGAGTTTCAGCCGGCGTGCGGTCATTGTGGGAGCCCTTCGCTTGCGTGGCAATCACATCGGCGCATGCCTGTGGGCAAACGGCTGATCAATGTTAACCCGCGCTGTTGGCGATGGTTCCGCAGCCGATTCCGGTGCCCCGTCAAACGGGATCCCATTTTGGATAAAGCTTGCGTGAAAGCGGGCAAATGCTGCATGTGCGTGAGAATGCGGGGTCCCATTGGCGCCGGCTTCTGACATGGGCGCGATTCGCGGAGGGATGGACGAATATGCACGGCTTGCCGCCTGCCCAGGGATTATATGATCCGGCCTATGAGCGGGACGCCTGCGGCATGGGATTCATCGCTCATGTGAAAGGCGAGAAGTCGGCGGGCATCGTGTCGGACGGCCTCACGATCCTTGACGCGCTGGTCCATCGCGGTGGGGTCGCGGCCGATCCCGAGGTCGGTGACGGGGCGGGGATTCTCATCCAGATTCCCGACGCGCTGTTTCGCGAGTGGGCGGACAAGGCATCGCTGAATTTACCCCAGCCCGGCGATTATGCGGTCGCGATGTGCTTCCTGCCGCGCGATCCGGCGGCGAGCGCGGTGGCGATGGATCGGCTCGAGCATTTCATCCAGCTCGAGGGCCAGCGGATCGTCGGATGGCGCGAGGTTCCGGTCGACCTCGATGCGATCAGCGCGTCGGCCAAGGCATCAATGCCGGCGATCCGCCAGGCGGTGATCGCACGCGGGCCATCGGTGCGTGACCAGGACGCGTTCGAGCGCAAGTTGCTCGCGATCCGCAAGCAGACGCAGAACCCGCTGGCCGATCTGGCGCAGCGCAAGGCGCTGCCGGCGCTCAAGGATTTCTACATCGCGTCGATGTCGAGCCGGACCCTGGTCTATAAGGGCATGCTCCAGCCGGCGCAGATCGCGCGCTTTTATCGCGACCTGTCCAACCCGCTGACGGTATCGGCGCTGGCGCTGGTCCATCAGCGGTTTTCGACCAATACGTTTCCGTCGTGGCGGCTGGCGCACCCCTATCGGCTGATCGCGCATAATGGCGAGATCAACACGGTGCGCGGCAACGTCAACTGGATGAACGCGCGGCGCAGGACAATGGAATCGCCGTTGCTGGGGGCCGATCTCGACAAGATGTGGCCGATCATCCCGCACGGGCAATCGGACACGGCGTGCCTCGACAATGCGCTCGAGCTGCTGATTGCGGGGGGCTATTCGCTGGCCCACGCGATGATGTTGCTGATCCCCGAGGCGTGGGCGGGCAATGCGGCGATGGATGCGGGGCGGCGGGCGTTCTATGAATATCATGCCGCGCTGATGGAGCCATGGGACGGGCCGGCGGCGGTGGCGTTTACCGATGGTCGGCAGATCGGCGGGACGCTCGATCGCAACGGGCTTCGGCCGGCGCGCTATATCGTCACCGACGATGACCGGGTGATCATGGCGTCGGAGAGCGGCGTGCTGCCGATTGCCGAGGAGCGGATCGTCAAGAAGCATCGGCTGCAGCCGGGGCGGATGCTGCTGATCGACCTCGAGCAGGGGCGGATCATCGAGGATGAAGAGATTAAGGCCGAGCTTGCGGCCGCACAGCCTTACGCGGAGTGGTTGCGGCAGACGCAGTTCCGGGTCGGGGAATTGCCCGCCGGAGCCGAGCCGCAGGTGACGGCAGCCGACAAGCTGACCGGGTTGCAGAAGATCTTCGGATATACCGAGGAGGATCTGAAGTTCTTCCTCGCGCCGATGGCGAGGGACGGCGACGATCCGCTGGGGTCGATGGGGACCGATACGCCGCTGGCGGTGCTGTCCGACCGGCCGCGCCTGCTGTATGATTATTTCAAGCAGAATTTCGCGCAAGTGACCAACCCGCCGATCGACCCGATCCGCGAGAGTTTGGTGATGAGCCTGGTGTCGATGGTCGGGCCACGGCCCAATTTGCTCGGGCTCGAGGCGGGCAATCACAAGCGGCTCGAGGTTTCCCAGCCGATCCTGACCAATGCCGAATTGGAGAAGATTCGCTCGATCAAGGACAGTCTCGACGGGGCGTTCAGCACGGTCACGCTCGACGCGACCTGGCTTGCCGGCGGCAATGGCGAGGCGCTTGAGGCGGCGCTGCAGCGATTGTGTTGGGAAGCGACCGAGGCGGTGCTGGCGGACGCCAATCTGATCATCATTTCCGACCGCGCGGCGTCGGCTGACCGCGTGCCGATTCCGGCGGCGCTGGCGACCGGGGCGATCCATCACCAATTGATCCGGCAGGGCTTGCGCATGCAGGCCGGGCTGGTGGTCGAGACGGGCGAGGCGCGCGAGGTGCACCATATGTGCGTGCTCGCCGGCTATGGTGCCGAGGCGATTAATCCGTGGCTGGCGTTCGACACGATCGGCGCGCTGGACGGGTCGGGCCAGAATGCGGGGGCGCGGCAAGAGAAGTATATCAAGGGCCTCGGCAAGGGCATACTCAAGGTGATGTCCAAGATGGGCATCTCGACTTTCCAAAGCTATTGCGGGGCGCAGATTTTCGACGCGATCGGGGTCGGGCAGGCGGTCATCGACCGTTATTTTACCGGGACCAAATCGCCGATCGGCGGGGTCGGGTTGAGCGAGCTGGCGGAAGAGGCCAACCGGCGGCATCGCTTTGCGATCGGCGGAGGCGAGCAGCTCGATATCGGCGGGATTTATGCCCAGCGCGAAGGCGGTGAGGCGCATGCCTGGACGCTGTCGAGCATTGCCAATCTGCAGCATGCGGTGCGGGGGAATATCCCGGCCAAGTTCCGCGCTTTCTCGGCCGAGATCGACGCGGGCGATCCGCGCCTGCCGACGATCCGATCCTTGTTCAAGTTCAAGCCCGCAGGGCCGGCGATCGATGTGTCCGAGGTCGAGCCGGCGAGCGCGATCGTGCGGCGCTTTGCGACCGGGGCGATGAGCTTCGGCTCGATCAGCCGCGAGGCGCACACTACGCTGGCCAGGGCGATGAACCGCATCGGCGGCAAGTCGAACACCGGCGAGGGCGGCGAGGAAGCCGCGCGCGCGGTGCGGCTGGCGAATGGCGACAGCGAGCGCTCGGCGATCAAGCAGATCGCGTCGGGGCGGTTCGGGGTGACAACCGATTATCTGGTCGAGGCCGACGAGTTGCAAATCAAGATCGCGCAAGGGGCCAAGCCGGGCGAGGGCGGGCAGTTGCCGGGGTACAAGGTCGACGCCGCGATCGCCGCGGTGCGCCATTCGACCCCGGGGGTCGGGCTGATCTCGCCGCCGCCGCATCACGATATTTATTCGATCGAGGATCTGGCGCAGCTGATCCATGACCTCGGATCGGTCAATCCGACCGCGCGATTGTCGGTCAAGCTGGTATCCGAGACGGGGGTCGGGACGGTGGCCGCGGGGGTGGCCAAATGCTCGGCCAATCACATCACCATTTCGGGCTATGAAGGCGGGACCGGGGCGTCGCCTCTGACCTCGCTGACCCACGCCGGGCTGCCGTGGGAGATTGGGCTGGCCGAGGTTCATCAGACGCTGCTGCTCAATGGGTTGCGCGGGCGGATCGTCGTGCAGGCCGATGGTGGATTGCGCACCGGGCGCGACGTGCTGGTCGCGGCGTTGCTCGGGGCCGACGAATTTGGCTTCGCGACTGCGCCCCTGATTGCGGCGGGGTGCATCATGATGCGCAAATGCCATCTCAACACCTGCCCGGTGGGGATTGCGACGCAGGACCCGGTGCTGCGCGCGCGGTTCACGGGGACGCCCGAGCATGTCGTCAATTATCTGTTCTTCGTCGCCGAGGAATTGCGCGAATTGCTTGCGTCCCTCGGGTTGCGGAGTGTCGATGAGGCGGTCGGGCGCGCCGACCTGATCGAGGCGTCGCTGAGCCACCACTGGAAGGCGCATGACCTCGACTTGACTGCGCTGCTGTTCCAGCCGCCGGGGGAGTTGCCGACACGTGAGCCGTTCAAGGCGCGGACGCCCAAGCGGATCGATGCGGCGATGATCGATGCGCTGAACGGGCCGCTGCCGATCACGATCGATCTGCGCGTTGGCAACGACGATCGCACGGTCGGTGCGGCGGCGTCGGGTGAGCTTGTGCGGCGGATGGGGGCCAAGCGCCCGGCCGACGATAGCGTCACGGTCAAGCTCAACGGATCGGCCGGGCAGAGCCTCGGCGCGTTCCTGGTCGAGGGATTCACGGTCGAGGTCAGCGGCGATGCCAACGACTATTGCGGCAAGGGCCTGTCGGGCGGGCGCATCATCGTCCGCCAGCCCGAGAGCGCGGCGCGGGTCGCCAGCGACAACATCATCGTCGGCAACACGTGCCTGTACGGCGCGACCGCGGGCGAGGCGTTTTTCAACGGCATGGCCGGCGAACGGTTCGCGGTGCGCAATTCAGGCGCAAGCGCGGTGGTCGAGGGCATCGGCGACCATGGCTGCGAATATATGACCGGCGGGATGGTGGTCGTGCTGGGCAAGGTCGGACGCAATTTCGCCGCCGGCATGTCGGGCGGGATCGCGCTGGTCTATGACCCTGAACGCACGTTTGCGGCGAAGTGCAACATGGCCAGTGTCGAGCTGGGAGCGGTCGAAGACCCGGCCGCGCTCAAGGCGCTGATCGAAGCGCATCGCGATCGCACCGGGAGCAAGCGCGCAGCCGAGCTACTCGCCGATTGGGACAGAGCATTGGGCAAGTTCCTGCTCGTCATGCCGACCGATTATCGCCGCGCGCTTGAAGCGCTGACGACCGCCAAACAGGACCTCGCGGCTTGACCGACCCGACTGGCTTCCTGACCATCGAGCGCCACGACCGCCCGGCGCGGCCGATCGCCGAGCGGCTGACCGATTACAAGGAATATGTCCTGCCGCTTCCCGAGCAGGAAGTCGCGGTACAGGCGACGCGGTGCATGGATTGCGGAGTGCCGTTTTGCCATACGGCATGCCCGGTCGGGAATTTGATTCCGGACTGGAACAGCCTGGTCAGCGACCTCGACTGGAAGACGGCGAACGAGCGGTTGCACCGGACCAATAATTTCCCCGAGTTCACCGGCCGCGTGTGCCCGGCGCCGTGCGAGGCGGCGTGTACGTTGAACCTCGACGACGAGCCGGTGACGATCAAGACGATCGAATGCGCGATCGTCGACAAGGGGTGGCAGGAAGGGTGGATCAAACCCCAGGTTGCCGCGCGCGGGACGGGCAAGCGGATCGCGATCGTCGGGTCGGGACCGGCGGGCCTCGCGTGCGCGCAGCAGCTGGCGCGGATGGGGCATGCGCCGACGGTGTTCGAGAAGAACGACCGGATCGGCGGATTGCTTCGATATGGCATCCCCGATTTCAAGATGGATCGCGCGCTGATCGATCGGCGGATCACGCAGATGGAGGCGGAAGGGGTGATCTTCCGCACCGGCATGGAAATCGGGGTGACCGTGTCGGTCGATCGCATTCTCGATGATTATGATGTGATGGTGCTGGCGGGGGGCGCGGAATGGCCGCGTGACCTCGACATTCCGCAGCGCGGGGCGAGCAACATCCACTTTGCGATGGATTTCCTGACGCAATCAAACCGGCGTCAGGCCGGGCTGCCGATCGAGGACGAGGAACTGTCGGCCACGGGCAAGCACGTCGTCGTGATCGGCGGGGGCGATACCGGGTCGGACTGCATCGGCACCTCGAACCGCCAAGGGGCGGCGTCGGTGACCCAATTGGAGATCATGCCCGAACCGCCGGTGCGCGAGAATAAGGAACTGGTGTGGCCGCACTGGCCGCTGAAGCTGCGCACTTCGACGTCGCAGGAAGAGGGCGTCGAACGGATGTTCTCGGCCGCCACCCGCGATGCGATCGCGGAAGGGGGCGAGGTGCGCTCGCTGATCGTCGAGCGCGATGGCGAGCAGGTCCAGATCCCGGCCGACTTGGTGTTGCTGGCGATGGGTTTCCTTGGCTCGCCCGAGGACGGGGTGGTCGGCAAGGCCGACGCCGAGATTGATCGCCAGTCGTACCGGACCAGCCGCGAGAAGGTGTTCGCGTGCGGGGATATGCGGCGCGGACAGTCGCTCGTCGTGTGGGCAATCCGCGAGGGCCGGGAATGCGCCAAGCTGGTCGGTGAACATTTGACGTCCGTAAGAGCCATTTAGCGACGGGATCCCATTGTGCGGTGCAGCAATGTGTCGCATTGCTGTCATGTGACACGGGGCGCCGCTCGGGCAAGAGAAGCGGGATCCCGGCGCGGGAGAGGGTCAACTTTTCAGGGGGACCCGAAGATGAACAAGTTCAAGATTGCCGCCGCGATGCTGGCCGGGGTGGCCGGCGTAGTCGCCGCGCCAGCCGCCGCTTCCGATCTCGGCAACGGATTCAGCGCCAGCGGCGGGGCTACGCTCGTCTCCGACTATCGCTTTCGCGGCATTTCGCAGACCGACAAACGGGCGGCGGTGCAGGGCACCTTCACCATCAGCCACAAATCGGGTCTTTACGCGACCGTGTGGGGCAGCTCGATCGACGACTATGTCGAGAACGGATCTGACCAGGAAATCGACCTCATCGCCGGCTATTCCAAGACCTTCGGCAACACCAAGATCGATGGCGGGGTGCTTTATTATTACTACCCCGGCTCCGGCGGAATCAACTCGGACTTCTTCGAGCCCTATGTCGACGTGTCGCAGACGTTTGGTCCCGTGACCGCCAAAGTCACCGCCAATTACGGCTTCAAGCAGAAGGCGCTGGCGCTTAATCAGGTCAGCCCGAAGCAGGACAATCTGTACCTCGCTGGCGACTTGAGCGCAGCGATCCCGAAGACTCCGGTGAGCCTGACCGCCCACCTTGGGCACACCTATGGACCAAGCTATCTGGCGATCGGCAAGGGCTATACCGACTGGAGCGCGGGCGCGAGCGTGACGGTTAAGAACTTCGTCATCGGCGTTCAATATGTCGATACCGACGGCGACTTCATCAATCCGTTCAACGGCCGCAACGAGAGCAAGGCGGGCATCGTCGGCTCGGTCGGGGTGACCTTCTAAGAGGCAACCCGGCGATCTTTCTAGGATCAAAATAGCGCCCGCAGGCTCAGTCTGCGGGCGTTTCGCCATGCGATTCGACGTGCGCCTGCTCGCCGGACACGAAAAAAGGGGCCGGGTGTTGCCACCCGGCCCTTTGAAAGGTTTCAGGAGAGGATGCCTCGAAAGGCAAGGCTTATATCGCACTGCAACATGGATTGTGCAAGTGCGAAATCCTCACCCTTGGTCTTTTTTAGCTACTGACATCTTCGCCATGCCGGCAATGCGACGGAGCAGGCCGCGCGGGAGGAGGCGGTGGCCCTGGGCGCCGACCTTGTTGATCAGGCCGGGAATGACGATCGCCCTGCCCGCCTCGAGCCCCTCAAGCCCGGCGCGGACGACGTCATCCGAACGAGCGGCAAACTTGTCGAACGCGCTGGAGCTGCCGAAGCCGGCAACCTCGCCGAATTCGGTCGCGGTCGGGCCGGGGCACAGCGCGGTGACCTTTATCCCCTTGCCGCGAAGCTCCTCGTGGAGCGCCTCGGTGAACGAGAGAACGAACGCCTTGGTCGCGAAATAGACCGCTATCCCCGGGCCCGGCTGAAACGCGCCGGTCGAGGCAACGTTGAGGATCGCGCCCTTCTTTTTGGCGAGCATGTCGGGCAACACGGCGTGGGCAAGCTCGACCAGCGCGCCGCAGTTGAGGTCGATCATGCCGCGCTGGCGATCACCGTCGAGCGTCGCGAACTGGCCGCTGAGACCAAAGCCGGCGTTGTTGATCAACACCGAAACGGTTTCGTCGTGCGCGCCGAGTTCGGCGATCAACTCGGCGGCAGCGCCGGGCGCAGCGAGGTCCCTCGCCACGGCGCGCGCATGGCCCAGTTCGGCGGCAAGCGCGTCGAGCCGGTCCTTGCGCCGCGCAACGAGCACCAGCCGGTAGCCCCTGGCCGATAACTGGCGGGCGAAGTCGACGCCGAGCCCGGACGACGCGCCCGTGATCAGCGCAACCGGGGTCACGCGCAATTTCGCGGAGCGACCGGCCAAGGCACCTTGCTACGCCACCGTCGCCTTGACGATCGTGCCGGGCTCGCGCGGGGGTTCGCCGACGGGGAGAGCGTCGACGAACTCCATGCCGCTCTCGACCTGGCCCCACACAGTATATTGCTTGTCGAGGAAGCTGGCGTCGTCGAAGCAGATAAAGAACTGGCTGTTGGCACTGTTCGGCGCAGCGGTGCGCGCCATCGAGCAGGTGCCGCGGACGTGCTTTATACTGTTGAACTCGGCCTTGAGATCGGGGAGCTTCGAGCCGCTCATGCCGGTGCCGGTCGGGTCGCCGCCCTGCGCCATGAAACTGGGGATGACGCGGTGGAACTTGACCCCGTCGTAGAAGCCTTCGCGCGCCAGCGTGGCGATGCGCTCGACATGGCCGGGAGCGACTTCCGAAAGCAGCTTGACGACGACATCGCCGCCGCTCGAGAGGGTCAAGGTCAGGGTGTTGGCGTCGGCCATGAAAAGTCTCCGTTGGAAGAAGTTCGAGGATCGGAAGAATATGCCGGCATGTAGGGGCCGGCGCCGGGTTGCGCCAGTGGCGGGCGGGCCATAGAGGGACGGCAGGGCAGCCAAGGGGAAGGGAGACCGATGAGCGCAAGCGACCTCCCCGCCGCCACGAGCGAGCTCGAACCCGATGGTGTCGCGCCTGAACCGGAAACGATCATGGATCGCGAGGACCGGCTCAAGCCTGCGTTCGTCGACAAGGTTCTGGATGCGGTCGAGGCGGGCGACAACGAGACCGCGCGCGCGCTGGTCGAACCGCTCCACCCGGCCGACGTCGCCGACCTGATCGAACTCGCCCAGGCCGACGAGCGCGAAGGGCTCGTCGCCGCGCTCGCCGGGCTGGTCGATGCCGATGTGCTGGCCGAGATGAACGAGCATGTCCGCGAACGGCTGATCGACGAGATGGAGCCGCAGCAGCTCGCCGATCTTGCCGGACAGCTCGACACCGACGACGCGGTCGCCTTGCTTGAGGATCTTGAGGAGGACGAGCAGCGCGCGGTGTTACGCGCGATGGAGCCCGACGACCGCGCCGCGATCGAGGAGGGGCTGAGCTATCCCGAGGAATCCGCCGGCCGCCTGATGCAGCGCGACTTGATCGCGGTGCCCGAGCATTGGTCGGTCGGCCAGGTGATCGATTACCTGCGATCCGGCGACGAGCTGGCGACCGATTTTTGGGAAGTGTTCGTGGTCTCGCCGAGCCACAAGCCGATTGGGACGTGCAAGTTGTCGGCCATCCTGCGCTCCGACCGGTCGATCGCGGTGGCCGGCATCATGGTCGAGGACCAGACGCTGATTCCGGTCGGCATGGATCAGGAGGAAGTCGCGCTGCGCTTCCAGAAATATGCGCTGATCTCGGCCGCCGTGATCGATCCCAGCGGGCGGCTGGTCGGGATGATTACCGTCGATGACATCGTCCACATCATCCAGGAGGAAGCCGGCGAGGACGTTTTGCTGCTGTCCGGCGCGGGCGACGGCGACATCAACGAGCCGATCCGCCTGACGATCCGCACGCGGCTGACGTGGCTGGTCATCAACCTGGGCACGGCGATGATCGCGGCGAGCGTGGTCGGGCTGTTCCAGGGCGAGATCAGCCGCTTTGCGCTGCTCGCGGTGCTGATGCCGATCGTGTCGGGGATGGGCGGCAATGCGGGGACTCAGACGCTGGCGGTGGTGGTGCGCGCACTGGCGACCAACCAGCTGACCGATTCCAATACCCAACGGATGATCGGGCGCGAGCTGACGATCGCGCTGGCCAACGGGTTCGCGCTGGGGCTGCTGGTCGGCGGGGGCGTGACCCTGTTGTTTCAAAATCCGACGCTGGGACTGGTGATCGGCGCAGCGATGGTGATCAACAATATCATTGCCGGGCTGGCGGGAATCCTGGTGCCCGTCGGGCTCGACCGAGCGCGAGTCGATCCGGCGGTGTCGTCGGCGGTGTTCGTGACGATGGCGACCGACGTGATGGGGTTCTTCAGTTTCCTCGGCCTCGCCTCACTGGCTGGTCTGGGTTGAGGCGAGTGCGTTGATTCAGCGGGCGTTGTCGCCCATCTGGCTTGCCGTGCCGCTTCATTTGACCAAGACCGCCGTTGGCTGTGCCAGCATCGAGGCGCTGGGCAACCGCCTTGCCCGCCGCGCATCGGGCGGCGAAGTGCGCGTGCCGACGCGGATGCGGCCCAAACGCGCGGCCGAGCTGGTCGGCGGATCGCTGCACTGGATTGTCAAACACCGCATCGTCGCGTGCAACGAGATCGTCCGGATCGACGACCGCAGCGACGGGCGGATCGACATTGTCTGCCGCGACCAGCTGATCATCCTGCCCGCCGTGCCCAAGCGCGCGCACCAGGGGTGGCGCTATCTCGAGCCCGACGACGCGCCCGACCCGCAAGCTGGGGACGATAGCGGGCTGGGTCAGCTGCCGCCGTCGCTTTACGGCAAGCTGGTGAAACTGTTGCTCGTGTAGGTCGCAAGAGTGTGGCGAGCGCGCCGCGCATCATGGCTACCGAACATGATTTAGATTTTGCGAACCAGTTTCATTGTCTTCGTCTTGAGGGCCGCGTCCCCATTGGCCACATTCTCGAAACAAGTTCGTGGGGAATCAAATGAGACTGATACTTAGCCTTTCGGCGATCGCCGCCACTCTCGTCACCGCTACGCCTGCCTTCGCGGCACCCGGCCAGGGTAAAGCGACCGCGGAAGTCCTCGGGGTGGTCCTTCAGCCGCTGACGCTGACCAAGGTCAGCAACCTCGACTTCGGCACCGTCATCGGCAGCACTACTGCCGGCTCCGTGACGATCAACGCCGATACTGGCGCCCGCACGACGACGGCTCCTGCCGTCATCGGCGTTGCGAGCTATCCAGGTCAGCGCGGCGAGTTCCAGGGAGCGGGCACTGCCGGCCAAGTCGTTCAGCTCACCCTGACTTCACCGGCGCTGTTGGTGAGCACGACAAATCCGTCCGACACGCTGGTCGTGACGAGCATGTCACTCGACCAAAGCAATTTGAAGACCCGGACGATCGACGCGACGTCGGCCTTCACGGTCGGTGTCGGCGGGGTGTTCGCCATCGCCGCGAGCCAGCCCAATGGTCTGTACTCCGCCACCTTCGACCTGACTGCCGACTACCTGTAATATAAGGTAGCGGCGAATGAAGGGGCGGTTGCCGGCGTTGGCCGACCAACCGCCCCTTTTTTTAGCGCGCCTCGCGGCAACCTTCGACCGTGGCCGAGCCTCGCGTTTTCACAACGCAGGAAGGGGAGCCGGTGAGGGTGACCGCCGCGACCCCGAAGGCATTGACCTTGGCGGTGCCGCTCACCGCGCCCCTGACGATCGCCGGACCTTCGGCGTCGATGGTAACGTCCTTCATCGCCAGCGCGGCGGCGTCGAATGACGAGCTGCCGCGGACGGTGGCGTTGAGGCGCAGAGCAGTTCCGACGAGTCGAGCCGAAGCGGCACCGTCGAGGCCGACGCGGAGTTGATCGACACTGACCTGGTCGATGCTGGCGAGGCCCGAGCCCTGGACCGACAGATCGAAACTGAGTCCCGAAACGCGGTCAATGGCGATGCTGCCTGAGCCGTTGAGCCACGCCGCGTTGAGGTCATGGGTGCCGAGGTTGATCGTTACCGGGCCGTTGGACTGACCCGAAAAGCCGCCCCACGCGCTTCGGTTGGTGTGGACGACAAGGGTTCGTCCCTGAACGTCGACCACCAACCCGTCGAGCGCCTGCGCCGACCCGGAGGCGCTGGCGAAGGGGGCGATTCCGGTCGCGAGCTGGACCTTGTACGGCCCGTCGACGCGGACGCGATCGAACGAGGTGATGGCGAAATTGCGGGTTGCTGCCTGAGCGTCGGTGGGAGCGGCGGCAGCAGCGGCGAGCGCGCAGAGCGCGGCGAGGAGGGGCCTGGTCATCGTCCCATCCTCGCCGACCATGGTTAACGAACCGTGTGCGGCACCATTAGGAACAGTGGATATCGCCTGAGCCGGTTTTAGTAATGGCGCATTTCGCGCCGCCGGTGAGGACCACGTCGCCCGAGCCCATGACATCGATCGACGCGGTGCCGGTGGCGTGGGCATGGATCCCGCCCGATCCCGATATCGAGACCGCGGCAGTTTGCGCGACGACACCCGCGCCATCAATGTCGCCCGAACCGGCGATGTCGTATTTGACATTGGCGGCGGTGCCGCTGGCCTTGATGTCGCCCGAGCCGGCGATGCCAAGATCGAGCGATGCTGTTTCGACCTTCGCGAGCCGGAGGTCGCCCGAACCATCGATGCTGCCCTTGAAGGCGGCGCCGGTGACACGGTCGACGCTGATCGCCCCCGAGCCGGCGATCGCGGCCTCGGCCAGGGCGGGGACGGTGACGATCAGCTTGACCGTGTCATGGTCGCCCCACGACCAGTGCATGCCTTTTTGCGGTGTGATGCGGAGCGTGTCGCCTTCGACCTTGACCTCCATCCGGTCGAGACGGTCCTGGCCGCCCTCGGCGCGGACGGACGGACCCGAGCCGGTGCGCACTTCGACGTCGTAGGGACCCGCGACGGCGAGCTTGGTAAAGGCGGTGACGGGATAGTCGCGGCTCGCGCGGGGGCCGGCGTCGTGGCTGTGCGCGAGCAGATGACAGCCACCAAGGAGCAGCGCGGCTCCGGCGAAAAGGGGAAGGCTATAGCGCATCGGTGACAACTCCCTGGCTGTGTATTGGTGATCTAATACAGCATATCGCAGGGCCGGCGCAAGAGCAAAAAAAAGGGGCGCGCCGTTTGACCAGCGCGCCCCATATCATTTGGCGGAAGCTGAGCTCCTGCCTTCGCAGGGTTGACGGCTTAGGCCGCCAATTCCTTGGCCTTGTTGTGGATCGCCGCCGCCGCATTGAGGATCTCGAGGATCTGTTTCAGTGCGGTCGGCTCGTCAACCTGCTCCATCGCGGCCAGCTCGCGCGCCAGGCGCGACGAGGCGGCTTCGAAGATTTGCCGTTCCGAATAGCTCTGCTCGGGCTGGTCGTCGGCGCGGAACAGGTCGCGAGTCACTTCGGCGATCGACGTCAGATCGCCAGAGTTGATCTTGGCCTCATATTCCTGAGCGCGGCGTGACCACATCGTGCGCTTGACGCGGGGTTTGCCCTTGAGCGTCTCGAGGGCGTCCTTCATCGTCTGGTCGCTCGACAGCTTGCGCATGCCGACCGCATCGGCCTTGCCGACCGGAACGCGGAGCGTCATGCGCTCCTTTTCGAAGCGCAACACGTAGAGATCGAGCTGCGTGCCCGCAATCTCGGTATTCTGAATTTCGGTGACCTTGCCAACACCATGCTTGGGGTAAACCACATAATCGCCAACATCGAAGATAAGTGCCTTCGCAGCCATTCTTGCACCTTCCTAATGTACCGACGTGCCCGCCACCTGAGCCACCACACCGCCCCCAAGTAGCGTGGTAACAACCCCCCAGTCGTGGCGTGCCCGTCTTTCGATTGATCCGATTGATCATCGCGCCGCGAGAGGCGGCGTTCCGTCAGAGTCATGTAGCATAAAATTCCCTAGATCGCCAGTCCGAGTTGAATCGGGCCTTCCTCTTCCGCGGCGAGTGCGTGAATTCCCAATCC
>JBBQDG010000043.1:0-18955 GCA_038319435.1 Sphingomonadales bacterium | reverse complement strand
AGCCTGTGATTCACGTTCCAGATTTTTCAATCTGAAACGATCACAGACTGGCGGCCGCCTGTGCTATTTTCAGACCGCAGGAATTTTCCGATGGCCAAACCGGCAACCGTCAAGATCAAGCTCGTCAGCACCGCCGACACCGGCTTTTTCTATGTGACCAAGAAGAACCCGCGCAACACGACCGAGAAGATGTCGTTCCGAAAATACGACCCGGTCGTGCGCAAGCATGTCGATTTCAAGGAAGCCAAGATCAAGTGACGCGGCGCTAGGCACGCGTCATCCCGAGCCCGGTTCGGGATCCACGCTTCCGCCCGGCACGCTACCCTGATCGGCCTCACCGGGCGTCTCCGCATCCGCGGCGGCGCCCGTTTCGCGTTCGAGCTCGCACGCCGGCGCGGCCAGCAATTCGTCGACCGTAGCCGCGAACTTCGCGACCGAAATCGGCTTCGAGACATAGGCCTGCGCCCCCGCCGCGCGGATTCGCTCGTCGTCGCCCTGCGCCGAGTAAGCGGTGACCGCCATGCTCGGCACCGCCGCGAGCTCCGGATCGCCGCGCAGCAGCCCCATCAACTCGAGCCCGCTGACATGCGGCAGCTGGATGTCGGTGATGACGAGGTCGGGACGGAAGGCGCGGGCCGCACCGAGCGCCTCGCGGCTGTCGGTCACCGCCTCCGTTTCGTGGCCGTGCGCCGCGAGCAGGTCGCAGAACAGCTTGATGTTCAGCGCATTGTCCTCGACTACCAAGATCCTGGCCAACGCGTTTCCGATCCTTAACCCGAGGCACCGATAGGCGATGCGCGAACGCGCGACAAATGCCGATCCGACCGCGCTGGTGCTGCAGGCGCTGGCGGCAACGCTGTCCGAGCCGCGCCGGGCCGAGCGGTTCCTGGCGTTGACCGGCATCGATGCGGATCAATTGCGCGAGCGGATCGGTGATCCGGGGCTGCTGAGCGCGGTGATCGGCTTTCTTGCAAGCCACGAGCCCGATCTGATCGCGGTGGCCGAAGCGATTGGATCGACGCCCGAAGCGTTGGTCGCGGCCGGGCGTTCCTTGTAGCGAAGAACGGATCAAAAAGGCACGTCGTCGTCGAGGTCGGTGTCGAACGCCGCTGGCTGAGGGCGGGACTGGGGCTTCGAGCCGCCGCCGCCGAAGTTTCCGCCCCCGCCACCGCCGCCGAATTCGTCGCCATAGCCACCACCGCCGCGCGACCCGCCGCCCCCGCCGCCGCCTTCGCGGCCGTCGAGCAGCACCATCGAGCTGTTGAAATTACGGAGCACGACGTCGGTCGTGTAGCGGTCGTTGCCCGACTGGTCCTGCCATTTGCGGGTTTCGAGCTGGCCCTCGAGATAGACTTTCGAGCCCTTCTTCAAATATTGCTCGGCGACGCGGGCGAGCCCTTCGGAGAAGATCGAGACATTGTGCCACTCGGTCTTTTCCTTGCGGTCGCCCGAGCTCTTGTCCTTCCAATTCTCGGACGTCGCGACCGAGAAGCTGACTACCTTGCCGCCATTGGCGAAGGATCGCGATTCGGGGTCCTTGCCGAGGTTTCCGACGAGGATCACCTTGTTCACGCTGCCAGCCATTTTTCTCTCCGTTCGCTCTTGGCCCTACCCTAGCCAAGCCCCGCGGCGACCGCCAGCCAGTATGTCAGCCCTGCTGCAACGTAGGCCAGCACAAACAAATAGCTCACCATGAAAAGCGGCCACTTCCAGCCATTGGTTTCGCGACGGGTCACGGCGATGGTTGAAATGCACTGCGGAGCGAACACGAACCAGGCAAGGAAGGCCAATGCGGTGGCGAGCGACCAGCGGCTGCGCATCTGCTCGGCGAGGGTCTGCGCGCTCTTGGCGTCGTCGGGATTGTCGATCGCATAGACGGTGGCGATGGCGGCAACCGCGACCTCGCGTGCGGCCATTGCCGGGAGCAGCGCCAACGCGATGTCGTGGTTGAAGCCGATCGGGGCGACGACGACTTCGATCCCCGAGGCAATGTGGCCGGCGATCGAGACTTCGCTCTGCTTTTCGCCGGGGCGCGCCTGGGGATAGGAGGACAGCGCCCACAGGATCACGGTGGTCGTGAGGATGATGGTGCCCGCGCGCTTCAGGAAGATCATCACGCGCTGCCACAGGCCGATCGCGATGTCGGCGGCACGCGGCCATTGATATTTGGGCAATTCCATCATGAACCCGCCGCCGCCGCCCTTAACAACGGTGCGGCGCAGGACCAGCGCGGCTAGCAGCGCGCCGACCACGCCGGCGATGTACAGGCCGAACAACACCAGCCCTTGCAGGCCGATGCCGGGGACAACGTCGCGGCGCGGAATGAAGGCGGCGATGATCAGGGCATAGACCGGCAGCCGCGCCGAGCAGGTCATCAGCGGCGCGACGAGGATGGTCGTCAGCCGGTCCTTGGGATCATCGATCGTGCGCGTCGCCATGATCCCCGGTACGGCGCAGGCGAAGCTCGACAGCAGCGGGATGAAGGCGCGGCCCGACAGCCCGGCGCGGCTCATCAGCCGATCCATCAGGAACGCCGCGCGGACCATATAGCCCGAAGCTTCGAGCAGCAGGATGAAGAAAAACAGGATCAGGATTTGCGGCAGGAAGACAAGCACCGCGCCGACCCCGGCGATAACCCCGTCGACGATCAGCGAGCGGAGGAGACCGGACGGGAGAAACGGCGCGACCCATGCGCCGAGGTCAGCCACCGCGGCGGCGATCGCATCGGCCGGGATCGCGCTGATGCTGAACACGCTTTGAAACATGATGAACAGAATCGCCGCGAGGATCAGCGGTCCGGCCAGCGGGTGGAGCAGCACGGCGTCGAGGCTGTGATTGAAGCGGCGGGCGGGCGCTTCGCTGACGATTGCACCCAGCGCAATCTCGCGGGCGCGGCGTTGCAGGGTGAAGCCGTCATGGCTGGGGCCATCGCCGGCACGGATCTGGCGCGGGGTCGAAAGGAGCACGGCCAGCGCGGCGCGGAGCTCGTCGAGGCCGCGCTTGCGGACGGCGACGGTCTCGACGACGGGAACGCCGAGCTCTTGCGCAAGCTTGTCGGCATCGAGCTCGAGCCCGTCGCGCTTTGCCAGATCGATCATGTTGAGCGCGACGACAGTCGGCGGGCCAAGGTCGATTAATTGAAGCGCGAAGCGCAGGTGATTGTCGAGGTTGGACGCATCGAGCACGATCAGCAGCGCGTCGGGCAGCCGCTCGCCGGCCTGCTTGCCGAGGAGGACGTCGCGCGTAACCGCTTCGTCGGGGCTGGTCGGATCAAGGCCATAGGCGCCGGGCAGATCGACCAGTTCGGCCGGGGCGCCATCGGGAAGGAGCATCTTGCCGACCTTCCGCTCGACGGTGACTCCCGGGTAGTTGCCGACCTTCTGCCGCGCGCCGGTGAGGCTGTTGAACAGCGCGCTTTTGCCGGCGTTGGGGTTGCCCACGACCGCAATCAGCGGGGCATGCTTCATCGGGTCAGGCGGCGATCGGGATGACGCGCACCGCGCGAGCATGGGCGCGGCGAATAGCGACCGTCATGCGGCCAACGCGGACGGCGAGCGGGTCACGGCCGAACGGGCCCGAGTGGAGCGGGACGATCGCGACGCCCTCGTCGAAGCCGAAGTGGCGCAGGCGGGAGGCGTCGCTCTTGTCGAGTTGCGACCAGTCTATTTTCGCGATCGTCGCGCAGACTCCGAACGAGAGGTCGTCGAGGGAGGTCGTATTCGTCATTGCGACTTATTATCATTAGCGCGCGAGGAAAGCCAGCGGCGATATTTGCGGCTCAAACGGGCGGATAGCGGAGGCGACCAACGAACCGGGCGAGGCTCGGGCGGCGGTCGGCCGATCCGGTCCATTGTGCCTTGGCCTTTTCAAAGCGAGTGACTCCCGCCAGGCGGCGATCGAGGAAGCCGATGGTGTCGGCCTGGCCCTCGCTGTCATCGTCGATCCACACCAGCAGCGTCGCGGCGGTGATCGAGGCGAGGATCGCGCGTTTGCTGTAATGGTTGAAATCGGTCGCGGTATCCCCGGCCAATCGCCACATCACATCGCTGCTCCGCCACCCGAGCCGGGCGGCAGTGGCGACGTTGTGCGGCTTGGCGAGGATCGAAAGCGCACGACGCACGGATTCTCGCGCCGGAGTCATGATCTCGAACCGCTTGAGCAACAGCGCGCGGATGCGGTGCGACACGCGCATCGCGGCGATGGCTTCGGGTGGAAAAGCTTCGGCCATCGCCGCGTCGACCGCTTCGACATAGGCGGCGATCATCCCGGCCTGGTCCTTGGGAAAGGCCAGACGCGCGACCGCGGGATCGATGTCGAGCGCGGCGGCGGCGCTGTCGACAGCAGCTTCGCTCCAGCCGTCGAACACGGCGTTTTCGCCGACCGATAGGGCGAGTTGGCGTCGGATTGCGGCGAGCGGAGTGTCTTCCATTGCCCCTAGGTGGCGCTTGGCGGCGCGGGGCGCAAGCGCACGAGGACCAGCGCGAGCCCGATCGCCCCGGCGCCGAGCCAGTCGAGCAAGTTAAGCCGCTCGCCATAGACGAGCCAGCCGATCATTGCGGAAATGGCGGGCTGGGTAAGCAGCGCGAGGCCGACGACCAGCGGGCTGACCTCGCCGATGGCGAACACCAGCAGGCCCTGGCCAATGACTTGCGACCCGAGCGCGAGCGCAATGAGCGGGCCCCAATTGCCGGGGATGACGCGCTCGCCCATCGCCAGTGCCAGCGGCAGCAGGAACAACGCGCCGACGCTGCTGGCGAGCACCAGCAGCGGCAAAGGTTCGACGGTACCGCGCGAACGCTCGACGAGAATGAGATAAAATCCGTAAAGGATTCCCGCGAGCATCGCCAGCAGGTCGCCACGAAGATGGGCGGCACCGAGCTCGGCGCTTTGACCCATCAACAGCGCGGAGCCGCTCGCGGCGAGGATCAGCGCGGCGGCTTGCAGCGGGCCCGGCCAGCGCCGCGTGAGCCACAGCCCCCAGGCGGCGAAGGCGAAGCTGGAGATATTGCCGAACAAGGTCGCGTTGCCAAGCTTGGTCAGGCCGATGCTCACGTGCCACGCGGCAAGGTCGGCGGCGAAGAAGATCGCCGCGATACTGATCGCGATCGCCAGGCGCTTGCCCGGCCAGCGGAGTGGCCGTCCGACCACTTTTGAGAGCAGCGCCAGCATCGGCACCGCCAGCGCCAGCCGCCAGAAGGCCGACGCAACCGGCCCGGTGTCGGCGAGGCGCACCATCCACGACCCGAGCGCCAGCGAGGCACTGCCGATAAGCAGCGCCGCGAAGGCGAGGCGATGCGGCCCGTCTTGTTTTGCCACCAGTTCCTCCTACTTCGCCCCCTCGACGAAAAGCGCTCGCCGCACAACCACGGCGATTGCCGCCCCCAAGGAGACCGACCATCACCACCCTGTTCGACCCGATGACGCTCGGCGCGCTGACGCTGCCCAACCGCATCGTCATGGCGCCGTTGACGCGTGGCCGCGCGAACCGCGAGGGCGTGCATGGGGAGCTAGCGGTCGATTATTACCGCCAGCGCGCATCGGCCGGGCTGATCATTTCAGAAGCGACCGGGATTTCGCGCGAGGGGCTCGGCTGGCCTTACGCGCCCGGGCTGTGGACCGACGCTCAGGTCGAAGGATGGAGGCCGGTCGTTGCCGCGGTGCACGAAGCGGACGGGCGGATTGTCGCCCAATTGTGGCATATGGGACGGCTGGTCCACCCAAGCCTTGGCGGCGGGCAACCGGTGTCGTCGTCGTCGACAACCGCGCCGCATCATGCGCACACTTATGATGGCAACCAGCCTTATGCCGCAGCGCGCGCGGCGACGATCGACGACATAGCGCGGATCACGAACGACTATGTTGTCGCAGCGCGCAATGCGCTGCTCGCAGGCTTTGACGGGGTACAGATCCACGGCGCCAATGGCTATCTGGTCGACCAGTTCCTGCGCGCATCGGGCAATCAGCGCGCGGACGAATATGGCGGATCGATCGCCAACCGGATGCGCTTCGCGCTCGAGGTGATCGACGCGGTCGCGGGCGAAGTGGGGATGGAGCGGACGGGCATTCGCTTTTCGCCCAATTCACTGGCCCAGGGGGTCGACGATCCCGATCCGGAGGCGTTGTTCGTCGCGCTCGCCGCTGAGCTCGAATCGCGGAGCGTGCCGTGGATCGAGCTGCGCGAGCCGGGCCCCGATTCGACCTTCGGCAGTCCCTCCGCGCCCGCAGTAAGCCCGGCGATGCGGCCGCTCTATTCGGGCAGGATCATCCTCAACAGCGACTATGTCGGTCGCACCGCCGAGGCGCGGATCGAGGAGGGCGTTGCGGACGCGATTGCGTTCGGGCGGCCGTATATTTCGAATCCCGACTTGGTCGCACGGATCCGCACCGGCGCGGCACTGGCGCCGGCCAACCCCAAGACTTTCTACTCACCGGGGGCCGCAGGCTACACCGACTATCCCGAGTTCGTGGAACAGCGCGCCGCCTGACCGGTTACCCTTGCGCAAGGGAGAAATGCGATGCGCAAGGCGTGGATCGGGATTGGCGCAGCGGCCGGAGCGGCGCTGCTGGGCGGAGCGGCGCTGTATTATTTTCAGGAGCGGGCGACCGCGGAGCCCGACTATCGCACGCTGCGCACCGACGGCGATTTCCAGGTCCGCGACTATCCCGAGTTGACCATCGCCGAGACGGTTGTGCACGGGCCGCGAAAGCAGGCGCTGGGCGAGGGATTCCGGCGGCTGGCCGACTATATCTTCGCCAAGTCCCGGCCGGGCGAGGAACTGGCGATGACGGTGCCGGTGATGCAGGACGCGGGCGACCCGATGGCGAGCGATCCGCCGCTGTTCGACGACGAGATCGAAGGCGGCTGGCGAACGCGGTTCGTGATGCCCGGCGGACGATCGCAGAGTGACTTGCCCGAGCCGTCGGACGAAGTCGAGCTGGTGACGATCCCGCCGCGGCGAGTGGCGGTGGTCAGCTTTGCCGGGCGGCCCGACGATCGCGACCTTGCCGAGCAGGAGGACCGGTTGCGTGGCTGGCTGGCGCGAGAGGGGGAGCGGAGCGAGGCCGAGCCTGAATATGCGTTCTACAATTCGCCGGTGATCCCAGGGCCGCTCAGGCGCAACGAAGTGTGGCTCGCGCTGGCGTAGCGCGCAAATGCAGGATCGCCGACGTCCGGGATTGGTGGTTAGCTGCCCTTCGCGGTTGATCGCGTGAAATGTCCGTTTGCGTAGGTCCAGCGCACGCGATGGAATGGACCGATGCCGCTGTCCGCTTCGTATGTCTGGATTACCGCCGCGCCATTTTGACCGCTCAGGAAATCAGGCCGACCACGGCTTGATAACTCAGCAACTCTACGAACGCCGCCATCGGAAACAGACCAGACAACTACGCGATAGGCTGATCCTCCGGACCAAATGGAGAATATCAAATCGTTCTGATCGCGGGAAAAAAGGCCGAGAGGCGCGTCGCCCATTGCCTCGCGGTAATGAATCGGCCTCGCGCACCGCTCGACACAATCGATTGCGACTAACCATCCTGCCGAGGCATTGCTGGTGACGTTAATCGTAAAGGTGACCCTATTGCTATCTACGTGGAGAGAGGCGGCCGGAGTTTTTGCCGGGTGGTCCGACGATAAAAGCGAAATTGCGAGCAACGCGGCATGCATCACCACACGGTATCACGTTTCGTGACGTCCGCTAATCGGTCGCTAGCTGCCCGACCCCTTGATGAGCTTACGGCCTAAGCGAACCGCTCTTTCAGATTCAGGAGAGCCAACGCTGCCTTCGCTGCGTCGCCGCCCTTGTCGCCCTGCGCAGGATCGGCGCGGACGATAGCCTGGGCTTCGTTCTCGACCGTGAGGATGCCGTTGCCGATCGCCACGCCGTCCATCGTCAGCGCCAGAATGCCGCGCGCGCTTTCGCCGGCGACGATCTCAAAGTGGTATGTTTCGCCGCGAATCACGACGCCGAGCGCGACAAATGCGTCGAACTTGTCATTCTCCGAGGCGATGGCGAGCGTGCCGGGGAGTTCGAGCGCGCCGGGGACGGTGACGGTCTCATGGGTATGGCCCGCCGCCTCGATCGCGGCGCGAGCACCGGCGAGGAGCATGTCATTGAGGTGCGCGTAAAAGCGCGCTTCAGCGATCAGGACATGGGCCATCAGTCGTCCTTCGCAGTAATGCAGCGTTCCTCGACAATGGCGAGGCCGTAGCCCGACAGACCGACGGGGGCGTGGCGGGTGTTGGTCAGCAGGATCATGTCGTGGATGCCGAGCGCGGCGAGGATCTGTGCGCCGATGCCATAGCTGCGCATCTCGTCGCCGTCGCCCGCGCCCTTGCCCGCACGCTGGTCGATCGCGCGGGCGAGGCGACCGGGGGCCGCGGCGTGGAGCGTGACGAGGACGCCGCGGCCCTCTTCCTCGATCATCCGCATCGCGCCCTGCAGCAGCCCGCTGCGCTCGCCGGCCTCGGCGAAGAGATCGGCGAACAGGTCGATCGCGTGCATCCGCACGAGCGTCGGGGCGGACGTGTCGAGCGCGCCGTGGACGAGCGCGATCTGCTCGGAGCCGTCGGCCTTGTCGCGAAAGACGTTGACCGTCCAAGCGGCACCGCGCGCGCTGGTAAAATGCGTCTCGGCGACGCGTTCGACCATATGGTCCTTCTTGAGGCGGTAAGCGATGAGGTCGCGGATGGTGCCGATCTTGAGTCCGTGGGTGGCGGCGAACTCCATCAGATCGTCGAGCCGGGCCATCGTCCCGTCTTCGCGCATGATCTCGCAGATCACGCCGGAAGGATTGAGCCCGGCGAGGCGGGCAACATCAACTGCCGCTTCGGTATGGCCGGCTCGGACAAGGACCCCGCCGGGGCGCGCGACGAGCGGGAAGACGTGGCCAGGCGAGACAAGGTCGTCCGTGCCGCGGCTGGCATCGATCGCGACGGCGATGGTCCGCGCGCGGTCGGCGGCGGAGATGCCGGTGGTGACGCCTTCGCGCGCCTCGATCGAGATGGTGAAGGCGGTTTCGTGGCGCGTGCCGTTCTTGGGTGCCATCGGCTGAAGCCCGAGCTGGTCGACGCGTTCCTTGCCGAGCGCGAGGCAGATCAGCCCGCGACCGTGGCGTGCCATAAAATTGATCGCGTCAGGTGTGGCCATTTGCGCGGGAATGACGAGGTCGCCCTCATTCTCCCGATCGTCGTCGTCGACGAGGATGAACATCCGGCCGTTGCGCGCTTCGTCAATGATCGCTTCGGGCCCGACGAGGATGTCGGCGGTTCCGCGAACGAGCAACTTCTCAAGCCGGCCGAGCGTGTCGGCGGTGGGGTTCCACTCGGGCGTGCCGAGCTTGCGGAGTGAATTGGCATGAAGGCCGGCGGCGCGGGCGAGGCCGGCGCGGCTGACTTCGCCAGTTTCGATGATCGAGGTCAGGCGATCGATAAGCGTGCTGGACATACCACCACTCTATCACATTTAGATGTGGCTTCAATCCCCTCCAGTCACACTCGACTGGTCATTCTCTTCAAATATCGAGCGAGAACGTCAATTTCGACATTCAGCTCGCGGCCCGGGGCGATTTCGCCGAGCGTGGTTTGCTGGCCGGTGTGCGGAATAAGATTGACCCAGAAACGCGTGCAATCGTCACGGTCTTCGACTTCATTGATCGTCAACGAAGCGCCATCGAGGGTAATCGACCCCTTGGGCGCGATCATCGGGCCAAGGTCGGCGGTGACATCGACCGCGACTCTGGTCGAGGCGCCATCGGCTATGGTCTCGGCAACCGTCGCGACGGCATCGATGTGGCCGGTGACGAGATGCCCGCCGAGCTCGTCGCCGAGGCGAAGCGCGCGCTCGAGGTTGAGACGCGCGCCTTGCTGCCACAGGCCAGTTGCGGTGCGCGAGACGGTTTCGGCGGAGACATCGACCGCGAACCAGTCGGGGCCCTTGTCCACCACTGTAAGGCACGCTCCCGAGCAGGCGATCGAGGCGCCGAGAACGACGCCGCCCATGTCGTAGTCGCAGCCGATCACGAGGCGCAGGTCGCCGCGCTGCTCGGCGGAGCGGACGGTGCCGATGGCGGTGACGATTCCGGTGAACATGGCCTACTCCTGCTCGCGGACGCGCTCGTAGACTTCAAGCCGATCGATTCCAAGCGATGCGCCCCCGGCGGCGGCCCAGCGGCCGTGGGCGTCGGCGATCGCGTCGAGGCCGATGTAGCCGACACTGTTTCGGCCTTCGCCGACGAGGATCGGCGCGCGGTAGATGAGGATGCGGTCGACGAGGTCGGCGGCGAGGAAGGAGGTTGCCGTCGCCGAGCCGCCTTCGACGAGGAGATCGTTGACGTCATGAAGCCGCATTACATCTTGCGGGGAGGAGAGGATCTCCCACTCTTCGACCGGCTCGCCACGGGTGAGGAGGGCGCGGCGGGGGCTGTGATCCTCCAGCCCGGGGAGGCGGACGTCGAGGCGGGGCCGGTCAGCGAGCCAGGTGCCGCGACCGACGAGAATCATGTCGGAACGGGCGCGTTCGAGGTGGACGTGGGCGCGGGCGTCCTCGCCGGTGATCCATTTTGATTCGCCAGACGGAAGAGCGATTTTGCCGTCGATCGACAGCGCGAGCTTGAGGGTGATGCGCGGGCGGCCGAGCGCGAGGCGGGTGAGATAGCCGGCCATGCTGGCAGATGCTTCGGCGGCAAGGGGGCCGGTGGTGACGTCGATGCCGGCATTGCGGAGCGCAGCGATGCCCCGGCCGCTGGTGCGCGGATCGGGGTCCGCGATGGCGGCGACAACTCGCGCAATTCCGTGTTGCGCTATCAGCGCGGAGCAGGTCGGGCCGCGCGCGCTGCGGTGGGCGCAGGGTTCGAGGCTGGTGTAGAGCGTGGCGCCGTGCGCGGTTATGCCGGCTTGATCGAGGGCGACGGCTTCCGCGTGGGGACGACCACCGGGAGCGGTGGCACCTTCGCCGACGATTTGCCCATCGTGCACGACGACGCAGCCGACGTTGGGGTTAGGCGCGGTCCGGCCGCGCGCCTTCGTGCCGAGCGCGATCGCTTTGGCCATCCAGTGATCGTCGTCAGTCGCGCCGGTCACATGCCGAGCTTTTTCTCGAGTTGCTGGAATTCCTTCTTGCGCGCTTCCTTGGCGGCGTCCTTCGCGGCCTGGTCCTTGATCTGGTCGCGCTTGATGTCGGCGTCGGTGCGGCCCGGGCCATATTGCTCGACATAGATGATCGACGGTGGGGGCGCAGTGTTGATCTGCGGATCGACGAGGAACAGGATGATGATGATGATCGTCGCCAGGATCGCAAACGCGGCGCCAATGATCTTTTCGCGCTTTCCGTGACGGAACACGGCAGCGAGGTCGCGAAGCGCGGCGATCGGGCCGACTGGGGGAGGCATGACTGACATAGCGCCCAAGATAGGGTGCGGCGGGGCGTGGGGCCAGCCCCGCCGCAAAGGAGCGCGCTCAGGTTTCGCCGAGCTCGAAGCGAAGCGTGATCGTCTTGACCGAGGCGACGGGCTTGCCGTCCTCGGTGGCGGGTTCGAACCGCCAGCTGCGCAGGAGGTGGGCGCGGGCGCTGGCGAGGAAGTCGGGATCGGCCTTGCCGATGGGCTCGACCGCGATGACGCGGCCGTGGGCGTCGATCGTCAGCTTCAGCGTCAGCGCGGCTTCCTCGCCAGCCTCGCGCTTGGCGGCGGGATAGGCCGGGCGAATCATGGCTTCAGCGGTGGCGAGTTTGGGACCGGTGCGGACGATCGGGTGGGGCGGATCGGGGACGATGTACGGCTGCGCAATCGGGGCGGTGCCGCTGCCGTCCTCGACATTGCCGAGCGGGCGGGACGGCAGCAGATCGGTGAAGCGCGGCACCGGAGCGATATCGACGATCGGGGTGACCGTGGTTTGCGCGGGGGCGGGCAGGGTCTTGACGTGAGGCTTCGGCGGATCGGGGTTGGGCGGTGGTGGCGGGGGGACGCGGTAGCTGTCGACGATGAGGGGCGGCGGCGGCGTGTAGAGAGGAGCGTCCATCCGCGCGGTCATGACGATCGCGATGACAGCGAGGTGGCCGGCGACGATCGGGACGAGCAGTTTGGGGCGGGCGCCATCGCGGCGTTGGGCGGAGTGGGTGGCGTAAGCGAGCATCGCGACCTCCTGTGGCTGAGTTAGTGATGATACATCGTCTCATTAAATTGCCAAGCGAAAAAGATGCTGCGGTGCGGGAGGATGAAGTGAGGGAGGCGGCGATGCGGATCAGCGGTCGTCAGCTGGCTTGACGACCGGGATCCCGGCTTTCGCCGGAACGACAGTCAGCTGGCTGCGGCGCGCAGTCGGTCGAGGGCTCGGTCGCGGCCGATGCGCTTGAGCAGCGGGGCCATTTCGGGGCCCGAGTCGCGGCCGGTGAGCGCAAGGCGCAGGGGATGGAACAGGGCTTTGCCCTTGCGTTCGGTGCTTAGCTTGAGCGTCGTGGTCAGCGCGGGCCAGGGATCTGCCGACCAGTCAAGCGTGCAAGCAGTCGCGGCAGCTTCAGCGAGGAAGGCGCGGTCTTCCTCCGCGATGGCAGGCGGCGGGAGGTCGCCGTCGAGGACAGTAACCCAGTCTGCGAATTCGCGGACGTGCGCGAGATTGCCGCGCAGGAGGAGCCAGTCGGCTTCGCTCGCGCCCTTGGGAAGGCGGTCGGCGACGTGGGCGAAATCGAGCTGGTGAATCAGGCGCGCGTTGAGCTGATCGACTTCGGCAAGGTCGAAGTGGGCGGGGGCGCGGCCGAATTGAGCGAAATCGAAACCATCCGCTAGCTCGCCGAGCGTGGCGCGCGGCTCGACCGGCTGCGACGTGCCGAGGCGGGCGAGGAGCGAGAGCAAGGCCATCGGTTCGAGCCCGGCCTCCTGCATCTCGCCGACACCGATTGCGCCGAAGCGCTTCGACAGCTTGCCTTCTGCGGCGACGAGGAGGGCTTCGTGGGCGAAGTGCGGGACTTGGGCTCCGAGCGCTTCGAACATCTGGACCTGCGTGGCGCTGTTCGAGACATGGTCCTCGCCGCGCACAATGTGCGTGATGCCGAGGTCGATGTCGTCAATCACGCTGGGCAGCAGATAGAGCCAGCTGCCGTCAGCGCGGCGGACGACGGGGTCGCTGATCAGCGCGGGGTCGAAGCGCTGCTCGCCGCGAACGAGGTCGGTCCAGGTGATCGGGGCGGCGTGGTCGAGCTTGAAGCGCCAATGGGGGGCGACGCCTGCGGGGGCGGGGTCGTCGGGAGCGCGGCGCTCGTAGACCGGCGGAAGGCCGCGGCCGAGGAGAATCTTGCGACGCAAGTCGAGTTCTTCGGACGTCTCGAAGCAGGGGTAGACGCGTCCGGCGGCGCGGAGCTTGTCGAACTCGCGCTGGTAGAGGGCAAAGCGGCCGGACTGGCGGACGACAATGGCGGGAACGAGGCCGAGCCAAGCGAGGTCGTCGCGGATCGACTGGTCATGTTCGACGGTCGATCGCGCGGCGTCGGTGTCGTCGATCCGCAGCACGAAGCGCCCGCCGTGGCGCATTGCGAACAGCGCATTGTGAAGCGCGGTGCGGATATTGCCGACATGCAGCCGCCCGGTCGGCGACGGGGCGAAGCGGGTGACGACGCCCTTGTCTTCTTGGCTCATGGCTTGCCCGAGTGGAAGGCGTTGGTGATCGGGTAGCGGCGGTCGCGGCCGAAATTGCGGGCGCCGAGTTTCACACCCGGAGGGGCCTGCCTGCGCTTATATTCGGCGCGGAGGAGCTTGCGTTCGATATCGGAAACGAGCGCTTCGTCTGCACCGGTCAGGGCGGCGGTCTCGGCGACTGAGAGCTCCTTCTCCACGAGGCCTTCGAGAATGCGGTCGAGCAGCGCGTAAGGCGGCAGGCTATCCTCGTCCTTCTGATTGTCGCGAAGTTCTGCGGTCGGCGGCTTGTCGATCACGCGCTGGGGCATGACCGGGCCATCGGGGCCAAGCGCGCCTTCGGGTTTGTGGCCATTGCGCCAGCGCGAGAGGGCGAAGACGGTCGTCTTGTACGCGTCCTTGAGCACCGAATAGCCGCCCGCCATGTCGCCGTAGAGCGTGGCGTAACCGACCGACATCTCGCTCTTGTTGCCGGTCGTCAGGACCATCGGGCCGAAGCGGTTGGAGAGCGCCATCAGCGTGACCATCCGCAGCCGCGACTGGATATTTTCCTCGGCGAGGCCGGGGGTGGTGCCGGTGAACGACGGGGCGAGCATGAGGTCGAGCGCCTCGACACCGGGGCCGATCGGGATGACGTCGTGGCGCACGCCGAGCATTTTCGCGCAGCCTTCGGCGTCTTCTAGACTGTCCGCGCTCGTGAAGCGCGACGGCATCATCACGCACCACACCTTGTCGGGGCCGAGTGCATCGACCGCGACCGCGGCGCTGAGCGCGCTATCGATCCCGCCCGACAGGCCGAGGATGACCCCAGGGAAGCCATTGTCGGCGACATAATCGTGCAAGGCGACGGTCATCGCGCGGTAGATGTCGCCGGGGAACGGGTCGAGCGCGTGGCTGGCGCGCGTGGTGCAGATCCAGCCGGTCGGGGTGCGCACCCAGTCGGTCAGCTGGAGGCACTCATCCCAGTCGGGCATCTGGACAAGGATGTCGCCGGTGCGATCCATCACGAACGAGGAGCCGTCGAACGCCAGCTCGTCCTGTCCGCCGACGCGGTTGAGGTAGGCCAGCGGCAAGCCAGTCTCGGTCACCCGGTCGTGGGCGAGGCGGAGGCGGACATCGTCCTTGTCGAGTTCGTAGGGGCTGCCGTTGGGGACGAGGAGGAATTCGGCCCCGGCCTTGGCCAGTGCTGCGCACACCGGTTCGCGCCAGATGTCCTCGCAGATCGGGACGCCGATCCTGACGCCGCGCAACTCCATCGGGACGGGCAGCGGGCCACTGGCGAAGACGCGCTTCTCGTCGAAGGTGCCGTAGTTGGGGAGCTCGTGCTTGAGGGTCCGCGCGACAATTCGGCCGCCCTCGGCGAGGATCATCGCGTTATAGACGAGGCCGTTCTCGACCACGAGCGCACCGAACAGGAGCGCGGGGCCACCGTCGGACGTGGCGTCAGCGAGGCGCTCGGCTGCGTCGAGGCTGCGGCGGACGAATTCCGGTTTGAGGACGAGATCCTCAAGCGGGTAGCCGGTCAGCTGGAGTTCGGGGACCATGACGAGGTCGGCGCCCGTGGCCCTGGCACGCCACTCGAGGATTTTGGCCGCATTGCCGGCGAGGTCGCCGACGCGCTGGTTCATCTGGACGAGGGCGATAGTGAGTTTGTCGGTCACCGCGTCCGATTAGGCCGCACGCGAAACCTCGGCAAGCTTGGCTAATGCGCCGCGCTCGCTATTGGGGAGCGCGAACAAGGGGATCGACACATGAAGCTGCTCGCCGGAAATTCGAACCTGCCGCTGGCGCGCGCGATCGCCGACTATCTCGAAGTTCCGCTGACCAGCGCCAGCGTGCGCCGCTTCGCCGACGAGGAAGTGTTCGTCGAAATCAACGAGAATGTCCGCGGCGAAGATGTGTTCGTGATCCAGTCGACCAGCTTCCCGACCAACGACAACCTCATGGAATTGCTGATCTGCATCGACGCGCTGCGCCGCGCCTCGGCCAAGCGGATCACCGCCGTGGTGCCCTATTTCGGCTATGCCCGGCAGGACCGCAAACCCGGCCCGCGCACCCCGATCTCGGCCAAGCTGGTCGCCAACATCATCACGACGGCGGGCGCCAATCGCGTCCTCTCGATGGATTTGCATGCCGGACAGATCCAGGGCTTCTTCGATATTCCGACCGATAATCTTTGGGCTGCGCCGGTAATGGCGGCGGACATTCAGGCGCGCTTTCGCGGGCGCAAGCTGATGGTCGTGTCGCCCGACGTCGGCGGCGTGGTGCGTGCGCGCAGCCTGGCGAAACGGCTCGACAACGCCCCGCTGGCGATCGTCGACAAGCGCCGCGAGCGGGCCGGCGAATCCGAAGTGATGAACATCATCGGCGACGTCGAAGGGCATTGCTGCATCCTGATCGACGATATCGTCGATTCGGCAGGGACGCTGTGCAACGCCGCGGCGGCGCTCAAGCAGCAGGGAGCCGAGGAAGTGTTCGCCTATTGCAGCCACGGCGTCCTGTCGGGCGCGGCAGCGGCGCGAGTCGCGGCGAGCGAACTGACCGAACTGGTGGTCACCGACACCATCTGGTCGGGCGAGGCCGACGCGCCCGGGAAAATCCGCCGACTAACGATCGCGCCGCTGATTGCGGAGGCGATCAAGCGCATTGCGGACGAAAGCAGCGTGTCGAGCCTGTTCGACTGACGGTTGCCATTGGCGCCCTCCCCCCCTATAGGCGCCGCACTTCCAGATTGTTGGAAAGACGAATGGTCCGGCCAGTTAGGGCTGCCGTGGCGATTCGATAACGTCGCCCCCCGATGAAAATCGGCGCGGGTAACAAGGAGACGAAAATGCCCAAGCTCAAGACCAAGAGCGGTGTGAAAAAGCGCTTCACGCTTACCGCCAGTGGCAAGTTGAAGCATGGCGTCGCTGGCAAGCGGCACCGGCTGATCAGCCACAATTCGAAATATATTCGCCAGAACCGTGGCACCGAAGTGCTCGCCAAGTCCGACACCCAGCGCGTCAAGCTCTGGGCGCCGTACGGCCTCGCATAAGGAGCTGAGACATGGCACGCGTCAAACGGGGTGTAACCACCCGCGCCAAGCACAAGCGGATCCTCGATAATGCGAAGGGCTATTATGGCCGTCGCAAGAACACGATCCGCATCGCCCGCCAGGCCGTCGAAAAGGCCGGGCAATATGCCTATCGCGATCGCAAGGTAAAGAAGCGCAGCTTCCGCGCCCTGTGGATCCAGCGCATCAACGCCGCGGTTCGCGCCGAGGGACTGACCTATGGCCAATTCATTCACGCGATGAAGCTGGCGAACATCGATCTCGACCGCAAGGTCCTGGCCGACATCGCGATGCACGAGGGCGAGGCTTTCTCGGTACTCATCGCGCAAGCGAAAGCGCACCTCCCCACCGAGGGGGATCGACAAGCGGCCGTCGCCGCCTGAGCGACGAACGGAACGAAATCAAGGGGCGCCCGGCACCTGCCGCGGCGCCCCTTTTGTATTCGGGGGGAATGCGATGCGGCTTCAGGCGATTGGCGACGCGGACTTCGCTTGGTTAATGGACGAAAGCCCCGCCCCGCCCGATGCCCCGACCCTGCCCGACGGCGGACTGGCACCTCGAGAAGTGCTCGAACTGGTCCGCAGACTTGCCGTGTCGGTCGGTTTAGTCCTCGCCGGCGACGTGGCTTGGCTCATGATCGTTAATGGCGAAGCGGTCGGGCTGATCAGCCTGACCAAGGCTGGCGACCCGTCGCGGCCCGAAATCGGCTTTGGCGTCGCCCCTGCTAGCCAGCGGCGTGGGCATGCCACCGCCGCGGTCAGCGCGCTGATTGAATTGGTGGGCAATCGATTTGTTGGGCTCGTCGCCGAAACGTCGGTCGATAATGCCGCGTCGCAGGCCTCGCTTGCCCGCAACGGCTTCGGTGTCTGCGCGAAGCGGACCGACGCGGAGGATGGACCCGTGCTGTGCTGGGCGCTCATATTCGAGCGCTGAATCGAAAAGGGCGCCGCGGTTGCCCGGGCGCCCTCTCCTAGTCGGATGCTCTTGCGGCATCCTCTCCTAACTTCTTGCGAGACGAAACCTACTGCCAGATCGCGTCGGGCTCCGCGGCGATGGTGTAGCGCGTGGTCGCGCCACTTTTGTCGCGGAAGGTCAGCCGCTGCCACTCGGTCCGCGCCTTTACCTCGCACAGGAACGGCCCACTGATCTTCTCGGTGCCCGGCTCGAGTTGGCCGAATGCGCAGTCGGAGTAATCCCCCCCGATAACCCAGTAACGCCGTTGCATTGTCCTTACTCCTTTAATGCTGATGTCAGGCGTGAGCGAATTGTGCCGCTTCGGTCGATTCGCCGAGCGCGGTGGTCGACGCCGTTCCGGCCGAGATGACCGTCGCGACTTGGTCGAAGTAACCGGTGCCGACCTCGCGCTGGTGGCGCGTGGCGGTATAGCCGGCGGGTTCGCTGGCGAACTCGGCCTGCTGGAGCCGCGAGTAGGCCGTCATGCCTTCGTCGCGATAACCGCTGGCCAGTTCGAACATGCCGTGGTTGAGGCTGTGGAAGCCGGCCAGCGTGACGAACTGATATTTGTAGCCCATCGCCCCGAGTTCGCGCTGGAACTTGGCGATCGTCGCTTCGTCGAGCTTGGCGGCCCAGTTAAAGCTCGGGCTGCAGTTGTAGGCCAGTAGCTTGCCCGGATATTGGGCGTGCACCGCCTCGGCGAACTTGCGCGCATCATCGAGATCCGGGTGGCTGGTTTCCCACCACAGCAGGTCGGCGTGCTCGGCAAACGCGAGGCCGCGGGCGATGCAATGGTCGAGACCGCTACCATCACGTAGGCGAAAGAAGCCTTCTGGAGTACGCTCGCCGGTAATGAACTGGCGGTCGCGCTCGTCGATATCCGACGTGATCAGCTTGGCGCTTTCGGCGTCGGTGCGCGCCACGACCAGCGTGGGGACGCCACAGACATCGGCGGCGAGCCGCGCTGCGTCGAGGTTGCGAATCGCCGCCTGGGTCGGGATAAGGACCTTGCCGCCGAGGTGGCCGCACTTCTTCTCCGACGCCAGCTGGTCCTCGAAATGGACCGCCGCGACGCCGGCCTCGATATAGGCCTTCATGATCTCGAAGCAGTTGAGCGGGCCGCCAAAGCCGGCCTCGGCATCGGCGACGATCGGGACGAACCAGTCGCGCTGGGCACCGCCTTCGCTGTGCTCGACTTGGTCGGCGCGCTGCAGCGTCTTGTTGATTCGCTTAGCCAGTTCGGGTCCGGCGTTGGCGGGATACAGTGACTGGTCGGGATACATCGCGCCGGCGGTGTTGGCGTCGGCGGCAACCTGCCAGCCCGACAGA
>JBBQDG010000042.1:0-19358 GCA_038319435.1 Sphingomonadales bacterium | reverse complement strand
CTTTTCGGTCGGCACTTCGATCGCTTCGACTTGCGAGGTGAGGCCAAGGCGGCCTGCTTCGGCGAGGATCGAGTTGCGGACCTTGTTCTCGAAGCCCGAGTAAGCGTGGATGATATACCAGCGGGACATAGGGGTTTGCTCTTTTGTCGGTTACTTGGCCCGAAGGCCGAGGAAATACTGGACGATCGCGCTGAAGAAGGCGTCGACGCCGAAGAAGAAGATGGCGAGCACGCCGGTCAGGATCACGACCATGATGGCGGTGGTGACGGTTTCCTTGCGGGTCGGCCAGACGACCTTGCTGCCTTCGGCGCGGACCTGACGGAAGAATTCGCCGGGGGAGACTTTGGCCACTTGTGCGTCACTCACCTTCGAGGAGATAGAAAAAAGAGGTCCGCGGGGGGTGCCCGCCAGACCTCGTAGCGGGCGTCTTAGCGCGAAGCGGTGCGCGCTTCAAGCATGCGCGGGCGGCCTGGCAGGGGCAGGGGGACTCGAACCCACGACCCTCGGTTTTGGAGACCGATGCTCTACCAACTGAGCTATACCCCTAGGCCGCCGCTCCCCTACGCGCCCCGAAATGGGGAGGCAAGGGTCAGGCGGCAACGTCAAACGGCTGGATTTCGCCCGACAGATAGAGGTTGCGTGCCTTGGTGCGCGACAGCTTGCCCGACGAGGTGCGCGGGAGCGTGCGCGGGGGGATGAGCTCGACCACCGGCGAGATGCCGGTGATGGCGCGGACCCGCTCGCGGATGTCGTCGCGTAGCCGGCTGCGCTCGCCCTCGTCGCTGGTGCGGCAGTGGACCAGCACCGCAGGGGTTTCCTCGCCCGACGGCCCGGTGATGGCGAAGGCGGCGATGTCGCCCGACTTGAAGCCGGGCAATTGCTCGACCGCCCATTCGATGTCCTGCGGCCAATGGTTGCGGCCGTTGATGATGATCATGTCCTTCGCCCGGCCGACGATGAAAATGTAGCCGTTCGACAGATAGCCCATGTCGCCGGTGTCGAGCCAGCCGTCGGGGGTAAGGCAGGCGGCGGTCGATTCCTCATCGCGGAAATAGCCGACCATGACGCTGGCGCCGCGGCAATGGACCTTGCCGATGCCGCGATCGGGAAGCAGCACGCCGCCTTCGTCGCGGACTTCGATTTCCATGCCCTCGACCGGCTTCCCGCAATTGACGATCGCACGATAGCGGCGCGGGCGTTCCTGCGCCGGGGTGCCGACGCCCGACAATTCGCTCTCCTCGACGAGCTCGAGGCGGATGCCCTCGCCCGGCGGCATCAGCGACACCGCCAGCGTCGCTTCGGCAAGGCCGTAGCTCGGGCAGAAGGCACTCGCCTTGAAGCCGGCGTTGGCGAAGCCGTCGACGAATGATTGCATCACGTCGGGGCGGATCATGTCGGCGCCATTGCCGGCAATGCGCCAGCGCGACAGGTCGAAGCGGTCCTCGACCTTGGTGATCGACGACAGGCGCCGTGCGCAAATGTCATAGCCGAATGTCGGCGAATAGCTCATCGTCGTCCCCGGATTGCGGCTGACCAGGTCGAGCCACGCGAGCGGGCGACGGGCGAAATCCTCGGTCCTCAAATAATCGACCGACATCTGGTTGGCGAGCGGCGAGAGCATGCAGCCGACCAGGCCCATGTCATGATACCATGGCAGCCACGAAATCACTCGGTCGCTGTCCTGCATGAGCAGCCCGATCCCGTGCCCGCGCAAATTGTCGAGCAGCGCTCGGTGGGTGACGGCAACTCCGTGCGGGAAGCGCGTCGAGCCGCTTGAATATTGCAGGTAGGCGATCTCGTCGGGGTCGGCAGCGGGGAGGGCGGTGTCGTCGGCGGGGACAACATCGGCCAGGCTCTCCCAGCTTCGCGCGGCAATGCCCAGCGCGGCGGCGGCCTGATTGACGGACTCGGTGAACTCGGCAGGAAAAAGGAACAATGTCGGGTCGCTGCTGGTCAGCATGACCTTGAGTTGCTCGACATAGGCCTCGCGCCCGCCAAAGCTGGTCGGAAGCGGCAGCGGCACCGGCCACAGCCCGGCATAGACCGCGCCAAAGAAGGATGCCGCAAATTCAGGCCCGGTCTCGGCGACGAGGGCAAGTCGGTCGCCCTTGACCAGCCCGAGCGCAATGAAGCGACGAGCGGCGAGCAGCGCATCGCGGCGCAGCTCGGCATAGGGGTACGCCCGCACGAGCGTCCCGCGTGCATCGTGGAAGTTCATCCCCCGCTGTCCAACGGCGGCATAATCGAGCGCGTCCTGCAGGTTGGTGAAATCGGCGACCCGACGCGGGTGCGCGTCGAGGGTCGGCGTGGACCCCGTCGGGGTGAGATCGTTGGTTTGGGTCACTTGCATTCCTGCCTGGGGGGTTGAAAACCGCTTTGGCCCCGGGATGGTGAATGCAAACCGACTGTGGCACAATCAAGGCGTCATGCCGCCGGTTTCACGTCAACGGGCCGCTCGACGGCCGCGACCACCGCTCGACGCGGCGAAGCTCGACGAGCTGGCGCTGTCCTATGTCGGGCGTTTCGCCACCTCGCGCGGCAAGCTGGTCGATTATCTGCGCCGCAAGCTGCGCGAACGCGGTTGGGACGGGGAAGCGGAGCCTGATCTCGCGGTCATCGCCGAGCGGCTGGCCGGGATCGGTTACATCGACGACGCCGCCTTCGCGCTGTCGAAGGCGCGCGTGCTCGGCGGACGCGGTTACGGCGCGGCGCGGGTCAGGCAGACGCTTCATGCGGCGCATATCGAGGAAACCGACCGCGAAGGGGCGCTCGATCATGCCGACGGCAACCGTGTCGAGGCGGCGCTGAAACTCGCGCGCCGACGCCGGATCGGGCCCTTCGCCCCTGAAAAACTGGATCCCGTGGCGCGTCAGAAGGCGATCGGCGCGATGCTTCGCGCCGGTCACCCGCTGGCGCTGTCACGCGCTATCGTCGATCTGTCGCCGGGGGAGAGTATAGTCCATGGCTCGCTCGTTGAATTGCGTTAGGTTAAGGTTTATGCCGGTTTCCTGACATAGAGTGATGATCTATGCTTTCGGCAGTGGAACGAGTTGGTATCGCGGGGCCGAACGGGGACATGTCTGACGAAGATCGAGACGATGCCGTTGACGCCACGGTCGGCATGTTGGCCGTCCGGGGGCGCGTCAAATGGTTCGACGCGACTCGCGGCTTTGGGTTCCTGGTAAGCGACCAAGTCGATGGCGACATCTTGATTCACTTCAGCGTCCTTAAAGACAATGGCCGCCGTTCGCTCCCGGAGGGCGCGACGATCGATTGTCTGTGCGCCGAGCAGTCGCGCGGGCTGCAAGCCACGAAAATCATCGACATCGATCTCTCGACGGCCTTGCCCTTGGCGCCGCGGAGCGCCATTCCTGCGGCTGACAGGGCCGACCGCGAAGCACTTGCCGACGCGGCCGGACCGTTCATTCCGGTGGAGGTCAAGTGGTTCAATCGCGTCAAGGGTTTCGGTTTCCTGGTCGAGCCGGAAGGCAATCCGGGGGACATCTTCGTGCATATGGAGACGGTGCGGCTGGCGGGGATCGCCGATCTGCAACCGCTCGACCGGCTTCAGGCGCGAGTCGCGGACGGGGACAAGGGTCGCACCGCGGTGGAGCTTCGCAGCCAGGCCTGATCGCGTCGATCGCGTTTGGTTGCGCCCTCGCGCTCGCTGCCTGCCAACCTTCGGCCTCCCTCGCCAGCGCCACGCTCGCCGCGGAGTCGGGCCTGTTGCAGGTGCCGCTGACCGTGCTCGGGCACGGCATGACGCATCGCTTCTCGGTCGAAGTTGCCAAGAGTCCCGCCGATCAGGAACGCGGGTTGATGTATCGCCAGAATCTCGCGCCCGATCGAGGCATGATATTCCCGTTCGTCAAACCAGTCCGCGCGACCTTCTGGATGAAGGACACGCTGATCCCGCTCGACCTGATCTTCGTGCGCGCCGACGGGACGATCGCCAATATTGCCGCCAACGCCCGGCCGATGGACCTGTCGATTATTCCGTCCGACGGCCCGGTAACGGCTGTTCTCGAACTGGCCGGTGGGCGCGCCGCCGAACTTGGCATCCGCGCCGGCGACCGCGTGCGCTGGCCGCATTAGCGCTCCGGTTGCACCCACGCTCGGAACACGGCAAAGGCTCGGCTATGGGACTGATCCGCAATTTCTTCCGCGCGACCTGGTGGAGCGGCGCGACCTTCGGCACCGCGTTCTTCTCGCACCGCCACGGCTCGGCGGTCGGCAAGGACGAGGCCGGCAACCAGTATTTCGAGCACCGCAAGGACCCGCGCCGCCGCTGGGTGATGTACGACGGCAACAATGACGGCAGCCGCGTTCCGCCCGGTTGGCAGGCGTGGCTCAAGGGCACGATCGACCAGTTGCCTGACGATGAGTTGCCGCCGCGCCGCCCGTTCGAGCAGCCGCCGCTGGCCAATGCCACTGGAACTTTTGCGGCGTATAAGCCCGGCGGGTCGCTTGGCGGGCACGGGGTGCGTCCGGCCGCGACGGGCGATTACCAAGCGTGGACCCCGGAATAGTTGTGCGCCGCACCGGCCTGACGATCGCCGCCGTCGCGGTGTTGCTCGCGGGCTGCAATCGTGCGCCCAAGCCTGACGAGCGCGGACCGATGGTCGACGCGCGCAAAGGAGCGGTTCTGCAGAATGTCGGTGAGACCCCGATGGCCGAGCGCGTCGCGGTGATCGGCCTGCTCAACAAGCGCAACGGCATCGTCCGCAACCTGACGATGAAGCCCGGCCAGGCGTTGCGTGTCCGCGACGTCATCGTCCGCCTGCGCGCGTGCGAGACGACCGCCCCGTGGGAAAGTCCACCGCTCACCGGCGCGTTTATCCAGCTCGATGTCGAGCAGCCCAACCAGAGCTGGCGGCGGGTCTTCTCGGGCTGGCTCTACAAGGAATCGCCGTCGCTCAACGTCGTCGAGCATCCGGTCTATGATGTGTGGCCCAAGAGCTGCACGATGAGTTGGCCAGGCGCGCCCGCGTCCGCCCCGTCTCCATCGCCCGAACCAGGCGCGGCGCGTCCGGCAAGCACATCGTCGAGCGCGAAGAAATCGGCCGGTTCCTCGACCGACGGACCGCCCGCCACCGCTGAGCCGCCGCCATCGGTCTCGCCCCCCGCGAACGAGCCGAGCGCCGAGCCGAGCAACCGCACATAGCGATCGCGCGCAACGGTTACCGCGCCCAGCGAGGCAAGGTGGGCGGTCATGAACTGGCAGTCGAGCAAGGTGAAGCCGCCGACCTTGAGCCGCGCGACGAGCCAGGCGAGCGCCACCTTCGACGCGTCGGTCATCGAGCTGAACATGCTCTCCCCGAAGAAGGCGCGACCCAGTTTCACACCATAGAGCCCGCCCACGAGTTTGCTATCGTGCCACGCCTCGACCGAATGCGCGTGACCGGTCGCATGCAGCCCGAGGGTCGCGCGCTCGATGACCTCGTTTATCCATGTTTCGTCACGTGCGGCACATTGCGCCAATACCTCGGGGAAAGCGGTATCGACGGTGATCTGAAACCGGCCCGAACGCACCCGGCGGGAAAGGCTGCGCGACAGGCAGAATCGGTTGAGTGGCAGGATCGCGCGGCTGCGCGGTTCGACCCAGAACACATCGGCGGCATCGCGGCTGTCTGACATCGGAAAAATCCCGGCGGCATAGCCGCGCAGCAGCAGCCGAGGATCAAGCCCACTCACAATAGATCGCGGACCTTTTCCTGGGGGCGACATAATGCGGCGCCCCGTTCGGTTTCGACCAATGGCCGATTGATGAGGATCGGGTGCGCCATCATCGCGTCGAGGATGCGGTCTTCGTCCGCGCCCTCCCCGGTCAGGCCGAGCTCACCTGCCAATGGCTCACTGGCCCGCAGGCCGTCCCACACAGTCATTCCGGCACGCGCGTAGATCCGCTTCAATTCATCGCGTGAGGGCGAGGTCTTGAGATATTCGACCACGGTAAGTTCGGCGCCCGCTTCTTGGAGGATAGCCAGCGTCTTGCGCGAAGTGCCGCAGTTCGGGTTGTGATAGATGGTCGCCTTCATATCCCCCGTTTAGCAAGACTTTCGCGGCGCGTAACGCGATCCTTTCGGGACGTGTGATCACCTCGCGTTCAGCATCGGGCCAGTAGCGGAACGATCGAGCAAGAGGGCCGTTTCCCATCCGTGACCTATGCGCTGCGCCGGGGACTGGGTCCCGCCGCATGGTCCGTAACAACGAACCAAGGGAGTCTTACTATGACCAAGTCGATGATCGCCGCGCTGATGGCCGGCACTATCGCCCTGTCGGCGTGCAGCACTTATGGTGACAATCGGACGGCCGGCAATGCAGCGACGGGCGCGGCCTATGGCGCGGCCGGCGGTGCTGCGGTGGGCGCAATCGTTCCGGGAGTCAGCGTCGCCGAGGGCGCGCTGGCCGGCGCCGCGATCGGCGGTATCGGCAACGCCGTATGGGCCGACCGCAACAATGACGGCTATGTCGACGGCTATGTCCAGAACGGCAATTATTTCAGCGGCACGCCGCAAGGCTATGATCCGACCCTTCGCCGCGTGGCGACCGGCGCGATCGGCGGCGCGGCACTGGGCGCGGTCGCCGGGGCATTGATTCCTGGCGTGAGCGTGCTCACCGGCGCGGTCATCGGCGCAGCAGTCGGCGGAGTTGCCGGTGCCGTCTGGGCCGACAATAATGGCGATGGCCAACCCGACGGATACGTCAGCAACGGCCAATATTACCCCGGCGCGCCCCAGGGCTATCAGTCCGCCCCGGCCCCCGCGCCGGTCAATAGCGCACCAATGCCGGCCCGCGGCGAACGCGGCTAAGCAGGCGTAGAGCTAACGAGGAAGATCGATGACGAGCATGCATTTTTTCGGCGGTCCCCGCGCCTTGCGGTCGACACGTCCGTTCGCCACGGCGCTTGTTGCCGCGGCGGGGATGCTGCTCGTTATCAGTCCCATACAGGTCTCGGCGCGCACCGCGGCCAGCTATCGTCTCGCGCAGAGCGAAGTGGCGGCGTGGCAAGGGTCGTACGACCGCTCGCTATGGGTTCAGGGCGGACAGATTCGACCCGAGGCGAGCCAGTTGATCGAGCTCGCCCGCAGTCTTCGCCTCGATGGCCTGGCCCCCGACGCCTACCGCGTTCGCAACCTCGAAGGCGCGGTCCGCGCGGCGTTTGGGGGCAATCCACGCGACATTCAGCGCGCCGATTTCATGCTTTCTCAGACGCTGGTGGCTGTCGCCCGCGACATGCGCGTAAAGCGCTCCAACGAAATGAAGTTCGCCGATCCCGCGGCGATCCCGCCGGCGCCGAGCGCACAGCTATTGCTCAACTCCGCCGCAGCCGCGCCGGCCTTGGGCGAGTGGCTCGACCGCATGCCGTGGATGAACCCCGCCTATGCCGCGCTACGTGGCGCGATGGCTGGAACAATGGACAACCGCGAGGCGCAGCTCATCCGCCTCAACATGGAACGCGCCCGCGTCCTGCCCAGCGCACTTCAGCCGGGCCGATACGTCATGGTCGATGCCGCCGCCGCGCGGCTCTACATGGTCGAGAATGGCGTGGTCACGGACAGCATGCGCGTCGTCGTCGGGCGAGCCGACAATCCGACCCCCATGCTCGCGGGAATGCTCCGCTTCGCCATCCTCAACCCTTACTGGAATGCCCCGCCCGACCTCGCTGCAACCCGCCTCGCGCCGCATGTCGTGAGCGAGGGCGTCGCGTATCTCGCGCGCGCCCACTACGAGGTGCTCAGCGACTGGGGCGACCATCCCAAGCGCATCGACCCCCGGACGATCGACTGGCAGGCGGTGGTCGACGGCAAGATGCCCGACATCCGCATGCGCCAGCTGCCCGGACCCGACAACAGCATGGGCAAGATGAAGTTCATGTTTCCCAACGATATGGGCATCTATCTGCACGACACCGACGACAAGAGCCTGTTCGCCGAACCCGCGCGGCAGAAGAGCGGCGGCTGCATCCGGCTGCAGAACGCGGCCAAGCTAGGCAAATGGCTTTTTGGCAAGCCGTTGACGACGACCTCGAAAGTGCCTGAACAGAAGGTTGCGCTGCCCAATCCGGTGCCGGTCTATGTAACCTACCTCACCGCCGCGCCCGAGGACGGGCAGATCGCATTCCGCGATGACTTCTACAATCGCGACGGGCTTGGCATTCGCCAGACGGCGGCGCGCTAGGGAAGTTTTGCGCGATAGTCGGCGGTGAGCGATCCGGCAGCGACGAGGTCGGCCTCATGGCTCGCCTCGCGCCATGGTTCGGCAAGCGCAGCGGCTTCCCACTCAAGCATCGGCTCAAGCGCTAGCATCCGGTCGACCCACGCGGTGCCCAGTGGCCCGACCTCGATCCCGAACGTGCGAATGCGGAACACCACCGGCGCGAAGTAGGCGTCGGCCAGCGTGAAGGCGCGCCCGGCGAGGAAGGGGCCGCCGAAGCGGGTCAGGCCCTCCTCGAAAATATCCGAAATCCGGGCGATGTCCTGCGCGAGGGCCGCCGAGTCGGGACCACGCCGGATCCGTGTGCCGACGTTCATCGTGCAGTCGCCCCGCAACGCCAGGAATCCCGAGTGCATCTCGGCGGAGACGCACTGCACCCAGGCGCGCGCATCGGGATCGGTTGGGAGGACGCCATCGAACCGATCGGCAAGATAGAGCCCGATCGCCAGGCTGTCCCACACCCGCCGCTCGCCGTCGACTAGCAGCGGCACCTTGCCGGTCGGGCTGAAGGTGCGAAAATCATCATGATTGTCGGGCTTGGCGAAGCTGACGAACTCATCCTCGAACGGCAAATCGAGCATCTTCATCAACACCCACGGGCGCAGCGACCAGCTCGAATAATTGCGGTTGGCGGTGATCAGCTTCACCGCCGTCTACCCTTCGTAATGCGCGGTGGTCTTCGCGCGCACTTCCTCCGCCGTCACCCCCGGCGCGCACTCGACCAGCCGGAACGCAGCGGCGTGGCTCGACCGATCGAACACGGCGAGATCAGTGACGATCATGTCGACCACGTTCCGCCCGGTCAGTGGCAGCGTGCACGACGGGATGAACTTGGGGCTGCCGTCTTTTGCGGTGTGTTCCATCACGACGATAATCCGCTTGACCCCGGCGACCAGGTCCATCGCCCCGCCCATGCCCTTGATCATCTTGCCCGGAATCATCCAGTTGGCGATGTCGCCGCCTTCAGAAACCTCCATCGCGCCCAGGACGGTGAGGTCGATATGCCCGCCGCGGATCATCGCGAAACTGTCGGCGCTCGAAAAATAGGAGGAGGACGGCAGCTCGCTGATGGTCTGCTTGCCGGCGTTGATCAGGTCGGCATCGACCTCGTCGGGGTAGGGGAAGGGGCCGATTCCAAGCATCCCGTTTTCGCTTTGCAGCGTGACCGTCATACCGTCCGGGATATTATTGGCGACCAACGTCGGAATCCCGATGCCGAGGTTGACGTAAAAGCCGTCCTCAAGCTCGCGCGCCGCCCGCGCCGCCATCTGGTTGCGATCCCAAGCCATCACACGCTCTCCCGTTCGCGCACCGTCAGGAACTCGATCTTCTTGTCGTAGGGCGCGCCGCAGATCAGGCGGTTGATGTAGATCGACGGCAAGTGGATGCAGTCGGGGTCGAAGCTTCCGGTCGGCACAATCTCCTCGACCTCGGCGACGCAAATCCGCCCACAGGTGGCGGCGGGCTGGTTGAAGTTGCGCGCGGTCTTGCGGAACACGAGGTTACCCATCTCGTCGGCCTTCCAGCCTTTGATGATCGCCAGGTCGGCGCGGATACCGCGCTCGAGGATATATTCCTCGCCGTCGAACGACTTGACCTCCTTGCCTTCGGCGACCTTCGTGCCAACGCCGGTCTTCGTATAGAAACCGGGGATGCCCGCACCGCCCGCGCGCATCCGCTCGGCGAGCGTGCCTTGCGGGCAGAATTCGACCTCTAACTCCCCGGCCAGATATTGCCGCTCGAACTCCTTATTCTCGCCGACATAGGACGAGATCATCTTCTTGACCTGCCGCGTGCGCAGCAGCTTGCCGAGCCCCTCGCCGTCGATCCCGGCGTTATTGGAAGCGATGGTCAGATCCTTGACGCCACTTGCGACAATCGCGTCGATCAACCGCTCGGGGATCCCGCACAGGCCGAAACCGCCTGCAGCAATCGTCATGCCGTCGAACAGCGCGCCTTCGAGAGCTTCGGGGGCGGTGGAAAAGATTCTGGTCATTGGCTACTTCAGTTTCCCCAGCACGCTCTGCAACTGCATCGCGTTCGACATGTCGCCTTCGACCTTCAACTTGCCCGTCATGAACGCCGTCATCCCGTCGAGTTGCCCCGCCGCAAGCGCTTCCCAATCGGTCCAGCTGACCTTGATCGTCGTGTCGGCGGCGGCGTCGGTCTCGCTGACGCTATTGGCCTTGCCGTCGAGCAGCAGCACGCCATCGTCGCCGCCAAAGTCGATCTTGACGATCTTGCCGGAAATGACGGCGCCGGCCTCTTGCATCTTGGCGGCGAGTTCGGACTTGGTCATGACTATTCTCCTTTGAACCATCGCCTAGCGAGCGTCGCGCCTTGCTTCAAGGCGCGGGGGTTGGCGGGACGGTGAACGAGGCCTATCTGGCAGCCATGACCTATGATCCAGACCTCAAATTGTTCATCGACGGCAACTGGCGCGCAGGCGAAGGCCGCGACAGCTTCACCGTCGTCAACCCGGCCACCGGTGGCGGCATCGGCGAAGTCCCGCTCGCCAGCACCGCCGACCTCGACGAGGCGCTTGCCGCCGCCGAGCGGGCCTACCCGTTGTGGCGCGCGACCGATGTCGAGAAGCGCGCTGCGATCCTGCGCAAGGCCGCCAGCCTGCTGCGCGAACGATCGGAAGACATCGCCCGGCGGATGACCCAGGAGCAAGGCAAGCCACTGGCCGAAGCGCGCGGCGAAATCGCCGGATCGGCGCAGATGTTCGACTGGTACGCCGAGGAAGCCAAGCGCGATTATGGCCGAACGCTGGTCCGCCCGACCGGGCAACGCTCGATCATACTTCACCAGCCGGTCGGGGTCGTCGCCACCTTCACCCCGTGGAATTTCCCGCTCTATTTGCTCGCCAAGAAGGTCGCCGCCGCGCTCGCCGCCGGCTGTTCGGTGATCTCGAAACCGCCCGAGGAAACCCCCGGCTGCACCGGTGCGCTCGCCCATGCGCTGCAGGACGCAGGGCTTCCGGCGGGCGTGTTCCAGCTTGTCCACGGCGTCCCCGATCAGGTCAGCAAAACCCTGATCGCCTCGCGTATCGTGCGCAAGTTCAGCTTCACCGGCTCGGTCCCGGTCGGCAAGGCGCTGATGAAGCTCGCCGCCGACAGCATGACCCGGGTCACGCTTGAGCTTGGCGGTCATGCCCCGGTGCTGATCTTCGACGATTGCGACCTCGACAAGACGCTCGACATGGTCGTGCCGCAGAAATTCCGCAACGCGGGGCAAGTGTGCGTCTCGCCGACGCGCTTCTATGTCCAGGAATCGATCTACGACCGCTTCATCACCGGCTTTGCCGAACGAACGAAGAAAGTCGTCACCGGCGACGGCCTCGCCGACGCAACCAACATGGGTCCGCTCGCCAATGCCCGCCGCCCCGCCGCAATCGAAGCGCTGGTCGCGGACGCCCGCGCCAAGGGTGCGCGGGTCATGGCCGGGGGCGAACGCGGGGAAGGTGGCTTCTTCTTCCAGCCGACGCTGCTTGCCGACGTGCCGCTTGATGCCGACATCATGAACAACGAGCCGTTCGGCCCGGTCGCAGTGTCGGCCCGGTTCAAGGACTATGACGACGCCATCGCACAGGCCAATCGCCTGCCGTTCGGCCTGGCCGCCTTCGTCTTCACGGAAAATGGCCGCCGCGCCAACCTGCTCGGCGACGCGATCGAGGCGGGGATGGTCGGCATCAATAGCTTCGGCATCTCGACCGCCGACGCCCCGTTCGGCGGGATCAAGGATTCAGGCTTTGGCAGCGAAGGCGGCAAAGAGGGGCTCGAGACCTATCAGGTCGTCAAAGCGATCCACCAGGCTTGAAGCAATCCCCTCCCTGCTGTGCAGGGAGGGGAAGAGCCGCAACGCGGCGAAGGGGTGGGTGCAAGCGCCAGTAAGCCCCCGCGCTTGCGAGCTCGCTTCGCTCGCTACCCACCCCCAGCCCCTCCCTTGCAGGGAGGGGAGGAAGTTGGCATCTGCTCGTACGCCGATTTTAATGTCCTACAGCGCTTCGCGTGTGCGATAAGCGCGAGGCAGGAGAGATGGTGCTTTTTTGGATGGAAACAGAAAGCGCGAAAATGCTCCACGACCGTGAACATTCGTCAATATTCGTGAACATTCGCGAACTAGACTGTTGAAATTAAACGCCTTTCCTTACCTCCCGAATTTCGTTGAAGGCATCGCTTATGACCATGCGTAGCGGCGGCCGAATCCTCGTCGATCAACTCGTCGCGCAAGGGTGCGACCGGGTCTTCACCGTCCCCGGCGAGAGCTTCCTCGCCGTCCTCGACGCGCTCCACGACACGCCCGCCATCCAGACCGTCGTCTGCCGGCAGGAGGGCGGGGTCGCCTATATGGCCGACGCCGACGGCAAGATGATCGGCAAGCCCGGCGTCGCGTTTGTTACCCGCGGGCCGGGGGCGACCAACGCTTCCGCCGGGGTCCATGTCGCGATGCAGGATTCGACCCCGATGATATTGTTCGTCGGCGACCTCGACCGCGCCGACCGCGATCGCGAGGGATTTCAGGAAATCGACATGACCGCCTTCTTCGCGCCGGTCGCCAAATGGTCAGCACGGATCGACGATGCCGCGCGCATCCCCGAATATGTCGCGCGGGCCTATCGGGTCGCGACGGCGGGGCGGCCCGGACCAGTCGTGCTGGCGATCCCCGAGGACATGCTTCGCGACGAAGTCGAGGCGACCGATCGCCCGGTCATCGCGCCGATCGCGCAACCAGCCTGCGGCGGGGCGATCGGCGCCTTGTTCGAGCTGCTGAAGGATGCGACCAACCCCGTTGCGATCATCGGCGGGGCCGACTGGAGCCCGGCGGCGGCGCATCATTTCGCGACCTTCGCTCACCGCCACGGCATCCCCACCGCCGCCGCCTTCCGCCGCCAGGACGCAGTCGACAATGGCTGCTCGGTCTATGCCGGCAACCTCGGCTATGGCCCCAACCCCAAGCTGCAGCAGCGCATCCGCGATGCCGACCTGCTGCTCGTCGTCGGCGCGCGATTGGGCGAGGCGACCACCGATGGGTACAAGCTCGTCACCCCCGACCATCCGGGCCAACTGCTGGTGCACGTTCACCCCGACCCGAACGAACTCGGCCGCGTCTATCGCGCCGACCTGCCGATCTGCGCCGACATGGCCGAGTTTTCGGAAATGGCGGCGGACTGGCACGACCCGGAGATGGTGCGCTTCTCGGCGGGGGAGGAAGCCCATGACGAGTGGCTTGCATGGTCCGAGCCCAAGGCACGTGAGGGCGTCAAACTCGACCTCGGGCCCTGCGTCGCGGCGATGCGCGAGGCGCTCCCTGCCGACACCATCATCTGCAACGGCGCGGGCAATTTCTCGGGCTGGTGGCACCGTTACTGGCGCTATGCCGCAATGCCGTGCCAGCTTGCCCCGACCAGCGGGACGATGGGCTATGGCCTCCCCGCCGCCGTCGCCGCGAGCCTGCGCTTCCCCGAACGCACCGTCGTCTGCGTCGCGGGCGATGGCGATTTCCTGATGAACGGACAGGAGCTGGCGACCGCCGCCCGCTATGGCGCCGATATCCTCGTCATCCTCGTCGACAATGGCGCTTACGGCACGATCCGCATGCACCAGGAGCGCGACTATCCCGAGCGGGTCAGCGCGACCGGGCTCACCAATCCCGATTTCGTCAAGCTTGCCGAGGCGTTTGGCGGCTGGGCCGAGCGGGTCGAGGCCACCGCCGACTTCGCCCCCGCGCTCGGCCGGGCGATGGAGCGCAAAGGCATCCGCCTGCTCCACTGCCTCACCGACGTCGAAGTAATCAACACCGCGACAACGATCTCCCGACTGCGCGCGAAGGGCTGAGCCTCACGATTCGGGGCGACGGCCCATGACGAACCGGAACCGCCGCCCGGAGACTTCCTCGACCGGCTTTCCCGTCACATCGAGCGCCGGATTGTAGAGCAGCCGTTGTTCGGTGAGTGCGCAAGTCAGCCGGTCGAGATCGGCGCTGCCGCTCGAATGATCGACCTTGCACCCTTCCACTCGCCCATCGGTGCGGACGATGAAGCGAACGTCGACCACGCCCTGCAGGCGGGCACGCTTGGCGGCTTCGGGATAGTCACGATCAGACAGGCCTCCGCCAACCCACTCGGCGTGGCGGGAGGCTCCGCCGCCGCCTCCGCCGCTCCCGAGGCCAGCATTGCCCAGTCCCAACCCGGCGAGCGAGCCGCTGCCGACCGCTGCGCTCAGTTCGGTGTCGGCGGCCACAGCGATTGCGACCGGCGCGGGCGCCGCGGCCGGTTTGGGCGGCGGCGGGCTGCGCTTAACTGGCGCAGCCGAAGCCTTGTGCGATTCGGACGGGCGCGGAGCAAGTCTTGGTGGCGCAGGCGGTGGACGAAGGCTGATCAGCTGAATTGTCTGGTCGGCGATCCGCCGTCGCCGATCGGGAGAGTAGGGTAGCAGGAGCAGCAGGCCCGCAAGGTGAAGCAAGCCGACGACGGCGAGCGTCACTATTCGCTCGCGGCGGCGCGTCACTGTCCAGTCGCTGGTCGCGCGATCGTCCATTGCGGGTTCAACGCCCGGCAGGCGATAAGGTTGACCCCTTGGAGCAGCGCGCTTGCGTCGCTACTTTGGCGGCGATGAAGCAATATCTCGACCTCATGGCGCAGGTGCTTGGCCAGGGCGTGCCCCAGGCTGACCGCACCGGCACCGGCACGCTGTCGCTGTTCGGTGCGCAGATGCGCTTCGACCTCGCCGACGGCTTCCCGCTGGTGACGACCAAGAAGCTCCACCTGCGTTCGATCATCGTCGAGCTACTGTGGTTCCTGCGCGGCGACACTAACGTGCGCTGGCTGCAGGAACGCAAGGTTAGCATCTGGGACGAATGGGCCAACGAGGCGGGCGACCTCGGCCCGGTCTATGGCAAGCAATGGCGCGACTGGGAGACTTCGGACGGGCGCCACATCGACCAGATCCGCGAGTTGGTCGACCTCATCAAGCGCGATCCTTCGTCGCGCCGCCAGATCGTTACCGCCTGGAATCCCGGCGAAATAGGGCAGATGGCGCTCGCTCCGTGCCACTGCCTGTTCCAGACTCAGGTCGCCGCCGGTCGCCTCAACCTCCAGCTCTATCAGCGAAGCGCCGACTTGTTCCTGGGTGTGCCATTCAACATCGCGAGCTACGCCCTCCTCACCCACATGTTGGCGCGCGAGTGCGGGCTCGAACCGGGGGTGTTCGTATGGACCGGCGGCGACGTCCACCTCTACTCGAACCACCTCGACCAGGCGCGTCTGCAGCTGACCCGCGATTCCCGTCCGCTGCCGCGGCTGGTGCTCGCGGACCGCGGGCAGGCGATCGACGGTTACGACTATGAGGATATTGTCATCGAGGGATATGATCCGCACCCGTCGATCGCCGCGCCGATCGCCGTCTGACGCGCTTTTCGCCGGAATGGCGGCGTAATGGACCCGTTCGCCGCGACGGGCGTTGATGGACTGCTGGAATAGCCGGTTACGCGCGGTGAATCCTCCGGCGTAATATCATGGGAGAAACGACATGGTCCGCAAGTTTATCACGATTGCCCTCATCGCCGGTGGCCTGACGATGGCTGCCTGCAACACCGTTCGCGGTGCCGCTCGCGACGTCAACTCGGCTGCCAATGCGACCCAGAACGCCTTGCACTAGGCCCGGACCCCTTCGGGGGTTGGTTTAGTCGAAGATAATTGCAGGCCGGCAGTTCAGACTCTGGACAGCCGGCCTGGTTTTGAATCATGGTCCGCTCACCACGACCGGAGGGACAAGACATGGTTCGCAAGTTTCTGACACTGACCATCATCGGCGGGGCGCTCGCGCTGGCCGCGTGCAACACCGTCCGCGGCTTCGGCACTGACGTCAGCTCGGCCGCCAATTCGACCCAGAACGCAATACACTAGGCCTAGGCCAACCGATCAACGCAAAAAAATGCCCCGCCGGTCGAGCTGACCGGCGGGGCTTTTGGTTTGTGCGTTGGCCGCCAGGACTAGCTGTTGAGATAGTCCCCGGCATCGGCATCGGTACCGGTGCCCGACATCGCCACGTCACCGAGCGGATCGTTGCCCATCGCTGCCTCGGGGCCCTGCGCCAGTTCGGCGGCATGCTCTTCGGCGGCGGTATGCGGCGCGATCAGTGCTTCCTGGATCTCGATCGGGGTCGGCGCCGCGGCGGCGGCGGCAGCAGCTGCTGTTGCTGTTGCCTCCACGAAGCGCTTCTGCGCGGCCCGGAGCGCGGTGTCGCGGCTGGTCGCCGCTACCCGCATCCGGGTCATGCCCGCGCCGGTGCCCGCCGGGATCAACCGACCGACGATGACGTTTTCCTTGAGACCGTTGAGCGTGTCGATCTTGCCCTGGACCGAAGCCTCGGTGAGCACGCGCGTGGTCTCCTGGAACGATGCCGCCGAGATGAAGCTGCGGGTCTGCAACGACGCCTTGGTAATACCGAGCAGAACCGGCTTGCCTTCCGCCTTCTTGCCCTTCTTGTCGAGCTTGGCGTTGGCTTCGTCCATCTCGTCGCGATCGACCTGCTCGCCAGCGAGCAGGACGGTGCTGCCGCCGTCGGTGATCTCGACCTTCTGAAGCATCTGGCGAACGATCACCTCGATATGCTTGTCGTTGATCTTCACGCCCTGAAGACGATAGACTTCCTGGATTTCGCTGACGAGATATTCGGCCAGCGCGACGATCCCGAGCACTTCGAGAATGTCGTGCGGGTCGGGCGATCCGCCGACGAGATTGTCGCCGCGCTTGACGTAATCGCCTTCCTGGACGTCGATCACCTTTGACTTGGGAACGAGGTACGCGACCTCTTCCGAGCCGTCGTCGGGGATGATGACGATCTTGCGCTTCGCCTTATAGTCCTTCTTGAAGCTGACCTTGCCCGAGATCTTCGCGATGATCGCGTTTTCCTTGGGCTTGCGCGCTTCGAACAGCTCGGCAACGCGCGGCAGACCGCCGGTGATGTCGCGCGTCCTGGCGGCTTCACGCGGCAAACGGGCGAGCACTTCGCCGGCTTCGACCGTGGCGCCATCCTCGACCGCGATGATCGCGCCCGGGACGAGGCGATAGACGCCCGCCTCGGCGGCATCCGCCCCGGTCAGGGTCAGGCGGGGACGAAGGTCCTCCTTCTTCGACTTGGCAATGTCGTCCATGATCACGCGTTGCGAGATGCCGGTCGACTCGTCGGTCACTTCCGACAGGGTGCGGTTGTCGATCACGTCCTGATATTTCACCACGCCCGCCTTTTCGGTGATGACCGGCGCGAACGACGGATCCCACTCGGCGATGCGGTCGCCGCGGCTGACAATGTGACCACTCTCGCACAGCAGATGCGCACCGTACTGGACGCGGTGGGTCGACAGCTCACGACCGTCCATGTCGAGGATCGCGATTTCGCCCGAACGCGACAGCGAGATGTGGCGGCCACGCGGATCGGTGATCGTCGGCATGTCGCGGAACTCGACGGTGCCGTCGACCGGCGCCTCGAGGTTGGACTGCTCGTTGAGCTGCGCCGCGCCGCCGATGTGGAAGGTCCGCATCGTCAGCTGGGTGCCGGGCTCGCCGATCGACTGGGCGGCGATGACACCGACCGCTTCGCCGATGTTGACCGGCGTGCCGCGGGCAAGATCGCGCCCATAGCATTTGCCGCACACGCCGATCTTGGCCGCGCAGACCAGCGGCGAGCGGATCTTGAGTGCCTGGAGACCGATCTCCTCGAGCTGAAGGACCATCGCCTCGTCGAGCAACGTGCCCTCGGGGATCATCGGCTTGGACGTCTTGGGGTCCATGATCGGTTCGGCGGTGGTGCGGCCAAGGACGCGGTCGCCGAGCGAGGCGATGACCGCGCCGCCCTGGACGATGGCGCGCATCTCGAGTGCCTGGTCGGTGCCGCAATCCAATTCCATCACGACGCAATCTTGGCTCACGTCGACGAGGCGGCGCGTGAGGTAGCCCGAGTTGGCAGTCTTCAACGCCGTGTCCGCGAGGCCCTTGCGGGCGCCGTGGGTCGAGTTGAAATACTCAAGGACGGTCAGGCCTTCCTTGAAGTTCGAGATGATCGGAGTCTCGATGATCTCGCCCGACGGCTTGGCCATGAGGCCACGCATCCCGGCAAGCTGCTTGATCTGCGCCTGCGAACCGCGGGCACCCGAATGGGCCATCATGTAGATCGAGTTGATGTCCTGTTCGCGGCCATTCTCGAGCACCTTGACCGACGAGATTTCCTTCATCATCTCGGACGCGACGCGGTCACCGCAGCGCGACCAGGCATCGATCACCTTATTGTACTTTTCCTGCTGGGTGATGAGGCCGTCCTGATACTGCTGCTCATAATCCTTCACCAGCGCCTTGGTCTCGTCGACCAGCGCGATCTTGGAGCCCGGGATGACCATGTCGTCCTTGCCGAACGAAATGCCCGCCTTGAACGCGTGGCGGAAGCCAAGCGTCATGATGGCGTCGGCGAACAGCACGGTCTCCTTCTGGCCGGTGTGGCGATAGACGATGTCGATGACGTCGCCGATCTCCTTCTTGGTCAGCAGGCGGTTGACCGTCTCGAACGGCACCTTGTGGCTCTTGGGGAGCGTCTCGCCGAGCAGCATTCGGCCCGGCGTCGTCTCGAAGCGCTTCATATATTGCTTGCCGGCCTCGTCGGTCTGCGGGACGCGGCTGGTGATCTTGGTGTGCAGCGTCACGGCACCGGCTGCGAGCGCCTGGTGCACTTCGACCATGTCCGACAGCAGCGCACCTTCACCCGGCTCGTTCTGCTTCTCGATCGAGAGGTAGTAAAGCCCGAGCACCATGTCCTGCGACGGAACGATGATCGGCTTGCCGTTGGCGGGCGACAGGATGTTGTTGGTCGACATCATCAGGACGCGCGCTTCCAGCTGAGCCTCGAGGCTCAGGGGGACGTGCACGGCCATCTGGTCACCGTCGAAGTCGGCGTTGAACGCGGCGCAGACCAGCGGGTGAAGCTGGATCGCTTTGCCTTCGATCAGCACGGGCTCGAACGCCTGGATGCCGAGGCGGTGAAGTGTCGGCGCGCGGTTCAAGAGCACGGGATGCTCGCGGATCACCTCGTCGAGGATGTCCCACACTTCCTTGCGCTCTTTCTCGACCCACTTCTTGGCCTGCTTCA
>JBBQDG010000041.1:0-19889 GCA_038319435.1 Sphingomonadales bacterium | reverse complement strand
AGTTGCCATGAGAAGTTCCTCTTGTTGAAGGAACTCCATCGTCCATCGCCAACCCCGCCGCGCCAAACCTCAATGCAGGTGCGCTACCGCCCGCCAAGAACCCCTGCCGCGAAGCGGCTTCGTGCTTTGGGTCGAAAGCGGACATTGGAGAAAGTGTCCGCGTGAGGTCGAAGCGGGCGTTGATGTGTCGCCGCAATTCCGTATACATCGAAGGCGCAGCTAAGCCCCATGACATGGAGCGCAACCATGGGCGATGATGAGGAAACCGTCCGCCGCTTGCAACATGAGTGGATGCAAGCGTGGGTTGACCAGGACGCAGCGAAGTTGGAGCGCCTATTGGCCCCAGAATATGCTTTGGTCGTCTCAAGCATGCCCGATCGGCTAGTGACGCGAGACCAATGGATGGCAATGTTAGGTCGGTATACGGCTCAAGGATTCCGTTACGAGAGCATGATTGTCCGGTTGTTCGGTAACTTCGCTGTCGTGAGCTCGCTCGGCACTGCGGAAGGTGCCGAAGTTGATGGTGCAGACCGGAGCATGACTTTTTTCTTGACCGATGTTTGGCTGAAATCTGATGACCAGTGGCAGGTAATTAGCCGCTCCTCGTCTGTTCCAGAGCAGGTTTCGCCGAGCGTCACAGCCCTAGGGCGCCCCACCTAAGCGCCCGAGACCCTGAACGGCTGAACAAGGTCGAAAGCGGACATTAGCAGACGGGTCTACAAGAAGACGCTTATCCGGTGGTCCGGCATACCGCGATGAATGATAAAGACGTCACGTCAGTCGCCTACATATTCCTGCCGAAACGCGCGATTTCTCCGAAGTTCCTCCAGCGCCTTTCCCTCGCGCGACGCTCCTTCGGCATGAGAGCGATTTTCGAGCTTTAGCTTGTGCCGATTGGGCAAAATGTCGTTGATGATGTCAAATATCCGCTGCTCGAAGTGCCACTCTTGTAGCAGCTGCAATTTACTGGCTTCGCTCCGTGTTCGACGATATTTGGCCGCAAAGTCGGTGACCTCTTCCTGGGCCTGCGCTCGCCGCTCAACCGCCTCGTCGAAACGGGCCTTTTGCTCTTTCGTTTGGGGTCCCTCGTACTTCACGGTGCCGGTGTTGGTCTCGAGGATGATATCGTCGGGATGCGGCAGTGGCGTAGGCTCCGCTAAGCCTGCCTTGCGGCATCGCTCAATCTCTTCGCCCCATTTATGTTTGTATTCGACAGCACTGCCGAACGCTTCCATCAGGAGAAGATGGTGGTCGCGTTCCATCTTGGCAACGAGTTCGGCCAAGGTTTTCTGGACAAACCTGTTGCCCTTCAAGGCAGAAACACCCATCGCCCGAAACACGGCCTGAATGGCCGGCAGTTCGATGACTTCCTCGCCTTCGCGGATTCTGACCGGTCGATAAGCTTCTAAGCGTAAACACTCTTCGGCGCCCTGCATCCCGAAACCGGTGTTTACCGCTTTAGGCTTCGCCTTGGCCCCTCTAGGCCGGCCCTTGGCATTGCCTGACTGGCCTTTCTTGAACCGGTGCTCGACTGGCGGCTTGGCATAGCCAACCTTGAAGTCACCTGACATGTCGCTCATCAGGCCGCCTCGCTATCAAGATTGGTGCCAAGCCGGATCTCGGCGAGATCGTCGAACGCCTCACCCGTCGCTACGAGCCTTGAACGCTTGCCGGTGTGGGCTTCCCAGCGTTTGACGATCGTGTCGCAGTACAAAGGGTCGTATTCGATAACGCGGGCGCAGCGGCCGGTCTTCTCGGCGGCGATGAGCGTCGAGCCGGAGCCACCGAATCCGTCGAGCACGATCTCGCCGCGTCGTGAGCAGTCGCGGATGGCGTCGGCGATAAGGGCAACCGGCTTGACGGTCGGGTGCATTGCCAGTTCCTCCGCGCGACCCGCACTGATCGAGCTGATGCCGGGATAGTCCCACACATTTGTACGGTACCGCCCGGTCTCCCCTAGGCCGAAGCTGTTGGTGTGTTCGGACTTGCCCTGCTTGAACACGAACACCAGCTCATGTTTCGAGCGATAGAAGGCGCCCATTCCGCCATTAGTCTTGTTCCAAACGACGAGGTTCTTCAGCTCGGTGAATGCTGTTGAACCCGCCGCCATCAGCTCCCGCATGTGACGCCAGTCCATGCACACGAACGCGATTGCGCCATCGCGCATAACCCGCGAAATGTTCGACAGAGTCTCGCTCAGAAAGATCGTGAATTGGTCTTCGCTCATCTCGCCGCTGGCAAAAGCAAACTCGCGATGCTTGACCGAGCCCAAGCCACATACGTTGCCATCGATTGCAACATTGTAAGGCGGATCGGTAAAAACCAGGTCGGCGCGGTCGCCCCCCATCAACCTATCTATGTTCGCCGCAGTCCGCGTATCACCACAAAGCAATCGATGCCGGCCGAGTTCCCAGAGATCACCAAGGCGAGTCACCGCCGGCCCGCTGACCACTGGAACGACATCTTCTGGAGCGTCGATCCCGCCAGGGTCGGCCTGCCCTGCCTCGTCCAGCACCAAATCGATCTCAGCCAGGCTGAAGCCGGTGTGCTCGACGTCAAATTGAAGATCGATAAGCCCTTGCAATTCGATGGCGAGAATCTCTTTGTCCCAGCCAGCATTTAGCGCCAGTTTGTTGTCCGCGAGAATGTAGGCTCGCCGCTCGGTCGCCGAAAGGTGCGACAGCGCCAGGGTTGGCACGCTTCTGCGCCCCAACAGCTTGGCGGCCTCGACGCGGCCATGCCCGGCAACGATCTCGCCATCTTCGCTAACCAGCACCGGGTTAGTGAAGCCGAAACGCTCGATCGACGCCGCGATCTGCTTGACCTGTTTTTTGGAATGCGTCCGCGCGTTCCGCGGATAAGGTCGCAAAGCTCCGATTTCCTGCTCGATCACCTGAACTGCTGCCATAGTCCCAACCCCGAATCACCTGCCGAAGCCGTACTACTAGACTGAACGCTTGAATTTGTCAAACGTGGGTGTATGGTCGCGTGATCCCCAACTTAACGGACGCTTTTGATGAGCTTCGCTCGCCAGCTGAACGAACTGCGCATCGCCAAGCGCTTGTCGCTACAGGATGTCGCCAACGCGATCGGCGTTTCCAAGGCCCATGTCTGGAACCTCGAGAAGGGCTTGACCGCGAACCCTTCGATGGATCTCGTCGTGAAACTGGCCGAGCTATTTCGAGTTCGGGTCGCCGACTTGGTGGGCGAGAACCCCGACGGTTCGGAGGAGCCTGCCGAGATGGTCGCCATGTTCCGCGACCTGAAGAAGCTCGAGGGACCCGATCGCGAGATGATCCGGTTACTCATGGAGTCGATGAAGAAGCGCCAGGGCAAGACTGGATGACGATCAGTCGCCTCGACCTTGACGGGCTGGGATCGCCAGCCGCCATTGCCGAGCGAATACATGAACTCGACAACGAACTCCCTCTAATCGTCCCGCTCGAGAAGTTGTGCAGCGCACTCGACATCAGTTCTATCAAGGATTTCGACACCCAAGCGTTTGAGGCTGCTCTCATCATGGACGTCAACAAGGCCGATGGCGCGATCCTGCTGGCGCGAGATCGTTCAATACAGCGGCGTCGTTACTCGCTGGCCCACGAACTTGGGCACTGGCTGATCCCAACCCATCGGCCCGACGTACCTGGTAGTCTTGAGTGCCAGCTCGACGATCTTCATCGCGCCAACGAGAAAGAGCAGAACCGGCGTCGGCGAGTTGAGGCCGAGGCTAACCGGTTTGCGTCTGCCCTGCTTATGCCGCCGCGGCGCATTCGGATTGAGATGGGTCCCGCACCAGATCTGCAGGATGTCGTCGCTCTCGCTAAGAAATTTAGCGTAAGCAAAGAAGCGATGGCCCGCGCCTACGTCGACGCGTCGCGCGAGGCCGTTGCCGTACTGATCTTGCACCATGGATTGGTGAAGCGGGCCTACCGCAACAAGGATTTCCCCTGGATCGATGTGCGGATCGGGCACAAGGCGCCATCGGAATCCATTGCCAGCGCCACTCGGCAAGCGGCGTCGATGTCCGAGTTGGAAGAATGCGATCCGGCCGTTTGGTTCTCCGATCGCGACGCTGCTCGGACCGAGCTCCTTCTCGAACAGGTGCTCGGGCAGGCACATGCGTACGCTATGATCCTCCTCCATGCCGAACTGAACGATCCTGACGACGAAGGGCGATAGTCGCCTTCCCACTATCGAATCCCTGATCCGCCGGACCGCGTACCCTGATCAAATAGATCAGGTCCCTGTTAGCGCGATCGATATTCCCTGTTCCACTAGTAGGGAATTTGTTGCCAGGATTGGCGTGAAACTGTCGATTTCTGTGGTCAATGGATGTTGGGCGCCGCCTGAAAAAAGGCCATTTCCCTGTAAATTTCCTGATAAACAGGGAAATCGGGAGAGAGCGGTTAGCGGCACACTGGCCGCGTCACCAGGCGTCCATGTAACTGGTAATATTGGATTTTTATATTCGAGATGCTCTGAGCGAAGAGCCAGTCAAAACTCAAAACGTAGTTCACCTCAGCGCGTGTCCGCCATGTCGTTGCCATAACCGCGCAGGGTCCAGCGCTGGAGCTTGCCAGTGGGGGTTTTCGGCAGGGCGTCGAGAAAAACGATTTCGCGCGGATATTTATAAGGCGCGATGGTCGCCTTGACATGTTCCTTCAGCGTCACAGCGAGAGCCTCGTCCGGCACGGCGTCGGTTACGACGAACGCTCTCACCAGTTGGCCGCGGCGGGGGCAAGGAGCACCGACCACTGCGCATTCGACGACAGCGGGGTGCGCGAGCAGCGCATTTTCGACCTCGGGCGGGCCAATATTATAGCCTGACGAGACGATCATGTCGTCGGACCGCGCGATGTACCAGTAATAGCCGTCTTCATCGAGGCGATAGGTGTCGCCGGTGACGTTCCAGCCATCTTGGACATAGGCCGCCTGGCGCGGATCGGCGAGGTAGCGGCATCCGGTCGGGCCCTTGATCGCCAGCCGCCCAATACCGTTCGATTGCGGCACGCCGGCCGTATTGAGCACGCAGCCGTGATAGCCCGTGACCAGCTGACCGGTTGCGCCAGGGCGGATGTCGCCGCCGATGGCGGAGATGAAGACGTGCATCATCTCGGTCGCGCCGATGCCGTCGATGAGCTCGAGGCCAGTCGCATCGCGCCACCGTTGCCACGTCGCGGCGGGGAGGTGCTCGCCAGCCGAGACGCACAGTCGAAGCGAGGCCAGCCGTGCCGGGTCGAGCGTCGTCAGCATTTCCCGGTACGCGGTCGGCGCGGTGAACAGGGCAGTCACGCGGTAGTGCTCGATAGCCTCGAGCAGGGCTGCGGGCGAGCCCGTCTCCAGCGTCAGCGCGGTGGCGCGGGCGCGCAGCGGAAAGATCAGCAGCGCGCCCAGTCCGAAGGTGAAGGCGATCGGCGCCGAGGAGGCCACGACATCGTCGCGCGTGAGCCCGAGCAGCTGGCGGGCATAGCCGTCGGCGGGGATGAGAATGTCGCGATGGAACTGGATGCAGCCCTTCGGCGCGCCGGTCGTACCCGAGGTGAAGGCGATGATCGCCGGATCGTCGCGGTGGGTCGCGACCGCCGTCAGCGGCGCGAGCGCTTCGATTTGCCGCTCGATGTCGCCGCCCCCTCGGTCGCCCGCGAAGGACAGGATGCGCAGCGGCCGGCCGCTCTCCCGTGCCGCCGCGTCGACCTCGCCGCGAAACCGTTCGTCGACGATCGCGTGAGTGACCTCGGCCTTGGCGAGAATTGTCGCGATTTCGCCGGCGCGCAGCAGCGGCATCAGTGTTACCGCGACCCCGCCTGCCTTGAGAATGGCGAGCCAGGCGGCGAACAACATCGCGCCATTGGCCCCGAACAGCAGCACGCGATTGCCCGGCACCAGTCCTTCGCGCTCGACCAGGAGCCGCGCGATCCGGCCCGAAATATCGGCCAGCTCGGCATAGCTGGTTTCGCCCAGCGCGTTGCGGATCGCGATCCGTTCGCCGTCACCCTCGGTCACCGCGCGGTCGACCAGTTCGGCGGCGGCGTTGAGTTGCTCGGGATAGGCATGTTCGGGCAGGTCGAACAGAAAGTCGGGCTGCAGGCTGGCCGGCGGAAGCGCATCGCGGACGAAGCTGTCGTACGCCCCCGGCATCACTCGTTGCGGTCCGGAACGACCGCAGTCGCCTCGATCTCGATCAGCGCTTCGGGTTCGACCAGTGCGACCACCTGGACGACCGCCATCGCCGGAAAATTACGGCCAAGAAGCTCGCGATAGACGGCGCCGATCGCGGGAAGCTCGGCGCGATACGCCTTAACGTCGACTACATACCACGTCATGCGCACGAGGTGTTCGGGTCCAGCACCAGCTTCGCCGAGGACCGCAACGAGATTGACGAGGATCTGGCGGAACTGCCCGGCGATCCCGCCCGAGGCAAATTCCTCTGCCTGGTTCCAGCCGACCAGCCCGCCGGTGAACACCGTCAGGCCGCGCGCCACCACCCCGTTGGCATAGCCGCGCGGCCGTGGCCAACCCGGCGGCAGGAGGCTGCGATGGACGCTCATGCGCGTGCCTCGGCAAGATGCTGGCGGGCGATGACCATGCGCTGCACTTCGGACGCTCCTTCGTAGATGCGCAGGGCGCGGACCTCGCGGTAAAGCGATTCGACGATGACCCCGTGCGTTACCCCGGCCCCGCCGAACAGCTGCACGGCCTGATCGATGACGCGCTGCGCCGCCTCGGTCGCGTGAAGCTTGGCGAGCGCTGCCTCGCGCGTGTTGCGGCGGCCCTGGACGTCGCGCACCCAGCCGGCGCGATAGATCAGCAACGCCGCACTATCGACCGCCAGCACCATTTCGGCGAGTTGCGCCTGGACAACGGCATTGTCGGCCAGCAACGCGCCACCAAGCTTGCGCCCGAGTACGCGCGCGGTCGCTTCGTCGAGCGCGCGGCGGGCGAAGCCGAGCGCGGCCGCGCCGACCGTCGTGCGGAAGATGTCGAGCGTCGCCATCGCCTGCCGAAAACCTTCGCCGCGCGTCCCAAGCAGCGCATCGCCGCCGACCCGGGCGTCATTAAATTCAATCCGGGCGAGTGGGTGCGGGGCGATCACGCGCAGCCGCTCGGCGATCGACAGTCCGGGCGTGTCGACATCGACGATGAAGCTCGACAGGCCGCGCGCGCCGGGAGCCTCGCCGGTCCGTGCGAAGAGGATGTAATAATCGGCAATGCCGCCGTTGGAGATGTAGGTTTTGGCGCCGTCGATGCGGTAGCCGCCGTCGCTTTGGATCGCGCTCGTCTCGCAAGCGGCGACGTCGCTTCCCGCGCCCGGCTCGGTCAACGCAAAAGCGGCGATCTTCTCCCCGCGCGCGACCGCCGGCAAATAGCGCTCCTTCTGCGCGGGGGTGCCGAACAGGCTGATCGTGCCCGATCCGAGGCCCTGCATCGCGAAGGCGAAGTCGGCGAGGCCAGAGTGGCGCGCGAGCGTTTCGCGGATGAGCGACAGCGAGCGAACGTCGAGCGTTTTGTCGATCCCACCATATTCGGCCGGCACGGCGTAGCGCAGCCACCCCGCCGCGCCGAGCTTGGCGACCAGCGTGCGGCAGGCGGCATCGACATCGTCGGGCTCGTGATGGTCGAGCTTGCTTGCACACCACGCGTCGAGCTCGCGGCCGAGAGCGCGGTGGCGATCGTCGAGGAACGGCCAGTCGAGAAAGCTGGTGTCGGCCATCAATTGCCCTCGAATATTGGCGAGCGCTTGGCGGCAAATGCCTCGAACGCGCGGCGGAAATCATTGGTCGCCATGCAGATCGCCTGGGCCTGCGCCTCCATCTCGATCGCGGTTTCCAGGCTGACGTTCCACTCGGTGTTGAGCATCGTCTTGGTCATACCGTGGGCAAAGGTCGGCCCGTCGGCTAGTGATCGGGCCAGCACCAACGCCTCCCCGTCGAGGGCATCAGGCTCGACGAGGCGATTGTGGAAGCCCCACTGCTCGCCCTCCTCGGCGGTCATTACGCGGCCGGTAAACAGTAGGTCGGCGGCGCGGCCCTGGCCGATCAGCCGCGGCAGGATAGCGCACGCCCCCATGTCGCAACCGGCAAGCCCGACCCGGGTGAACAGGAAGGCCGTCCGCGCACGCGGGGTGGCGAGGCGCAGGTCCGCGGCCATGGCGAGGATCGCTCCGGCGCCTGCGCAGACCCCGTCGATCGCCGCCACGATCGGCTGCGGGCAGCCGCGCATCGCCTTGACGAGGTCGCCGGTCATGCGCGTGAACGCAATCAGCTCGGGCATGGCCATGCGCGTCAGTGGGCCAATGATCTCGCGCACGTCGCCGCCCGAACTGAAGTTTCCGCCCGCGCCGCAGATCACGACCGCCTTGACCGTCGGGGTGCCGGACAGGGCGCGAAACAAGTCGCGCAGCTCGCCATAGCTGTCGAACGTCAGCGGGTTCTTGCGCTCGGGTCGGTTGAGCGTGATCGTCGCCACGCCATTGTCGAACGTCCAGCTAAAGTGGCTCGGCGAGAAGGTTTCAGGCTGCACGGACACTCTCCTCGTTCGATTCTTCGACGGACGCGCGTAGCTTGCCCAGCAAGGTAAACAGCTTCTCCTTGTCGTCGGCACCGAAGCCGGCGAACATCGCTTCAACCCACTGATGATGCTCGCGCGACAGGACGGCGAAGGTGTCGGCACCCTTGGCCGTCAGGCGAGTGATGGTCGAACGGCCATCGCGGCTGCACTGCTCGATCTCGACCAGGCCCTGCTTGACGAGCCAGTGGACGAGATGGGTGATATTGCCGTTGGACACGAACAACTGGCGCGACAGGGCGGACATGGTCAGCCCCTCGGGATGACGCTCTAACGCCGCCATCACGTCAAACCTGGGCAGGGTCGATGCGCGCTCGGCGAGTTTGCGCCGCAAGCGCTTCTCGATGACCGTCGAACAACCGAGCAGGCGCAGCCACAGCCGGATATCGGCCGGTCCGCCGCTGATATTCCCGTCATGCTTCTCGCGGATCTTGGTCTTGCTCACGTCACTTCTCCGCCGGCCACGGCGATCGCCTGTCCGGTGATCGACTGGCTGTCGCGCCGGCACAGCCACGACACCGCCGCCGCGACCTCTTCGGGCGCGATCAGTCGCCGCTGGGGGTTGTAGCGCGCGAGGTCGGCGCGAGCCGCCTGCTCGTCGCGGCCGGTGGAGGCGCGGATTGTCGCCACCGCGCGGGTGACGAGATCGGTGTCGGTAAAGCCCGGACAGACCGCGTTGATGGTCAGCGCGGTCGCGGCATATTCCGCCGCCAGTGCGCGTGTCAGCCCGATCGCGCCATGCTTGGCGGCGACATAGGGCGCGACATAGGCATAGCCTTTAAGCCCGGCGGTCGAGGCGATGGTCACGATCCGCCCAGCGGTCGACGCGAGCAGGTCGGGCAGCGCGGCCTGGATGCAATGGAACAGCGCGTCGAGGTTGACCGCCAGGGTCGCGCGCCATTGGTCGAAGGAGACGCCCGCAAACTTCCCGCTTGGCGCGTCACCGGCGCAGTTAATCAAGATCTCGATCGGGCCATGCGCGTCGCGTGCGGCATCGAACGCAGCATCGACCGAAGGACGGTCGGTGACGTCGGCGGCAAAGGCAAAGCCGCCGATTTCGCGCGCCACGTCGGCGATGGGGTCGGGGCGCCGGCCAATCAGGCTCAAACGGTGGCCGTCGCTGGCTAGCGCGCGGGCGATCGCCGCGCCGATACCGCTGCCGCCGCCGGTGATGACTGCATGGCGCGCGCCATCAGCCAATGTCGGACGCTCCGCCTGCGGCATCCCGGCTGCCTTCGATCGAATTCATGCTATTTCCTAATAACTTTAAGCTTGAAGTATTCTTGACGAGAATGCAAGAACGGGGTTCGCCCTGACGCGGCCGTGGCGGTCCAGCCTTTGTATGTCGCAAAAGTTTATGCTTAAAGCAAAATCATCAGACCGGGCAAAGCCCGGCCCCGGGGAGCGCAGCGGATGGACAATGACCCGGTCACGAACCGCGAGCAGGGCCTCCAGCAAGCGCTGAGCAAGGCCCAGATCACGATGATCGGGCTCGGTGGCGCAATCGGCACCGGGCTGTTTCTCGGCAGCGGACTGGCGATTGGCTATGCCGGGCCGGGTGTCCTGCTGAGCTACGTTATTGCCGGATTCATCGCGGTGGTGATGGTGTTCAGCCTGTCGGAAATGGCGGTGGTCCACCCGACCGCGGGTTCGTTCGGGATCTACGCGGAGACCTACCTCAATCCGTGGGCCGGCTTCATGGTCCGCTATACCTACTGGCTGGCACAAGTCATCGCGGTCGGCGGGGAGGCAGTCGCAGTTGGCCTCTACATGAGTTTCTGGTTTCCCGACTTTCCGGTATGGATGTGGTCGATCGGCTTCGCCAGCATCCTGCTCTATTTCAACTCGCGCTCGGTCGGCAATTTCGGGACGATCGAATATTGGTTCGCCTTCATCAAGGTCGCCGCGATCGTCGTATTCATCATTATCGGTGCATCGACCATCTTCGGCATCGGCCAGCCGGCAACGGGTGCGGCGAACCTCACCGGCCTGCCCGGCGGCTTCCTGCCCCATGGCCTTCGCGGAGTGTGGATGGGGGTGATCATCGGCATCTTCTCGTTCAACGGAATCGAGGTCATCGCGGTGACCTCGGGCGAGACGAAAGATCCGGTAACCGCCATCCCCGCAGCCCTTCGCACGATGGCCTTCCGCCTGTTCCTGTTCTACATCTTGGCACTGGCGATCGTGGTCAGCTTCGTGCCGTGGACCGAGACCGGCGCCAAGGTCATCACCCAGAGTCCGTTCGTCAAAGTGTTCGCGCATAGCGGCATTCGCCACGCCGCCGGGATGATGAACTTCGTCGTTATTACCGCCGCGCTGTCGAGCATGAACACCAATGTCTACCTCTGCTCGCGGATGCTGTTTTCGCTATCGCGCGGAACCTACGCCCCGGCTTTCCTCGGACGATTGAGCAGCAACGGAACGCCCGTCGCGGCGATCCTCGTTTCGGGAGCAAGCATACTCGCCGCGGCCGCGCTCTCGGTCGTGACCCCGCTCGCCTATAATTATCTGTTCGGCGTGGCACTGTTCGGAGCGATCATCGTGTGGATCACGATCCTCGTCAGTCACCTGAGCTTCCGCCGGCACCATGGCCAGGCCGCGCTGCCGGTGCGAATGCCGCTGTTTCCCTATATGCAGATCGCGGGGCTGCTGCTGCTCGGGGCGATCCTCGTGACGATGGGGCTCGATACCGAATTCTGGAATATTTCGTGGATCGTCGGTGTGCCGTGGCTCGGCGTCGTCACGCTCGCCTATTTCGCGTGGAAGCGCCGCCATCGTGATGTCGTGCCGCTGGCGGAACTAGCCGACCGCGCCGCCTGACATGACGATCCGCGCCAATAGCGCCGGGTCGAGGTTGCCGCCCGACACCACCGCGCAGACCCGCCGGTGATCGTGCGCGCCGTACAGCGCCGCGGCAACGGAAACCGCGCCTGCGCCTTCGGCAATGACATGATTGGCGCTGACCATCGTGCGGATCGCCGCTTCGACCTGGTCGAGCGTCACCGTCACCACCTCGTCGACCAGGCCCGACACCAGTGGCCACATTTCGGGCAGGACCGCGCCATAGCCGACCCCACTCACGAAGCCCGGCTCGGCCTGTACGATCACCGGATGTCCCGCCTCAATCGCGGCCTTGAGGGGCTGCGCGCTGGCAAGTTCGCACACCACGATCCTGACAGACGGCCGCAGTGCCTTGAGCGCGCAGGCTATCCCGCTCGCCAGCCCGCCGCCGCCGAACGGGATGAAAACCGCGTCGAGTTCGCCCGCATCCTCGGCGATCTCGAGACCGATCGTCCCGTCCCCGGCAAGCGCCGCCGGATCGCGCACCGCGTCGACATACAGGCCTTCGAGGCCCTCATGGTGACCCGTCTCGATCACCTTCCACCAATCGGCATAAGGCAGCACGATGATGTGGGCGCCGAGCTGGCGAAGCCCGGCCAATTTGGCTTCGGGTGCATTGTCCGGCACGACGGCGGTCGCGCCGATCCCCAGCCGCCGCGCCATCCACGCCACCCCAAGCGCGCTATTGCCCGAGCTCGACGTATAGATGCCACGTTCGAGCAGCGCCGACGCGCGCGACAGCACGGCATTGCCGATCGGGCGCACCTTGAACGATCCGATCGGCTGCAGATTCTCCAGCTTGAGCCACAGGTCGCGGCTGCCGGGCGCGGCGTCGCAGCGCAGCACAGGGGTGCGCACCGCAACCCCGTCGAGTCGCAGTTGGGCGGCGCGGATGTCGGCAAGGCTGATCGGCTCGACGTCGGCGAACATGAAGCGCTCCGGTTTGGGCGGTGGGAAGACTGATCATGGCCGATTTCGAAGAATTGCGCAGTCGTTTTCCGCTGCTTGGGCAAAAGACCTATCTCAATAGCGGTTCCTATGCCGCGCTGGCCGACAGCGTTCGCGCGGCCTTCGTCACTTACCTCGACGACCGGCTCGCCGTCGGCGCGAACTGGGATGTCTGGGTGACCAAGAACGAGGCGGTGCGGCGCGGCCTCGCAACGGTTCTGCGCGCCGACCCCGACGAGATCGCCGTGACGACCTCGACCACCGCCGGGATCAACGCCATCGCCAGCGCGCTCGATTTCAGCGGCGAACGCGACACGATCGTCACCAGCGACCTCGAGTTCCCGACCAACGCCCAGATCTGGCATGCCCAGGAGCCGCGTGGCGCGCGCGTCGTCCACGTGCCGCTCGACGGCGATGGCTGGATCTCGCCCGAACGCTTCGCCGATGCGATCGACGGGCGTACCCGGCTGGTCGCGGTGACCCATGTCGGGTTCCGCAACGGTGCCCGGCTCGACGCCGCGGCGATCGCCCGCATCGCGCATGAGCGTGGCGCGCTGATGCTGCTCGATTGCTACCAGTCGGTTGGCTCGATGACCGTCGACGTGACGGCGCTCGACGTCGATTTCGCGGTTGGTGGTCTCTACAAATATCTGCTTGCGACCGCCGGCATTGGGTTCCTCTACGTGCGCGGCTCGCTGGTGCCGCAACTGCTGCCGACCGTGTCGGGCTGGTTTGCACAAGCCGACATCGGCGCGATGAACATCGCCAGCAACTGCCCGTCTCCGTCTGCCCGCCGGTTCGAGGCGGGATCGCCGCCGGTCGTCGCCTGCTATGCCGCCGAAGCCGCGCTGGCGATCATCGCCGAGGTCGGCACCGACGCGATCGAAGCGCGCGTTCGCCGGCTGTCGGGTGCCTGCATGGACCAGCTCGCCGCGATCGGCTGGCCCGCGATCACGCCGCGCGACGACGCACGCCGCGGCGCGATGATCGCCATTCCCTCGCGCGACAGTGAAGGGCTCGACGCAGCGCTCGCCGCGCGCGACATCGTGGTCTCGCATCGCGATTCAAACCTGCGCGCCGCCTTCCACTTTTATAACGACGAGCGCGATATCGCCGCCTTCATCGCGGCGATGCGCGAGTTGAAGGAGGTTTTCGCCCCGTGACCGACCGGCCCATCATGGACATTCGCATCCTGCGCGGGGCCGATGTTCGCGCTCTTCTGCCGATGCCCGACTGCATCGCGCTGATGCGCACGACGATGATCGCGGTGGCCGAAGGGCGCGCCGAAATCCCGCTTCGCTCGGTAGTAAAGATGCCCGGCGACATCGGCATGATGGGCAATATGGGCGGCTTCCTCGCCGACCCCGAATGCTATGGCGTCAAGATCGTCAGCCTGTGCCCGCGCAACGTCGGGACCAAATTTTCCTCTCACCTCGGGATCGTTTTGTTGTTCGAGACGGCGCACGGCCGCCCGGTGGCGATGCTCGATGCCGGCGAGATTACCGCGATCCGCACCGCCGCCGCCAGTGCGCTCGCGACCGACCTTCTGGCGCGTGCCGATGCTGGCGACCTGGCCATCCTCGGCGCCGGAGAGCAGGCCGCAAGCCATCTCGAGGCGATGGGGTGCGTGCGGCCATTGCGCCGGGTCCGCGTCTGGTCGCCGAATCCGGTGAGCGCCGAGCGCTTCGCCGCCGAGCAATCTGGTCGAATGGGGCTGACGATCGAGCCGGTCGCCGATGCCCGCGCTTGCGTCGCCGGAGCCGACCTCATCTGCACCGTCAGCAAGGCCCGCGATCCGATCCTGTGCGGCGACGACGTTGCCCCGGGCGCGCACGTCAATCTCGTCGGATCGAGCATCATTACAACCGCGGAGGCCGACGTCGCGCTCGTCGCCAAGGCGCGCTATTTCGTCGACCTCAGGCTGTCGGCGATCAACGAGGCGGGCGAGTTCCGCCGCGCCCTCGACGCCGGAGCGATCGGCCCGGATCATATGCTCGGCGAGATTGGCGAGGTCGCCAATGGCAGTCTCGCGGGCCGCACGTCGCCGCATGACATCACGCTCTACAAATCGCTCGGCATCGCCGCGCAGGACCTTGCCGCAGCATATCTCGTTAACCAGCGCGCGCGGGAACGGTGCGTGGGCCAGAGCATCGATTTCTGATCGCGCGCCAAATCTTTTAGGTTTGAAGCATCTTGCCGCTTGGTCTATCCTCGCGGTGAACGCTTCGAGGAACCAGTCTTGCGGATCAGCATCATCGGCGGCGGCCCCGGGGGGCTCTATCTCGGCATCCTCGTCAAGAAAGCGCGGCCCGATTGGCAGGTCGAGCTGTTCGAGCAGAATCAGGCCGACGATACGTTCGGCTTCGGCGTTGTCTTTTCGGACGAGACGCTCGGCGAATTCCTCAGTCGTGATCCCGAATCCTACGCGATGATTGCCGATGCCTTCGCTTACTGGGACGACATCCGCATTCGCTACAAGGGCCACGACATTCGTTGCGGCGGCAATGGTTTCGCCGGTTGCGCGCGGTTGAAACTGCTCCAGATCCTGCAGGCCCGCGCCGACGCAGTCGGGGTTGAAAGCCATTATGGCGTGACGATCGACCCGGCGACGATCGAGCGGCGCTTTGCCTCGTCCGACGTGATCGTTGCCGCCGACGGGACCAACAGCCGCATTCGCGATGCCCATGCCGCCGCATTCGAGCCGGTGATCAGCCCGACCCGCAACAAGTTCACCTGGATGGGCTCGACCCGCCCGTTGAGCGACTTCACCTATTTCTTCCGCGAGACGGCGCACGGCATCATCGTCGCCCACTGCTATCAATATGACCGCGACCATTCGACCTGGGTGATCGAGACGACGCCCGAATGCTGGGCCGGCAACGGCTTCGACACGATGGACGAGAACCAGGCGGCGCGCGCGCTCGAGGCGATTTTCGCCGAGGATCTCGAGGGCCACCCGTTGCTCGTCAACCGCTCGCTGTGGCGCAACTTCCCGCGGATCAGCTGCCGGCGCTGGACCCATGGCCGGATCGTGCTCCTCGGCGATGCCATGGCGACCGCCCATTTCTCGATCGGCTCGGGCACCAAGCTGGCGATGGAAAGCGCGATCGCGCTGGCCGATGCGCTGATCGAGCATGAGCACGATGTTGCGGCGGCGTTCGATGCCTATCGCGACAACCGCGCAACGGCGATCGAGATCACCCAGCACAATGCCGCCGTGTCGCTCGCCTGGTTCGAACATGTCGCGCGGTCGTGGGACATGCCGCCGCCGCAGTTCGCGATGATGGTCATGTCACGCGCCAAGTCGATCACGTGGGACAATCTCGAGCTGCGCGACCCGGCGTTCCTGGCCGCGGTCGAGGATGATTTCTACCGAAGTTATGCCGCCGAGACCGGGACCGATGTCGCGGCCGAGCGTCCGACACCGATGTTCACACCGTTGAAGCTGCGCCAACTGACCATTCCCAACCGCGTCGTCGTCGCTCCGATGGCGCAATATCTCGCCGCCGACGGCGTGCCGGGCGACTGGCACCTGATGCATTATGGCGCGCGGGCGATGGGCGGGGCGGGACTGGTCTATGTCGAAATGACCTGCACCTCGCCCGACGCGCGGATCACGCTCGGCTGCCCCGGGCTGTGGAACGAGGCGCAGGAAGCGGCGTGGAAGCGGATTGTCGATTTTGCCAAGGCCAACGGCGGCGCGAAGCTGGCGGTGCAGCTTGGTCACGCCGGACGCAAGGCCTCGACCCAGCTCGGTTGGGAGGAGGCCGATCATCCGATTGCCGACCGTGCGCTCAACTGGCCGATCGTGTCCGCTTCAGCGATGCCGTGGCTGCCGGACGAGAGCCAGGCGCCGGCCGAGCTCGACCGTGCGGGTATGGATGCGATTATCGCCGACTTTGTTACCGCTACGCAGCGCGCCGATCGGGCCGGCTTCGACCTGCTCGAACTTCACGCAGCGCACGGCTATCTCGTCGCCAGCTTCCTGTCGCCGCTGACCAACCAGCGGTCGGACGAGTTTGGCGGAACGATCTCTAATCGCCTGCGCTTCCCGCTCGAGCTTTTTGCCGCGATGCGCACTGTCTGGCCGCAGGACAAGCCGATGTCGGTCCGCCTGTCGGCCAGCGACTGGCAGGAGGGCGGGCTTGGCGAGGACGACCTCGTCGCCATCGCGCACGCCTTCAAGGACGCCGGCTGCGACCTCATCAGCCTGTCATCGGGGCAGACCGTCCCCGACCAGAAGCCAGTCTATGGCCGGATGTACCAAGTGCCGTTCTCCGAGACGGTCCGCAACGAGGTCGGCATTCGCACGCTGTGCGTCGGCGCGATCACCGAGCCGGGCCAGGTCAACACGATCATTGCCTGCCGCCGCGCCGATCTGGTGGCGCTCGGCCGCGTTCATCTGACTGACCCCAATTTCGCGCTGCGCGCCGCCGCCTGGTATGCCACAAGCGCCGTCGCCGTGCCCAAGCCCTATCTTCCTGGCGCGGCGCAACTGATGCGAGAGACCGCCAAGACCCGTGCCAAGCAGGCTGAACTCCAGCAAAAGGCCAAGTCGCCACGCCATTCGGGCACGGCGACGATCAGCGTGGTGGCAGACCGAAATTCCTGAACAGCCGCTGCAACATACCGTTGAGCGCTGCGACTTCTGCCGCGGAGAATCCGTCGAACCCGTGGTAAAAGATCCGGCTCGCCTGCGCATGGACGCTTACCGCAGCGTCGCGTCCGGCGTCGGTCAGCCTGACCTCGGTCACGCGCCCGTCCGATTCGCGTTGGCTGGTGATGACCAGCCCGCTGTCGGCCAGCCGCTGGACGATCCGGGTCATCGTCGACAGGCGGATCACGGCATGGTCGCATAATTCAGTCACGCTCGACGGCTCATGTTCGGTCAGAATCGCGAGGACACGCCAGCGCGGCACATCCATTCCGATCGGCTTCAACACCAAATCCATGTCTAGCCGATAACGCCCCGCCACGCGCGCCAGCCAATAGAGCGGCGAGTCGGCCAGTTTAAAGTTAGGACCAGCCGGATCGGCTTTATGAAGGGCGTCGCGCTTGGAGGGCATCGCTCCCGTCTAGCGCTCGTCGTCGTCGCTGTCATCACTTGACAATTCACGTAATTCGGTCAGCTTGGCGAGGCATGATTTACAGGAGAATGGCGCGTGACGAACGGCGGCGATCTACTCAATGGCCTGGCGCTCGCGCTGGTCTCCGGCGCGATCAAGGTGGTCGATCTGACCCAGCCGCTCGAACCCGCCACGCCGGTGCTCCAGCTGCCGTCCGAATTCGTCCAGAACCCGCCGTTCGAGATCGAGGTGCTGTCCGAATATGACGAGCGCGGGCCGGCCTGGTACTGGAACTGGTTCAAGTGCGGCGAGCATACCGGGACCCACTTCGACGCGCCGATTCACTTCATCACCGGCAAGGACCACGAGAACAACGCCACCGACACGATCCCGGTCGACCGCTTCATCGGCCCGGCCTGCGTGATCGACGCCTCGGCCGAGGCAAGCGCCAATCCCGATTTCCTGGTGACCGTCGATTATGTCGAGCAGTGGGAGCTGCGCCACGGCCAGATCCCCGAGGGCGCCTGGGTCCTGTTTCGCACCGATTGGTCGAAGCGCACCGATCCCAAGGAGTTCCTCAATTTCGCCGAGGATGGTGCCCACACCCCCGGCTGGCACCCGGCGACCATTCCGTTCCTGGCCGAACAGCGCAAGGTGCGCGGGGTCGGGGTCGAGACGGTCGGCACCGACGCCGGCCAGGCGTTCGCTCTCGACCCGGCCTATCCCTGCCACACGCTGATGCACGGCGCGAACAAGTTCGGGCTGGCCAGCCTCACCAATCTCGACCAGCTTCCGCCGACCGGCGCGATCGTCATCGCCCCGCCGCTCAAGATCGTGCGCGGCTCAGGCAGCCCGCTGCGCGTGCTGGCACTGGTCCCCGCCTGACATGGCCGAGCGATCGTTTGCCAAGGAGGTCGAGTCGCTCCGCCTCGGGGCGGGCGAGACCTTTCATGGCGAAGGCATACTGGCGGTCACCAAGGCCCTGTTGCAGTCGGGCGTGGCCTATGTCGGCGGCTATCAGGGTGCGCCGATCAGCCATTTGATGGACGTCTTCGCCGACGCCAATCCGCTGCTGATGGAGCTTGGCGTCCACTTCGAGCAGTCGGCGTCGGAAGCATCTGCCGCGGCGATGCTCGCGGCCTCGGTCAACTATCCGCTGCGCGGCGCGGTGACGTGGAAATCGACCGTCGGCACCAATGTCGCATCCGACGCACTCGCCAATGTCGCCAGCGGCGGGGTGACCGGCGGCGCGCTGATCATCGTCGGCGAGGATTATGGCGAAGGCTCGTCGATCATGCAGGAGCGCAGCCACGCCTTTGCGATGAAGTCGCAGATCTGGCTGCTCGATCCGCGGCCCAATTTGCCGATGATCGTCGACATGGTCGAGCATGGCTTTGCCCTGTCCGAAGCGTCGAACACGCCGGTCATGCTCGAACTGCGCATCCGCGCCTGCCACCTCCACGGCCGGTTCGAGGCCAAGGACAATCGCCGTTCGCCGATGTCACTCAAGGAGGCGATGGATGCACCGGTTCGCGACACCGACCGGATCGTCCTGCCGCCCGCCAATTTCACTCACGAGCAGGAGAAGATCGCCACCCGCTGGCCCGCCGCGATCGACTATATCGTCAGGCACAAGCTCAACGAGACTTTTCCCGGCGAACGGCATCCCGACATTGGCATTATCGTCCAGGGCGGAATGTACAACGGCCTGATCCGCGCGCTCGAACTCGCCGGACTGGCCGACTGCTTCGGCGAAACCCAGGTCCCGATCCACGTCCTCAACGTCACCTATCCGCTGGTCGACGACGAAATTGCCGCCTTCTGCAATGACAAGCGCGCGGTGCTGGTGATCGAGGAGGGCCAACCCGAATATCTCGAGCAGGCGATCGGCTCGATCCTGCGCCAGCGCGGAGTCGCAGCGACGCTGTCGGGCAAGGATGTCTTTCCTCGCGCCGGGGAATATACCGGTCAGGTGATCGGCGATGGTCTTGCCGTCTTTCTCATTCACGCCAACGGTCGGGCGCCGCCACCGTCACGCGCGCCCGCGCCGCTCGCCATAGCCGACGTCCCGCAGCGCCCAGCGGGTTTCTGCACCGGCTGTCCCGAACGACCTGTGTTCACCGCGATGAAGCTGCTGCAGCAGGAACTCGGGCCGATCCACGTGTCGTGCGACATCGGCTGCCATCTGTTCTCGATCCTGCCGCCGTTCAATATCGGCAATACGACCAGGGGCTATGGCCTGGGCTGGGCCGGCGCGTCGGCGTTCAACGTCAAGGATTCGGCGCGGCGGACGATCAGCGTGATGGGCGACGGAGGCTTCTGGCACAACGGCCTGACCAGTGGCGTCGGCAATGCGGTGTTCAACAAGAACGACAATGTGCTGGTCATCGTCGACAATGATTATTCGGCCGCGACCGGCGGGCAGGACCTGCTCTCGTCACGGGCCGAAAACACCGTCCGCAGCACCGG
>JBBQDG010000040.1:0-22050 GCA_038319435.1 Sphingomonadales bacterium | reverse complement strand
GCTGCTCGCCTGCGTGCTCATCTCGCTGTTCAGCTGGCACCGCTCGCTCGGGACGGTCGATGTCAATACGATCGTCAGCGCCAAGGCCGAGACCTTCTATTGGATCACCATCACCTTCTCGCAAACGCTCGGCACCGCGCTGGGCGACTGGGTTGCCGATTCAGGTCCGGGTTACGCCGGTGGCGCCTTGATTTTCGGGGCTGGCCTGCTGTTGCTCGTGATGCTCTATTACGCGACCAGCGTCAGCCGGGTGGCGCTGTTCTGGGGCGCATTCATCCTTACTCGCCCGCTCGGCGCGACGGTCGGCGATTTCCTCGACAAGCCAGTTGCCAAGGGCGGGCTCGCGTTCAGCCGGCCCCTTGCGTCGGCGGTGCTCGCGGTGGTGATCATCGTCCTTGTACTGGCCATCCCGCAGCGTGCGGGTCAGCACCCTGGCAAGGCGGCAACAGCCTGATGCATGGACTAGGCGGACGGCGTCTGGCACGTCCGTGGCGGTGGTGCCTCAGCGGCGTAATCGGTCTAGGGGCGATTCCCTCGACCGCCGTTGCCGGCCCGCCCTATGAAACCGACGATCCCGAGCCAACCGAGCTGGGGCATTTCGAGATTTACGCCTTCTCCAACCTGGAGGGCGCCGGTGGCGATCGGGCCGCGTCGGGTGGCTTCGATCTGAACTATGGGCCCGTCAAGGATCTGCAGCTCACCGCGACGCTGCCTGTTGCTTATGATCGGGCGCGTGGGGCGGCGCACTGGTCAGGCGGGGTCAGCGACATCGAAGTCGGCGCCAAGTACCGCTTCTACAATGATAGGCGGCGAAAGCAGTCGGTCGCGATCTTCCCGCGGATCATCGCCCCGACCGCGCGCAAAGGGTTCGGCACCGGTCGCATGCGGCTACGGCTGCCGATCTGGGGGCAGCAGGACTTCGGCAAATGGTCGGTCTTCGGCGGTGGCGGCTACGAGATTAATCCGGGCGCGGGCAACCGCAACTTCTGGCAGGCCGGGCTCGTCGTGACGCGCGACCTCGGCCACTGTATCGCCGTCGGCGGCGAGATCACCCACCAGGGCCCAGATGCCGACGACGCCGAACCGAGAACCGCGCTCGGCATCGGCTCGATCATTCACATCCGCGGACCTTATTCGCTCCTCATATCCGCTGGACCCAGCTTCACGCGATCTCAGTCGGGGTTACATGCGTACACGGCGCTGGGGATAAATTTCTGATAGGTTGGATCGTCAGGTCGTCTAGCTTTGCAAGTGACGCTGAGCGAATGCGGAGCAAGGCCGTGAGGAGCGCCTTTAGCGCTGAAAACGCGTGATCGCGATGTCAGCCCGTCAAATTAGGCTTGAAGCAGTGGTCGGAACGACTGGCAGGTTTCGGGACGATGAACTATGGAGGTGAACGGCGTCCATTGGGCGCGAAGCCGCCGCCAGTGGAGACAAGTCATTCAAGGCGTTGACCCCTCGAACCCTGATGTGCCATGGGCTCTAATTCAGCGACCGGTTGTAAAAACAATTGTAAAAACTTTTTTGAGGTGCCGCTAAGTCATTGAAATGCGGGCGTAGCTCAATGGCAGAGCAGAAGCTTCCCAAGCTTACGACGAGGGTTCGATTCCCTTCGCCCGCTCCAGAGTAGCTAGGCCGCGAAGGCGACCGACTACAGGCCGCCGTCCTTTATCGCGTACCCCTTCTCCTCCAGCGCGCCGGTCAACTCCCTCGCGCACGCCTCGGCCAACGCCACATCCTCCGACCGCAGCACAAAATTCGCCCCCACCCGGCCTTCCTTGAAAAACGGGTAGCTGCCGATCGACACGCCCTCATGCGCCTTCTCGGTCGCGCCGAGCAGGTCGGCGACTTCGCTCTCGGGCACGAACCCGCCGATCGTCACCGACACCAGCGGTCGCCCGCCGATGAGCGTGCCGGTCAACGCGTCGAGCATCCCGGCGGTAATGTGCGGCACGCCCGCCAGGATGAACAAATTGCCCCGCCTAATCCCCGGCGCGCCCGACATCTTGTTGACGATCAGCTCGGACCCCGCGGGCACCCGCGCCATCCGCAGCCGCGCCTCGGTGATCCCGCCACGGCTCTCGTAATATCGCTCGAGCGTCGCCCGCGCTTGCGGATGGATTTCGACCCCCACCCCCAGCGCCGCCGCGATCGAATCGACCGTGATATCATCGTGGGTCGGCCCTATCCCGCCAGTCGTAAAGACATAGTCATGTGCCGCCAGCATCGCCGTCACGGCATCGCCGATCGCGCCCGGCACGTCGGCCACCACCCGCACTTCGCGCAGCCTGATGCCCTGCACGTTGAGCCAGCTCGCGACCTGCGCGATATTCCGGTCCTGCGTCCGTCCCGACAAGATCTCGTCGCCGATCACCACCAGCGCCGCCGTCCACACTTTTCCAGTCATCCGTGCCGTCCTCGACTTCGCGCTGCCTGCCTCCTATCTAGGGGCCATGACCGAATATGTCAGCGTCGCCGTCGACGATCGTGCCGAAAGCCGCTCGGGTGTGATCAAGCTCCATAGCCCCGAGGGCTTTGCCGGCATGCGCGCGGCGGGCCAGCTCGCCGCCTCGATCCTCGACGCGCTGATCCCCCACGTCGTCCCCGGAGTCACGACGGGCGAGCTCGATGACATCGTCTATCGCTTGACGGTCGAGGGCGGCGGCGTTCCCGCGACGCTCGGCTATCGCGGCTTCACCAAAAGCTGCTGCACCTCGATCAACCATGTCGTGTGCCACGGCATCCCCGGCGACAAAGCGCTGAAAGCCGGCGACATCGTCAACATCGACGTCACTCCGATCCTCGACGGCTGGCACGGCGACACCAGCCGCATGTTCCTGGTCGGCGACGTACCGCTGAAAGCGCGCAAGCTGGTCGACGTGACCTACGAGTGCCTCATGCTGGGGCTTGAGCAGGCGCGCGCCGGCAACCACCTTGGCGACATCGCCGCCGCCATCCAGGGCCATGCTGAAAAGCACCGCTATGGCATAGTCCGCGACTTTTGCGGCCACGGCGTCGGCCGCCTGTTCCACGACAGCCCCGAAGTGATCCATGCCGGCCGCTCCGGCACCGGCCCAGAGCTACGCCCCGGGATGATCTTCACCGTCGAGCCGATGATCAACCTCGGCCGCGCCGACTGCAAATTGCTCGACGACGGCTGGACCGCGGTGACCCGCGACCGCTCGCTGTCGGCGCAGTTCGAACATTCGATTGGAATCACCGATGGCGCCTGCGAAATCTTCACCCGCAGCCCCGGCGGCTATGATCGTCCGCCTTACTGATTGAAAAACAAAGCTATTTCCAGAATTGTGCAGTGCACACAAAGTCGTTGCGGTTGCGAGATCGGGGCTTACAACAGAATTAGCTGACGACATTGCGGGGGCCACGCGTGAAGAAAATCGAAGCCATCATCAAACCGTTCAAGCTCGACGACGTGAAGGACGCCCTTCACGAGGTCGGGGTGAGCGGAATCACCGTCACCGAGGTCAAGGGCTTCGGTCGCCAGAAGGGCCATACCGAGCTCTATCGCGGCGCCGAATATGTCGTCGATTTCCTGCCCAAGGTGAAGCTTGAGGTGATCGTCGAAGATGGCCTCGTCGACCGCGTCCTCGAAGCAATCGAGAACAGCGCGCGCACCGGGCGCATCGGCGACGGAAAGATCTTCGTCACCGCCGTCGAGCAAGCCATCCGCATCCGCACCGGCGACCGCGGCGCCGACGCCATCTAACTCCCCCCTCCCCGCAAGGGAGGGGCAAACCAGCACCGCTGAGCGGGGGTAACCCGCGCTAGTGATCTCGGCGGCAGCGCCCATATAGGGCAGATGATTCCCCTTTCAGTCCTCGACCTCGCTCCCATTGCCCAGGGTAGCAACGCCGGCACCGCGCTGCGCAACGCCGCGACCCTCGCTGCCCATGCCGAGGCCCTCGGCTACAATCGCTTCTGGATGGCCGAGCACCATTCGATGTCCGGCATCGCCAGCGCCGCCACCGCCGTCGCGCTCGCCCATGTCGCCCACGGCACGTCCACCATCCGCCTCGGCGCGGGCGGGATCATGCTGCCCAATCACAGCCCGCTACAGGTCGCCGAACAGTTCGGCACGCTCGCCGCGCTCTATCCCGGCCGTATCGACCTTGGCCTCGGCCGCGCGCCCGGCACCGACCAGGCCGCCGCCCATGCCATGCGCCGCACGCTGACCGGCGACGTCAACCAGTTCCCGCGCGATGTCGTCGAACTGATCACCTACTTCGACCCGCCGTCCGACCCACCCGCCCGCGTCCGCGCCATCCCCGGCGAGGGGCTGCAAGTCCCCGTCTGGATCCTCGGTTCAAGCCTGTTCGGGGCGAGCCTCGCCGCCCACCTCGGTCTGCCCTACGCCTTCGCCTCGCACTTCGCGCCCGACATGCTCGGCGCAGCGCTCGGCACTTACCGCCGCGACTTCAAGCCCTCGCGGTTCCTCGCCGCGCCCTATGTCATGCTCGGCTTCAACGTCTTCGCCGCTGACACCGACGACGGGGCGCGGCTGCTCGCCACCTCGCTCGAGCAAGCCTTCGTCGCGCTCGCCAGCGGGTCGCCCGGCCAGCTCAAGCCCCCGCTCGCCGGCTATCGTGACACCATCCCCGACCGCGTCCGCGCCTCGCTCGACGAGCGGCTCGAATGCAGCGCGATTGGCTCCCCCGAAACCGTGAAGGCCACAACCCAAGCCTTCATCGCCCGAACCGGCGCCGACGAATTGATGGTCACTTCGCAAATCTTCGACCCCGCCGCGCGGCTTCGCTCCTACGAAATTCTGGCGGATTGCTTGATTGCGAACCCCACTTGCTCCTAGCGCTCGCCAAGTGACTGACGAAAACCCTCTCGCCTCCATGCCCCCGGACGAGCTCAAGGCCGCGATGTTGAAGCTCGGCTACAAGACCCAGGCCGAACTCGCCGCCGCAATCGGGGTCAGCCGCTCGGCGGTCAGCCTGTGGCTCGAAGGCAAGGTCGGCGTCCCCCGCCCGATCGCGATGCTGCTGCGAATGCTCGTCGCCGCTCGCCGCCGCGCTTTCTAGCATCGGGTCAGTTGAGGCCGGACGGAACGATCCCCCGGCCCCGCGGTTCATCGGCCAAATCGTAGGAACGGACCATTATGGACATCACCCAGCTCATCCTCGACGACCACGCCCAGATCCGCCGCCTGTTCGCGCAGATCGACGAGATCGAACCGACCGAGACCGCCACGCTCGGCGCGGTGTGGCAGCGGCTCGCGGCTCTGCTCGACGCGCATGCCGAGGCCGAAGAACGCTTCTTCTACCCGACCTTGCTCAAGATCGGCCAAGGCGCCGCCGACGCCGATGACGCCAAGGAAGAGACTAAGGACGCGATCAAGGATCATAACGAAATCCGCGACGCCGTCGCCAAGGTCGCCGAGCACAAGGCTGGCAGCAAGGCTTGGATCAATGCAGTCGCCAAGGCCAATGAGGCCAATGGCGACCACCTTGCCGAGGAAGAACGCCAGGGCCTGTCCGACTTCCGCCAGCACGCCGACCGCGACCTCAGTCACGCGCTCGCGCTTGAATTCGCGCGGTTCGAGGCCGAGCACCTCACCGGCGTCGCCCCAGTCGACAAGGACCCCGACGACTATATCAAGGCGCATAGGAAAGCTTAGACCGCTCGCCTGCCTTCCAAACTCTCGCTTTCCATCCGCCCGAATCCATGGTGAAATATTCACCTCGATTGCGACACCACTAGATTCCGCAGTGCAGCAAAGCGCAGGGCGAAAGTGTGGCCGCGCGGGGCGGCGAATCAATTTTTTACGGATAGGGCAAACCCATGTCGGACTCGGGCAAAGTATTGAAGCTGATCGAGGATAACGAGATCGAGTGGGTCGATCTGCGCTTCACCGATCCCAAGGGCAAGTGGCACCACCTCACGATGGTCGCCTCGGCAATCGACGAGGACATGCTCAACGACGGCTTCATGTTCGACGGCTCATCGATCGACGGTTGGAAGGCGATCAACGAGAGCGACATGATCCTCATGCCTGATCTTGGCGCGACCTATATCGATCCGTTCAGCTCCACCCCGATGCTGATCCTCGTCTGCAACGTCGTCGAGCCCGGCACCGGCGAGCTCTACACCCGCGACCCGCGATCGACCGCGACCCGCGCCGAATCCTATCTCAAGCAGACTGGCATTGCCGATACCGTGTTCGTCGGCCCCGAGGCCGAATTTTTCATGTTTGACGACGTCAAATTCATAAACAGCTATAACGAAAGCTCGTTCAAGATCGACGATATTGAGCTGCCGACCAATACCAACCGCGACTATGAGGGCGGCAACCTTGGCCACCGCCCCCGCGCCAAGGGTGGTTATTTCCCCGTCGCGCCAGTCGATAGCGCGGTCGACATTCGCGCCGAGATGGTTTCGACCATGCTCGAAATGGGGCTGCCGTGCGACAAGCATCATCACGAAGTCGCTGCCGCCCAGCACGAGCTCGGCCTGACCTATGGCACGCTAGTCGAAACCGCCGACCGCATGCAGGTCTACAAATATGTCGTCCACATGGTCGCCCACGCCTACGGCAAGACCGCGACCTTCATGCCCAAGCCGATCGCCCAGGATAATGGCTCAGGGATGCACACCCACATCTCGCTGTGGGCCGACGGCAAGCCGTTGTTCGCTGGCAACGGTTATGCTGGCCTATCGGAAACCGCGCTCTACTTCATCGGCGGCGTCATCAAGCATGCGCGCGCGCTCAACGCCTTCACCAACCCGACGACCAACAGCTACAAAAGGCTGGTCCCCGGGTTCGAAGCCCCCGTCCTCCTCGCTTACTCGTCGCGCAACCGCTCCGCGTCGTGCCGCATCCCCTATGGCGCGGGCGAAAAGGCCAAGCGCGTCGAATTTCGCTTCCCCGATGCGATGGCCAATCCCTATCTTTGCTACGCGGCGATCTTGATGGCTGGATTGGACGGCATTCAGAACCGCCTGCACCCGGGCGAGGCGATGGACAAAAACTTGTACGACCTGCCTCCGGCCGAGTTGGTCGCGGTGCCGACCGTCTGTGGATCCCTGCGCGAGGCACTTACCAGCCTCGTCGCCGACCGCGACTTCCTCTTGAAAGGTGACGTGTTCACCGAAGACCAGATCGACGCCTACATTGAACTCAAGTGGGAAGAAGTGATGCGCTGGGAGACCACGCCGTCGCCGGTCGAGTTCGAGATGTACTACAGCTCGTAACGCTTACTTTTTCGTAACCTCCACCCTTTAGGCTGTGTCTGGCCATGGGGTGCGAGGTCCGATCGATGAATAATTTTCGCGCGACGCTGTCGGGCAAGCCCGGCCCAGCTACCGCGCTGCTGAGCGAGAAGCAGCCGAGCCGAGCCGCCGGCGACGGGCTCGACGCCGTCCCTGTGCCACGCGAGGCGAGCCGCACCGCCGACCACCGTTCAGTTGATCGACACCGGCTGGTCAACGAGCGCGCGCTTGTCCTTTTCAAGGGTCGCCTCCATCCGGTCGATCTAGTCAACCTGTCAGGCGGCGGGGCGATGGTCGAAGGCAAATTCAAGCCCAAGCTGTGGGACCAGGTCGAGCTCAATCTCGGCGAGAATGGCTCAATCGACTGCGCTGTCCGCTGGATCCGCGGCGAGCGCTACGGCCTGGAATTCGCCCACGAAACCCAGATCCAGACCAATCCGGAAGCGCATGACTCGCTGCTCCGCGAGGTCATCCGCCGCAGTTTCCCCGTCGTTGTGGCGACTGCGTTGCCCTTACCCGAACCACAAACTGCGACTACACCGGACATCGCGGAGACTGGCACGGTCCGCCGCGGCAGTGTGCGCCACCCGATGATCTGGTCGGGCATGATCCTGTTCCAGCACGACTCGACCCCGGTCCGGCTGCGCAACATTTCGCTCAAGGGAGCGATGGTCGAAAGCCCGACATCGTTCCCGGTCAACGCGGAAGTCTATCTCGATCTCGGCGACGCCGGCAGCCTGTTCGCGACGATCAGCTGGGTCCGGGGAGACCAGGTCGGGCTCCTCTTCGACCAGCCGTTCGACCTTGCCATGCTCGCCAACGCCAAGCCGACCCTCACCCCGCAGCGCTGGTCCAAGCCCGCGTATTTGCGCGACGACCAGGGCGATTCGTCCCCCTGGGCCGACCGCTGGGGCCGTTTGTCGGTCAACGAGCTGAAAACCTCGCTGGAGGGGTTCTTGAAGTACTGATCTTGACCTCGTTCGCCTTGCGTTGAGCGCGTGATCGGCTATCGCCCTTCACTTCAGCGACAGGTTCAGGATTAAGTTGAATGGCGCGGCTTTACGGCAGCAGCAAACGCATATTGGTGACCGGCGGGGCCGGTTTCCTCGGCTCGCACCTGTGCGACCGCCTCATTGCCGATGGCCATGAGGTGATTTGCCTCGACAATTTCTTCACCGGCGACAAGGCCAACATCGCGCATCTCCTACCGAACGCGAAGTTCGAGCTGCTGCGCCACGACGTCACCTTTCCCTTGTTCATTGAGGTTGATGAGATTTTCAACCTCGCCTGCCCGGCGTCCCCGGTCCATTATCAGCACGATCCAGTGCAGACCACCAAGACCTCGGTACACGGGGCGATCAACATGCTCGGCTTGGCCAAACGGCTCGGCATACGCATTTTTCAGGCATCGACCAGCGAGGTCTATGGTGACCCTGTCGTCCACCCGCAGACCGAGGAATATTGGGGCCACGTCAACCCGATCGGCATCCGCTCCTGCTATGACGAAGGCAAGCGCTGCGCCGAGACGCTGTTCTTCGATTATCACCGCCAGTGCGGGGTCGAGATCAAGGTGGCGCGTATCTTCAACACCTACGGCCCGCGCATGCATCACGCCGACGGCCGCGTCGTCTCCAATTTCATCGTCCAGGCGCTGACAGGGGTGCCGATCACGCTCTACGGCGACGGAGAGCAGTCGCGCAGCTTCTGCTTCGTCTCCGATCTGATTGAGGGGTTCGTCCGCCTAATGAACTCGCCGGCTGACATCACGGGACCCATTAACCTCGGTAACCCCGTCGAATTCACCATGCGCCAACTCGCCGAACAAGTGCTGACCAAGACCGAAAGCAGATCCGAAATCGAGTTCGTACCCCTCCCTTCCGACGATCCTCGCCAACGCCAGCCTGATATTGGCAAGGCGCGATCGCTGCTCGGGTGGGAACCGACGGTGGCACTAAGCGCCGGCCTGGACCACACCATCGCCTATTTCCGCAAGCGAGGCTTCGGCAAAGCATGATTTCCCCCTCGTTGCGCAAAGTCAGGGTCGGGTTCCTGTACACGCACCCAATCCAGTACGCCGCGCCCCTGCTGCAACTGATCAATCGCAGCGCCGACATCGAGGCCGTTCCGATTTACCTCACCGACTTCAGTCTTCGCGGCGCGGTCGACAAGCAATTTGGTCGCAAGGTCGTATGGGACATTGATCTTCTCGAAGGCACCGAACCGATCTTTGTTCCGGGTTACGAGACCCGCGATGTGACGTCCGGCCTGACCGCAATGCCCGCGCCTGGCGTGTGGAAGATCGTGCGCAACAGCGCGCTCGACGCGCTCGTCGTTCAAGGACACGTCCAACTAGCCAATCACATATCTGTTCTGGCGGCCAAAAGCATCGGTATTCCGGTATTTTACCGCGCGGAAACGCACCTCGGACTGGCGCGAGGGCGCGCCAAGCGCGTTGTCCGACGGTTATTTATGGGGGGCTATTACAAGCTGCTCGACGGCTTTCTCAGCATCGGTCAACTGAACCATGACTTTTATCGAGCGATGGGCGTTCCCGAGCGCAAGATCTTCCATGTCCCCTATGCGGTCGACAATGACAGGATGATCGCCGGTTCGACGCTATCGGCGAGCCAACGCTCCGCCGTCAGGCTCAAGCTGGGCGCCCGCGACGATGTGCCATTGCTAATCTACGCATCGAAGCTGACGCGGCGCAAGCATCCCGACGATTTGCTCGAAGCAGCGCGCAACCTTCGCAACGAAGGACTCGACTTCGACCTGCTGTTCGTGGGCACGGGGGAAATGGAAGACTTTCTGCGCCAGCGCGCCGCCGACTTTCCCGGTTCACCGCCTCTGTTTACCGGATTTCTGAACCAGACCGAACTGCCCCCTATATTGGGGGCGAGCGACATTTTCATCTTGCCTGCGGATAACGAGCCGTGGGGTCTCATCATCAATGAAGCGATGGGTGCGGGGCTTGCCATCGTCACTTCGCGCGAAGTCGGGTCGGTCCCAGACCTGGTGCACGAAGGCGTTAATGGCCGACTGATCGATGCAGGTGACGTTTCGCAACTGACCGAAGTCCTGCGTGACCTTGTCAGTGATCCCGAAAAAACGAGCGCGATGGGTAACGAGAGCCGGAAGATCGTCTCAGGGTGGGGGTATGCCCAAGACATTGTCGGTATTCGCTCGGCACTGCGGGCGGCGAAGGTGTTGGAATAGTGACCGCGACCGCGGTCCGCGCAATCCTCGCCAGCGAGTTCTGGCCTGGCGCGACGGCTCGCGGCATAGTCCCCGGCCTACGAAGCGCCGGCTGGCGGGTCGATGAGATCGAAATCCGGCAATATTTGGTGCCGGGTCATAGCTTGCTGTCCCGCGTGGAGAACCGGTTGCGACACCGTGAGCGGCTGAATGCTCTCCAGCGCGCCATCCTGGCATCTGCCCAGGCTCACGATCCCGACGTTTTCCTGACGGTCAAAGGCGTTGGAATTCACCAGGAAACGCTTGCCGCGTTGCGTCTGCGGGGTACGAACCTCGTCAATTATTACCCTGACTATCATTTCAACGACGTGCCGATCGAAGCCATGGCCGACTATGATCTGGTCGCCACCACCAAGTCCTTCCATCTCGAACCGCTGTCGAAGATCATGCCCGCCGAAGCAGTCGCCTTCGTCCATCACGGCTACAGCGGCGAGGTCCACCGGCCGGTTGTTGCGCCCAACCCACTGCCCGTCGACATCCTCTATATCGGCAACGCCAGCCCTCGAAAGGCGGCGTTGATGGTGACACTCGCCGAGGCCATGCCCGATGCCGTGATCCGCGTCGTCGGTTACCTCTGGTTCGACCATGCGCGCGGGACGGCGCTCGAGCGCTCTTTGTCCGCAACGGCATTGAGCGGTGACTATTATGCTGCGGAAGTTGCTTCCGCCAAGATCAACCTGGCATTCCACATGGGCGAAGATGCGAAGACCGGTTTCGCCGATCTCGTTTCCACCCGCAGCTTCGAGATTCCGGCGTGCGGCAGGTTCATGCTGCATATCGACAATGACGAGATCCGCTCGCTCTACGACGTCCCGTCCGAAATCGACACGTTCGCGTCGCCGGAAGAGTTGATTGCCAAGTGTCGATATTGGCTGGCAAATCCAGTTGAGCGGCAAGCCGTCGCCGCCCGCGGCCATGCGCGCGCTGTCCCAGCCTACAGCTATTTCGAGCGCGGCCGCGAGCTCGCGCGGTTGATCGAAGATCGCTTGATAAATCGCTAACGCGTCACGCTGACGCTTTCCCTCGCCCTCTCAGCGCGGGGACCACCGTAAATGAGGTACACGACCAGCCCGACCAGGTTCCATCCCAGAAAATAGGTCTGGGTCTTCACCGGCAAGCTCCAGAACAAATAGGCGCAACCGAGAATCCCGACGATGCCGATGAGCCACGGCGCGGGCGCGCGGAAGCTACGCTCGCGGTCGGGCTCGCGGCGGCGCATGGTCAGCATCGCGGCGCACACCGCGACGAAGGCAGTGAGCGTTCCGGCGTTCGCCAGCGCGGCGATCTCGTTGAGCGGAAAGATCGCGGCGATGATCGCGACGACAACTGCGGTGAAGATGGTGATCCGCACCGGCGCCCCGCGCTTCGATACCCGCGCCAAGCCTTGTGGTAGCAGCCCGTCGCGCGCCATCGTGAAGAAGATGCGGCTCTGGCCGAACAGAAAGGCGAGGATTACCGTCGGCAAGGCGACCACTGCCGACAGCCCGAGGATCCGCGCCGCCCAGCCCTGTCCGATCTCGCGCAGGATCAGCGCTAGCGGCTCGGGCGAATTGGCGAAACGGGTGTAAGCCAGCGCGCCGATTGCTGCCGCGGCGACCGCCATATAGATCGCGACGCAGGCGACCATTGACCCGACGATGCCGATCGCCAGATCGCGGTCGGGATCTTTGGCTTCCTCGGCGGCGGTGGCGATCGCGTCGAACCCGTAGAAGGCGAAGAAAATGATCGCCGCTGCGGCCATCACGCCGACCTCGACCGGCTTGCCGTCGACCCCCACCCCGACATGGCTAGAGAAGCCGTTGGGCATGAACGGATGGAAGTTGGCAGCGTGGAACGACTGCAGCGCGACGATGATGAATAGCGCCAAGGCGAGCATCTTCACGACCACAAGTACGGCATTGAGCGTCGCACTCTCGCGCGTTCCAGCACAAAGTAGCGCCGCCACAACCGCAATGATGAACACGGCTGGCACGTTGAACACCCCGCCAAGCTCGGGCCCGTTGGTGAGCGCCATCGGCAACCCTGCGCCGACGCTCGTCAAGAACCCCGCTGCATAGCCCGACCAGCCGACTGCGACCGCGCTGACGACCAGGCTATATTCGAGGATCAATGACCAGCCCACGATCCACGCGATCAGCTCGCCGAACACGACATAGCTATAGGTGTAGGCCGATCCCGACGCCGGGATCATCGTCGCCATTTCGGCATAGGCCAGCGCGGCACAGGCGCAGATCAGCCCGGCGATGGCGAACGACAGGATGACCGACGGCCCGGCCTTGGCCGCGCCGACCCCGATCAGGGTCAGGATACCCGTGCCGACGATCGCCCCAACCCCAAGCGCGACGAGGTGCGGCCACGACAGCGACCGCGCCAACCGGTGGTGCTCGGGCATGTCCTCGCGCGCGACGACGATCTTGCGGACATTCCAATTCTTCACTCGGCATGCTCCCCAGTTTGGAACAGCCTAGCGCCTAGTGAACGCTGCCGACAACCTCGTTGCTGGCCAAATTGGCGATGACCCGCTCGATCTGGCGCCAGTGGCAGAAGCGCTGGACGTTACCGGCATCGCGGCTGGCATGGGCACGCGCGGCCGCTTCAAAGCCCGCGTCGTCGCCATAGGTCTCGATGAGGCCCGCTGCGTCGGCAATTGCCGCGCGGTCGCTGATGAAAAGTGGTTCCATCCTCGCCGATTAACCCGCGACCCGTTTGCGGACCGCGCACAAGCGTCGTTAGCGCCTTATCAACCACGTCGCGGGGTGGCGTCCGTCCGCTGCTTCTGTCACAGGCGGTGCATGTTGATGCGAAGCAGCCACGCGGGCGGCCTGTTCCTCATGCTGGCAATCCTCGCCGGCGCGACGTGGGGCCTGAGCGTCGGCCAGCCCATGCTCGGCATATTGCGCGGGACGGGCGCAGGGTTGGTGATCGCCCTTGTCATCTGGCTGATAGATCGCCGCCGAACGCGGATCGACGACTGACCGGTCAGGCGGCCTGGCGTTCGGCTACCGCTTCGCCATCGAGTATCCATTCGACTGCAGCGCGGGCGTGGATAGCGGTAGTATCGTAAACCGGCAGGACATTGGCGCGGACATCGACCGCGAGCACCAGTTCGGTACAGCCCAGGACCACCGCCTGTACTTTCTGCTTGCCCAGTTCGGTGATCAACGTCTTCAACTTGCGCTGGCTGTCGCGCACCACGCGTCCGGCGGCGAGTTCCTCGTAGATGATACGGTCGACCTCGCGCTGCCATTCGTCGCTCAACGCGTGAACCGCGATCCCCTGCGATTCATAGGCGGTGCGAGCGAACGGCTCGGTCATGGTAAAGCGGGTGCCGAGCAGGGCGATCCGCGTACGATGCTCCGAGACGAGCGATCGGGCAGTGGCATCGGCAATATCAATCAGCGGCAAGTCGACGACCTCCGCCACCGCGGGCGCAACCTTGTGCATCGTGTTCGAAGCCAGCAGCAGCGCGTCGCAGCCGGCATCGTGCAGCCGCCGCGCGGCTTCGATCGCGACTGTTGCCACCCCCGCCCAGTCGTCTGCCTTCTGCATCGCGGCGACTGGGGCAAAGTTGAGGCTTTCAATGGCTAACGGCGCGCTGTGCAGCCCGCCGAGCCGCGCCGCGACACCACGATTGATCTGGTCGTAATAAAGCGCGGTCGAAGCCCAGCTCGTCCCGCCGATGATCCCAAGCTTTCTCAAGTCCGCCCTCTCCCGCCGCAGCGCGCAATGCCGAAGTCAGAAGCTTAGCGACGGGAGCTGTTAATCCAAGAGCTTAACGAGCCTGCATTGCATTAACTCGGCTAGCCCAGCGCCTTGACGATTTCCTCGACCATCTTCTTGGCGTCGGCGAGCAGCATCATGGTGTTGTCGCGATAGAATAATTCATTATCGACCCCGGCATAGCCCGCCCCGCCCATCGAGCGCTTGATGAACAGCACGGTCCGCGCCTTCTCGACATCGAGCACAGGCATGCCGTAGATCGGCGAGGTCTTGTCGGTCTTGGCTGCGGGGTTGGTGACATCGTTGGCGCCGATGACAAAGGCGACGTCGGTCTGCGCGAACTCCGAATTGATGTCCTCGAGCTCGAACACCTCGTCATAGGGCACGTTGGCCTCCGCGAGCAGCACGTTCATATGCCCCGGCATACGGCCAGCGACCGGGTGAATTGCGTATTTGACGCGCACGCCCTGCTTCTTGAGCTGATCGCCCATCTCGCGAAGCACATGCTGGGCCTGCGCTACCGCCATGCCGTAGCCGGGAACGATGATCACCTGGTCGGCCTGTTGCAACAGGAAGGCGGCGTCCTCGGCCGAGCCGCGCTTGTAGGGTCGGTCGATGACCTCGCCCACTGGGCCACCCGCCACCGCGCCAAAGCCCCCGGCAATGACACTGATGAAGCTGCGGTTCATCGCCCGGCACATGATGTAGCTGAGGATCGCGCCCGACGATCCGACCAGCGCGCCGGTGATGATCATCGCGCTGTTATGGAGCGTGAAGCCCATCGCCGCCGCGGCCCAGCCCGAATAGCTGTTGAGCATCGACACCACGACCGGCATGTCAGCCCCGCCGATTGGGATGATCAGCAGGAAGCCGATCGCGAACGAGAGCGCGGTCAGCGTCCAGAACACCCACGGCGCCTGATCTTGGGTAAAATAGCCGATCAGCCCAAGAATCGCGACCAGTGTACCAAGGTTGAGGATATGCCGCAGCGGCAGCAGGATGGGCGCGCCCGACATGTTGCCGTTGAGTTTAAGGAAAGCGATCACCGATCCCGAGAAGGTGATCGCGCCGATCGCAACGCCAAGACCGAGTTCAATACGACTTGCCTGATGAATTTCCATGGCGAAGCATGGCGGCCCTGACTCCGGGCAAATGAGCGTGGCGATACCGAAAGCGATGGGGTTGAGATAAGCGGCCACCCCGACCAGCACTGCAGCCAGGCCAACTAAGCTATGAAACGCTGCGACCAGCTGAGGCATCGCGGTCATTTGGATTCGCCGCGCGGTAACAAGCCCGATGCCGCCGCCGACCGCGATCGCGACGAGTATTTCGCTAATCGAGGCGATACCGTGGGTCAGCAGCGTCGTCAGCACGGCAATCGCCATGCCGATCATGCCAAGGCGGTTGCCGCGCTGGCTGGTAACCGGGCTCGACAGGCCGCGCAGGGCGAGAATGAAACAGCCGCCCGCAACGAGATAGGCGAGCGCCACCCAGCTTTCGGAGATGCTGAAGATCATATCTGTGTGAGCGTCGGGCGCCACGTCCTAGCGCTCCTTCTTCTTGTACATCGCCAGCATCCGCGCCGTCACCGCAAACCCGCCGAAGATATTGACCGACGCCAGGGTCACGGCAAGCAAGCCGAGCCATTTCGACGTTGCGCTCCCGGCGGCGGCGCTGGCGATCAGCGCGCCGACGATGATCACACTCGAAATGGCGTTGGTCACCGCCATCAACGGGGTGTGGAGCGCCGCGGTCACCGACCACACCACGAAATAGCCGACGAAGCAGGCCAGGACGAAAATCGACAGGATCGAGATAAAGTCCAAGATGCCCTCCCATGCGCGCGGTCGGTCATTCCTTGGCGCGCGGGGCCGCCGCTGTCGAGCCGTAACGGCGCAATTAACAGACGCTGCGGATCGAAGTTTCCAAAATCCTAACCTTTATCGGCTTAGCGAGTGGGAGCATCACGAAGGGAATGACGTGCGCCAGCAGGCGGGACCTGATCGGCCGAAGCGAAAGAAGCCGGCATCGCCTAAGCGATTGCTGTTGTGGACGCTGCTTGCTGGCCTGATCATCGGGTTGCTGGACGTGACTCTGCCCATAGACTCCGTGACTCAATCGACCTGGGCGGGATTCAACCAACATCGGGCCAGCGACAACATCGTCATCGTCAAGATCGACGATGCGAGCCTGCGCAAGGTGGGCAACTGGCCCTGGTCGCGGGCATCGCATGCAAAGCTGGTCGATCAATTGACTCGAATGGGTGCGCGCTCGATCAATTTCGACATCATGTTCGCTTATCGTGGTGATCCCGCTGGCGACGCAGCGTTCAAAAAATCATTGAAAAAGTCGGGTCGGGTGACGTTGCCGATCGGATTGGCGCGCGATCGCACAGCTCGCCTGATCCCGCTGGCTGAATTCTCGCAACACACGAAGCTTGCGAACCTGATGCTCGATTACGACTTCCAAAATCGGGTGAGAGAATTGCGCTATGGTGTGAGCCTGAACGGATCGCGGATTCCCAGCTTGGCAACGAGCGCCGCGGGTTGGAAGGTGTGGCCTGATTCCACCTTTCCGATCGATTATTCGGTCGATCCCAAATCCTTTCTCTCTGTGTCGGCGGCCGATGTCATCGACGGAAAAGTTTCCCCGCATCTCATTTCGGGAAGGATCGCCTTCATCGGAACGACGACCGACACGTTGGGCGATCAATATTTTCTTCCCGGTTACGGGCGCATGGGAGGAGTCTACATTCATGCGATGGGGGCAGAGACGCTGATCAGGGATCGTCCGATCGACCTTGGATGGCTACCGGCACTCATGCTCAGTGCCGTTATCGGCGCTCTGGCGCTCGTCACCCGGCGAGCCCTTTTTCAGAACCTCCTGCTCGCGGGAGGCGCTATGCTTATGCTGATAGTCCCCGAACCGCTGCAGGCCCAACTGATCTTCGTCAAAATCGGTCCCGCCGTCGCAGTCCTTACTCTGTTGGCCGGACAGTTGAACTGGGCTCGATTGCGAAACCGCAGTGAAGTCAACGACGTGAGTGGTCTGCCGAACCTGATGGCGTTGCGCGCGGACGCTTTATCGCGAGAGCGACCTCTCGTCGTGGCGCGATTGCACAATTACGCCGAAATCGCTTCGGCGCTGCCACAGGACACCGAGCGGCTGCTGACCGATCAGATCACCGCGCGCCTCTGCGTCGGAGCGGCGGGGCGGCGGCTGTATCACGGAGACGAGGGACTGTTTGCGTGGTTTGCGGAGCCGGGTCTGGCGCTCGGCCATCACCTGGAAGCACTCCATGCGCTGTTCCGTAGTCCGGTCAAGGTGCGCGGTCAGCATTACGACGTCATGATCAGTTTCGGGGTCGATATCGGCAGTGGCCGCGCCGCGTCCAATCGCTTGGGAAGCGCCCTGGTTGCAGCGGACGAAGCCGAAGCCGAAGGGCTGAAGTGGAAATATCACGATCCGGCGCGACTTGCCGACGCATCTTGGAAGCTATCGCTCCTCAGCCAACTCGACGACGCGATCGAGAAGGGGGAGGTGTGGGTTGCCTATCAGCCCAAGCTTGACCTCGCGAGAAACGAAATCATTGGGGTCGAAGCGCTTGCCCGCTGGACCCATCCTGAGAAAGGTCCGATCAGCCCCATCGAATTCATCGGCGCGGCCGAGCAGCATGACCGAATCGAAAAACTGACCGATCACATTCTCGATCAGGCGGTTTCGGCCGTGGCGCTCGCCCACCGTGAGGGTCGAACGCTCGCGCTTGCCGTCAACCTCTCGGCCCGGCTTCTCAACGATCCGGACTTGCCGCGCCGTGTCGGCGACTGCCTTGCTCGCCACGGGTTACCTCCGTCACAATTGATCCTCGAGCTTACCGAGACTGCCGCACTGGCCGGTACCGGGCAGGACATCGAAATGCTCAACCGCCTGCGCGATCTCGGCGTGAAGATTTCGATCGACGATTATGGCACGGGGCTTTCTACGCTCGACTATCTCAAGAAGGTGCCGGCAGCAGAAATCAAGATCGACCAAAGCTTCATAAAGTCTCTTCGCGACAATCGCAGCGATCGGGTGATGGTCCAGTCGACCATCGCCCTGGCCCATTCACTGGGCCGAATCGTGGTCGCCGAAGGGGTCGAGGATCGTGAGACTCTTGAGCTGCTTACAACGATGGGTTGCGACCTCGCGCAAGGTTTCATCATTGGACGCGCAACAAGTTTGCGCAATGTTCTCAAACGCTTGAAAGTTGAACGAGGACTTCGGGTGGCTTAAAACCTTAATGGTTTGCTAACCAAGTTATTTATGGTTAATATCCCCGGGAGCGCGAATTGAGTCGCGTGACCAACAAGGGGATACATGATGAAGAAGCAAACACGCTTCAGTTTGTGGAATTGGCTCCTCGGCCATGGCGAGGGTTCAGGCGGCTCGAACGGTTGAACGCAAGGCGATCGTTCGATCGTCTGACCAATGACAGGAAAAGCCGCTCTCGTGCCGAGGCGGCTTTTTTTGTGCCTGCGATTGTCGGACGCGACGCCTAGACTGGAACGAGCAACCGCTCGCTGACGACCTTGCCGTCCTTGGTCAGGCGGATCGCCTTCACAATCTCGTCGTCGTCCAGCAGCACCGGTTGACCCGCTTCCTTGTCCCAAAATGCAGCCAGAAAATTATAGAGGTTGCGCGAGAATAACGCCGACGAGTCCGCTGCCAGCGTCGCCGCCAGATTGCGCGTACCGATGATCCTCACGCCGTGGCGTTCGACCGTCTCGCCCACCACGCAGCCCTCGACATTGCCACCAGCTTCGGCCGCGAGATCGACGATCACGCTTCCCGGTCGCATCGTCGCCACTTGTGCGTCGCTGACCAGCCGCGGTGCGGGTCGTCCCGGGATCAGCGCCGTCGTTATGACGATGTCCTGCTTGGCAATGTGGCTCGACACGAGTTCGGCCTGCGCCGCCTTATATTCGTCCGACGTCTCGCCGGCATAGCCGCCCGCGCCCTCGCCTTCGATCCCGGCGACATTTTCGACGAAGATCGGCTTGGCGCCGAGCGACTGGATCTGCTCCTTAGTTGCCCATCGGACGTCGGTCGCGCTGACCTGCGCGCCCAGCCGTCGCCCCGTCGCGATTGCCTGCAGCCCGGCGACCCCTACGCCCATCACGAACAGCTTCGCGGGACTGACCGTGCCCGCCGCGGTCATCATCATCGGGAAGGCACGACCATAGGCCGAGGCCGCATCGACGACCGCCTTGTAGCCGGCCAGATTTGATTGTGACGACAGGATATCCATCGACTGCGCGCGCGTGATCCGCGGCATCCACTCAATCGCCAGCGCCTCGAGCCCCACGTCGGCATAGCCCTTGACCGCGTCCCCGCGCCGTAAGGGATCAAGCGCGCCGATCAGCAAGGCGCCCTGCTTTACCCCTGACAGTTCGTCGGGCCCTGCGATGCATAAGATGATGTCGGCGTCATCGAGCAAGCTCGCGCGATCCTCCATCGACGCCCCGGCTTCGGCGAAGGCGGCATCAGAAATGCTCGCGGCATCACCCGCGCCGCGCTCGATCGCGACAGTCGCGCCCAGCGCTGCGAACTTCTTCACCGTCTCGGGAATCGCGGCGACGCGCGTCTCGCCGGGCGCTTCCTTGAGGACCGCGATCTTCACGGCGTTCAGCTCGAAATGATCAGGATGACGATCGCCGCGACGATCGCGACGGCAATCGTCGAACGACGCAAGACCTTGAGAAAGCCGTCGTAGTTACGACGATGTGCAGGCAGGTCCATCCCGCTCGCACCTTGTTGCTGCACTCTATCCGCGGCCATGGCCTGTTCCTTTTTTGATCGAACGTGCCGCTGCCATAACAACAGCACGCGCCGGCCCCAAGCGCTTTTAAGTCGGCCTTTACCTGTCCCCGCTATGGTCGGGCGATCGGAGGAATATGAGCGACCAATCCCATCGTTCCCTGCTGCTAGTCGACGCCGACGCCGCCGAGCGTCGCCTCGTCTCGGCGATCGCTGCCCGTGCAGGATGGAGCGTGGTCGGCGCGGCCGACACCGAAACCGCGGTCGGGCTGCTCCAGGGCCCGCACGGCCGCGATGTCCAGGCAGCGCTGCTGACAACGTGGCGCGCCGAAGACGGTCCGTCATTGATCGCCGCCCTGCGCAGTTGCCGCGCCGAGCTGCCCGTCCTCGTCCTTGCTGACGCCGACGAACGCTCGCTCGCCTTCGAAGCAATGCGTGCAGGTGCCTCGGATTACCTGGTCAAGCCCGTTGCGCCTGAGCGCCTGCTCGATGCGCTCACCGCCAATGCCGACCGCCGACGAGCGGCCGGCGAATTGGCGCCGCTGTCGGAAAAACTGCTCGAACCGCTGCCGCTGGAGGAACTGGTCGGTGCCGCGCCCGATTTTCGCGCCGCGCTGGCGGTCGCCGCCAAGGCCGCGCGCAACCGGCTACCGATCGTGATCATCGGCGAGCCCGGTGCCGGTAAGGAAACTTTCGCGCGCGCCATCCACGCCGCCTCGCTCCGCGCCCGCTCCCCGCTGATCACGCTCGACTGCAAGGCGGTCCCCGCCAACATCATCGACAGCGAGCTGTTCGGCCACGTCCCCGGCGCCTTCCCCGGCGCCTTCTCCGAAAAGATCGGGCGGATGGTCGCAGCCGACGGCGGCACATTGCTGCTCGACGAAGTCGGCGCGCTGCCCGAGGAAACGCAGGCCGCGATCGACCGCGTCCTGGCCACCGGCGAAGTTCGCCCGGTCGGCTGCAACGGCTCGACCTCGGTCGACGTCCGCATCATCGCCACCTCGTCGCGCCCGGTGCTCGACAAGCTCCACCCCGGCCTCGCCGCGCGCCTCGGCAGCACCAGCGTCACTATCCCCCCGTTGCGCGACCGCAGCGGCGACATCCCCGCGCTTGCCCGCCACTTGCTCGCCCGCCACGCGAGCCAACCGGGAATGCGTACCTTGTCGATCGGCAATGACGCGCTCGCCGTACTGATGCGCTACGGCTGGCCGGGCAACGTCCGCCAGCTTGCCGGCGTCCTGTTCCGCGCCGCGCTCCAGGCCGAATCGGGCCTTACCGCCGAACATTTCCCGCACATCGCAATCCAGTCGCGCTTTACCGGCCGCAAGAACGACTTTGCGCCCCAGCTGAGCGCGTCGAACCAGGACGCCGCGCTTGCCGCCGCCTCGCCCGTCACGCTGTTCCGTCCCGACGGCCACGTCCGCAGCATGGAGGAGATCGAGGCCGACGTGATCCGCCTCGCGATCGGCCATTACCGCGGCCGCATGACCGAAGTTGCGCGGCGGCTGGGGATCGGGCGCTCGACGCTGTACCGCAAGCTGGGCGAGTTGGGGATCGATACGGCGGCCTGACCGGCGGGTCGGAAGGTCAGGTTAAAGTGAGCCCTCGGCGCTTGCTTGTAAAGTCGCTCCCGACCCGCGAATGTTCACAATGTTCACGGTAACGTCGCAGTTGCGGCGAGGGCATATTCGGATGGTGAGAAAGAGCAATTGAGAACGACTCGTGGCGTAGATTATCTCACAGTGAGGGAGCTGTAGGACAGGAAAATCGCGTGTCTGCTTGTGTGAAGGATATCGGGCACCGGCAGGTGTACGATATCCTCCAAAGCAGGAAGCCGCGGTCCACGATCGGTGGCCTATGGGGAAAGCGGTTTTCGGCCGGTGTTCGAGCGAGCGCTACCATCGGCGATTTGCGCGTCGGATGCCCCGGACGAGGTGTATTGCGGCGTGATCCGATCGGTCTCCAGGCGAGTGATGCGATGCGGATCAGCTATAAGCCTGGTGACGGAGGTCGGCAGCGCGAGCGTCATCGACGCTGGAAGCG
>JBBQDG010000039.1:0-25301 GCA_038319435.1 Sphingomonadales bacterium | reverse complement strand
ATCGAGATCATGTTCGGTCGGCTCAAAGACTGGCGCCGCGTCGCCACTCGATACGACCGCTGCCCGACCGTCTTCTTCTCCGCTATCGCACTCGCCGCAACCGTCATCTTCTGGCTCTGATCAACGAGTCCTGAGCCTAGGACAAATCACGACGCAGGTTAGGCTTGGAGTGTGTGTCCCCCACTTTCGGTCCCCTAATGAGCGCGCACCCAGTCGTAATCCTTTTTTCAATGATCCCCTCGTAGAAGGCGGATCGATTTGACGGGGGATTGTAATGAACGAAGCGGCTTGGACAGGAACGCCAGCGGAGGTTGGTCGGCGTCCCGTTTGCAGCATAATCGCCGCCGCAACGCTCTTTCTTTGCCTGTTCACACCATACCTGCTCCTGTCACTGCCGGTAATGGTAACAGTTGGTCTATCCATCGCTGGAGCGTTTCGCCGCGAGCGGCCAAAATGGCTACCCTACATCGTGGGCGGCCTCGCTATCGCTTTTGTGATTGCTGCGAATAATCGCTCGTCCGGTCCCTCGACAGCAATGCCTTCGACTACAAACTCGGAACTATATCAATCGGCTTCATGGGAATACGGTTCGCAAAGGGACGAGATGCGCGGCGAGGTGACGAAATGGGCAACGTTGAAAAGCCCGACTGACCTCAACCTGTCTCCGCCCTATGACGGAGAGAACACTGCGGAACTCACGGTTTGGTCATCTGCCGGTGAAGCCACTTTGTCGGTCACAAAAGGTCAGTTCACTTGTCGCAGTGGCGACATGCTATCAGTGAAGTTTGATGATGGTCCTGTTTATCAATACCGGTGCCGAGAGCCGGAGGACGGAAACAGCAAATCCCTCTATATCGCTTCTAATTTCGAGCCTCTTGCCGGGCAGCCCGCTTCAATGGTCGATGGCATAGCGAAAGCAAAGAAGGTCACGATAGAAGTCCCGTTTTATCAGGACGGCTCTAAACAGCTTACCTTCAACGTCGCTGGCCTTGATCGAAACAGATTGTAGATGGCCGTCATACGGTTCGACAGAGCCGCGCTAGAGAGCGAAGGCTTCACGGGCTGGCTGTCTTTCGCTGACGCCCGTGATAGCAGCCTGTGTCCCACCTCGGGCGGTCTATACGTCGTGTCCTAATGATGGCGGGCGCTCGGCTACATTCCCCGACACGAGCCCGGCAGGCCGGTTCAAGGGTAAAGACCCCTCTGTCGATGTAGCGTCACTAACGTCGAACTGGGTGGATGACGCAGAAGTCGTCTACATCGGCAAGGCCGACCAGCTTCGTCGCAGGATCAGGCAGTTCGCTGACTTCGGCGCGGGCAAGCCCATCGGCCATTGGGCGGACGATTGATCTGGCAGCTTCCTCGCCCGGAACTCCTCAAGATCGCTTGGAAGGAAACACCCGGCAGAGTGCCTGTCGAGGTCGAAGCAGAACTGATCGCGCGGTTCCGGGGGCGGTATGGGAAGCCGCTATTTGCCAACAACCCCCACATGCTTGGGCGGTAGCACGCAAAGGATGACTTGCTTTTGATCGTCCCAACACCCCGTCTCATCATCAGAGCGAAGCATCACCCCGTGTGAGCTTCGCGAGGGGGGTAAGCAAGCGTGAAACAGATGTCCTCAAGGGCGCGGTTGCGCCATTTCTACCCTTCGTGACCGGGGGGCATGTTGACGATGAAACCGCTTGTAAGTGTCACACATCGCTGCCACACACGTCGGGTAGCGGGACAAAGAAAACGTGGGATTTGATGGGTTTGCAAGGGCGGACGTCGTCCCCCCACGGCTCCACCATTTTAATTCCTGGGAATCGGTCAGCCTGAAGGTCGGGCTGCCTCGACGGCTGTGACTTCGGTATCATTCGCGTATTGAAGTGGGCATTGATATGCTTGCCGAGTAAGATCAATTCGACATCGATCTGATCGACCGTCCTCAGATAGACTGGTGTTGAACAGGAGCAAGCCGGTCAGCGCCCCTCAAGGTTGAGATTGATAGGCACCGCCCGGAGCGGGCAAATGAAGGCGGTCGTAAAGCGTGGTCTTCGAGCGATACTGGACCGTCATCACGATCGCCGCGCCTGCAACGATCGCTATCCCGTAGGGGATTTTGCCGCGAGGCGCGCGACCCTTCCCCGCCAGCCGCGAACGAATGCTGCGGGTCGAAAGCATGATTACGGCAAGTGCGCCACCGGCGAGGAAAATCGTCGCCAGCATCCATACCGCAGCCGACAGGCTAAACCATAAGCCGGTTACGGCGAACAGTTTGACATCACCTCCGCCAATGTTGCCGGTCGCAAACACGGCGGTTCCGAGCGCGAGTAGGCTCGCGAAGACCAGTGCGTTTTGCCAAAGAGACAGGCCAAATCCGTTGAGCCCCATTGCTACCAAGGCGCTGACCGCGATGCCGAGACAGGTCAGGTTCGCGATTCGCAGGCGCCAGGCGTCCTCGACCGCCGCGGCGAGGAGAAACAGAGCTAGGATGACGATGAGCCACGAGGGCGCGGTGCTGACCAGGTTCACGGCGCCGCTTTGGCCATGGCAAGGTTGTTAGCCGCTCGTTGGTACCAACTGCCTCGGGCGGCAATGGCTCGCGAGAAAGCGGCGATTGCGCGCGATCGATCGTGCAGCAGCATTGCCGCAACGCCGGCATCATTGAGGCGTGCCGCCCACTGCTCGTCAGTCTCGCGCGAAAGGCGCGCCGGCAAATCCTGCGCAATCGCCGAGCGAAGAAGCTGGAGATTGTCGCGAATTCGCGGGGTGGTCGGCGACTGGAGGGCAGCATTCTCGAGCAGCACGCTGGCTTGCGTCCAATGACCTTGCAGAATTTGCGACCAGCCGCGATTGTTCAAAATCGAGGCCTCATTGGGGGACAGTGCCAGCGCCCGCGAATAGGCCGCATCGGCGCCGTTCCAGTCGCGTGCCATGTCGCAGGTGACCCCCAGCGCGTTCCACACGCGCCACGAGGCATTCTTGAAGCGCGACGCCGTGGACAGCAAGCGCGCCGCGTTTTTTGTATCGCCGCTGCGAAGCGCGGCAATTCCCGAGCGCTCCGCCAACAGCGCGTCGGCCGGGTTGGCCGCTGCCAGCCTTGCATAACGCGCCGCAGCATCAGCGTCATGCCCCGATACGAAAGCGATGTCCGCCAGCAACCCGTCGACGGATGGCCCATTCACACCGCGGGCCACGGCTGCGTCGACCATCAGGCTGGCCTGTTCGGTTCGGCCCGCAGCAAGCGCCTGCCGGGCGTCGGAAAGCGTTGCGTCGGGTGTAGCGCTCGACGCAAGCAGCAGGGCGAGCACAACGATCATCCCGCGCGGGTATTTGGCCCTCGGGCGAATGCGTCGCGCCCGAGCAGCACGACGATTTCACGGCCCGCGCCGACTTGCCGTCGTGGCGTAGTTTTAAACCGAATGCCAAGGCGACGCGCGGCAGCTTCATGACCGGCAGGATAGAGCACAACGCTGGCAAGGCGGGTATGCGGGGCATCGCCGATGGCGATCCCGCGCCAGCCCTGGCGCTCGAGCACGGTGCGCGCTTGCGCGGCAAGCCCTTGGCGGCGCGCGGCATTGAGGAGAAGGATGGTGGCAAGCGCCGGCTTGGCCGTCCGCGTGGCGGGTGCCGTAAGGTCAGCGCTCCATCTCACTGAAGGAGCCAGCGGCGCCGTCGTCGGCAGGGTAATCAGCGCAACTTCGCCGAACGACAGTCGTTCGAGGCGCGGTCCGATACCGATAAGCTGTCGCGCCGTTACGGGTTCGGCTGCGACTTCGAGCGGACGCGCCGGCGGCAGAATCAGGGTGACAAGTGCGGGATGAGCGGCATCGCTTGTTGTGGCCACCGGCGCCATTTCGCCGCGGACTGCGGCGGCCTGCTGGTCAAGACCCTGCGCGGCGAGCGAAGCGGCCAGCGCACCAAGTGTTTCGCGGTCGTGCGGCGCGGCCGCCAGTGCCTGTTCGTAATAGCGGCCCGACAAGTCGAACCGGCCCATCAGCTGATAGCTGGCCGCCATACCCTGAAGTGCAGCAACGCTTTGCGGATCTTCGGCGAGCGCGCGTCGGAATGATTCGAGCGCAAGCCCGGCATCGCCGAGCGCGAGCTGTCCGCGCCCCTCAGCAACGCGCGACGAGCCCGGTGCCACGGCGGTCGGCCGCGCGCCGAGTGGACGGATCTCGACCATCTTCGGGCTTGCGCACGCCGTCACCAGCGTGACGGCGGCAAGGACGGCTGCGGTGCGCGAAGAATTCATTTCAATGTGTCCCCTGAAGCGCGGGAATAAGCGTCCTCACGACGCGGATCGCGGCCGGAAGCATCAGCACCCCGATCATCACCGGCAACATGCACGCGACAAGCGGGATCGACAGCAGAACCGGCAGGCGATGTGCCTTCTCCTCAGCGCGCATCCGCCGCCGCTCGCGCATTTCGGACGCGTAGACGCGCAACGTCTGGGCGATCGACGAGCCGAGCAGGGTCGACTGGATCAGCAGAGTCGCGAAGGCGCGGATTTCATCGGCGCCGGCGCGGTCGGCCATGCGGCGAAGCGCGTCCTCACGGCTTCGCCCGGCGCGAAGCTCGAGCACAACGGTGCCGAGCAGTTCCGCGAGCAGCGGGTGCGATCCGGTCATCTCCTGGCCAACGCGGGCGAAGGCGGCTTCGAGTCCAAGCCCCGCTTCGACGCACACCAGCATCAGGTCGAGCGCGTCAGGAAAGGCATTGATCAGCGCCTGCTGGCGGCGGTCGGCCTTGGCTTTGATGAACAGCGCGGGGGCATAAAGGGCGAATACTGCGGCGATCATCAATGTAAAATACAGCCGGACCAGGCCCGGCGAAGAACCGGCCAACTTCATCATCACGAAGACAAGCAGCGGCAGGCCAATCACCATGATCAGTCGGATGAGCGTATAGACGCGAGGCGCGGCGGGTTGCTTGTAGCCCGCCGCGATAAGCTTTTGCCGCAGAATATGGTCTTTGGTATCGACCAGCGACAATCCTGACTTTTCGACCGCGTTGACCAGTTTGATCCAAGCGCCGGCATTGTCGCGAGGACGCAGGGTTCCGGCGCTGACGCTGGCTGCGGACTCATTGGACGCGTCACCGACCAACCGCTGGCGCGTGAGTTGGCGCGTGGCGAAGGCCGAGGCGATGACATAGGATGCCGCCGCGACCAGCGCGAACAAGCCGGCGAGCAGCGCCAGCTTGAGAAGGATGTTCTGGGCAATGAGTTCGGTCATCGGGGCATCATACCTTCAGGTCGATCATTCGCCGGATCATGAAATATCCGACGAGGTACAAGAGGATCAGCGCGCCGAAGCCGGGAACGAAGGCGGGGTCACCGGCAACATCGAGGTAGAATGACGGGTTGAGCAGAAACAGCGCAACGAGCGCGATGATTGGCAATGCGGTCAGCATGATCGCCGACATCCGCCCTTCGCTCGACAGCGCGCGTACCTTCATCATCATCGACGCGCGCTCACGGATGACTTTCGACAGATTTTCGAGGATCTCGGCGAGGTTGCCACCGGTCTCGCTTTGTACCGATAGCGAGACGACGAACATCCGCATGTCCTCCATCCCCCAGCGATCGGCCATGGCGCCAATCGCGTCGCGCAAATCGGCACCATAGGTCACTTCGTCGACGACCAGCCCGAATTCGCTGCCGATCGGGTCGGCCATCTCGACCGTCAGCAGATCGAGCGCCGAGGCGACCGGGTGGCCGGCGCGGAGCCCGCGCACGAAGACGTCGAGCGCAACCGGGAACTGGTCCTGCATCTTGCGCCGCACACGGTTGGCCTTGGACTGCAGGAACAACAGCGGAATGACGCCGCCGATCAGCCCGGCAATGGTCGCGACAAGAAGCAGGCGTCCTGGACTGATTCCTATCCCCTTGCTGACCATCAGCAACAGAATCAGCACGAACAGGATCGTCGGCACGACTGCCAGGATGAGCAGGACTCGCGCCGGGGTAATATCTAGCTGGCTGGCGATAAGCAGGCGCTCGAGGCGGTTGGCCATCGCCGCGAAGCGCGGCGGCATGCTGGCGGCGAAATCGCCCGTCCCGCGCCTGAGCAGCGTGCGCGTCTCGGCGCGGCTATGGCCCTGCTGGAGGAGCTTGAGGCGAAGATTGACCGCCTGGCCGTGTGACCGGTTCGAGGCGGCCCACGAGATCAGTGCCTCGACGCCAAGCATTACCGCGCCAAACACGCAGACGAGAAACAATGCCTTGAGCCAGCTTGCGGTCATCATTCGAACTTCGCATCGGGGCGGAACAGCTCGGCAGGAAGCGTGATGCCGTGGGCGCTGACCTGGTCGGCGAAGCGCGGGCGGATGCCGCATGCCTCGAACCGGCCGATGACCTCGCCCTCGGGGCCGACCCCGGTCTGCCGATAGCGGAAGATTTCCTGCATGGTGATGACGTCGCCCTCCATTCCGGTCAATTCGGACAGGCTGGTCACCTTGCGCCGACCATCCGACAGGCGACTGACCTGGACGACGATATGGATCGCCGACGAGATTTGGGCACGGGCCGAGCGCGCGGGGATGTCGATCCCGCTCATCCCGATCATCTGCTCGACGCGCGACAGGGCGTCGCGCGGATTGTTGGCATGGACCGTGGTCATCGAGCCTTCGTGGCCGGTGTTCATCGCCTGGAGCATGTCGAACGCCTCGCCGGCGCGCACTTCGCCGACGATGATCCGGTCGGGCCGCATGCGCAGCGCGTTCTTGACCAGCTCGCGCTGGGAAATCTCGCCCTTGCCCTCGATGTTGGCGGGGCGCGTCTCAAGCCTGGCGACATGGACCTGCTGGAGCTGGAGCTCGGCCGAATCCTCGATCGTGACGATCCGCTCGCTCGGGTCGATATAGGCCGACATGGCGTTGAGCAGGGTCGTCTTGCCCGAACCGGTGCCGCCCGAGATGAGGACGTTGCGTTGCGCCGCGACAACCGCGCGCAACACTTCGGCGAGCTGTGGCGGGATGCTGCCGATTTCCATCAGCCGCGCCATCGAGATGGGCACGCGGGCGAACTTGCGGATCGAGAGCAGCGAGCCATCGAGCGCGAGTGGCGGAACAACCGCATTGACCCGGCTGCCGTCGGCAAGGCGGGCATCGACCATCGGCGAACTTTCGTCGACGCGCCGCCCAACCGCCGACACGATCTTCTGGATAATGCGCAGCAAATGGCGCTCGTCCTTGAACCGCACCGGGGTCGGCTCAAGCTTGCCGAAGCGTTCGACGAACACCGAATTATAGCCGTTGACGAGGATGTCGGTGATCGTCCCGTCCTTGAGCAGGGGCTCGAGCGGCCCAAGCCCGAGCAGTTCGTCGAGCACATCGCCGACCAGCTGCTTGCGCTCGACCAGATTGAGCGCGTGGCTCTGTTTGGCCAGCTCTTCGTGGATGATGTCGCCGATCTCGTCCTCGATCTGCTCGCGCGACATCTGGTCGAGCGCGGACAGGTTGATGAGGTCAAGCAGTCGCTGGTGGAGCGCGACCTTGAGGTCGGTTTGCGCGTCGCGGGCGGCGAACGCCCCGGCGTCGCCCATCGTCATCAGCCGCTGGTGGTCGCGTGACTGCGCCAGCTCGGCCTCGGCCTCAGCCTCGGGCACATGACCCTTCGCGGGTTTGCGGACCTGCCACAGGCTCATCGTTCGAGCCCCAGCGCGGCGGCCAGCCCGGCGTCGATCCGGTCGAGATCCTTGCCGAGCTGGCTCTTGCGCTTGAGCTCGTCGATCGGCACGCCGCGCTCGGTCGCGCTGCGCATCAGCACGGGATCGCTGACCAATGTGAAGGCAATGTCGCGGCCGAGCGCATCACGGACGTTATCGGCGCCGAGCGTGCGGTATTGCGACTTGTCGAAGCGATTGACGATGACGCGCACGTCCAGCTCGCCGAGTTCCTGTGCGGCGATGAGGTCGAGCTGGCGGCGCGCGCGGTGAAGACTGGCGACGCTAAGGTCGGTGACCAGCAGCACAACGTCGGAACCAGCCAGCAGCGACAGGGTCCAGTTGGTCCAGTTGGTCGGGAGTTCGAGCAAGACTGAGCCGAACTCGCGCTTGGCCGAGTCGACGATCCCGAGCAGTTGGTCGCCAATCATGACCTCGAGCGGCAACATCTCGGGCGGAGCGGCGATCAGTTGAAGCCCGCTGTCGTGCTTTGTGGTGACCGATCGCAGCAGCGCGCCATCGAGCCGAGAGCCGGCCTGGAACAGGTCGGCAATCGTAAGGCGCGGACGAAGCCCAAGCTGGAACGCCACGTCGCCGAACTGGACGTCGAGATCGATCAGGCAGGCTTCGCGACCATGGGCCGCCTCGGATCGCGCGAAACGGATCGCCAGCTGGGTCGCGAGAGCCGTTGCCCCCACTCCGCCGACGCTTTTGATAACGGTGACGAGCTTGGCCGCGCGCACCGGCAGCGCCGGCGTGTCGGACGCGACACGCTGGTCGTGGACCGGCATCAGCGAAGTTTCGAGGTCGACGATGTCGAGTGGCAGCGCCAGCACGTCGTGCGCCCCGGCCTTGAGCAGCGCGCGGACCAGCGCCAGCGGTGGCTCATAGGCAGCGGCAATCAGCGGGGTCGTCGTGCTAAGCGCAAGCCGTTCGAAGCGCTTGATCGAGGCCGGGCTGTCGGCATCGACCTGAATTACCGCGGCGGCGGCGTCGGTCAGCTCCTGCGGGTCGATCCAGTCGGACACCGGTTGGACGTAAAGTTCGACCGGGAAGTCCGCGACGCGTGCGCCGATCAGCGCCCCGGCATCGCCCTGCGCCCCGCTCAGATACAGGTTCACCGCCGCTTCGCGCCGCACGGTGCGCCAGGTGGCGGCGGGCTGAGTGGAACTATACGCGGTCATATCAGGCACCTAGTTTGGTTGGTTCACGAGGATGTGCGCACGTGTCCCACGCCAAATCAACGAGAAGCGCTGCGCTGTGCCGGGCCGGGACCAGGAAATGATCACTCCGAATAATTCCCGCTGGCGTCCTCCGCCGTCAGCGTGGAGCTGAACGACGGCAGCGTGAGGGTTGCGAGGAGCAGGCTGGTGATCGGCACGAATTTGACGCCCGTCAGTGACACAGTGACCAACGGTGAGATGTCCATCGACGTCGATCCCCCGTCGCCAGCCGTGCCCAACCCCGATCCCGAGTAGCTGACAACGACATTCGCGCCAGTGATGTTGGGATCGATTGCCGACATCCGCGCCACCACCTTGCCAAATGTGCCAGAGTCCATCGTGCCCAACGAAGGGCACGGCGCCGTCTGGCAAGTACAGCCGGTGCTGGTGCATTTGATCACGCCGAGCGCGCTTGCCGGAATCGGGTCACCGGCTTTGACGGCCGGCCTGCCCCCTGAAGCGACCGTGTAATCCTCGGAGATAAGCCCAGGCGCCAAAACGTTGGTCACCACCGCCATGCGTACACCCTCTTGGGTCGCCTTTTCGGCTTTGTTGGTTTCCCACAGGAAGCGGCCGCCATCGATGATGCCGAACAACAGAATGAGCAGCAGCGGCAGGACCAGCGTGAATTCGGCTGCGGTCGCTCCGCTGCGGTCGCCAGCCAAACGGCGCAAAAGCTTAAGCGCCCTGCTCATATGCCCGACACCGGGGCTTCTGACGTTGCGTGCATGCACAGACCTCCAGCGGAGAAGCCGAACAAGGTGGTGTAGGAAACGTCGGCACTGACGGTCACGACGGGAATATCGGTGCCCAGCCCTGCCCACACCCCCGCATAACTGGCCTTCGGCACACAGCGCATGGTCACCGTCACGCTCTGCGTCGCGGGGCTGCACGCGCTGGCCCAGAAACTTGCTGGAAAGCGGCCGGTCGCGGTGCCATCGAACGATCCCGTCTTGGTGACGTTGATGATCGGCGTGCTGGCCACGGCATTGACCGTCGACGGGCACGTGTAGCCCGCTATGAGTGGCAGGCGAGAACCGTACCGCGCGCCGTCACGGACACTCTTGGCGACGGCATGTTCGGTCATGAAATAATTGCCGGTCTCGACCGATCCGAACAGCAGCGCGATGAGCAACGGCGCGATCAGCGCCATTTCGGCCGCGGCGGCTCCTCCGCGTTCTTTCCAGAGCGTAATCGCGCGGCCCATCACCGCACCAGATACGGCTTGTTGCGCGAATAATATTGGAACCCCGATCCGCCCTCCGCGGTCGATGACGGCCCGACGATCTCGGCGTAAATCTCCTTGCCATCGGTCACTCCTGGATAGGTTCGGTCGACCGACGGTTCGTTCAGGAACACGTCGAACGCGCGCAGCGCAGCGAAACTCGTTTTGCCAGAAAATGCCGTGCAGTCTGCGGTCACGATCGGAAGGACGCGACGATCCTTCTGCTTGGGATAGGACGTCAGTGCGGTTGGCGACTGCGGATAGCCGCACTGGGTCTGGATGGTCCAGGTCGAGGTGGTGACGCCCTTCTTGGTCGACGTCGCTGGCGGGGTGACGATGGTCACCGTCCGCTGATTCGCTAAAAGCGTGGCTTTACTGGTCAGTTCCCATTTATAGACGTCATAGCGCGACAGCGAGGCGAACGCCTTTCCCGCCGACGCCGCGGCCGCACTTTCCATGCCGGGATGATTGGCATCGAAATAGGCTTGGCGGGTCCAGGCGCCGTCGCCGACGTTGGCAGCATAGCCCGTTCCCGTGCAGCTCGTGTAATGGCAGGTATCGCGCGGGAAGCCGACGACGGGAGAGACCGGCACCTGCTGCACTAGCCCTGTCGGACTTGAAGGACATACCGCCGCCGCAGCGTTCGCCTGCGTCTGCGTTGGGGCAACGCCTGTCGTATTGCTAAACGTCGTATCAGCCAGACGGACGACCATGTCCTTGCGCGCACTGACCGCCGGGCAGCCGCTTCCGGTCGACGTGTCGCATGCCGATTCACAAACGTTGCTGCCGTTGCACGCCTTGTTGTCATAAATATCCAGCCGGCTGTTCAACGCATTGGTTACCGGGGTCTTCGTTCCCGGTTCAGTCACGGTGGCCGAGGTTAACTGGCAGCCATTGAGCCCAAAGCCCAGAAGCGCGTCGAACGCGCCATTGAGCCCAGAGCCGAAGTCCAGCAGGCCGTAATTCCCTGATGTCCCCTTGAGCGGCTTGAGGATGATCCCCTTGCCGATATCGGTCGACGTCGGGAAGCTCGGGGTCGGCGCGCACACCACCAGCGGGGCGATGTCGCACACCGACGATTGCACCCCGGCGACGGCCTTAGCGGACACGCTTCCCGGAATTGCTCCAACGATCGGGGTCAGCGCATAGTTCGCGATCCGAGTGGCAGTGGTTACGACGACGAATTTAGCCGAAGCCTGAGTCGCCGCCGGCGTACACGCAGGCCCCTTCTTGTCACCAACGTCCGCAATGGTATCGTCGAAGTCAGAGCAATAGGCGGTGGTTACTTGAACCGTCGACACACCTGTATCATTGGCGAAACGAGTGAAATTGGCTGCTAGTAGATTTATAGTGCTACCGGAGTTAGGAATCGTGATGGCTTTGTCCGCCCGATCAGTGGCATCGGTCTGTCCATCTAATTGCGACGCTGCGGCAAGTGCCGCCTGATCCGCCGCCTGCTGCAATTCGGTGTGGAGACCCGCCAGCCGGGCATAATCGAACGCCAGCCCACCCGCCGCAATCAACGCGAACAGCGACAGGGCCACCGTCGCCGCTACCGCGCCTTTCGTGTCCTTGAAGAGGTGACGGGCCGAGCGTCCCATGGTCGTTGCATCCTCAGTTCTTGCTACCGCCACCGGACGTGGATGTGCTGGTCTTGATGTCCACAACCTGCTTCACCGCGTCGGTGCGATAGCGCTTGCTGGCTGCGGCCGCCTTGGCGCCGTCGTCGCCAGGCAGCGCGCCGCCTTGGGCGTAGACCGGATCCGGGTTGATCGTCTGGACTGCGGCGTTGTACCTGGCCGCTTCGCCGAGGTGCTTGTCGCCCGATCCGATGACGCTATTCGCGGTGTTGCAGCCGCCCAGCGCGAGCAGCGCGGCGAGCGGAATGAGGCGGTGCCTAAAGGACATGGCCATACTCCTTTTCGAATCCCGCCGGTGCCGTCTGCGACAAATTGCCCCCGTTCGGCAACGCGCCCAGCGGTCGCCCGGGCGGCGGTGGCGGTGGCGGGGCCGGGCCCGAGAAGGCCGCGCCTGCTGGCGGAACGCCGGTGTCGGTCCGTCCGAGCAGCAACAGGTCGGCCTCGTTGGGCGGTCCGACATGATCGGTCGGCACCTTGAGCGTGCCCGCCCTGACGGGGCGCACCAGCCGCGGGGTGACGATGATCACCAGCTCGGTCTCCTCGTGCTGGAAACCGGTCGAGCGGAACAGCGTGCCGATGATCGGGATCGAACCAAGGCCCGGCAATTGCCGCACCGTATCTTGGAAATCCTTGCGCAGCAGCCCGGCCATCGCGAAGCTCTCGCCATCGCGCAGCTCGACCACGGTCTTCGCGCGCCGCGTCTGCAGGCCGGGAATGCGCAGTCCGTTGATGACGATCGACGCCGACGGATCGATCGAGCTGACCTCGGGCGCGACGACCAGGTTGATCACCCCGTCGGCAAGCACCGTCGGGGTGAATGCCAGGCTGACCCCGAACGGCTTGAACTCGACCGTGATATTGCTGCCGCCGCCATTTCCGCCACCGCCGCCGCTGTTGCCCTGGCTGACCGGGATCGGGAATTCGCCGCCGGCCAGGAAGCTGGCGGTCTCGCCCGACAGTGCGACCAGGGTCGGTTCGGCGAGCGTCGTCACCACCCCCTTGGTCTCGAGCGCGTCGAGCGTGGCATTGATATTGGTACCCAGCGCGCGGAAGGCGCGGGTGAAGATGCCGAAGCTGCTGGTAATCGCGCCCAAAGCGAGGACGCCGCTGCCGGGCGACGTTGTCGTTGTGGTCGCGCCGGTCAGAGGATCGGTGATGGTGCTGGTCACATTGCCGCCAGGCAGGAGGCTGGCGCCGTTGCCGCTAACCCCATTCAGGCCGCCGGCCTTTCTAACCCCGAGCCCCAGCCCGATCTGGGCCAGCGCCGACCGCTTTACTTCGGAAAAGCGCACTTCGAGCATGACCTGCTGCGCGGCGCCGATCGACATCATGTTGATGACCTTGCCCGGGGCATAGGTCTCGGCCAGCTGGACCGCGCGATCGGCGGCGGGGCCACTCGACACGATCCCGTCGAGCACGACCGAATCATTCGAGATGCGCGCGCCGATCCGGTCGTCGGGCATGATTTCCGACAGCTGGCGTTTCAGCGTCGTCACGTCGGGACCGACCACGACATCCATCACGGCGATGAGGTTGCTCGACCGATCGTAAAGCGTCAAACTCGTCGTGCCGTTCTTCTTGCCCAGCACATAGAGCGAGCGGTTGGTCAGCGGCAGGACATCGGCAATGTCGGGATTGCCGATCAGCGCCTTGGCGAACGGCTGGTCGACGCGAAGCACCTGGCTCTTGTTGATCGGCACCTCGAGCTGGCCGGCGTGGCTGGCGTCGGACACGCTGATCGGTCCCATCTGTGCCTGCGCGGACGAACCGAGCCCCGCGGCGCCAAGCGCCGTCGCAACCAGCAGCGTAGCTGTGAACTTGTTAAACGCCATGAGCCCCCACCTCGTAACTGTCGCCCTTCGTCCCCCGGACGACTTCGATGCTATCCGTTTTCTTGCGCGGCGCCGCCGTCGTTCGAATCACTGTCCGCCGAATGACGCGCACCGGCACCGGCGTGCTGATAGTCTTAGCGGCGAGCGACATGGCGTCGGCCGACGCCGCCCCCACCGAACTGCCGAAGCGGTTGTAGCGCAGGTCGTTAAGGCTGACGGTTTCGACCGTCATGTTGTTCTGGTCGTCGCCGGGCTTGCGCAGCACCAGGCTGAGCTGGCCGATCTGCTGACCGAGCGCGAGCTTCTGGGCGTCGAGCGGAGTGACCTCAAGCGTCGCGGTCTTGGCGACCGCCGGCTTGCCGTCCTCGCCCTTGGCGTCCTGGTCGATGGCGATGACCCGCGCATTCTGCAGCAGGACATCGGTTACTTGCTGACCGCTGTTGTTCTGGCCAACCGCGCTACGCGTAATGAGCACGTCGACTGAATCATTGGGCTGGACGAAGCCGGCGACACCCGAGACATCGTTGATGCGGACCGCGGCGGCACGCTTGCCATCGGGCAGCAGCGCGGCGATCGAGGCGCCCAAGCCCTCACCCGAAATCTTGCCGGCCAGGATCGGTTCGTTGATCTGGATCGGCAGCAGCGCGGCGCGGCGCTTGCCCTCGGGCAGCAGCGCGGCGAGCGAGGTGAAACTGCCGGCCGGAAGGCTGGTGTTGGGAAAGTCGACGAAGCGGATCTTGTCGGGCGTCAGCTCGGTGCCATAAGCAAGCGGCACCGCGGCGACCGCGACCCGGGTGCTGCCCGACAGTTCGGCGCGCCGTTGCGTGCCGATCAAGAAAGAATTGGCGAGGAATACCGCAACAAGGCCGAGCACGAGTGCTACCCCCAACGCGATGATCGTTCGACGATTCATTCCAACGTCCCCCCGACGTTACTTATGAAGATAAGCAGGCCACAAAGATAGAAAGAATTGGGGCCGCCACATCAGGCGACCCCAATAATTCTATCAAGTGCAAGCAGTCTTGGGCGCTGCAATGCAGGCTCCCGCACTGTTCATTGCCGTGGAAATGCTGGTCCCCAGAGCAATGGCGGCAACGGCAATACCGGTACCAACAATGGCCAGAATCAGAGCATATTCCGCTGCAGCCGCTCCGGATTCATCTTTTATCATGTTGATGAATGTTTTCATGACATTATTCCTCGAATTTTCCGCGGCGTGAGGCCACGACGTCGTATGCATCATCGGTTAAGTGCAGGTGGCGCCCTTTGTAGTGATGCAAGTTCCCGCCGAATTCATCGCTGTCGAAATGCTTTTTCCTAACGCGATGGCAGCAACGGCAATGCCGGTGCCGACGATGGCGAGGATCAGTGCATATTCCGCCGCAGCCGCGCCGGAGTCGTCCTTCAACAGGTTGATAAAAGTCTTCATGATTAAGTCCCTTACGATGGTCTCGCGCCGCCCCCGGCACGAGTTCTCGCCGGGCGAGATCGCAGGACATTCTGGTCACCTTCGGGACAACGGCCCGTCGACGCGGTAATCACTAAAGCCCCGAACCCGCTTAGCTTGTTGGTTAATCTGCTTTAGTTAATCGGCTGTCAACTATTTCAAAACGAGGACGCCCGCGCGCCGGCCAATACTGGCTGATCGCTGCATGTGACTGTCTTTAAACAATAATTTTGGCTTTATCGAAAGTTACGGAGCCGAAACCAGTGCCAATACGGGACACAAAAGCGTGACCCGCGCGCAACAGCGTCGAGTCCAACGTTAACAAGAATTTAACCGGTATGTCGCCCTAACTGGGGATTCGTTCAGTCCGGCAGGCGGTGGCGGAAGGTGACATTCACCCGAGTCGAAAGGATCAGATAAGGCAGCCATACCGCCACGCTGATCAGCGTCTTCTTGACGTTGCCATCGAGCACGCCCGAGAGCGCGTGGCCGACTGCCGGGGGCAGGTCGGACGTTCCGCCCAATACCGTCGCCACCACCAGCTGCATAGCCAGATCGGCCGCCCAGATGCCCATCAACAGGGCCGGGAACCACGGCGTGCGGCGCAGGCCGGCGACGAAGGCGACCATGTACAGGCTGGAAAAGAGCACGACGTCGAAGCTCATCAACACGTGCAGCGTCGACAACCAATGCGGCACGCCGACGGGGATGGGCGGGTTGGATGCCAGATATTCGGCGGCGCGCACCGGTACGTTGAGCAGGATGCCGACCAGCAGCGACACCATGATGCCGGTCGTGCCGAACAGCGGATGGCGGCGCGCTTCGGCCAGGCTGACGGTGCGCGTTCGCGGCCATTCAAGGCGCGGCGCCGTGCGCGGGATCAGGTCGCCATCGGCGAACCAGCGCAGCGCGAGCAGCGCCGACGCGACCGGGGCGAGGACGAGCAACAGATAGGGTGCGATCAGCGAGAGGCCCGGATAACTGCCGTGGGCGGGGGCGAATCCGATCCTGAGCACGCAGGCAAACCCGGCTAGCAGCATCCAGCTTTGCATGATCCGGTCGAGCCGCGATTCGAGCGACAGCAGCAGCGCCGCCGAGCGAGCGTGGAGTCCGGATCGAAAGCGCTGAACCATCAACCATGACCTTCCATCATCGTGCCAGGCTATGCAGATGCACACCACGGGGTTGCAATAGGGTTAATGCGCGAACCGGCGGCGACGTTCCTCGCTTACCGAAGCAAGGGCGAGCGCGGCGCCAGGATGATCCCCCAGCGCGTCACTTCATGAATTGCCGCCGTTGTCACAGGTGCGGATCCGCCGAAGCCGAATGCAAAATGGCTGTGATCGCCCTCATCGAGCGATTCGACGAGCTGATATCCCGCGCTGCGTAGCGCGGCGGCGATCTGCGCGTGCGAGACCCCGGGGCGGCGCGCGATGTCGATCGCCCGCCCGCGCAGGTGAAAACTGTTCGGCACCCCGCCAACCGCGCGATTGTGCGCTGCGCTGCGGATCAGGCTGGTGATGCGCCCGAAGCGCCCGCCGACTAGCGCCGCGCCCTGCAGCGCCCCTGCCGCGGCGCGCATTGACCGATGGAGTGGGACACCGGCTTGGCCGTCAGATGAGGGCATGCCAACGACTCGCACACCAAAATCCGTCTGCGCTTGCGCGGGGCCGGTGACGGCAAGAAGCCCGGCAAGTCCGGCGCACAGCGACAAGGCCTTGATCGTCGTCATTTTCATCATGCCCCCCCGCCACACTTACCATGCATCGCATCAGATTTGAAACAGGAGCGCAGCAAATCGGGCTTTGCGCGCGCACGCGACCAGGCGTCGCGCACACGCGAAAACGGCGGCGTCTTTCGACACCGCCGTTCGCGTAACAATCGATCGTTCAAGCTTAGATGAGCTTGCCCGAGACGTTGTTGAAGGTCGAATTCAGCTTGGTGCCGATGCCCTGCATCGCGCCAATGGCGGCGACGGCGATCAGCGCGGCGATCAGGCCGTACTCGATTGCGGTGGCGCCCTTTTCATTCTTGATCAGCTTGAGAAACTTCACCATGTCCGGTCTCCTAATTATGTTCCACCAAGGGACCTTCGCCCCCCGACCGGCACCCGTCCTGTGAACGCCGGTTGATTGGAGAATTAGGCTGCGACCATTGAGAAAGACTTAAAGCGTCGGGTTAGCGTAATTTAACCAATAAATTGTTGGATAGTGGGGACGTGCGCGCCAACGCGAGCATTAACGCCCGCCCTTGCGCCCGCCCTGGTGGCGGATGTTGGCGGGGCGGCCACGACGCGGTCCGCGCGCCAGGGTGCGGTCCTTGCGCGGACCATCGCCCTGCCCGCCGAATTTGCCCTGCGGCAATTCGAAGCGCAGCGCGCCCGAAACGGGGTTGGCCTCGACTAGTTTCAGCTCGAGCTTCTGACCCATCCGGAACGTCTCCCCGCTGTCGTCCCCGACCAACGCCTTCTCCGCTTCATTGAAGCGGAAATATTCATTCCCCAGGATCGCCGCGGGAACCAGCCCGTCGCCGCCCAGCCCCTCGACCGTAGCAAAGAATCCGAACGGCTGGACCCCGCTGATCCGGCAGGGGAGCAATTGGCCGATCCGGTCACTGAGGAATGCCGCGACATAGCGGTCGATCGTCTCGCGCTCGGCTTCCATCGTGCGCCGTTCGAGCATCGAGATATGCTCGCCGAGCGCCTCCATCCCATCCGCTGCGCCGCCCGAAATGCCACCCTCGCCAAGCTTGAACGAGCGGACGAGCGAGCGGTGCACGACAAGATCGGCATAGCGTCGAATCGGCGAGGTGAAGTGGCCGTAACTGCCCAGCGCCAGCCCGAAGTGGCCAAGGTTCTGCGGGCCATAGCGCGCCTGCATCTGAGTGCGCAGAACCTGCTCCATGATTTCTGCGCGGGCGTCATGCTCGCCGATGCGCTCGAGCAAATGGTTGAACGTTTGCGGGCGGATCACCTGACCGAGCGCCAAGTCGATGCCAAACGTCGCGAGATAATCCTTGAGCGCGACCAGCTTATCGCGGCCCGGCGCTTCGTGAATGCGGTACATTACCGGCGCCTTCTTCGCCTCGAGCGCCTTTGCCGCGGCGACGTTGGCGGCAATCATATAATCCTCGACCAGACGATGTGCGTCGAGCCGTTCGCGCGGCGCAACCGACAGGATGCGTCCCTTCTCGTCGAGCATGACGCGGCGTTCGGGCAAGTCGAGCTCGAGCGGCTGACGCTTCTCGCGCGCGGAGAAGAGCGCTCGCCAGCAGGCCCACAGAGGAGCGAGGGCGGAGTGCCATAAATCCTCCCCGGCACGGGGAGGGGGACCATCCGCAGGATGGTGGAGGGGCCTTTCCGAATGAACTTCGCTTACGTCGTGAGCCCCCTCCACCCCTGAGCTACGCTCAGCGGTCCCCCTCCCCGTGCCGGGGAGGAATTGGTCGGCCAATGCCTGCGCGTCCTCGTAGGCGATATTCGCCGCGACGCGGATTTTCGCGCGGGTGAAGCGCCATGATTTCAGCGCCCCATCCTTGCCGACGACGAGGTGGCACGCCAGCGCGGCGCGATCCTTGCCCGCTTTCAGCGAGCAGATGTCGGCCGACAATTCCTCGGGCAACATCGGCACGACGCGGTCGGGGAAATAGACGCTGTTGCCCCGGCTGCGCGCCTCCTTGTCGAGCGCCGAGCCTTCGCGGACATAGAAACTGACGTCGGCGATGGCGACGATCGCGTCCCATCCGCCGTCATCACGCGCGTTGGCCCAGATCGCGTCGTCATGATCGCGCGCGTCAGCCGGATCGATCGCGACGATCGGAAGGTGGGTAAGGTCCTCGCGCTGCCCGAGGTCGAGCTTGGCGACCCGCTCGGCCTCACCAATCGCATCCTCGCCGAAGACGTCGCGAAGCCCGTGCTTGTGGATCGCAATCAGGCTGAAGCTGCGCGGCGCGAACGGATCGCCGAGGATCGCATCGACCCGGGCGGTCATTCGCGGCGGGCGGCCCGATGGTTCGGCCAGCACGAGGTCGCCAACTGCGGCGTCCTTCAAGTCCGAGATCATGAACTCGCGCCGCTCGCGCTTGTCGACCGGGGTGAGATAATGGCGGCTACCTTCTGCGCGAACAACGCCAAGGAGAAGCTCAGTCGTTTTGGCTAATACCTTCATCGGATGCGCGACGAGCCCCCTGCCCGCCTCCTCCGTCCGCGCGAGAATGCGGTCGTTCAGCGCGAGAGCCGAACGCCGCCCCTTCTCGAGCACGCGCAGCCGCGGCGGCGGAGTCTCGGCATGCCACTGCTCCGGGACCGCGAGCACTTGCCCATCCTCGACCGACACCACGCGCAGCACGGTCACCCGCGGCACCCCGCCCGACTTGTGGAACGCCCGTCCGGGCGCGCTGTCGATCAGCCCCTCGTCGGCCATGTCCTTGAGCAGCGCCTTCAACAGGATCTTCTCGTGCGGCGACAGCCCGAACGCCCGCGCAATCTCGCGCTTGCCGGCAGGCTGGCCGTACGCCGCGATGAATTCAAGGATCTGTTTTTGCGTAGGAAGGCCCTTGGGCGGACGGATTGTCTTGGAAGGCATGAACGCTCCACGGTCGTCATCCCGGGCTTGACCCGGGACCCGCCCTCTTTCTCCCTAGCGCAATGAAGGAAGGAAGGTCCCGGCTCAAGGCCGGGGTGACGGATTACTTATTCTGAGCAGGCGCGACATAAGGCCGAAACGCCCCGCCCGGCACCGCGCTGGCGACGGGGCTTTCAAAGCCGTCGGCCGAGACCGAGGAGACCCCGAACACCCAATCATCGACGCGGATGTGGTGGAGTTTTACCAAACAATACTCGATCGGCGGTTCGTTTGCGCTCAAGTGGCAAGAAAGCCCTTCAGCCTGTCCTATTTCAGCTGAAGCGTTCCGAATTCGAAATTGATTTGACCAATTGGCTTCATCCGTACGCCGCCAACGAACGACGTATCCAAGGCTTGCCTTTCGATGATCCCATTTGACAAAAGTATCGGTCGAGACCGCACCCTCAACCTTCGGCTCAGGCGGCGGCGGGGCGCTGGCGATCGCAGCAAGCGCGGCAACGTTCAACTTCACGACCTTCGCGAGATAGGCGAAATCCATATGGTCGATGGTGTCGCCATAGGCCTTGCCCTTCTCGACCCGCACGTCCTGATGCTGCCAATCATAATTTTCGACCGCCACCGATAAGCGCACCGCCGGGTAGCCCGCGTTGAGGAATTCGGTGTGATCGCCGCCGCGCCCGAAGCGGTCGTTGCGCCAGATCTGCCGCACGTCGAGGCCGATGTTCAGCCGGTCGGCCAGGCCATCAAGAAAGCGCGAGATGTTACGCGAAGGCGAATCATTCTCGCCGCCTAGGCTGCGCTGCGCCTTCGCCAGCTCCTCACGCCCCTGCCAGCGCGGCCCTTCGGAGAAGATGCGCACATGAGTCGAATCGCAAACGCCGTCCGACCCGCAGACATTGCCGATGATGTCGTTGTTGAGGTTGGCGACGACGTTCCAGCCCTGCGTTTTGGCATAGTCCGCAAGCAGCTTGCCGCCGTACAGCCCCTGCTCCTCGCCCGAGAGCAGCGCATAGACGATTGTGCCGGGGAACTTATGCTGGCTGAGGACGCGGGCGGCTTCCAGGACAGCGGCGCTGCCCGAGCCGTCGTCATTAGCCCCGGGAGCATCCTCGGTCGCGTTCATCACGTCGCTCACCCGGCTGTCGATGTGGCCGGTGATGATGACGACATCGTTCGGCCGCTCGGTGCCGCGCTGGATGGCGATGATGTCGGTCAGCTTGGTCGGGGTCGGCACCCGTTCGCCCTGGACCATCGTCGAGGGCCGAGCGGTGATGAGGCAGCCACCGCACGCGCGAGAGGTGAGAGTGAACTCGGCCTCGCCCCAAGTCAGCGCGGCGCCGATGCCGCGATCGGGCTGGGTCTGCGAGGACAAGCTATGCCGGGTACCAAAGCCGACCATCGCCGACACCCGCGCACGAAGCTGGATCGCGCTCACTGGCGCGATGATCTGGCGGAGGCGGACATCAGGTCCCGACGAAGCAGGGGCCGCGAGTGCGGGAGCGGCGATCGCCCCGAATAGCAGCCACGAAAGAAGACGCATCGCTCAATCCCTCCGCCTGCTCAAAACCGGACCGCTGAGCCTAGCGCCCCCACTCGCGCACTGGCAATGACTGGCGATAAGGGAGTATACAAACGACTAGTTTCTTTTGCAGCCGTTGACTGGCAAAATGGTCGGTGACAAGGCGAATGAGAAACCGCAATCGAGCCGGGCCGCGCTCATCCGTCGATCGACAGCCACAGGAGTCTGAGACAATGGCCACCGCCTTCAAGCTCGAGCATTCGACCGAAGCCGAGGAAATCGCCCAACTAGTGGCCCGTTCGCGTGCGGCGCAGGAGCAGATCGCGAACTACACCCAGGCGCAGGCCGACCAGCTGATCCGCGCGATGGTGTGGGCGGTGGCCAAGCCGGGCGTCGCCGAGATGATCGCGCGCCAGACCGTCGATGAAACCCAGCTCGGCAATTACGACGGCAAGTTTCTCAAAATCTCCCGCAAGACCCGTGCGACGCTGATGGACATCATCGACGACAAGTCGGTCGGCGTGATCGAGGAGGATCCGGTCCGCAACATCGTCAAGATCGCCAAGCCAGTCGGCGTCATCGGCGCGCTCTCGCCCTCGACCAATCCCGAGGCGACCCCGGTGATCAAGGCGATTTCGGCGGTCAAGGGTCGCAATTCGATCATCGTCGCCCCCCACCCGCGCGCCAAGCTGACCAACAAGCTGATCTGCGACTTGATGCGCGCAGCCATCGTCAAGATGGGCGCGCCAGCCGACATCGTGCTCAGCATCGATGTGCCAACGGTCGAAAAGACCAACGAACTGATGCGCCAGTGCGACCGTGTCTTGGCGACCGGCGGCGGCGCGATGGTCACCGCGGCCTATTCCAGTGGCACCCCGGCGCTCGGCGTCGGGGTCGGCAACGCCGTCATCACGGTCGACGAAACCGCCGACCTCGACGACGCCGCCGAGAAAATCCGCCTGTCCAAGACGCTCGATCTCGCCGCTTCGTGCAGCTCGGACAATGCCGTGATCCTGGTCGACACCATCTACGACGACATGCTCGCGAAACTGGTCGCCAAGGGCGGGCTGGTGCTCGACGAGGCAGAGAAGGCTAAGCTTCAGGACGTGATTTGGGTCGACGGGCATATCAACGCCAAGGTCGTCGCCCAGACACCGCAGTTCATCGGCAAGGTGGCGGGGTTCGACGTCCCCGACGGCACCCAATTCTTCATCGTCCCCGAAACCGGCGCGGGCCCCGACCATCCCTTCTCGGGCGAGAAGATGACGGTGACGATGGCGCTCTACCGCGCGCAGGACCTCGACCACGCAATCGAGCTGACCAACCGCATCCAGGCCTATCAGGGTCAGGGGCACAGCTGCGGCATCTATTCGCGCTCGGACGCCAATATCATGAAGCTGGCGATGGCGACGCGCACCAGCCGGGTGATGGTCAACCAGCCCCAGTCGGCGTCGAACAGCGGCAATTTGTGGAATGGGATGCGCCAGACCTTCTCGCTCGGCTGCGGCAGCTGGGGCGGCAACGGCACCAACAACAACATCACCTGGCGCGACCTGATCAACGAGACATGGGTGTCAAAGCCGCTCGCTCAGCCCAAAATCCTACCAAGCGACGAAGTGCTGTTCGGCGACGTCATCGAAAAGCTCGCCTGATCGCGCTGTCGGACCGCCACTCGACCCAGTCCTCGTCGCCGTTCGAGGCCTCGATCGGCTTCTCGCGCGCGATCCGCGTCGGCGACCGCATTCTCGTCTCGGGCACCGCCCCAGTCGAGCCCGATGGATCATCCACGCCCGGCGATGCAACGGCCCAGACCCGCCGCGTATTCGCCATCATTCTCGCGGCGATCGAGGAACTCGGCGGTTCGGCCTCGGACGTGGTCCGCACCCGCATGTTCATCACCGACCCCGCCGACGCCGGCGCGATCGGAACCGTCCATGGCGAGTTCTTCGGCGACATCCGCCCCGCCTCGACGATGGTCATCGCCCACCTCCTCCGCCCCGAATGGCGCGTCGAGATCGAGGCCGAGGCGATCGTTGCACATGAATGAGTTTTGGGATATCCGGTTGGATATACGGAGCAGCGGCATGAAGATGCAAATCGGAAAATGGGGCAATAGCTTGGCAGTGCGCCTGCCCCGTGAAATCGTCGAGAAGTTCGACCTCAAGGAGGGCGATGCAATCGAGACGACGGCGATCGAAGCCGCGCTTGTCGAAACCAGAACGCGCGCTGACCTCGAACGCCGCAGCGCCGCGCTCGACGAAATCCGCAAACGCCGGTTTACGCTGCCGCCAGACTGGAAGTTCGATCGAGAGGAAGCAAACTGGCGGCCCGCGATGGACCGATGGTAACGGCGGATACCAATGTCGCATTCTATGCGCTGACTGACGGTGAGAAGGGGTCCCGAGCCGAAGAAATATTGGCGAGCGCCGACTTCGTCAGCGTCCAGCTGCTCAATGAATATGCGTTCGCCTGTCGACGCAAGTTGAAGCGGCCGTGGCGTGAAATCGCCCGCGACGTCGAACTTCTTCGGACCTGGGTGGGCGAGATCAAGCCGATCGATGTGACATCCAGTCACGACGCGCTGCGCCTTGCCGAACGCTATCAGCTGTCTTTCTTCGATGCCCTCATGCTCGCGGTCGCATTGGCTAATGGCGCGACCGTCTTCTACAGCGAGGACATGCAGCATGACCTGATGATCGACGGCGTGCTCCGCGTCGTCGACCCCTTCCGAGTGGATGCCGAATGAGTCAGTTCGACCTTACCGACGACCAGCGCGCGATCCAGGAGATGGCGCGCAAGTTCACCGCCGACGCGATCACGCCCCACGCCGCCGAGTGGGACGAGCACCATATCTTCCCGCGCGACACGATCCGCGCTGCCGCCGAACTCGGCTTCGCAGCAATCTATGTCAGCGAGGACAGCGGCGGCATCGGGCTCGGGCGGCTTGAGGCGGCGCTGATCATGGAGGCGATGGCCTATGGCTGTCCCTCGACCAGCGCGTTCATCAGTATCCATAACATGGCGAGCTGGATGATCGATCGGTTCGGCGCGGACGCGGTGAAGGCGAAATATCTCCCCAGCCTGGTCACGATGGACCGGATCGCGAGCTATTGCCTGACCGAGCCCGGATCGGGCTCCGACGCCGCCGCGCTGAAGACCAAGGCGGTCAAGGACGGCGACGACTGGCTCGTGACCGGCACCAAGCAGTTCATCAGCGGTGCGGGCGAGAACGAGGTCTATGTCACGATGGTCCGCACCGGCGAGGATGGCCCCAAGGGCATATCCTGCCTGGTGATCGACAAGGACATGCCCGGCGTCAGCTTCGGCGCGAACGAAAAGAAGCTGGGCTGGCATTCGCAGCCGACCCGGCAGGTGATGTTCGACAATGTCCGCGTGCCCGGCGAGAATCTCGTCGGCGGGCTCGGCGAGGGCTTCCGGATCGCGATGATGGGATTGGACGGCGGGCGGCTCAACATCGGTGCGTGCTCGCTCGGCGGCGCGCAGCGGTGCCTCGACGAGGCAATCACCTATACCAAGGACCGCAAGCAGTTCGGGACCGCGATCGCGGAGTTCCAGAACACCCAGTTCATGCTCGCCGACATGGCGACCGAATTGGAGGCGGCGCGTGCGCTGCTCTATATCGCGGCGGCGAAGGTCACCGCCAACGCCCCCGACAAGACGCGGTTCGCGGCGATGGCGAAACGGCTCGCAACCGATACCGGATCGAGCGTCGTCGATCGCGCGCTGCAATTGCATGGCGGTTACGGCTATCTGCAGGATTACCCGATCGAGCGCTTCTGGCGCGACCTGCGGGTGCATTCGATCCTGGAGGGCACCAACCAGGTCATGCGGATGATCGTCGGTCGCGAGCTGACGCGGCAATGACCGACCATGTTCTGACCCCGGTCGACGGTGCGGTCGGGCGGATTCGGCTTAATCGCCCCAAGGCGCTCAACGCGCTGACCACCGCGATGTGCGCGAGCATGATCGCGGCGCTCGACCGGTGGCGGACCGATCCGGCGGTCGAGGCGGTGATGATCGATCACGCCCCCGCGCCGGACGGCGACCCAAAGCTGTCGCGCGGTTTTTGCGCTGGCGGCGATATCCGGATGCTCGCGGCCAGCGGCGCGAAGGACGGGGTCGAGGCGCGCGCGTTCTTCCACACCGAATATCGGCTCAACCA
>JBBQDG010000038.1:0-25907 GCA_038319435.1 Sphingomonadales bacterium | reverse complement strand
CGACTATGACAAGACCCGGCTTACCGAATTCGCCGCCGCGCTGAGCCACGCGGCGCGCTGCGAGGTCGACTTCGGCAGCTTCCAGTCGTTCATCGAGCAGCGCGAGGGCGGGCTCAAGGGACTCGTCGCGGCCGAGCGAGTCGCGCCCCGTCCGGCCTGCTTGGTCCCGGACGAAGACCAGCGCAGCCAGCTTCGCAGGCGCCCCGCGATGCGCCTCGAGGATCTCAAGACCAACCAGGAATTCGCGTTCGTCCTGACCCGCAGTTGGCCGTCTGGCGTGCATCAGAATGTCGGTCTGGTGAACGACGAAAAGATAGTCGAGCGCGCGGTTCGCCGCGCCGTCTGAAGGCCAGCTTCGACCCCTCACGGTAATTTCAACAGCTAGCGGTGGCGCCGCGCGGGTCGGACAAACACGGCTCACTCACTCCATCGGAAGGGCCGTTGTGACGAGGCTCGAGCAACCGCCGATTGGCCCGGCAACGGCGTGTCGCGTCCAGCCTTGGCGACTGCGCGCATATATCCTGGCGCAGCGCATGCAGAAGATCCGCCGCGCGAGCGGAATGGCTCGGACCCCGTCATGGCACTTGACCCGACGGCGTTTCCGGACCGACGGATAGGTGCGGTGCCGCTAAGCTATTGGCACGATTGCTATCTCGACGCCCTCGTCAAGGCCGAGCGGTCGCGCGATCCTGCGCTACGGGAAATCTATCTTGAACTGGCCGATCATTATCGCAGCTTGGACGCGCTCGTCGGCGAGGTCGGGAATGCCGAATACGAAATTGGCAACGGCCACCCTAATGGCAAGGCACCTCAATAGCGGCGGTCCGCCGGTAGCGGCCAGGGGACAATGTTGCCGAGCATCGCCAGATGGATCGCCTCGGCCGTACTGCGCGCGCCGAGCTTGGCGAGCATGTTGGCGCGGTGCATTTCGACCGTCCGCACGCTGAGGTCGAGCGTGCGGGCGACGATCTTGTTTGGTGCGCCTGCGAGCAACAAGCGTAGCACTTCGGCTTCGCGCGGGGACAAGGTTGCGACCTTGGTCATGGCGTCGCGGCGATCTGCACCTTCGCTCGTCCGGCGGGACAAGACATGGTGCGCCGCCTCGACCAGTGCGAGCAGATCATCGCTCGCAAATGGCTTCTCGATAAAGTCGAGCGCGCCGGCTTTGATCGAGCGAACCGCGCGTTCGATGTCGCCATGCCCGCTGATCATCACGACCGCGAACCGCTCGAGCAACGCCGAATGCGTTTCAATCAGGTCGAGCCCGGTCAAATTGCGGATTCGCAAGTCGAGCAGCAGCACCCCGGGAGCTAGCGTTGGGGCAAGCTCGAGAAAATCCGTTGCTGAGTCGTAGCTGTCGCAAGCGTAGCCAGCCGATGTCAGCAGCGCGACCAACGAGTGCCGGAATGCATCGTCGTCATCGACCACATAGCAAGTCCCAGCATCGCCTGACGTCACTCGCCAATCTCCCCTTCGGCGACTCTAAGGGCTTAATATCGGGCACAATCAATCTTTAATCGTACCATGTGCCAATGGGAGGTGGACGGCTTTCCGGCAACGGGGTTGGCGACCGGCGAAACAGCAGTCTATAGCAGTTGCAATCACAACGAACTGCCCGGAGCCAGCCGCGATGACCGCCGAAACCCGCGTCGACGAGTCGATCGCCGAGGCGCTCTGTACGGCGCTCGTCGGCTTCGCGCTGCCCGGAGAGATCGCCGACTTTGACAAGCTAGCGCAGGCCGACGCCGCTCACTTCATCGCGCCGACGTTTTCGAGCCGTGCGGTGGGCAGCGTTGCCATGCGGCTGGAATCGAGTGGCGGCGAGGTTGGCCACCGCCGCATGCGGCTGGTTATCGTCAACGATGACATGCCGTTCCTCGTGGACAGCATCGCCGGCGCCATTTCCGCGCGCGGGCTGGCGGTCCACCGCCTACTCCACCCCATCGTGCGCGTCATCCGCGACAAGGAGGGCAAGCTGGTCTCGATCGGATCGAACCGGGCCGATGCCGTCCCTGAATCGATCGTTTATATCGAACTCGATCGCGCCGACGCGCGCGCGCGTCACGAACTGGTCGAAGATCTCGAGCATGTCCTGGCCGACGTTCGCGCAGCAGTTTCCGATTGGCCCGAGATGACCGCGCGGATGACTGCCGACGCGGCCGACGTGGCGCAGAGCGATGTCGAGGGTGCGGCGCTGCTGCGGTGGCTGGCTGACAATCATTTCACCCTGCTCGGTCATGCTCAGCTCGATCGTGACGGGCGCTTCAGGTGCGGGCTCGGCATCCTCACGCGCGACCTGGCGCTGTGGAGCGATGGCGAGAAAACCGCCATCGGCCACCTCGTCGCCAGTCCGCTGGCGGTCCAGTTGGTCAAGGCCGACCGTGTGTCGCCGGTTCATCGCCGCGTGCCGCTCGATGTGCTCCTTGTGCGGCTTGCCGATGGCACCCTCTCGATCCACACCGGACTGTGGTCGAGCGGCGCGCTGCGTTCCCCGGCCGACGAAGTGCCGGTGCTCCGTGAATGGCTTCGGGAGCTCGACCGCGAGCTCGGTTTCGCTCCCAGCAGCCACGCTGCCAAGGCGCTGACTCACGCCATTTCGACGCTTCCCCATGACCTGCTGATCTCGCTCGAGGCGCCGCAAGTGCGCGAGGCGGCGCTGACCGCAATGTCGCTTGCCGATCGTCCGCGCCCGACGCTGCTGCTGCTTCCCGATGCCCTGCGCCGCCATTTCTTTGCTTTCGTCTGGCTGCCGCGCGACGAGTTAAGCACGCGCCGCCGCCTCGCCTTTGCGAAGATTCTCGAGCTTTCAATCGGCTCGACCGTGACAAGCTGGTCGGTCGAGCTGGGCGACGGGGAGCTCGCCCTCATCCGCTATTCCATCCCGGTACTGCCCGGAACGCCGATCCCTGATGTCGCTCGGCTCGATGCGCAACTGGTCGAGATGGTGCGCGGCTGGGCGCCCAGCACGGAGGCCGAGCTTGCCGGTCGTATCGGCTCGGCGCGCGCAACCCGGCTTGCGCTGACCTATCTGCCGATGCTGCCCGAGGACTATCGCCTGCGCACTGGCCCAGTTGAAGCGGCGACGGATATCTGTCGTCTCGCCGACCTTGGCGAGAATGCGCGTGGCGCACGGCTCGTTCGCCTGCCCGGCGACGGCGAGAACCAGCTTCACCTCAAAACCTATCGTCTCGGCGGCCTGATCGCGCTCAGCGAGGCCGTCCCGGTTCTCGAGAATTTCGGCTTCCGCGTGCTCGAGCAACTGCCCACCCCCCTTGGCGGCGCGGCACCGGGGACGATTCACGATTTCCTGCTCGAGCTTCCCGTCGGAACCGACCTCGATTCGCTGACGGCGCGCGCCGGAATGATCGAGGACGCCGTCGCCGCGGTCCTCGGCGGCGCGGCAGAAAATGACGCCTTCAATCAGTTGATCCTGTTCGCCGGACTCGAGCCGCGCCCCGTCGCCTGGCTGCGGGCCTGGTTCCGCTACTTGCGCCAGACCGGGGTCGCCTACGGCCTCGCCACCGTCGTCGATGCGCTCCGCCGCGCGCCCCAAGCGACCAAATCACTGATTTCGCTGTTCACCGAGCTTCACGACCCCGCCCGCAAATCGCGCGATGCCGACGGCCAGCGCACCGATTTCGATGCCGCGCTCCAGGCGGTTCGCGGGATCGACGACGATCGTATCCTGCGCCTTCTGCGCGCAGTAGTTAAGGCGACCGTCCGCACCAACGCCTTTGCCCCCGCCGCCGCCGAGGCGATTGCGTTCAAGTTCGACTCCTCGCTTGTCCCCGGCCTGCCCGCGCCCGTCCCGTGGCGCGAGATCTGGGTTTACTCTCCCCGCGTTGAGGGCATCCATCTGCGTGGTGGCCCGGTCGCGCGGGGGGGCTTGCGCTGGTCCGACCGCCGCGATGACTTCCGCACCGAAATTCTCGGGCTGATGAAGGCCCAACTGGTCAAGAATGCCGTCATCGTGCCAACCGGCGCCAAGGGCGGCTTCTATCCCAAGGCACTCCCCAGCGCCGTGATCGACCGCGACGCCTGGCTCGCGGAGGGCACCGAAACTTACCGCATTTTCATCCGGGCGTTGCTCTCGGTTACCGACAATATTGTTGATGAAAAAATCGTCCGTCCCGAGGGCGTAACGATCCTCGACGGCGACGACCCCTATTTCGTCGTCGCCGCCGACAAGGGTACCGCGACCTTTTCCGACGTCGCCAACGCCATCGCGCTCGAACGCGGCTTCTGGCTCGGCGACGCCTTCGCCAGCGGTGGCAGCCACGGTTACGACCACAAGGCGATGGGCATCACTGCCAAGGGCGCATGGATCTCGGTCCAGCGCCACTTCCGCGAGGCCGGGGTCGACCTCCAGTCCGACGCGGTGCTGGTCGCGGGCTGCGGCGACATGTCGGGCGACGTGTTCGGCAACGGCATGCTCCTGTCGAAGAGCCTCAAGCTGGTCGCGGCGTTCGACCACCGCCACATCTTCCTCGACCCCGATCCTGACCCGGCCAAAAGCTGGGCCGAACGGACACGGATGTTCGCGCTGCCGCGCTCAAGCTGGGACGATTATGACCGCAAGGCGCTGAGCAAAGGCGCGATGATCGTGCCGCGCTCGCAAAAGTCGATCGCGCTGACCAAAGAGGCTGCCGCCGCGCTCGGCCTCGTCGAGCGCAAGACTGACCCGACCGCGCTGATCAACGCGATCCTCAAGGCGCCTGTTGACCTCCTCTGGTTCGGCGGCATCGGCACCTACATCAAGGCTTCGACCCAGCCTCACGGCGCCGTCGGTGACCCCGCCAACGACAGTCTCCGCGTCGACGCCACCGAAGTGCGCGCAAAGGTCATCGGCGAAGGCGCCAACCTCGCCATCACCCAGGCCGCCCGCATCGAATTCGCTGCGCACGGCGGGCGCATCAACACCGATTTCATCGACAATTCGGCCGGCGTCGATTGTTCGGATAACGAGGTCAACATCAAGATCCCGCTCAACCGCGAGATGCGCGAAGGGCGGCTCACCGAAGCCGTCCGCAACCGTCTGCTGGTCTCGATGACCGACGACGTCGCCGACCTGGTGCTCGAGGACAACCGCCTGCAAAGCCTCGCCTTGTCGATCGCCGAGGCGCGCGGCGTCACCGGCCTGCCCGGGTTCGTGCGCACCATCGAAATACTCGAGGCGTCGGGCAGGCTCGACCGCAAAGTCGAAGGGCTCGAGACCAGCGACTCGCTCCTTCGCCGCGTGTCGGACAACCGCGGCCTGACCCGTCCCGAGCTTGCCGTGCTGCTGTCGATGTCGAAAATGGCGCTCCAGACGGCAGCCGAGAAGCTGAAACTCGCCGATGACCCGCTGATGGAGCCGGAACTGTTCGCCGCCTTCCCCAAGGCGATGCAGAAAAAGCACGCCGCCGCGATCCGTGCGCACCGCTTGCGCCACGAGATCGTCGGCACCAAGGTCGCCAACCGCCTCGTCAACCGCCTCGGCCCGAGCGTCGCGCTCGACCTGACCGAGGAAGAAGGCGTGTCGCTCGGCCAAGTCGTCGCCGCCTTTCTGGTCGCCGAGCAGACGCTTGACCTGAAACAGGTATGGCACCTGATCGAAACCGCCACCGTCACCGAGCAGGCGCGCATCGCCCTGTTTGCGATTGCCGCGCGCTCGATCCGCGACCATGTCTCGGACGTGCTGCGCACCACCGGCGCCGACGCCGGCGTGTCGAACCTCGTCCAGGAACTTGCCCCCGGGCTCGCCAAGGTCGCAACCAACCGCTCGAAGCTCATCCGCAGCGAAGTGCGCGGCGAATCCTCGGCCCGCCGCGATCAACTTGCCGCGCTCGGTGCCGACGACCGGTTGACCGACGCGCTGATCCGGCTGTTCGAGCTCGACGGGGTGTTTGCTATCGCCGGATTGGGCGCGCGCAAGGAGCTCGACGAGGTCGCCATCACTCGCGCCTACACCCGCCTCGGCGAAGCGCTCGGGCTCGATTGGGCGCAACAGCAGGTCGCGCGCTTCAACCCCGCCGATCCGTGGGAGCGCCTCCTCGTTGCCGGTCTCGGCCGCGATTTCGAGCAGCTGCGGATCGATTTTCTCGGGCGCGGCCGGGGTGATAGTCCCGATGCCACGGTCGAACGCTGGGTCGAGCGCAATCAGCCGCGCATTGACCAGTTCCGCCGTCTGGTTGCGCGGGCGCGGGGCACCGGCGCGGTGACCGTCCCGATGCTCGCCCAGATCGCCAGTCAGGCGCGCATCTTGCTGGCGCGCTAGTGAAAGCTGTCATCCTGTGCCCGGCCGAGGATTATCCCGAGGTCTTTGATTGGGCCTATGACAATCAGGCCAAAGCGCTCGAAACCGCCGGGTTCATGGTTGAAGGCCGCCGCTGGACCGACGACACGCCCGAAGCCGGGGCCGACATCGTCCTGCCACTTGTCGCATGGGGTTATCACCAGCGTATCGCGCAATGGCACGCGCTGCTCGACCGGCTCGAAGCGGCGCGTGTTGCCGTCCTCAACCCCGTCCCGCTGCTCCGCTGGAACAGCGACAAGGCCTATCTCGCCGAGCTTGGCGCTGTCGGCATCCCGACCGTCCCGACGATCGCCGTCGCCGCCCTCGACGAGGCGGCGCTCGCCGACGCCCGCACCCGTTTTGCGACGACCGAACTTGTCGTCAAACCCCCGGTCAGTGCTGGCGCCGACGGCACCTATCGCATCTCCTCGGGCGACGAAATCCCCGAGTCGGTGCGCGGCAAGCGGATGCTGATCCAGCCCTTCCAGCGCGCTATCTCGACCCAGGGCGAACTCTCGCTGCTCCTGTTCGGCGGCACCCTCAGCCACGCGCTCATCAAGCGCCCCAAGACCGGCGACTACCGCGTCCAGCCCCACCTCGGCGGCACCGAAACGCTGTGCGAAGCTCCGCTCGAAGCGGTCGACCTCGCCCACCGCGCCCTCGCCGCAGCGCCGGCCCACGCCACATACGCCCGCGTCGACATGATCGCCGACGAGGCCGGCGACTGGCAGATCATGGAGCTTGAACTGATCGAGCCCGCGCTATGGCTCCCCCGCGCGCCCGGCAGTGCGAACCGCTTCGCCGCCGCCGTCGCCGCGCAAGCCGAACAGATACTGGCGCAACGCTGACGTCAGGTTGGGCACCCGCGCCGCCGACAATCTCGCGGCATCGACCTCCGCGACCAGAGCGCTCAGCGCCTTGCCCTGCCGCTGCGCCTCACCCTCCAGCGCCGCCCAGAACATCGGCTCCAGGCTGATCGAGGTCTGGTGCCCGGCGATCGTCATCGATCGCTTCAACGGCGGGTGATAGGCCGACCCGCCCATCAATACATATGTTGCCCGCCGTTGATCGACAGCGTCGACCCGGTCACGAACCCGGCTTCCTCGTCGGTCAGGAACGCGACCCCGCGCGCGATCTCGCTCGCCTTGCCGAGCCGGTTGACGGGGATTTTGGCGACAATCTTGCCGAGCACATCTTCGGGCACCGCGGCGACCATGTCGGTGTCGATATAGCCCGGCGCGATCGCATTCACCGTCACGCCGCTGCGCGCCCCTTCCTGCGCTAGCGCCTTGGTAAAGCCGTGGATGCCCGACTTCGCCGCGGCATAATTGACCTGGCCATATTGCCCCGCCTGGCCGTTGATCGAGCCGATGTTGACGATCCGGCCATATTTGCGCTCCAGCATGCCGTCGAACACCGCCTTGGCCATGTTGAAGCAACCGCCCAAATTGGTATCGATCACGTCCTGCCATTTGGCGTGGTCCATCCGCTTCATCGTCGTGTCGCGGGTGATGCCGGCGTTATTGACCAGTACGTCAATCGGGCCGAGGTCCGCCTCGACCTGCTTCACCCCGTCGGCACACGCCTGATGATCGGCGACGTCCCATTTATAGGCCTTGATCCCGGTTCGCTCGGTGAATTCGCGCGCGCGCTCGTCGTTGCCGGCATAGGTCGCCGCGACGGTCATGCCCTTGTCCTTGAGCGCGATGCTGATCGCCTCGCCGATTCCGCGCGTGCCTCCGGTAACGATTGCGACTCTAGCCATCTTCTCTCTCCTGTTTTTTTCGTGCTAGGAGGCGGGCCACCATCCGGCAAGCTCGCGCCGCACGATCGCGTCCAACATGTCCATACCAGCCACGCCGTCGTTAAGGCACTCGAGCCGCGCGAAATGCGTCCCGCCCGCCGCGATGAAGTCTTCGCGCCCGCGAATGCCGAGCTCCTCGATCGTCTCGAGACAGTCGGCCGAAAAGCCCGGTGCGGCGATCGCCAGCTTCGTCACCCCGCGCCCCGGAAGCCCCGCCAGCACCGCATCGGTCGCCGGCCCCAGCCATTTCGCCCGCCCGAAGCGCGACTGGAAGCTGATCTCGGTCGAGATCGACAGCCGCTCCCCGACCAGCCGTGCGGTCTTCTGGCAGTGACAGTGATAAGGATCGCCAAGCTTGAGCGTCCGCTCGGGCATGCCATGAAAGCTCAGCAGCAACCGGTCCGGCACGAAGTCGAGCGCCGCGACCTGCCGCTCGAGGTCACCTACCAGCGCGTCGATATAAAGGGGATCATCATAGTAGGGCGCCAGCGTCCGCACCGCCGGCTGCCACCGCTTCGCCGCCACGCCCGCGAAGATCGCGTCGTTCGCACTGGCCGTCGTCGCCCCGCTATATTGCGGATAGAGCGCCGCCGCGAGGATCCGCGTGCAGCCCTTGGCGATCAGTCCGTCGAGCACAGCCGCAATCCCCGGATTGCCATAACGCATCGCAAAATCGACGATCACGCTTTCGCCAAGTCGGCCTTGCAACGCCACCGCCTGCCTTCGCGTGATCGCGGCCAGCGGCGACCCTTCCTCGCTCCACACCTGGGCATAGGCATGCGCGCTTTTCTTCGGGCGCGTGCGCAGGATGATCCCATGCAGGATCGGTTTCCACACAAGCGATGGAATCTCGATCACCCGGCGGTCACTGAGAAACTCCGCCAGATAGCGCCGCACCGCCGCCGCGTTGGGCGCATCGGGCGTGCCGAGATTGATCAGCAGCACGCCGACCTTGGTGGCGGGAATGACAGGGTGGTCGGCGGGGGGTTCCATCAGCCTGCCCTTAAATCGAACGGCAGCGCACGCAAGCGTCGCCCCGCACTGGCAAGCGCGTTGGCGACCGCCCCGGCGAGCACCGTCGACCCCAACCCCGACACGCCCCCCGGATCGTCCTTGCTCGGAATCAGCTCGACTTCGATTTTCGGCGTGCCAGCGATGCCTGCCAGCCCCAAGCTCCGCAACGGCCGTGTGCGCGGCATCCCGGCGACGAACTCGGGCGCCGCCGCCGTCGCGGTGTCGAGCGCGGCGAGCAGCCCGCCCTCGACCTGCTGCCGCACCAGCCCGGGATTGATCGCCCGTCCGCAATCGACCGCCGCGACCAGCCGGTCGACCACCACCCGCTGGTCCGCCCCGACATGCGCCTGCGCGAGCAGCCCGATGTGCGACCCGAAGGCGCTGGCACAGGCGAGCCCCATCCCCCCCCCGCTCGCCCCGCCGTCCCATCCGCCGATCGTTGCTGCGGCCATCACCGCGCGCGCCAGCCGCACATTGCCGCCGAGCAGTCCGATCCGAAACGCCAGCGGCTCTGCCCCCTGCGCCCGCGCCAGCTCGTCGATGAAGCTCTCGGTCAGGAAGCTCGCCATCCCCTCGAACCCGCCGCGCAGATAGCCTGAGCGGATGGGCAGCTCGACCGGCAACCGCTCGATGCGGATCGTCGGCACGCCGTAAGGGATGATCGCGGCACTGAGATCGGCAGCAGGTTGCGGAGTGCCAGCCACCCGCGCCAGCACCCCCTCCAGCCCCGGCGCGGTGACGATCCGCGCACTCCATGCCGACAGCCCGCCGCCGGGCGCGGGGAGGGCGGACAGCCGCGACAGCAGGGGAGGGCGCACCCCGTCATGGTTCGCACCGCTGTTGTGCGGAATCGTGAGCTGCAACGGTCGCCCGGCGCGCTTCGCCAGCGACACCGCGATCGGCACCGCATCAGCTTCCAGCGCTCGCCCCGACCCACTCCCGACCGGCATCGGATAAAGCGTGACCGACCCCAGCGGCAAGGCCGCCGCCTCTGCCGCCGCCGCCCGCGCAAACTCGGGCGCCTGGCTCGGTGCCCACACCTCGAGCCGGTCGCCGTTGACCCGCGCCGTCGCGCACAGCGGCTCGAGCCCGAGATGAGGCGCCGGTGCGATCGAATAGGTCGCGGTCAACGGGCGCGACCCGGCCACCACCTGCTGATAGTTGCCCCGCGCAAACACCGTCTCGGCAGCGCCCCCGTCGAGCGCCGCCGCCATCAGCTTCGCGACATGCGCTGAGTCCGCGTCCGACGGCCCGGAGAATCGCGGCTCGGCGGCAATCAGCGCCCGCTCCGCCGCGCTCCACGTCTCGCCGATGACCGCCAGCCACGCGTCCGTGGCGACGACTTCGCGCACCCCGGTAACCCGCCGTGCCGCTCCTTCCGAAAAGCCCGTCAGCCGCCCCCCCGGCGGCGCCATCCGCAGCGAGGCAAACACCATCCCCGGCAAGCGTACATCGGCAGCAAAGCGCAGCGACCCGTCGCTTTTGGGCGCAAGGTCGAGCCGTGGCAGCGCCTGCCCCGCCAGCTTGCCCGGACCCCGCGCGGCAACCTCCGCCGGATCGCGCTCCGCCGCGGCCGCCACGAGCGTCCCGAACGGCAGCATTTTGCCCTCGTGAGAGACCGCCCCATCGGCCGTGTCGCACTCGCCCGCCGGCACGCCCCACTGCGCCGCCGCCGCCGCGATCAGCAATGCCCGCGCCCCCGCCGCCGCAGCCCGCAACGGCGCCTCGAACGCACGAATGCTGGTCGACCCCGCAGTCACCCGAAGGCGCGCCCGGGTCCGCCGCACCGACCACGGCTTCAATCCCGCAACATCGATCAAACGGTTGGCATAGAGTGGCGACGATGGCGCCGGCTCGACCGCCATCTGCTCCCATTTCGCGCCCAGTTCGTCGGCGACGATTTGCGCCAGGCCGGTCCACGTCCCTTGCCCGGTCTCGGCCTGCGGCGAGGCGATCGTCACCCGCCCACTGGTCGCAATCTTGATGAACGGCCCAAGCACGGCCTCCTTCGGCCCGGCGGCGAGCCCGCTCCCCACCCGGCGCGGCCAGGCGGCGAGCGCGACGATCAGGCCAACCCCCGCGCCGCCGCCCACCAGCAGCCTGCGACGGTCAATCTCAGGCAGCGTCAATGGCCGAACATTCCTTTAAGCGTGACGCGATCGATCTTGCCCGTCCCCAATCGCGGCAGCGGCTCGGTGCAAAAGGTGAAGCGCGTCGGTATCTTGAACGCGGCCAGGCGCGGCGCAAGGAAAGCGCGAAGCTCGGGCTCGTCGAGGCGATGCCCTTCCGCGACATGCAATACCGCGATCGGCACTTCGCCAAGTCGCTCGTCGGGCGCCCCCAGAACGCACACCTCGCCGACCGCCGGGCAGGCATACATCGCCGCCTCGACTTCGGCGCAGGCGATATTCTCGCCGCCGCGAATGATGATGTCCTTCTTGCGGTCGACCAGGAACAGATAACCCTCCGCGTCGAGATAACCGATGTCGCCAGTGCGGAACCAGCCGTCCGCGGTGAACGCCGCCACGGTCGCCTTGTCGTTGTTCCAATAGCCTCGGATGTTCGCCGCCGATCGGATCGCGACCTCGCCGCGTTCATTCGGCGCAAGCTTCGCATCACCTTCGCCGAAGATCGCCAGCTCAACGAACGGCGGCTGGGCGCGGCCGGTCGACGATGGCTTGGCGGCATAGTTGCTCCAGAAGTTGGAGCAGCCGACCGCATTGGTCTCGGTCAGCCCATAGCCCAATGCCGGCTGGGCGTTGGGGAATTCCTCCTGGAGCCGCTTGACGTGCGCCACTGGCCGCGGCGCGCCGCCCGCAGTAATGTCGGTCAGCGACGACAGGTCGTACTGGTCGCGATCGGGGTGGTTCATCAACTCCAGGCTCATCGTCGGCACCCCGACGAAATAAGTGATCTTCTCGGCCTCGATCAGCTTCATCGCCTCGACCGTGTCCCACTTGTGCATGATCACCATGCCGCGCCCGATAACAAAGCTGTTGAGCATCAGCGGCACTTCGCCGGTGACATGGAAGAAGGGCACGCTGACGAGGGTCTTGGGCGGGATTGTCGGTGCACGGCCCTCCTTCGTGAGGATGCCAAGCAGGGTCAGCAACCCGGTTGCATAGGCATAGACGCCAGTCGTCACCGCGCGATGGGTCGACACCGCTCCCTTGGCCTCGCCGGTCGATCCCGATGTGAACAGGATCGTCGCATCGTCCATCGCTGTAACCTGCGGCAGGGGCTTTGCGGTCATCCCGCCGAACAGCGGCGCCAATGCTTCCTCGAGCGGCCGCTCGATCGGCAGGGAAATAAGCTCCGCGCTGCTTCCCGACGCCTCGATCCGCGCCGCTCGGGGCACGTCGGCGACGATCAGCTTCGGCTCGGTCAGGGCAAGTCCGTGCGACAGCTCCTCGGCCTGCCACCAGCCATTGAGCAGCGTCGCGATCCCGCCGGCCTTGAGCACCGCCATATAGACCACCAGCCACGCTGGGCAGTTGCGCATCGCGATCCCCACCCGGTCGCCCATTACGATCCCTCGCCCGACCAGTGCCCCGGCGAGCCGGTCGGCCCAACGGTTAAGCTCGGCATAGGTCAGCCGCTCCTCGCCCGAGATCAGCGCCTCGACCTCGCCATTGAGCGCGCAAAACGCGTCGAAGAAGGCCGGCAGCGTCGGCGGCAGGTTGGTCGCGAGCGCACAGCCCAGCTCGTCGTGCCCGATGACGATCCGCCCGCCCGGCCCGATCACCTCGGCCAGCGATTCATCGAACTTTACGTCAAGCTGCGAACGCATCATCCCTCCTTTGCCTTTATGGCTTGCGCCCTTATGAGGCGGCAACGCCGGAGGGGGAAGCCATGTTCGCGATGATTATCGGGTCGATCAACTGGACTGACCTGCACCTGTCGCCGATCGCGCTCGATCTCGGCTTTTTCCAGCTCAAATGGTACAGCCTGGCCTATCTGGCGGGCATCTTCACCGCCTATTTCTATCTGGGCAAACTGCTCGACCAGCCCGGCGCGCCGCTCGCCCGGCGGCATGCAGACGACCTCGTCTTCTATGCCAGTCTCGGGGTCATTTTCGGCGGCCGGCTGGGCTATGTGCTGTTCTACAACCTTGGCTATTACGTCCAGAATCCGGTGGATATTTTGAAGCTTTGGGATGGCGGAATGAGCTTCCACGGCGGGGTCATTGGGACGACGTTGGGGATCCTCTACCTCTCGCGCAAGAATGGACTTAACTGGTTGAGAGCCCATGATTATGTCGCCTGCTGCGTACCGCCAGGACTGTTCTTCGGACGTCTCGCAAACTTCGTCAATCACGAGCTTTGGGGCGGCCCGACCACCGTCCCGTGGGGCGTGCGCTTCCCCGAGGTTGTCGGCGGCATCTCGGGCCTCGGCCCGCCTCGCCACCCGAGCCAGCTCTACGAGGCGATCCTCGAAGGCCTCGTCCTGTTCGCCATCCTTGGCGTGATGTTCTGGCGCACCCAGGCGCGTTACCAGCCGGGCAAGCTCGTCGGGGCGTTCATCTTTTTCTACGGCATCTTCCGCTTCGGCCTCGAATATATCCGCGAGCCCGACGCCCAGCTGTCGCGCTTTGCCGAGGTGACCCACCTTCACATGGGCCAGTGGCTGAGCCTGCCGATGATCCTCGGCGGGCTGTATCTCATGGCCACCGCCAACGGCCGCCGCCAGCGGGTCGAGCCGATCGCGGGGACGGAGAGCATCGCCTGACGACCTTCGCTGATCGGCTTCGCGCCCGCATCGCCGCCGAGGGCGGGATCGGAGTCGATGAATATATGGCCGCCTGCAACGCTTGTTATTACGCGACGCGAGACCCGTTGGGGAGCGCGGGCGACTTCACCACCGCGCCCGAAATCTCGCAGATGTTCGGCGAACTCATCGGTGCCGCGCTTGCCGACACGTGGCTTCGCGCGGGTGCTCCAGACGATGCGATTTATGCTGAGCTTGGCCCCGGCCGCGGCACCCTGGCTGCCGATGCGCTGCGCGTCATGCGCGTCATGCGCGGCGGCGGGTTCGCGGGCGAGGTGCACTTCGTCGACACCAGTCCGATCCTGCGCACCGCCCAGGCAAACGCGGTCCCCGGCGCAACCTTCCACGACCGCCTCGCCAATCTCCCGCCGCGCCCGCTGTTGCTCGTCGCCAACGAGTATCTCGACGCCCTGCCGATCGAGCAGTGGTTGGGAGACGAGCCTAGGCGGGTCGGCTTGGCCGACGGCGAGCTTCGCTTCTATCCCGAAGGCGAAATCCGCGAGACGTCACCAGCGCGTGATACAGAGGTCGCTTCCCTCGCCGCCCACCTTCTGGCCCACGGCGGCGCCGCACTGATCATCGATTACGGCTACCGCCAGTCTGTGTCGGGCAACTCGTTGCAGGCCGTCCGGCGCCACGCTTTCGCCGACCCGCTGGCTGACCCGGGTGAGCAGGACCTCACCGCCCATGTCGATTTCGGCGCCGTCTCAAGGGCCGCCACAGCCGCCGGGGCATCGGTCACGCCGCTGGTCAGCCAAGCCACCTTTCTGGAGCGCCTTGGCATCGCCGCGCGCGCGATGGCACTCGCCGCGAAAAACCCGACACAAGGCGAAGCGGTCGTCGCGGCGCGGCGGCGATTGTGCGATGCTTCGGAAATGGGCGAACTGTTCAAGGTCATCGCGATCCACGCGCCCGACTGGCCCGAGCCCGCGGGGTTTCGCGCATGACCTTGTCGCTTCGCCCGGTTGTCACCGAGGATGCCGCGCTCGTCTGCGACCTTTTCGCGACCAGCTTCACCGCGACCTTCGGCCATCTCTATCCGCCCGAAGACCTTGCGATCTTCATGGCCGAGCTGACCCCCGCTGCCTTCGCGCGCGAGATCGCCGATCCCGCCTTTCGTTTCCAGCTTGCGATGGTCGACGGGCAGGCGGCGGGCTTCGCCAAGGTGGCGCCGCTCGGCCTCCCCGGCTGGTCGCCCGCGGCCACCCGCGAGCTTCGCCAGCTCTATGTGCTCGACCGCTTCACCGGCACCGGAGTCGGCCCTGCGTTGATGGAGTGGGTGGTGGCCGACGCGAAGGCCGGCGGCGCGCGCCACCTCCAGCTCAGCGTATTCACCGACAACCCGCGCGCCCGGCGCTTCTATGAAAAGCGGGGGTTCGAAGTGATCGGCCCGTACAAGTTCATGGTCGGCAATCACGCTGACGAGGACATCATCATGCGCATCGCGCTGTGACCGTCGAGGTTATCCGCTCGAGCTTGTTCGAGGGCATAGCGCACGGCTTCCTCGGGCGGCGTGGCGGCGTGTCGACGGGCGTGGTCGCGGGGCTCAATGTCGGTACTGGCACCGGCGACGATCCCGTTGCAATCGCAGAGAATATCGCGCGCGCAACCGCGGCTGTCCTACCCGACGCGGCACTGTCACGAGTGTATCAGATTCATTCGCCGATCGCGGTCGTCGCCGAGCCATGGCCAATGGACAATCGGCCGAAGGCAGACGCACTCGTCACCGACCAGCCCGGCTTGCTCCTCGGCATCGTCACCGCCGATTGCGCTCCCGTGCTGTTCGCTGACCGCCAGGCAGGCGTCATCGGCGCGGCGCACGCCGGGTGGCGCGGGGCGATCGACGGCGTAACCGACGCGACGATCGCGCTCATGGAATCGCTTGGTGCGCGCCGTGACCGCATCGTCGCCGCAGTGGGGCCATGCATCGCTCAGGAAAGCTATGAGGTCGATCCTGGTTTCCGCGACCGCTTCCTCGCCGCCGATCCCGCCAACGCGCGGTTCTTTCGCGACACGCCGACGCCGCACTTCGACCTCGAAGCCTATGTCCTCGCCCGCCTTTCCGCCGCCGGGGTCACCTCGGCCGAAGGCGCCGGGCTCGACACTTATGCCGACTCCGAACGCTTTTTCAGCTATCGCCGGGCGAGCCATCGCGGCGAGGCCGACTATGGCCGCCAATTCTCGCTGATCGGCCTCGCGCTCTAGCGGGGATCCGCTTTTGACCGTAGGACGTTAGTTACAGGAGAAACCAAGTGACCGACGACACCGCCTCGACCAGCCGCCGCCCCAAGACCCCGCGCACGATGATCGGCAACCACAAGCTGAGCCCGGCGACGCTGATGATGGGCCATGGCTTTGACCCGGTGCTGTCGGAGGGCTCGTTGAAGCCCCCGATCTTCCTCACCTCGACCTTCGTGTTCGAGAATGCGGCGGAGGGAAAGCACTTCTTCGAAGGCATCACGGGCAAGCGGCCCGGCGGGTCCGAGGGACTGGTCTATTCGCGCTTCAACGGTCCTAACCAGGAGATCCTCGAAGACCGGCTGCGGCTGTGGGAAGAGGCCGAGGAGGCGCTGACCTTTTCGAGCGGCATGTCGGCGATCCACACATTGTTCATGACGTTCGTGCGGCCCGGCGACGTAATTGTCCATTCAGGCCCGCTCTATGCCGCGACCGAAGGCCTGATCGCCAAGATCATGAGCCAGTTCGGGATCAACTATGTCGACTTCCCAGCCGGCGCGACGCGCGCGGAAATCGACGCTGTGATCGCTAGGGCGAAGGCCATGGGTCGTGTTTCGCTAATCTATCTCGAAAGCCCCGCCAATCCGACCAATGCCCTGGTCGATGTCGAAGCGGTCGCCGCCTCGCGCGCAGCCGCTTTCGCTGGCGAAGAAGTGCCCCCGATCGCAATCGACAACACTTTCCTGGGGCCGTTGTGGGCGAAACCGCTAGCGCAAGGCGCCGACATTTCGGTGTACAGCCTTACGAAATACGCCGGTGGGCATAGCGACCTCGTCGCCGGCGGCCTGACGGGCAACAAGGCGATGCTCGACAAGGTGCGGATGATGCGCAACACGATCGGTACGATCTGCGATCCCAACACTGCCTGGATGTTGCTCCGCAGCCTCGAAACGCTCGAGCTGCGGATGACCCGCGCGGGTGAGAATGCCGTCAAGGTGTGCGAGTTTCTGCGCACCCATCCCAAAGTCGAAAGCGTCGGATATCTCGGTTTCCTGGAGCCCGATTCGCGCCAGGCCGACATCTATAACCGCCATTGCACTGGAGCCGGGTCGACCTTCTCGCTCTATCTCAAAGGCGGGGAGAAAGAGGCCTTCGCTTTCCTCGACGCGCTCCAGATTGCACATCTCGCGGTCAGCCTCGGCGGCACCGAGACGCTCGCCAGCGCCCCCGCCGCGATGACCCATTTGTCCGTGCCCGACGCGCGCAAGCTCGAGATGGGGATCACCGACAATCTCGTCCGCATCTCGATCGGGGTCGAGAACGCCGACGATCTCATCGCCGATTTCGCCAATGCGCTGAATGCGGTCTAGCGGCGCCAGTCCTCGATCGCCCAGCCGCGCTGCTTCGCGAGTTTCTCGAGCGAGCGATTGGGGTTCACTGCGACCGCCTCGTCCGCCCACTCGAACACCGGCGCGTCGGAGCCGTGGTCGGAATAAAAGCGGACGTGCGCGGCTGTGCGGTCGATTTTCTCATTGCCCACCCACTCTTCGATCATGCGCAGTTTGGCGGGGCCGTAGCAATTGTCGCCGTCGATCCGCGCAATCAGCCGGCCGTCGTTGCCGCGCACCGAACGGGTGGCGATGACGTCGTCGAACCCGAGCCGCTCGGCGATTGCGTCGACGTAGAGTGCATAGCTTGCAGTCGCCATGACGAGGCGGCGGCCTTCGGAGCGGTCGCGGGCGATCGTGCGGATCGCGCCGGGCTGGATATTCGCGCGAATCGTCCGTTCGGCGAAGCTTTCGACCAGCGGCTTCAGTTCGTCGTCGCCAAGCGCATAGCCGAGCAGAAGACGGTGGTTGATCTCCTTGAGCCGCGCCCGATCGATCGCTCTGAGCCCATAGGCGGCCATTGATCCGAGCACCGCTGGTGTCAGTGCCAGCCTGAGCGGATCGCGCCGTTTCGCGCAATGCAGCAGAAAGGGCGTGTAGGTGGCGCGCCGCGTGATCGTGCGGTCCATGTCGTAGATGGCAAGGTCGCTCATGCTATTCCTGCAATGATCGCCTCGACCAGGGCGAGGTCGGAGGGCTTGTCGACATCGACCGCCGCCAGCGGATCGCTCATCACAACCGCCTTCAGCTCAATCCCAAGCTTTCGGCCGATCGCCGCCAGTGACTGGTCCATCGTGCGCAACCTCAGTCCAGCGCCGAGCAGCAGCGCGGGGCCGAACGCGAACAGCATCCGCCAGCCCTTCTTGCGGTCCTGTTCGACCTCCGCCCACAGCGCGATCGCGCGCGCCGCGACGGGCGATCGAATCGCGAACAGATTGGCGCCCGAATAATGCCCGCCCCTGAGGCCGAGCCAGGTCCGCTGCGACTGCGGCAATCGCCCCTCAAGGTTCCGCTTCTCGACCGTCCCGATGGCAAGGTCCGCCCCTGCCGACGCGGCGATAAACTCTTCGATCATCGCCGGGGTGAGCAACGCATGATCGGCCGTCGTGACCAGCAGCGGATAGCGCGTTGCCGGCTCGTCGAGGATAGCGGCCAGCGTCGCCGCGATCGTCCGCCCCGATTTCGCGACTGTCACTCGGGGGTCGGCAGGCACCACCGCAGCCAATTCCGCAATCTCTCCCGTCAGCACGCACACCGCTTCTACCGATCCCACCGCGAGGAGCGCGCGCAGCGGCCGCAGCAGCATCGGCTCGCCAGCGACGGGAATGAGCGGCTTCAGCGCAACCCCATTGGCCATCGCGAAATGGTCTACCCCGGGGCGCGAGCCGGCCAAAAGCAAGGCGGTCCAACGGCTTGCGGCAATAGGCTCGGAATGCGTCATCACGGACGCTATAAAGGCGGATAACGCCAGGGGAAGCCGCGATTAAGTTTCGCGAAACTTCATACAAGCGCACTGTTCCCTTGCCGCAAGACCGGTTTTCGCGCACTCTTAGAGGCGATGGCCGCTCGTCCCCTTCCCGACCATGATAGTGAGATGCTCCGCTGCAGCGGCGCGCTGACGATTGGCCGCGCCGGATCGACCGCGCGCGAACTCGACGCGATGGCCGACGGCATGACGATCGACCTCAGCGGCGTCGATCGGATGGACACCGTCGGCGCGTGGCTGGTCTATCGCAGCGAGCGCGACCGTGGTGCCAAGCTGACCGGCGCCAGGCCCGAGTTTGCCGCGCTGATCGAGCAGGTGCGCCACGCCGACCACCCGATACAGGTCCGGCCTGACCTGCGCCCCCCGATGAGCCGCGCGCTCGAGGATATCGGCGTTTCGACGACCGAGGCCGGGCGCACCCTGCTCGGGCTGCTCGGCTTTTTCGGCGCCGCGCTGATCGGTTTCGGCAACGTCATCCGCCGCCCCAAGCGCTTCCGCCTGAACGCCGTGGTGCAGGCGTTCGACAGCGTCGGCGTGCGGGCGCTCGGCATCGTCGGGCTGATGTGCTTCCTGATCGGCATCGTAATCGGCCAGCAGGGCGCGGTGCAACTCGCCCAGTTCGGTGCCGAATCCTATACGATCAATTTGATCGGCCGGATCACGGTGCGCGAGCTTGGCCCGCTGATGACCGCGATCATGGTCGCCGGGCGATCTGGATCGGCCTTCGCGGCGCAGATCGGGACGATGAAGATTACCGAGGAAATCGATGCGATGCGCACGATCGGGGTGTCGCCGATCGAGGCGCTGGTCGTGCCGCGAATGCTGGCCGCAGTGCTGATGATGCCGCTGCTCGCCTTCTTCGCGATGCTGACGGCGATCATCGGCGGAGGGATGTTCTGTTGGCTCTATCTCAACATCCCGCCGCCGACCTATGCTCAGCGGATCAGCGAGGTGGTGCCGCTGCACGACCTTTATGTCGGCCTCATCAAGGCGCCGGTATTCGGCTTCATCATTGCGCTCGCCGGTTGCTTCCAGGGGATGCTGGTCGAGGGCAATTCGGAGGAAGTGGGCCGCCGCACGACCAATGCGGTGGTCCAGTCGATCTTCCTGGTCATTGTGCTCGACGCGATGTTTGCGGTGTTCTTTTCCAAGATCGGCTGGCTGTGAGCGAGCGCGAGACCGTCATCACCGTCCGCGGGCTTAAGAACCAATTCGGCGACCAGATCATCCACGACGGGCTCGACCTCGAGGTTCGCCGTGGCGAGATTTTCGGCGTGGTCGGTGGATCGGGCACGGGCAAGTCGGTGCTGATGCGCTCGATCATCGGGCTGCAGACCCCGACCGCGGGCGAGATCGACGTGCTCGGCGAGAACATGATCGGGCGCAGCGAGGACGAGGCCAAGAATATCCGCCGCCGCTGGGGCATCCTGTTCCAGAACGGCGCTCTGTTCTCGACGCTGACGGTCGCGGAGAATGTCGAAGTTCCGATTCGCGAATATTTTCCGTTCATCAAGCCGCCGCTGCTCGACGAGATCGCCGGTTACAAGATCGCGATGTCGGGGCTCGACGAGAGTGCGGGGCCGAAATACCCGTCCGAACTGTCGGGCGGGATGCGCAAACGGGCCGGCCTGGCGCGGGCGCTGGCGCTCGATCCCGAGCTGTTGTTCCTCGACGAGCCGACCGCCGGGCTCGACCCGATTGGCGCGGCAGCGTTCGACGCACTGATCCATAATTTACAGAAGCAGCTCAACCTGACGGTGTTCCTGATCACCCACGACCTCGACACGCTCTACGCGATCTGCGACCGGGTGGCAGTGTTGGCTGATCACAAGGTCATCGCGGTCGGAACGATCCCGGAATTATTGGCTATGGACCATCCGTGGATCCAGGAATATTTCAACGGACCGCGCGGGCGTGCGGCGGTGGCGCATCGCGTCGCCAGCGGCAAGGGTGCCAATGACGGAGGATCGATGAGCGTGAAGCAGGATCGGGCAGGCTGATGGAAACGCGCTCCAACCATGTGCTCGTCGGAACGGTCGTGCTTGTGCTGCTTGTGGCCACGCTGCTTGGCTTCGTGTGGCTCGCCGGGCTGTCGACCAAGGCGACCAACTGTTTCGACATTTATTTTAGTCAGGGCGTCGGCGGAATCGCCAAGGGCACTGCAGTCAATTATTCGGGCGTTCCGGTCGGCAAGGTCGAGAAGATTTCGCTGCTCCCCAATCGCCCCGAATTCGTGTGGGTGCGGATCGAAGTCGATGGCGAGGCGCCGATCCTCCAGGGGACGACAGCGCAGATCAAGGGCGTCGGCTTTACCGGCGCGAGCGAGATCAGTCTCGACGGCGCGGTCAAAGGCGGCAAGGCGATCGACCAGGCCGGACCGCAGGGCTGCCCGGTGATCCCGTCGGGATCGGGCGGGCTTGGCGCGTTGCTCAACTCGGCGCCCGAACTGCTCGACCGCATTCAGCGGTTGACCGAGCGGCTGACCGAATTGCTGAGCGACAAGAACCAGAACTCGATCGCCGACATTCTCGAGAATTTCGACAAGACGAGCCAAGTGCTCGCGGCGAAAGCGCCGCAATTGGCAAGCGCGATCACCGATGCCCAGGCGGCGGCGCGCAACGCCGGGATCGCGGCGCAGCGCGTCGGGATGCTCGCCGACAGCGCCAACCGGCTAGTCAACGAGCAGGCAACGCCGGCGGCGCAGGATTTGCGGAAAGCGATCGGGTCGGTCCAGCGCGCGGCGGACAATCTCGACAGCGTGGTCGCCGACGCCAAGCCGGGCCTGAACAATTTTACCAAGTCGACGTTGCCCGAGGCTAATCGTCTGGTCCACGACCTGCGCGATCTGTCGGGAAGCCTCCAGGGCTTTTCCGAACGGTTGAACCAGGGCGGGGTCGGCGGGGTACTCGGCGCCCCCAAACTCCCCGATTACAAGCCCGGAAAGCGACGCTGATGCGCCTCATTCGCCTGATCCCAACCGCCGGCCTCGCGCTAGCAATGACCGGCTGCTTTGGCGGCGGCAAGGTGCCTCCGGTACTGATGACACTGGCTCCGGCAGCCGCGCCTTCGGCCGACATGGTTCGCTCGGCGGCGGCAGGCGAGACGGTCACGATCGACGACCCGGTGACGCCCAAATCGCTGAAGTCGGTTCGCGTTCCGGCGCAGGTCGGTGATACGGCGATTGCGTACATCAAGGACGCACAGTGGATCGACACCCCCGATCACCTGTTCCGCCAGCTGGTCACCGAGACGGTCAAGCGGACGACCAACCGCGTCGTCCTCGACCCGCGCCAGTCAACGCTCGATCCGGGGTTGCGGGTGAGCGGGACGCTCGACCGGTTCGGCTACGACTCGTCGGCGGGGGCAGTGGTGGTGCGTTATGACGCGGCACTGTCGGCAACCGCGGGATCGCGGGTCGAGACGAGGCGGTTCGAAGCGCGCGAGCCCTCGGCCGGGACCAAGGACGACGTTGGTCCTGCACTCAATCGGGCGGCCAACCGCGTCGCCAGCGAAGTTGCCCAGTGGATCGGTAGTCACGGGTAGCGTCAGCGCGGTGGCGCTACGTCGAACGCGATCGTGAGCCGCTCGCCTTCTCCGAACGGTCGAGTGCCGTGCCATAGCCATGACGGGAAGAGTATCAAACGCCCGGCGCGCGGCTCGACCAACTGCGTTGGAGGCAGGTCAAGTCCGAGCTCGGGTGGCGAAGACCCAAGCTCAAGCCAGCCGTCGGTGCCGCGAAGTTTATCCGGAAGCGCGACGTAGAGCGCGGAGCTGATCCAGCCTTGGGGGTGGACGTGGGCGGTGTGATGGCCACCGCTCGACAAGCGCACCGACCAGCTGCCGGCAAAGCGGATGCGGCGAGCACTGCTTCGGCCGACGAGCGGGTTCCCGGACTCTGAGGCCGGTAGCGCGGCGCGATGCTTCTCCACTGCATCGACGATCACGGCGCGGGTCGCGCGAAGCTCGGGTTCGAGGCGGCTGAGCAGGGGGCCGTCGGTTTGCGACCCGCCGCGGACGGACTGATCGAGATATTGACCGCTGACGGCGTGAAGCGAGCGGAGCGTCGCGGCGAGTGCCTCAAGCGGCAATCGATCGGCGAGATCGACGACCTGGATCGCGTCACTGGCAAGGCTGTCGAGGCGCGGATCGTTCGTGAAGCGCCAAGCGAGGAAGGCGTAAGGCCGAACATCGGCGGCGGCGGGTCCGGCGAGCTCGGTGTCGATGAGCGCGAGGGCGTGCGCGCTATCGCCGGTGCGCAACGCGAGGCGGATGCGCCAGATCGGAAGGTCGTTCGGCGGGAGGGTGGCGAAGTGGCTCATTGCATCGTCAAGGCGCCCGGTTTCGGCGGCGGCGATGGCGGCGAAAGGGGTGGCCGTGGCGGGGGAGAGTGCAGCGCGACGGATGAGCTCGGCCAGCTCGGAATAGGCTTCGCGGCGGATGGCGAGGTCGAACAATGCGGTCCACAGGCCAGGCTCGCTTGGGTGCGCCGCCAGGGCGCGGTCGATGCTGTCAGTGGCGTGCTCGGGCCGCCCGATCAGCGCCTGGAGCTGTGCGAGGTGGAGCTGACCCGGGATCCATAGCGGGTTGGCGGCGAGGATGTCGGAAAGCTCGGCCGCGGCGCGCTCGCCCTCTCCTTGAGCAAGGCGCGCCGCGCTCTGCCCGACCAGCAGATCGCCATCGGCCGGGGCGAGGGTACGCGCGCGGTCGTAGGCGGGGCGGGCGTCGCGGCCGGCCTCCATCAGCGTGCGGGCGAGGCCGTGGGCGATCAACGCGTCGCTGGGGGCGAGACGTGCGGCGGCCTCGAACGCGGCAATCGCCTCGCCGTGCTGGTCGAGCGAGCGATGGAGCAAAGCGGTCCATTGGTATAGACGGGGGTCGCGATGCTTTGCGGCAGCATCGGCTAGCTGGGGAAGGGCGGCTTCCCCCTCGCCGTTGGCCAGTGCCCGACTGGCGAGTGTGGCGAGATCATCGCGGCTCACAGTCCGGCGGCGCCGCCTTCGCCGCCGACGATCGCGGCGACGGCGGCGCGCTCGATCGCGCTGAGATCGGGGTGCCACACATCGAAGATGAAGACGACGCGCAGTTCGTCGCTGGGATTGGCGGCTTCATGCTCGATTGTGTCGTCGAACACGAACGCCTCGCCGCGGCGCCACTCGCGGGTCTCGGCGCCGACGCGGAACCAGCAGCCGGAGGGGACGATCAGCGGCAGATGGCAGACCAGGCGGGCGTTGCTGACCCCGACATGGGGCGGGATGACGGTGTGTGGGGCGAGCAACGAGAACATCGCGTTGGGCGATGCGCCGTCAATACGCGGCTGGCCGATGCGATCGAGCAGGGCGAGGGTGCGCGGAGCGTGACGGGCGTTGGCTTCGACCCGCGCGCCATTCTGCCACAAGTGAATTGCGGTCCAATCGCGATTGTGATTGAGCGGCTGCCACTGGGCGAGCGGGGCGTGGGCTTCATATTGGATGTAGGGCACGAGCTCGGCGCGCTCGGCGGCCATGACTGCGGCGAGTTCGTCGGCGATGGTGTCGGTCGCCGCCTCGAGCTCGGCGAGCCAGGGGAACAGGCGGCGAGGGTGGAATTCGCGGGCGACGAGACCGCTGAAGTGGAAGTCGGTCGGCTCGCTGTGGAACGGGCGGGTGCGGCGCAGGATGTTGGTTTGAAAACGGGCAACGCGGACGCGCTCGTCGTCCGAGGCGCCAGCCAGGGCGTCGGCGGCGTCGGCGGCCATGCGCGCCTCACGCCGGTCCTGCCAGGCGGTGACGCGCTGTTCCGCATGGGCGACGATCTGGGCAAGCTGGGACGGGAGTGGGTCGGGCGGACGGCGAGCAAGGGCGTTGGCGTAGGCGGCGTCGGCGTTGGCATCACCGAGGCGTTCAAGCAGGCTGGCGCGAAGGAGCAGCGCGGTAAAGTCGAGCGGGGCGAGCGCGAGGGCGCGTTCGGCCGAGGCGAGCGCTTGCTTGGGGCGGCCCGATGCGCGCTGGAGCGAGGCGAGCTTGAGCCACAACGCGGGATTCGCGGCATCCCGCTCCGCAGCGTCGGCAAGCAGGTCGATTGCGCGGGTCAGGTCGCCAGCGGCGGCGGCCTGGTCGGCGTCACGCGCGAGGTCGGCGGCGGTCGCGGTCACGAGGACTCGCGCCACCCCGGAGTCGCACCCTCATCGAGGGAATAGCCATAGTGTTCGACCCACGGGCGGACGACCGGGAAGATCGGGGCGAGCTGGTCACGGTAGCGTTCCCAGCGGCCAGAGGAGCGCTGGTAGATCGGCTGGACGACTTGCGCGAAACTGGCGGTGGTGATCAGGCCGCGGGCACGGGCCGTACGCTGGTGGTCGAGAAGCTCACTGCGCCACTCAAGCCCGAGAAACTCGATCAGCGGGCGCAGCTCGGCCTCGCTGTCTTCGACCATTGCTTCATAGCGGACCATGTGCCGCGCGACGGGCAGCACGTCGAGCGAGCGGTTCCAGGTCGCGAAGCTGAGGTCGTAGAGCGCAGCGCCGTTATCAAGGTCGAGGAAATTGACCATCGCATTATTCTGCCGGAAACTGGTCATGAAGCAGCTCAGCAGCACGTCGCATGGGTGGCGCATGGCGAGGATGAACTTCGCGTCGGGGAACAAGCGGTGGATCAGTGGCACATTGTTCATGTGCAGCGGATGCTTGTCGATCAGCAGCGTGCCGGGGCGCAACGGGGCGAACTTGGCGGCCTCGCGGAAATAGTCGTCGCGTACGGCGGCGAGCTGGGCCTCGTCGAAAGTGGCGAGCGCGTCGATCGTCGGGAACTGGCGGCGTACCGCGTGAAGCGCGGGTTCTTCCTCCATCACCTCGACGTCGGGATGGCCCATCAGCATTGTGTCGAGCAGCGTTGTTCCCGAGCGCGGGAAGCCGACGAGGAAGGCGGGGGAGGGGCGGTCGTCGGGAGTTTCAAGCTGCGACCAGCTTGCATACCATTTGGGCGTGATCGTCGCGCGATCTTGCGTCAAATTGTCACGGAA
>JBBQDG010000037.1:0-26019 GCA_038319435.1 Sphingomonadales bacterium | reverse complement strand
GAGGGGCGAGCAAGGCGGAAGCTCGAGGGAAAGATCGCCGAAGCGGATCGGCGGATGGAGCGACTCGTCGAAGCGATCGCGACGGGAGCCGCGACATTCGAGCATGTCAGGGGGAAAATGACCGCGGCGCGCGACGACCGGATGTCCTTCGAGGCGGAACTCGCTGCCGTGCAGAGCGAGCGAGTCATTGCACTGCACCCCAAGATTGCCGACGATTATCGCCGTGAGGTGCGCGAACTTGACCGGCTGCTTGATTGTGACACGCCGGAAACAAGGGAGGAGGTGATTCCGCGGCTGCGATCCCTTCTCGACTCGATCGTCGTCATGCCGGCGAAGACGGGGCGAGGGGTCGACATCGAGATTACCGGACGCCTCACGAAGATGATTGAACTGGCCACCGGCCAACCCCTTGGCGACCTAGGGATGTTAACGCTGGAGCGGGTGAAGGGAATCGAACCCTCGTCGTAAGCTTGGAAGGCTTCTGCTCTACCATTGAGCTACACCCGCGTTGTGTGCGCCTTTGCCATTGCGCGCCGCCTTCGGTCAACCGTCGGGAACGACTCGCGCCTCCGATGATTGAATCGGCTTCACAACGAACAGGTGATGAGCAATGGCAGCGCGGCCGGCATGGCGGGGACAGATCAGGCTGGCGCTGGTCGCGATCCCGGTCGAGATTTTTCCCGCGACCAAGAGCGGTGCGTCGATCGCCTTTCACCAGGTCCACGAGCCGTCGGGCAAGCGCGTCAAATATGAAAAGGTCGTGCCCGGGATCGGGCCGGTCAACGTCGACGAGATCGTCAAGGGATTTGAAGTCTCGAAGGGTGAATATGTCCTGCTCGAGCCCGAGGAGATCGAGGCGGTCAAGCTGGAAAGCCGCAAGACGCTGGAGCTGACCCAGTTCGTCGACCTCGGCGAAATCGACGCGATCTATTACGACAAGCCCTATTATGTCGTCCCCGCCGACGACCTTGCCGAAGAAGCGTTCGTGGTGCTGCGCGATGCGTTGCGGGCGGCGAAGAAGGTCGGGGTCGGGCAGCTGGCGATGCGCGGCCAGGAATATGTCGTCAGCCTGAAACCGTGCGGGCGCGGGATGGTGCTCGAGACGCTGCGCTATTCGGACGAGGTCAACAAGGCGGGGAGCTATTTCCGCGAGATCGGCGATGCCAAGCCCGATCCCGATTTGCTCGACCTCGCCGCGACGCTGATTGCCAAGAAGACGGGGACGTTCGATGCGAGCGAGTTTCACAACCGCTATGTCGATGCCCTGCGTTTGCTGATCGAGGAGAAGCGCAAGAAGAAGGGCGGGCTGGTCATCCAGGATCGCGACGATGGCACGCCGACCAAGGGGTCGAACGTGATCGACCTGATGGCGGCGCTAAAGAAGAGTTTGGGCGGGGACGAGGACCAGGCACCTGTCAAACGGCCGGCTGCGAAGGTTAAGCCGGCGCCTCCGAAAAAAACTCCGGCTCGCAAGCGGGCCTGACCAATGGCCGCGCGTAAGCTCGATATCGAAACCTACAACGAGAAACGTGACTTCGCGAAGACCGGCGAGCCGAAGGGGCGCAGGCTCAAGGGCAAGGGCGACAGCTTTGTGGTGCAAAAGCACGACGCCTCGCGGTTGCACTGGGACTTCCGGCTAGAGCTCGACGGGGTGCTCAAGAGCTGGGCCGTGCCGCGCGGTCCGAGCATGAACCCGAAAGACAATCGCCTCGCTGTCCGCACCGAAGATCATCCGCTCGATTACGGGACGTTCGAAGGGACGATCCCGAAGGGTGAGTATGGCGGCGGCACGGTGATGCTGTGGGACCAGGGCAAGTGGATCCCGCATCCCGACAAGGATCCGCGGAAGACGATCGAGGAAGGCCATTTGCACTTCGCGCTCCAGGGCGAGCGGATGAAAGGCGAATGGGTGATGTTTCGCCTCAAGGGCAAGCCCGGCGAGCGCGGCGAGAACTGGATGCTCAAGAAGGTCACCGACGACCATGCCGGCGACAATGGCGAGGCGCTGGTCGAGGAGGGGCTGACGAGCGTCACCACCGGGCGGTCGATGGCCGAGATCGCGGCGGGAGCCGACGTGTGGGAAGCGAACAAGGTTGGCAAGAAAGGCGGGCCAACCAAGAAGGCCGCCGTCGCACCGCCGCCGCCGTTCCGCTCGCCACAGCTTGCGACATTGGTCGACGCAGTGCCGGCCGGATCGGACTGGCTGTTCGAATATAAATATGACGGCTACCGGCTGCTCCTCGCGACAGGTGGCGGGGCGGCGACGGCGTGGACTCGCAACGGCAACGATTGGTCCGACAAGTTTCGCGGGATCGTGAAGGCGGCGGGCGCGCTTCCTGCGGGGTGCCTGATTGACGGCGAGGCGGTGGCGCTTGGGACCAACGGCAAGCCCGATTTCGGACTGCTGCAGACGTCCCTGAAGGGCGACGGAGCGGTCCTTGCCTATTACGCCTTCGACCTGATCGTCGATCGCGGCGAGGATATTGCGAAGCTCGGCAATCTCGAGCGCAAGGAGCGGCTCGCGGCATTGCTCAAGGGGGTCGGCGGGCCGATCATCTATGGCGACCATATTCTGACCAAGGGCGAAGCGCTGTTCGAGGCGATTTGCAAGGAGGGCGGGGAGGGGATCATCGCCAAGAAGGCGAGCGCACCCTACACCGGAGCGCGGGCGAAGAACTGGCTCAAGATCAAGTGCACCAACCGTCAGGAATTTGTCATCATCGGCTGGCAGGAGAGCAACAAGCGACGCGGGTTTCGAGCGCTCCATCTCGCCGCGCGTGACGGTACAAAACTGACCTATGCGGGCAAGGTCGGGACCGGCTTCGACGCCGCGATGCTCGAAAGCCTGTCGGCGACGATGGTTCCGCTCGAGGTCAAGCATCCACCCGTCGAAGTGCCGCGCGCAGTCATGCGGGAATCGCACTGGATCGACCCCAAGCTGGTCGCCGAGATCGCCTTTACTGAATTCACCCGCGAGGGGACGCTACGCCACCCAAGCTTCATCGGCTTGCGCGAGGACAAGCGCGCCAGTCAGGTTGTTCGAGAAGTCCCCGACAAGGTCGCCAAGCCTGCGAAAAACCAGATTAGCGAACTTGCGACTTTCGCTTCTTTGGGCGCGCGGATCACCAACCCCGATCGAGTGATTTTCCCCGGCGACGAGATCAGCAAGGGACAGCTGGCCGATTACTATGCCGCGATCGCCGCGCCGATCATGGTCGACGCCGCCAACCGACCGCTGACCCTGATCCGCTGCCCGCAGGGGAGGGCGAAGAAATGCTTTTTCCAGAAGCACGACACGGGGTCGATGGGCGAGTTTGTCCACCATGTCCCGATCACCGAGAAGGATGGATCGACCGAGGATTATCTGTTTGTCGACCGGGTCGAGGGCTTGCTCGGCTGCGTCCAGATGGGGACGATCGAGTTTCATGGCTGGGGGAGCCGGATCGATCCGTTGGAAAAGCCCGACCGGCTGGTGTTCGACCTCGACCCTGACGAGGGACTCGATTTTGGTGCGGTGCGCGACGGGGCAGAGCGATTGCGCGCGTTGCTCGCCGACCTCGGGCTGGAGACCTTCCCGCTGCTATCGGGCGGAAAGGGCATCCACGTCGTCGCGCCGCTCGACCGGACCGCCGACTGGCCCGCTGTAAAGTCATTCGCCGAGCGGTTTAGCCGGGCGATTGCGGAGAAATATCCCGAGGAGTTCACCGCCAACATCCGCAAGAACCAGCGCACCGGGCGGATCTTCATCGACTGGCTGCGCAATCAGCGCGGCGCGACTGCGGTGCTGCCTTACTCCGCCAGAGCGCGAGAGGGAGCACCGGTGGCCGCACCGATCTACTGGAGTGAGGTAGCGAGTATGAAAGGCGGCAACCGCTTCACCATCCGCGACGTCGACGAATTGCTCGACCGCGCCGCCTCGCCCCTGTTGGTAGGGTGGGGCCAGGCGAAGCAGGCGCTGCCCGACCTTTAATGAAAAGGGCGGCGAACCGAAGTCCGCCGCCCAATAAGCGCTAGGTTGGTGACGTCAGGACTTGCAGCTCTGCGAGCCCTTGCCCTGACGCTCGACAGTGACCGAGGCCGAATCCTTGGTGCCGGTCAGCGAGTAGCCGGCGGCAGTCATCGGCTTGCCAGCCTCGGCGGAAATGACGCGCGAGGCCGTGCCCGCCTTCGAGGCGCGAATGTCGGCGGTCATCTTGTCGTTGAGCCAATCGATATAGACGACCGTATTGTCCTTGCAGCGGTACGACTTGCTCGATTCGATCGCGGGCGGAAGGACGATCGCGGCGGTGTTGACCGTGACGTTGTCGTCCTTTGCTCCGGCGACGATGGTGTGATCTGACTTGCTGCACGCGGTGATTGCGGTGGCGGCGAGGGCGGCGATGATGAGGGTGCGATTCATGGGAAATGCCTTTTGCGGTTGCGAGGCGTGCCGTCAAGGCGCGTTTGCTTTCATAACCCGCGACCCTTACCCTAGTTGCCGATAACCGGAGGGAAAAGACAGCGTGCAGCGCGTTCGTATCGGATTGACGGGATTGGCGTTTGTCTTCGTGCTGGTCTTGTTGGGAGCGGTTGTCAGCCGGTCGAGCCGGGAAGGCGCAGTAATGTCCAACGCGGCCAATAGCGCCGAAAACAGCCAGCCAAGCGACCCTCTCTCCGACCTCGGAGTCGCGCCGGGCCCCTCGGCGGATCCGGGCAATAACAGCGCGGCCAGCCACAAGGCGCAATGAGGGGCCGGCGCGCGGTGGCCTTAGCAGTGCTCGTGGCGTTGCTTGGCGCAGCGGCATTGCTGGCGGGGCATCGCAAGGCCGAGCCCCTCGCCGCCCGCCCGCCCGCAGCCCGCCCTCAGTTGCTGATGCTGACCAGCCTGCCGCTGCTATTTCCCGAAGGCTTCTCGCTCAGTGGTAAGCGGGCTCTGGTGATGAATCGGCTTGAGCAGCGCTATTCGATCAAGCCAATCGCACTGGCCGACGCGGCAAGTCTCACGGGCGCGCGGCTGTTATTCATGGCCCATCCTCGCGCGCAGACTGCCGAGGCGCTGGTTGATCTCGACCAGTGGGTGCGCGCGGGCGGGCGTGTGCTGCTGTTCGCCGATCCGCGGCTCGACTGGCCGAGCGAACGGCCGATCGGCGACCGACTGAGGCCACCGCCGGGGTTCGCCGATACGGGTTTGCTGTGGCATTGGGGTTTGTCGCTCGAGGTGCCCGCCGTTCGAGGGATAGTCACGGTCAAGCTGGACGGACGCAACCTGATGATGTCCTCGCCGGGCCGGCTCGACGGCAAAACGTGCGGGTTGACCGCCGATCGGACGGTGGCGCGCTGCGTCATCGGCCGGGGTAGGGCAACGATCATTGCCGATGCCGATCTGCTCGATCCCCAGCTCAGCGAGCAAGGGACCAGCGATAATCTTGACGCGATTGCCGCCGAAATGGACCGGTTGGAAGCGCCTGTCGCGCGTTAGAGTAGCGCTCGGAAGACTATACTCTACTTTGGAGGGACTGTGGCAGTTGGCCCACGGTTGCTTGCTAACAGGCTTATCCACAGGTCTGTCCACGGTGGAACATCAAGTGAACACAAGTAAATGCCGCATAACAATATTGGCGGAAATCTGAGTTAAATCCAGCTTGTGGCATGATTTCCCCAGTAATGGCATCGATTCCCATTGTATCCCCGGTTAAGCTGAGTTACCAACAGCGTCTGTAGCGCGGGGCAACCCTATTCGAGTCTCTGATCAACCGGGTCGGCCATGCCGTCCCGGAAGTGAGAAGCCTTGCGCTCGGGAGAGGCACTGCGCCGCGGCGCACAAGGGGACGTTCAAGTGGCGCTGGAGCATCTGTTCCAAGGCAGTGCGCTGAACGCGGTCGACGCCAAGGGGCGTGTGTCCGTGCCCGCCTTCCTGCGCCAGGTGATCGAGCGGCGCGGCGACGCCAAGACCATCGTCCTGGCCAAGCATGACCAGTTCCACGCGCTCAGCGCGTACGACCCCGGCTATGCCGCGGCGCGCCATGCCAAGCTTGAGCGCCTGCTCGAGAAGGAAGAAACCAATCCCGAGGCCGAGCTGGAGTATCAGCGCCGCAACCTGATGGCGTTCGCGGCGACCGAGGAAACGCCGTACGACTCGTCGGGGCGGATCGTCCTGCCACCGATGATGCGCCGCAAGGGCGCGATCGAGGATCTCGCGCTGTTCCTCGGCGCCGGCGAGACGTTTCAAATCTGGAATCCAAAGCTGTTCCTCGCCGATGCACGCGTCCCCGAGGACATGAAGGATATCGCCCGCTTCCGGCTCGAGGAACGGGGCCTTGGCGCATGAGTCCCGTTGCGCCACAGGCCGTCCCCACGGGCCACTTGCCGGTACTGGTCGATGAAGTCGTCGCCGCGCTTCGCCTCGTTCCGGGCGAGACGATGGTCGACGGCACGTTCGGAGCGGGGGGCTATACGCGCGCCCTGCTCGGAGCGGGCGCGGGGCGGGTGATCGGCTTCGATCGTGATCCGGATGCGATCGCGAACGGGCCGGCGCTCGTCCCTGACCCGAAATTGACGCTTATCGAGGAGCGGTTCAGCCAGATGGACCGCGTGCTCGACGAGCGCGAGCTGTCGCCGGTCGACGGGATCGTGCTCGACATCGGGGTGTCGTCGATGCAGCTCGACCAGGCCGAGCGCGGCTTCGCCTTTGGCCAGGACGGCCCGCTCGACATGCGGATGAGCAAGGCCGGGCTGACCGCCGCGGAATTCGTCAACGAGGCTGACGAGGCCGAGATTGCGCGGGTTATCAAGGAATATGGCGAGGAACCGCGGGCGCGATCGGTAGCTCGGGCGATCGTCGCGGCGCGCCCTTTGACTCGCACGGCCGAACTGGCGGCGGTGGTGCGCAAGGCGCTGCGCCATCATGCCGGGATGAAGACCGATCCGGCAACGCGCACCTTCCAGGCGATCCGGATCCATCTGAACGCCGAACTCGACGAGCTCGAGGCCGGCTTGCGCGCCGCCGAGCGTGCGTTGCGACCGGGCGGGCGGCTGGCGGTGGTCACCTTCCACAGCCTCGAGGACCGCATCGTCAAGCGTTTCATGAAGGAACGCAGCGGCGACATGCCTGCGGGCTCGCGTCATCGCCCGCTGGCTGCTGCGGGTCCGCCGCCAAGCTTCAACGAAGTCGCCAAGCCGCTGTCCGCTTCGGATGCCGAGCTGGCCCGAAACCCGCGCGCGCGCTCGGCACGGCTGCGAAGTGCAGTCCGCACCGCGGCGCCCGCGTGGGACCAACCCAAGCCCCAATCCCCCACTATCAAGCGTAAAGCAGGAGGCCGCGCATGAGCGCTCGTTCCTTCCGTCCGGTCATGTCGGTCGCCGGAATCGCGGTTGCCGCGTTGAGCTGTTATCTGGTCTCGCTGCGCGTCGCGTCCGAACGCGCGGGCCTCGAAGAGGTCGAGAACAAGATCGTCCTCGCCCAGCGCGACATACGCACGCTGCAGACCGAGATCGGCACGCGCGGGCGGCTGGAACAGCTTGAGCGGTGGAACGTCAAGGTCCTCGCGCTGTCGGCGCCCAAGGCCGATCAGTTCGTCGACGGCGGTTATCAACTTGCGCGTCTCGCGCGGCCGAGTGACGAGGTCGACATGACCGCGCCGGTGGTGCTGGCGGCGGCGCCCAGGCCCGCGCCCGCTCAGCCGATCGCCGACAATGATGCCGATGTCGCGGCGACCGATCAGGCGCCCTTACCCCGTGGCACCCAACGAAACGATAGCGCGGCGAGCATGATGCATGTTGCGAGCTACAATCCGTCGACGTCGTCGGTTGTGCCCGAAAAATCGTCAAGGGCCAGCATGAATGTTTCGGCCACGACCAACCCGGTCAAAATCGCGACGGTCTCGAAGCGTGCTCTCTTGCACTCGGCAAAGCATGACGCCACGGCGGCAGCAAATCTGGCCGCGACAAAGGCCACCAAGGACAAAGCCACGAACTGATGAACGCGCCCACGCCCGCTCTCGTCGCCAGGCCCGAGCGGCTCCGACTGGTCGGACAGCGCCGGCAGATTCTCGCAGTCCTCCATCAACGGCTGATGTTCGCAATGATCGGCTATGGCATGATCGTCGCCCTCATCGTCTGCCGGCTGCTATGGCTGGCTGCGTTCGGCGACCATGCCGGGCGGCGTGGGATGGTCAACGCGCTGATCCCGCCGCGCGGCGATATCGTCGACCGGGATGGCCACCTGCTGGCGAGCTCGATCGACGTGTGGAGCATTGCGCTCCAGCCGACCAAGGTGATCGGCGACAAGCTGGCGCTCGCGCGCAACCTTGCGAAACTGATGCCCGAGAAGGACGCGGCCACCTATTTCGCCATGATCCGATCGGGCAAGCCGTTCTTTTACCTCCAGCGCCGCGCCTCGCCGCAACTGGTCGAGGCGGTCAATGCGCTGGGCGAACCGGGGATGGCGCTCGAGCGCACGCCCGACCGGCTCTACCCGCAGACCAGCCTTGCCGCGCATGTGCTCGGTTTCACCGATATCGACGGGCACGGCGCGGCCGGGGCTGAACGCGCGTTCGACAAGCTATTGTCCGATCCGGCAACACGCGGCAACCCGATCACGCTGTCAATCTCGAGCAAGGTCCAACAGGCGCTCGAGCATGAGCTCGCCGCCGCAATGGCCGAATTCTCCGCCATCGGCGCGGCGGGCGTGGTGATGGACGTTCATACCGGCGAAGTGCTGGCGATGACGTCGATGCCGACGCTCAATCCCAATATCGCGGGCCAGGGCTCGCCCGAGGCACGGTTCAACCGGGCGACGCTGGGGGTCTATGAACTGGGTTCGACGTTCAAGCCGTTCACGGTCGGCATGGCGATGGACTCGGGGGTCGTGAAGTCGGTCGGGCAAATCTATAATTGTCCCAAGGAATACCACTACGGCAAGGTCGTGGTCCACGACACCCACCCGTTTGGACGCGCCTGCTCGGTCGCCGAAATCATGGAGGAAAGCTCCAACATCGGCACCGCCCAGATCGCGTTGCAGGTCGGAGCGGCGCGGCAGCGGGCGTTCCTCCAGAAAATGGGCTTCCTGGCGCCGGTCGTAATCGAGCTGCGCGAGCGTGGGCGGACGCTGACCCCGGGCAATGACTGGGGCGAGATTGCGACGATGACGGTCGGATTCGGGCATGGCATCGCGGTCACCCCGCTCCACCTCGCGACGGGTTATGCGACGCTGTTCAACGGCGGCGTCTATCACCCCGCGACGATCCTCAAGGTCGACAAGAACCACCCTGTTGGCGCGGGTCACCGGGTGTTCACCGAGGAGACGAGCTACAAATCGCGCGCACTGCTCCGCCTCGTCGTGATGAAGGGCACCGGCAAGAATGCCGACGCTCCCGGCTATCGCATTGGCGGCAAGACCGGCACCGCCGAGAAGATCGTCGGCGGCCATTACACGTCGGCTTCAGTGGTCACGACCTTCGCCGGCGTGTTCCCGATGGACGAGCCGCGCTATGTCATCATCGCGATGCTCGACGATCCCAAGCCGACCCCCAAGACGTACGGTTTCCACACCGCCGGGTGGAATGTCGCGCCGCTAGTCGGGCGGACGGTCAGCCGGATCGCGCCGATGCTGGGTGTGCGACCCGACATGAACCGCGACGCGAACATGGCCGAGGTGATGCCGTTCGTTCACGAAAAGGAGAAGTGAGCGGTGCGTCTTGGCGATCTCTTGCAGATCGATAGCGAGATCGAGGTCAACGGTGCCGCGATTGATAGCCGCAAGGTAACCAGGGGCTCGCTCTTCGGGGCCTTTCCGGGAAGCGTGCATAACGGCGAGGAGTTTATCGCCAGCGCAGTCGAGCGCGGCGCGGTAGCAGTAGTTGCTCGGCCCGAAGCGACGGTCGCGGGAGCGGTCCATCTTGCGGATCCGGAGCCGCGTCGGCTGTTCGCAAAACTCGCGGCGAAACTGCTCGCCCCTTATCCCGAAACGATCGTCGCGGTGACCGGGACCAACGGCAAGACCTCGACCGTCGAGATGGTTCGGCAACTGTGGCGGATGGCGGGGCAGCGCTCGGCGTCGATCGGGACGCTGGGCGTGACGACCGCCGACGAGCAGGTTTCGACCGGGCTGACGACGCCCGACATCGTGACATTCCTGTCGAATTTGGCGGGGCTGAAGCGGATGGGGATCAGCCATGTCGCCTATGAGGCGTCGTCGCACGGGCTTGACCAGTTTCGCTCGGAGGGGCAGCGGGTAGCCGCGGCGGCGTTCACCAACCTCAGCCGCGATCATCTGGACTATCATGCCGACATGGATGCGTATTTCGCAGCCAAGATGCGGTTGTTCGACGAGGTCGTGGCGAGCGATGGGACGGCGGTCGTGTGGACGGGGGACCCGCGATCGGGCGAAGTGATCGAACGCGCCAGGCGGCGCGGGCTCAAATTGATTACAGTCGGGCCAGGGGGCGAGACGATCGAGCTGGTCTCGCAGACCCCGACCGCTCTCGGCCAGGCGTTGCTGCTTCGTCACGAAGGCAAGGAGCACAAGCTCAGCCTGCCGTTGATCGGGGCTTATCAGGCGGCAAATGTGCTAGTCGCGGCGGGGCTGTTGCTGGCGACGGGCGGTGAGTGGGCCGAGACGTTTCGCGGCATGGCGCGGCTCGCGCCGGTGCGCGGGCGGCTTGAGCGGGCGGTGATCACCTCGGACGGGGTGCCGATCTATGTCGATTATGCGCATACGCCGGACGCGATCGAGGCGGCAATTGCCGCGCTTCGACCACATGTCTCAGGGCGGTTGATCATCATGTTCGGCGCGGGCGGCGACCGCGATACGGGCAAGCGTGGCCCGATGGGCGAGGTCGCGGCGCGGCTGGCCGACGTCGCGATCGTCACCGACGACAACCCGCGATCGGAAGACCCGGCGGCGATCCGCGCGGCGGTGATGGCGGGCGGCGCTGGACTGCGCGAGATCGGCGGGCGGCGCGAGGCGATTGCCGCCGTGATCGCCGAGGCGCGCGCGGGCGACATCGTGCTGCTGGCCGGCAAGGGTCATGAGCAGGGCCAGATATTGGCTGACCGGACGATCCCGTTCGACGACGTCGCCGTGGCGCGCGAGTGCGCGGCATGAGCGCGTTGTGGACCAGTGCCGAGATCGCGGCGGCGACCGGGGGCGTGGCAAGCGCTCCGTTCGAAGCGACCGGCGTGACCTTCGACAGCCGCGAGGTCGGACCGGGGGACCTGTTCGTTGCGATGCCGGGGACAGTCGCCGACGGGCATGATTTCGTCGCGGCGGCGTTCGCGGCGGGCGCGGCGGGGGCGATCGTGTCGCATCCCGTTGCTGGGCGACACGTGCTGGTGAATGACGTGGCGGCGGCGCTGACGGCGCTGGCGATCGAGGCGCGGGCGAGGACCTCGGCGAAGATCTTCGGGGTGACCGGCTCGGTCGGCAAGACCAGCACCAAGGAGGCGCTGTTCGTGGCGCTCGAGCGCGGCTGTCGGGGCAAGGTCCATCGTTCGGTCAAAAGCTACAACAACCACACCGGCGTGCCGCTAAGCCTGGCGCGAATGCCGCGCGAGACCGAGCATGCGGTGTTCGAAATGGGGATGAACAATGCCGGCGAGATCGCCGCGCTGACCCGGCTGGTTCGCCCGCACATCGCAATCGTCACGTCGATCGCGGCGGCGCATATCGAGAACCTTGGCTCGATGGAGGCGATCGCGGCGGCCAAGGCAGAGGTTTTCCAGGGGCTTGAGCCCGATGGCGTGGCGATCGTCCCCGAGGACACCCCGCACCGCGATGCGCTGGTCAAGGCCGCGCGGCGGCATGCGGGGGAGATCATCACCTTCGGCGGTCCCCAGGCCGATGTCGCGGCGGTCCATGCGGTGCGCGCCGACAATGGCGGCAGCCTGATCACCGCGCGGCTGATGGAGAGCGACCTGACCTACACGATCAGCCAGCGCGGGGATCATTGGGTGACCAATTCGCTTGCCGTGCTGGCGGCGGTCGAGACGGCGGGGTGCGACCTTGCGCAGGCCGGTCTGGCATTGGCCGACATGGATGGGCTCAAAGGACGCGGCGAGCGCCACCGGCTCCGGCTTGACGGAGGGACCGCGTTGCTGATCGACGAAAGCTATAATGCCAATGCGGCGTCGATGGCGGCTACCCTGAAGAGCCTCGGCGAAGAGCGCGGGGTCGAACGGCGGATCGCGGTGCTGGGGCCGATGCGAGAGGTCGGCGAGCATGGGCCGGCGCTTCACGCGGGCCTCGCCCCGGCGGTGCTCGATGCGAAGGTCGACCGGCTGATCTTGATTGGCGACGAATTGCTTGTCCTCGAAGAGGCACTCGGCGGCGCTATTCCGGTCGAGCGTGCGAGGGACTCCGCAGAGGCGAGCCAACTGCTCCAGCGGCTGCTCGCGCCGGGCGATGTCGTGCTGGTCAAGGCGTCCAACTCGGTCGGGCTTGCGGCCTTGGTCGAACGGGTGGCAGGGGGGCAGCCATGCTTTACCTGATCGCCGAATATTTCGGATTCCCCCACGCCCTCAACCTGGTTCGCTACATCAGCTTCCGCGCCGGCGCGGCAAGCGCGACCTCGCTCGCGATCGGGCTGTTCTTCGGGCCGGCGTTCATCCGCTGGTTGCGCAGCAAGCAGGGCAGGGGCCAGCCGATCCGCGCCGACGGTCCGCAAAGCCACCTCGCCAAGCGCGGCACGCCGACCATGGGAGGCCTCCTCATCCTGATCTCGATGATGGTGTCGGTGTTGCTGTGGATGGACCTTGGCAATCCCTATGTGTGGGCGTGTCTGCTGGTGACGGCCGGGTTCGGGCTGATCGGGTTCCTCGACGATTATGACAAGGTCAGGAAGGCCAGCCACAAGGGGCTGTCGGGCAAGACGCGGCTGCTGTCCGAGTTCCTCATCGCCGGGTTCGCAACCTGGCTGATGGTGCGGCACCATGGCACGCATCTGTACGTGCCGTTCTACAATGGGCCGGTGATCGACATCGGCTGGCTGTACATTCCGTTCGGGGCGTTCGTAATCGTTGCGTTCGGCAATTCGGTCAATCTGACCGACGGGCTCGACGGGCTGGCGACGATGCCGGTGATCATCGCCGCGCTGGCGTTCTTCCTGATCAGCTACCTTGTCGGCAATGCGAAATTCGCGGCCTATCTGGGTATCCCGCATGTCCTTGGCGCAGGTGACCTCAGCGTTTTGACGCTGGCGATCGTCGGGTCGGGGCTGGCGTTCCTGTGGTTCAACGCACCCCCGGCGGCGGTGTTCATGGGCGATACGGGAAGCCTCGCGCTTGGCGGCGCCCTGGGCGCGATCGCGGTCGCGACGCACCATGAGTTCGTGCTGGCGATCATCGGCGGGCTGTTCGTGCTCGAGGCGGTCAGCGTGATCGTCCAGGTGTTCTGGTTCAAGCGCACCGGCAAACGCGTGTTCCGCATGGCGCCGATCCACCATCATTTCGAACATCTCGGCTGGAGCGAGCCGACGGTGGTGATCCGCTTCTGGATCATCAGCTTCATCCTCGCGCTGGCCGGGCTCGCCACGCTGAAGCTGCGGTGATCACGGCCAAGGCCTTCGCGGGCAAGCATTACGCGGTGTACGGACTTGCGCGCAGCGGGCTGGCGACGGTCGAGGCGTTGCTGGCGAGCGGCGCGCGGGTGACGGCTTGGGATGCAAACGAAGCGGCCAGAACCTCCCTGCCGGCATCGCCGGTGGGGAGGGGGACCGCCGGCGAAGCCGGTGGTGGAGGGGCCGATCCGGTGGGACCAGTGCTGGCCCCTCCGTCATCGCTGCGCGATGCCACCTCCCCACTGCTTCGCAGCAGGGAGGTTCTGCGCATCGCCGACCTCGACACTGCCGACCTCACCCAATTCGACAGCATTGTCGTCACCCCCGGCCTGCCGCTCAACCGCCACCCGATCGCCGCGCGGGCGCGCGCGGCGGGGGTTGAGATCATCGGCGACATCGAGCTGTTCGCCCGCGCCCGCGCCGAACTCCCCCCGCACAAGGTGGTCGGCATCACCGGCACCAACGGCAAGTCGACCACCACCGCGCTGGTCCACCACATCCTCCAGACGGCCGGCGTGCCGAGCCTGATGGGCGGCAACATCGGCCTTCCCATCCTGTCGCATGACCCGCTTCCCGAAGGTGGGGTCTATGTCCTCGAACTGTCGAGCTACCAGATCGACCTGACCCAAAGCCTCGACTGCGACGTCGCGGTGCTGCTGAACATCACCCCCGATCATCTCGATCGCTATGATGGGTTCGAGGCCTATCGCGAATCGAAACTACGACTATTTGCTTTGCAGGAACCGTCTGAGCCCTTTCATGCTGCCGTGCTTGGACAGCGCAATCTTTCGACGTACATTCCAAACAACACGCTGCTTCTGGCTCTCAACTACGTTGATCGGCAGGCTCACTGGCCAACGCTTCAGGGTCCGCACAATCTCGAAAACGCCGCTTGCGCAATTGCCGTTGCCGAAGTGCTCGGCATCGCTGACGACTTGGTGGAAAAAGCCCTCCGCACCTACCCCGGCCTCCCTCACCGCATGGAGCGCATCCGCGAGAAGGACGGCGTCCTGTTCGTCAACGACAGCAAGGCGACCAACGCCACCGCCACCGCCCCCGCGCTCGCCGCTTTCCCCGCGATCCGCTGGATTTGCGGGGGGCAGGCCAAGGCCGACCATCTTGACGAATGCGCGCCCTTTTTCGGGCATGTCCGCGAGGCCTATACCATCGGCGAAGCGTCGGAGCTGTTCGCCCGCATTCTCGCGCCGCACGTCAAGGTCGCCGAGTGCGGTGACCTCGCCCACGCGGTGCTCCGCGCGGCGCATGACGCTCAGCCGGGGGAGACGGTCCTGCTCTCGCCCGCCTGCGCCAGTTTCGACCAGTTCAAGGATTATGAAGCACGCGGCGACGCGTTTCGCAGACTAGTGGGGGCGTTATGAACAGCATCATCGCGGGCACGATCAAGGCGCGGCAACTGGTCGATCCCAACCGCTATGGGCGGTCGGACCGCTCGGCGATGGGGCGCTGGTTCTGGGAGATCGACCGCGTCCTGCTGCTGCTGATCGCGGTGCTGATCGGCATCGGGCTGATCGCCGTTGCCGCCGCCTCACCGGCAGTCGCCGAGCGCTATTCGGGCGGGACGGTGCACCTCAATCCGCTCCATTATTTCTATCGCCAGCTGGTGTGGATCGCGATCTCGCTGCCGGTGATGATCATCATCTCGATGATGCCGCGCGAGCGGGCGCGGCGGCTGTCGCTGCTCGGCGCGGTGGTCTGCATGGTCGCGCTGGTGTTCGTTCCGATCGTCGGGCCAGAGGTGAACGGGGCCCAGCGCTGGATCGGGGTCGGCTTCGCCCAGTTCCAGCCGTCGGAGTTTCTCAAGCCCTTCTTCGTCGTCGCGCTGGCGTGGCTGCTGTCGTTGCGTGAGACCGACAAGAGCCTGCCGGTGTTCGCGATCAGTGGCCTGCTCACCGGGCTGATCGCGGTGATGCTGATGCGCCAGCCCGATTTCGGCTCGACGATCATCTTCGGCTCGGTGTGGGTCGCGCTGCTCGCGCTCGGCGGGGTCAAGTTGCGCACGCTCGCCATCCTCGCCGGGGGCGCGGTGGTGGCGGTGATCCTGGCCTATCTATTCTACTCGGTCGCAACAACGCGCATCGACGCCTTCCTGTTCGGCGAGGGGGATACGTTCCAGGTCGACAATGCGCTGAAGACGCTGACCGCCGGCGGGTTGTTCGGGATGGGGCCGGGCGGGGGTACTCGCAAGTTCGGACTGCCAGAGCCGCACACCGATTATATCTTCTCGGTCATCGGCGAGGAGTTCGGGCTGATCGCCTGCCTCGCGATTGCGCTGCTCTACCTTGCGATCGTCGCGCGGGTGATGGTCAAGCTGCTCGACGAGGAGAATCTGTTCGCGATCCTTGCCGGGGCGGGCCTCGTCATCGAGTTCGGGCTGCAGGCGCTGATCAACATGGCGGTCAACGTCCAGCTTGCCCCGTCCAAGGGGATGACGCTGCCGTTCATCAGCTATGGCGGCTCGTCGATGCTGGCGCTGTCGATCGGCACTGGATTGCTGCTCGCCTTCACCCGGCGAAACCCCTATCTCGCGCGCTCTGCCTATGTCGTGAAATGGAGCGGCGATTGCCTTCCGGAATGATGATCTTTCTCGCCGCGGGCGGCACCGGCGGACATATGGTTCCGGCGCACGCGCTGGCCGGCGAGCTGCGTAGCCGGGGGCATGCGGTCAAGCTGATCACCGACGAGCGGGGCAAGAAAATCCCCGGTCTGTTTGAGGGAATCGAGACGCATGTCCTTCCCGCCGGGCGGCTCGGCGGGGGGCCCATCGGGTGGCTCAAGGCGGCGCGCGCGGTGATGGCCGGGCGACGGATGGCGAAGGCATTATACCGCGAGGCGGGAGCTCAGGCGGTGGTCGGATTTGGCGGTTATCCGGCGTTTCCGTCACTTCTCGCGGCGAGTTCGGCGGGCGTCCCGACGATCATTCACGAGCAGAATGCATTGCTCGGGCGGGTCAATCGGATGGTCGCTGGAGACGCCAAGGCGATCGCGACTGCTTATGCCAATATCGAGCGGTTGAAGCCGGCCTATGCGGCGAAGACTGTCCTGGTCGGCAACCCGGTGCGGGAGAGCGTGGCCCGGCTCGGCGAGGCGCCGTTTCCGCTGTTCGACGAAACCGCGCCTTTGAAAATCCTCGTTACCGGAGGGAGCCAGGGGGCGAGCGTGCTGGGGCGGGTCGTTCCCGCGGGGCTCGGCGCGCTGTCGTCGTCGCTGCGGATGCGGTTGCAGGTTGTCCAGCAGTGCCGGCCCGACGATATCGAAGCGGTTCGCGCAACCTATCGCGAGCTTGGCATTCCGGCCGAGCTGATGACCTATATTGGCGACATGCCCGACAAGCTCGCCGACGCGCACCTTGTGATTGCGCGGGCGGGGGCCTCGACCATCGCCGAGCTGACCGCTGCCGGGCGCCCGGCGATCCTCGTGCCGCTGCCGAGTGCGGCCGACGACCATCAGACCGTCAATGCGCGCGAGATGGCGGCGGCGGGCGGCGCGCGGATGATCGCGCAGGCCGACTTCACGCCCGAGACGCTGGCCCGCCAGATCGAGGCGCTCGCCGCCGACCCGCAGGCACTCGCCAACGCCGCCGCGCGGTCGCTGTCGGTCGGGCGACCGCACGCCGCGCGTGACCTGGCCGATCTCGTCGAGCGGATCGCGGGTGGACTGTCGCCGCTGCTGGTCGGATCGAGCCTGGAGCCGCGCCGGATGTCGCCCGTCCCGGCCAGCGGAGTCGCCGCATGAAGGCGATGGGAACCGAAATTGGCGTCATCCACTTCGTCGGCATCGGCGGGATCGGCATGTCGGGCATCGCCGAGGTGATGCATCAATTGGGCTACAAGGTGCAGGGCTCGGACCAGGTCGAGGGCTATGCCGTCGAAGGGCTCCGCAAGGTCGGCATCCCGGTGACGATCGGTCATTCGGCGGAAAATCTGGGCGATGCCAGTGTGGTCGTCTGCTCGACCGCGATTGCGCGCGGTAATCCCGAGGTCGAGGCGGCGATCGAGCGCCGCTTACCGCTTGTCCGCCGCGCCGAAATGCTGGCCGAACTGATGCGGATGCAGTCGACCATCGCCGTCGCCGGCACCCACGGCAAGACCACCACGACCAGCATGATCGCGGCGATGCTCGATGCCGGGGGGATTGATCCAACGGTCATCAATGGCGGCGTCATCAACGCCTATGGCTCGAACGCGCGGCTCGGGAAATCCGACTGGATGGTGGTCGAGGCCGACGAGAGCGACGGCAGTTTCCTGCGCCTCGACGGGACGATCGCGGTCGTCACCAACATCGATCCCGAGCATCTCGAACATTATGGGAATTTCGAGGCGGTCAAGGACGCCTTCGTCGAGTTCGTCGAGAATGTCCCCTTCTACGGCCTGGCGATATTGTGCGTCGATCATCCCGAAGTGCAGAACATGCTCAGCCGGATCCGCGACCGGCGCATCGTAACCTACGGCTTTTCGGCGCTGGCCGACCTGCGCGCCGACAATGTCACGACCGGGCCCGATGGCACGCGCTATGATGCCACCGTCCTCCAGCGCGACGGGTCGAAACGGACGATTTCCGGAATTCATGTGCCGATGCCGGGGCGGCATAATGTGCTCAATTCGCTCGCCGCGATCGCGGTCGGGATCGAGCTTGGCATGGACGATGCAACGATCGTCGGCGGGTTCGCGCGGTTCCAGGGGGTCAAGCGGCGCTTCACCAAGGTCGGCGAAGTCGACGGCACGGTCATCATCGACGATTACGCGCACCACCCGGTCGAGATCAGGGCGGTGCTGTCGGCAGCGCGAGAAGCCGCGCGAGAGCGAGTCATCGCGGTCGTCCAGCCGCATCGCTATACCCGGCTGCGCGATCTGATGGAGGACTTCCAGAACGCCTTCAACGAGGCTGACGTGGTGTTCGTCGCGCCGGTCTATGCCGCCGGCGAGCAGCCGATTGAGGGGATTGATTCAGCTGCGCTCGCGGAAGGGCTGCGCGCCCACGGCCACCGCATGGTGCGCACCGTTGCCGACCTCGACGACCTGTGCGGCGGCTTGCGCGACCTTGCGGCGGCGGGCGACCTCGTGATCTGCATGGGGGCGGGCGACATCACCAAATGGGCAGCCGCGCTGGCCGACGGGGTGTGCATGGCGCGGGCGAAGAAATGAGCGTCGGCGTGACTGTCCGTGGCAAGCTGACCGAGCAGGCCCCGCTCGCCCCGCTGGTCTGGTTCAAGTCGGGTGGGGCGGCGGAAACGCTGTTCGAGCCTGCCGACCAGGACGATTTGATCGGATATTTGCGCGAGCTCGACCCGTCGGTGGCGGTGATGGCGCTCGGGCTCGGATCGAACATGATCGTGCGCGACGGCGGGGTGCCGGGGGTGACAATTCGCCTCGGCAAGCCATTCGCGCGGATCGAAAAGCTTGACGACGTGACGCTGCGGTGTGGTGGCGGGGCGAGCGGGATCCTCGTCTCCTCGACTGCGCGCGACGCCGGGATCGCCGGGCTCGAGTTTTTGCGAGGGATTCCTGGTACGGTCGGCGGGTTCGTGCGGATGAACGGCGGGGCTTATGGCCGCGAGGTCTGCGATATCCTGGTCGGCGCAACGCTCGTGCTGCGCGACGGCAGCGTCGAGGAATGGCCGCTCGACCGCCTCGGTTACACCTATCGCCACAGCGCGTTGCCCGATGGCGCGGTCGTGGTCTCCGCCACCCTGCGCGGCGCCCCAGGTGACCAAGCCGCGATCGGCGCGGAGATGGACCGCATCGCCCAGGCGCGCGAAGACTCGCAGCCGCTGCGCAGCCGCACCGGCGGATCGACCTTCAAGAACCCGCCGGGCCACAAGGCATGGGCGCTGATCGACGAGGCAGGGTGTCGGGGCCTCACCATCGGTGACGCGCAAGTGTCTCAAAAGCATTGCAACTTCCTGCTCAACCTCGGAAACGCGACGTCGGGCGAGATCGAGGCGCTGGGCGAGGAAGTCCGCCGCCGCGTCGCCGCCCGCTCGGGCATCAGTCTCGAGTGGGAAATCCAGCGGATCGGAGAAGCGTGAGCGTGGCTGGACTCGACAGAAACCTCCACATCGTTGTGCTGATGGGCGGATGGTCGGCCGAGCGGCCGGTGTCGCTGATGAGCGGCAAGGGGGTCGCGCAGGCCCTTCGCGAACGCGGGTATGAGCGGGTGACCGAGCTCGACATGGACCGCGAGGTCGCGTCTCGCCTATACGATCTTGAGCCCGATGTCGTCTTCAACGCGCTCCACGGCACCCCGGGCGAGGACGGGACGGTGCAGGGGATGCTCGACCTGATGGGCGTCCCCTACACCCATTCGGGCTGCACCACCTCGGCGATCGCGATCGACAAGGAACTGACCAAGGCGGTGCTCGTGCCCCACGGCATCCGCATGCCCGCGGGCAAGTTGGTCGACAGCGAGAGCCTTTACGCGGGCGACCCGCTGGCGCGCCCCTATGTGCTCAAACCCGTTAACGAAGGCTCGTCGGTCGGGGTCGCGATCGTTACCGAGGGCGGCAACATGGGCAACCCGATCGGGCGCGAGGCCAAGGGGCCGTGGCAGGATTTTCCCGCGCTGCTCGCCGAGCCGTTCATTCGCGGCAAGGAACTGACCGTCGCGGTGCTAGGCGGCAAGCCGCTATGCGTGACCGAATTGAAACCGCACAACGATTTCTATGATTTCGAGGCGAAATATACCGACGGCGTGACCGAGCATGTCTGCCCGGCCGAGGTGCCCGCCGAGATTGCCGCGTCGATGATGGACATGGCGGCGAAGAGCCATGCGCTGCTCGGTTGCAAGGGCGCGTCGCGCTCGGATTTCCGCTGGGACGATGAGCAGGGCGAGGCCGGGATCTACCTGCTCGAGGTCAACACCCAGCCGGGCATGACCCCGCTCAGCCTGGTCCCCGAGCAGGCGCGCCATTGCGGCATTTCCTATGGCGAGCTAGTCGAACGGCTGATCGCGGAAGCGTTGGGGCAGGGCCGATGAACGCTGCCGTCCGCCGTCCCGCCTCGCGCAATCGCAAGACCGCACCGAAGAGCGTGTCAAAACGCATCGCCGCGCATCTTCCCGTGCAGGAAAAGAATGCCAACCGGATAGCCGGCTATGCATTTGGCCTGTTCGTGGTGGCGATCATCGCGGTCGCCGCGGTCGCGCTCGATCTTCCCGCCAAGGCCGGTCTTGCGATCGGCGACGGGCTTGGCCGCGCCGGATTTGCGGTCGACGGCTATCAGATCGTTGGATTGAACAAGATGAAGCGGAGCCTGGTCGACGAGGTCGTCACCGACGAGCTTCACCGTGCCGCCGAGGCGGGAAGCGCGGGAAGCAAGCCGGCCGAGGCGCTGGTCGACGTCGGCGCGATCCGCGAGCGATTGCTGCGCTATGGCTGGATCAAGGACGCGCGCGTGTCGCGACGGCTGCCCGATGGGCTGGTCATCGACATCGTCGAGCGCAAGCCCGCCGCGCTGTGGCAGGACCATGAACAGCTTTCGCTGATCGACGAAAACGGGGTCGTGCTCGACCGCGTGCCGGTGTCGCAAATGCCCGACCTGCCGCTGTTGATCGGGCCGGGAGCGAACGCCCAGGCGACCGCGCTTGATCGGCTGCTGGCGGATGTGCCGACGCTCAAGCCCCAGCTCGCCGCCGCCAACTGGGTCGGGCAGCGCCGTTGGGACCTGTCGTTCCAGTCGGGCGAGACCGTCGTCCTGCCCGAAGGCGCGCAGGCGGCGAGGGACGCGCTCGAGCGGTTTGCGAAAATGGACAAGTCCGCCGGGCTCCTCGGGCGCGGGCTCAAGCGGTTCGATCTTCGCCAGCCCGGCAAGATGACCGTCCGCCTGCCGCGCGCGCCGGGTGAAGCGATCGCCGCGGCCGAGACCGCCGCCAATGCCGCTGGGCCCGCTGCCCTCCCGGCCACGACTTCGACCAAGGATTAAGAGTGGCCGCGAATATCGATCAACCCCTGTTCACCGCGCTCGACATCGGGTCGTCGAAGGTCAGCGCAATGATCGTCGCGCGCGATCCAGACGGGCGGCTGCGCGTCCTCGGCACGGGCCAGCGCGAAAGCCGCGGGGTCAAGCGCGGCTACATCACCGACATGGAGGCGAGCGAAGTCGCGGTGCGCGAGGCGGTCGAATTGGCCGAGCGCATGGCGGGCGTCAGCGTCGACGATGTCTTCGCCAGCTATGGCGCGGGCGGGCTGGTCAGCGATCTCGCGACCGTCGAGGTCGAGCTTGGCGGGCACCAGGTCGAGCAGGCCGATGTCGAGCAATTGCTCATCGTCGGACGCGGCGCAATCCAGCGTGAGCGCCAGGTCGTGCTCCACGCCAACCCGGCGCTGTTCACGATCGACGACAACCAGGGAGTCAAGCAGCCGGTCGGTCTGTTCGCCAACAAGCTCGGGGTCGATATCCACGTCGTTGCCGCCGACGAAGCGCCGCTCAAGAATATCGATTTCGTGATCCGCTCGGCGCACCTGGGCGTCAACGCGATCATCGCGTCGCCGGTTGCGGCCGGGCTCGCTTGCCTGACCGAGGAAGAGCGCGACATCGGCGTCGCGCTGATCGAGCTTGGCGCCGAAGTCACCAACGTTTCGCTTCATGCCGGCGGGATGCTCGTCGGGCTGCGCTCGATCCCGCTCGGCGCGAAAGACATTACCGAAGACATCGCCTGCGCCTTTGGCATCCAGCGCCGCGACGCCGAGCGATTGAAGACTTTTTACGGATCGGCGATGACCTCCCCGCGCGACAATCACGAGATGATCGACGCGCGCCCCGTCGGTGGTGACGATGCCGGCGAGCCATTGCGCCTGACCCGCGCCCAGTTGATGACCGTCATCCGCGCGCGGATCGAGACGCTGACCGGAGAGATTGAGAAGGCGCTCAAGGAACTCGGCTTCACCGGGCCGGTCGGGCGACAGGTCGTGCTGACCGGCGGCGGGGCGGAGCTCAAGAATATCGCCGACTATATGCAGGGCGTGCTTGGCCGCGCGGTTCGCGTCGGGCGGCCGCGCAGCATCACCGGTCTTCCCGAAGCGCATAGCGGACCGGCGTTCGCGACACTGGTCGGACTGGCCAATCTCGCCGCCAGCGGATCGGGCGACATTCGCGACATCGCCGGACCGGTGCGCGAGAAGCGGGCGGCGACCGGCTTCATGGGCAAGCTGATCGGTGCGCTTAAACAGGGTTACTGATGCAACCGGGACTCATAGTTGATGCACGCGGGACTCACTGATGTGCCATAATGAATCGCCCGGTCACCTTTTTTCCACTTTCGACCATTTTTCGCTTGGGAGAAGGGGGCGCATAGTGCAAGATTCGAGGCCACAGTTCAGCGCGTTGGCAATTTGGGGGTTGGTCCTATGAGCATCGATTTCGTCCGTCCGGAAGTCGACGAGCTTCGTCCCCGGATCACGGTCATCGGGGTCGGCGGCGCGGGCGGCAACGCCATCGCCAACATGATCAAGTCGGACGTGCAGGGGGTCGAGTTTCTCGTCGCCAACACCGACGCGCAGGCGCTCAACGCCAGCTCGGCCGATCGCCGGATCCAGCTCGGGCTCAAGATCACCCAGGGGCTCGGCGCCGGGTCGCGGCCCGAAATCGGCCGCGCCGCCGCCGAAGAGACGCTCGAGGACATCGAGCGCGCCTTGGATGGCGCCCACATGTGCTTCATCGCGGCGGGCATGGGCGGAGGCACCGGCACCGGTGCCGCCCCGGTCATCGCCAAGGCGGCGCGCGATCGCGGCATCCTCACCGTCGGTGTGGTCACCAAGCCGTTCGCCTTCGAAGGCTCGCGCCGTGGCCGCTCGGCCGACGCCGGGATCGAGGAATTGCAGAAATATGTCGATACGCTGATCGTCATCCCCAACCAGAATCTGTTCCGTCTCGCGAGTGCCGAAACGACCTTCAAGCAGGCGTTCGAAATGGCCGACGAAGTCCTTCAGCAGGGCGTTCGCGGGATTACCGACCTGATGGTCATGCCCGGCCTCATCAACCTCGACTTCGCCGACGTCCGCTCGGTGATGGGCGAGATGGGCAAGGCAATGATGGGCACCGGCGAGGCGTCGGGCGACAATCGCGCGATCGAGGCGGCCGAGAAGGCGATCTCGAACCCGCTGCTCGACGGCGTCAGCATGAAGGGCGCCAAGGGCGTGATCATTTCGATCACCGGCGGCGAGGACATGCGCTTGATGGAAGTCGACGAGGCCGCCAGCCACATCAAGGAACTGGTCGACCCTGACGCCAACATCATCTGGGGCTCGGCGTTCAACAACAATATGGAAGGGCGCATCCGCGTTTCGGTCGTCGCGACCGGGATCGAGGTCGATGCCGCCGCCGCGCCGCAGCCGGGCAAGGTGTTCACCTTCCCGACCAGCCGCGCCCCCGCTGCTGCTCCGGCTCCCGCGCCCGCGCCGATGGCAACGTTTGCGCCCGCCCCGGCGCCGATCGTTGATGAGGAACCGCTCGACCTCACCGACGAAGCGAGCGACGACGAGTTGCTGCTCGACAGCGACGACATCCTCACCAGCCCGGTCGGCGCCGCGCCGATCGCGCCGCCCGCCGACGAAATGGAACCGAAGCGCGAGACCGGCACGTTGTTTGAGCGCATGTCGAACATCGCGCGGGGCGCCCCCAAGGCGAATATCGACGAGGACGAAGGCCCCGGCTTTCGCCGTGAGCCGATCGACATTCCGCGCTTCCTCAATCGCCAGAATAATCAATAGCGGCGATTAGCGGGCTGCATCGAACGGGCGGGGGGCAACCTCCGCCCTTTTTCGTCTCTGTTCGCCGCCCCCGCGCCACGCCTCGCCGCGAGCCGCTTTTCAGCAAGGCTGGAGCAAGCTGAAGTGCGGCATGGGGAGGATCATGGCGAACTTGAGTGCTTCGCGCGCGGCCTTTGGCCTGTGCGCCCTGCTCGCCGCGACCCCCGCGGCAGCGCAATATATCGACGGCAGCCCGCCGCCGCTCCCGGAGGTGCCGCGTGGCGCGGAGAATGCCGCCGACGCGCTGGCCCGCAACGTTCGCATCCTCGCGCAAAGCCCGCGCGACTATAAGGCGCTGGTCGGCGCAGGGCGCGCGGCGCTTGCGACCGGCGATGCCGAAGTGGCAGTCGGTTTCTTCGGCCGAGCCGCGGACGTCTGGCCGAGCGCGGCGGCGCCCAAAGCTGGAATGGGCGCGGCGCTGGTCGCCATGGGCGAGGCAAGTCACGCGCTGACCGAGTTCGAACGCGCTGCGCGGCTTGGCGCTACGGTTTCGAGCTTTGCCCTCGACCGCGGCCTCGCTCGCGACTTGCTTGGCCAGCAGGCGCTGGCGCAGGCCGACTACACGCTCGCGCTGGCCGGTCCCGACCCCGATGAAGCGCGCCGCCGGCTGGCGCTGAGCCAGGCAATCTCGGGCAATCGAGTGGGGGCAATGGCGACATTGGTCCCGCTCGCCCCACGTCACGACAGCGCGACCGTCCGTGTGCGCGCCTTCGTTGCCGCACTCGGCGGAGACACGGACGGCGCCGACCGCACGCTCGAAGCGAATATGCCGGGGATGGCGAGCCACCTTGACCCGTTCTTCCGCCGCCTCGCGAGCCTCTCGCCGGCGCAAAAAGCTGCTGCGGTGCATCTTGGCATCATCCCGAGCGGCGCCAGCGGCCTGGCCAGCGCAAGCCCCCTTCCGTCATCGGCCTTTGCGACGAACGCACCGTCCTCGGTCATGCCGCGTCCCGCGATCGCAGGCCCCCCGGCGCTCGCCAACGTCACTCGTCCGGAATCAGGCAGCGCCAACCGGCTTGGCGGGATCGAGGCCCTGCTGAAACAGCCAGTGTCGCCCACAGCGCCTTCCATCGCAACGCGGGAAGCCGCCCTGACCCCCATCCGCACGCTCCCGCCCGCCTCGCTCGCCGTACCCGCGCCGAGCCGCGTCTGGGTCCAGCTCGCCAGCGGCTCCGACGAGGCCGCGCTCGCCGCCCAGTTCGCCCGCGTCGCCGCGCGCAAGCCCGACCTGTTCACCGGCATCAGGCCGTTCGTCAGCACTGTCGGTGAGCGCACCAAGCTGCTGATCGGCCCGTTCAAGGATCGCGAGAATAGCGAAATCTTCATCGAGGAGCTTGCCGACGCGCGGATTGACGGCTTTAGCTGGGTCAGCCCCGCCGGGCAGCCCGTCAGGAAACTCGTCGCTCCATGAACTTCGCCTCGCTCGCCGCGCACCCCGACAAATCGCGCGGTCGGCGGTTCGCTGAACCGGATCAGGGTCCGCGCGGGCCGCGTGACGCCTTTCAGCGCGATCGCGACCGCATCGTCCACTCGGTCGCCTTCCGCCGACTGCGCCACAAGACGCAGGTGTTCGTCGCCCCCGACGGCGACCATTTCCGCGTCCGCCTGACCCACTCGATCGAGGTGGCACAGATCGCCCGCACGATCGCGCGCGTGCTCGGCCTCAACGAGGATTTGACCGAGGCGCTGGCCCTCGCCCACGACCTCGGCCACCCGCCGTTCGGC
>JBBQDG010000036.1:0-27929 GCA_038319435.1 Sphingomonadales bacterium | reverse complement strand
GCCAACCCGTCCCTTCAACCCTGCCAAACCACTGCAACCAGCGATGAAACAGGCGCATCGCGACTTCGCGCCTCGAAAAGACGGTCCGACGCTCACCAACTCGCTTCACGCCAAAGCTGCATCACGGTGAATAATACGGGTGAGTTCCTTGGGGTCATTCCAGGGACGGATCGATGATCTGTTCACCGACAATCGTCGGCAGGACCGGAACATCGACAAAGCGAATGAAGGCGTCGCCATGGCTTTGGCGCTGGAGTCGCCCAACGTACCGGCCGGCGCGACGTTCGCGCTTTCCGGCGGCATCGGCGGCTATCAGGGCAAGCATGCGCTAGCCACCGCCATTTCGGCGGCGGTGGGCGAGATGACGACCGTGTCGGCCGGCTTCGGCTACGGCTTGAACAGCGGTGAGATCGGCTATCGCGCCGGCTTCCAGATCGCCTTTTAAAACCGGATCGTTTGAGGCGGATGCGTTACGCGCTTCCGCCTCAGACCTGATAATGATCGGCTCGAACCATCCAGTTCAGCCTGATCGTCACCCAATCCGTTCGCGAAACCAGCCAACGAGTTCATCCTCGGATATCTCACCGCAATTTCCATGAGCGAATTGTCGAGCGCTTCCCCTTGGCACCGACCCCCCGCCACTCTAGCGTCGCCCATAATGTCCGACTTGTTCGCATCCCCCTCGTCCGCCCCCTTGCCAGCCACCTATGACGCCTCGTCGATCGAGGTGCTCGAGGGTCTCGAGCCCGTCCGCCGTCGCCCCGGCATGTATATCGGCGGGACCGACGAGCGAGCGCTTCACCACCTCGCCGCCGAAGTCATCGACAATTCGATGGACGAGGCAGTCGCCGGCCATGCCACCCGCATCGAGGTCGAGCTCGGCCTCGGCAATCGCCTCACTGTCACCGACAATGGCCGCGGCATCCCGGTCGATCCGCACCCCAAATACCCCGGCCAGTCGGCGCTCGAAGTGATCCTCACCACGCTCCACTCGGGAGGCAAGTTCGAGGGCAAGGCTTACGCCACGTCCGGTGGCCTCCACGGCGTCGGGGTCAGCGTCGTCAACGCGCTCTCGAGCGACACCGTAGTCGAGGTCGCGCGCGACAAGAAGCTCTACCGCCAGACGTTCGCGCGCGGGCTCGCCACCTCGAAACTGCAGGAAGTCGGTGCCGCCCCCAACCGTCGCGGCACGACCATCGCCTTCACCCCCGACACCGAAATCTTCGGCGCCGAAATGCGCTTCGACCCAGCGCGGCTCTACCGCCTCGCCCGCTCGAAGGCCTATCTCTTCGCCGGGGTCGAGATCCGCTGGCGCTGCGACCCGGTGCTCGCCTCGCCAGACGCCCCCGAGCAGGCCGTGTTCCAATTCCCCGGAGGCCTCGGCGACCACCTCAATGAAACCCTCGAAGGCCGCGAGTGCATCTCCTCGCCCCCCTTCACCGGCCGTCAGGACTTCCCCGAAGGACAAGGCTCGGTCGAATGGGCAGTTGCCTGGCCGGTCTGGTCCGACGGCAGCGAAACCTATTACTGCAACACCATCCCGACCCCCGACGGCGGCACCCACGAGGCGGGTCTGCGCGCCGCGCTGACCAAGGGCGTCCGCGCATTCGGCGAGCTGATCGGCAACAAGCGCGCGAAAGACATCACCGCCGACGACGTCTTCAATCAGATCGAGCTGATGCTCTCGCTGTTCCTGCGCAACCCGCACTTCCAGAGCCAGACCAAGGACCGCCTGACCAGCCTCGAGGCAGCCCGCTTCGTCGAGGCGGCGGTGCGCGACCATTTCGACCATTATCTCGCCGACAATATGGACCGCGGCCGTGCATTATTGGGCGCGATCGTCGAGCGGATGGACGAGCGGCTCAAACGCCGCGCCGAACGCGAGGTCAAGCGCAAGACCGCCACCTCGGCGCGCAAGCTGCGCCTCCCCGGCAAGCTCACCGACTGCGCCACCGACGACGCCGCGGGCACCGAGCTGTTCATCGTCGAGGGCGACAGCGCCGGGGGCTCGGCCAAGCAGGCGCGCAACCGCAAGACCCAGGCGATCCTCCCCATCCGCGGCAAGATCCTCAACGTCGCCAGCGCCACCGCCGACAAGATCCGCGCCAACGCCGAGATCGCCGACCTCCAGCTCGCCTTGGGCTGCGGCATCCGCGACCGCTTCGACGAGAATGCGCTGCGTTACGAGCGCGTCATCATCATGACCGACGCCGACGTCGACGGCGCGCACATCGCCACCCTCCTGATGACCTTTTTCTTCCAGGAAATGCCCGAGCTCGTCCGCCGCGGGCACCTGTTCCTCGCCCAGCCCCCGCTCTACCGGCTGACGGTTGGCGCGAAATCGCTCTACGCCCGCGACGACGCCCACCGCGAAGAAATCATGGCCAAGGAATTCAAGGGCAAGAACGTCGACGTCGGCCGCTTCAAGGGGCTGGGCGAAATGAACCCCGACCAGCTCAAGGCCACCACCATGGACCCCGCGAGCCGCTCGCTCATCCGCATCACCCTCCCCGCCGAATATCAGGACCGCCAGCCGGTCAAGGACCTGGTCGAGCGCCTCATGGGCAAAAACCCAGAACACCGCTTCAACTTCATCCAGGCCAGCGCGGCAAGTGTCGACGAGGCAGCGATCGACGCCTAGCTGGCGTCAATCGCGACTCCACACCGTCGTCGAGATCAGCTCCCCGTCCCCCTCGACCTCGAGAAGCGTTTGGGAACTGAACCCCGGCATTCCGAACGGCTCGCGACCGACGACCACACCCGAATTGCGCGACAGCCGCGTCCCCGGACCGTTGGGCTTGTCGACATTGACACGAAACTCGCCCGCCGGGACATGCTCGGTGATGATCACATGGTCATAAATCGAAAGCTTGGGCAGGATCTTCGCGATCTGGGCGTTGGACAGATGCTGAAGCACCTGGTGCAGCGTCGCAACCTGGCCTGCCGGCAGCGCGTCTTCGATCAGATTAAGTTGCACGAAGTTGATTGACGGCGAAACTCACCGACGCTGATTTTCTTTGATAATCGACGCGACAAGGTCGCACCCGAGGTAGGCATCGACCATTGATGCTACCTGCTGGCCGACTGCAAAGTCGCCGCACTAAGGTCGACGATTCAAATCGGTCGATCAAGCGACCGAAGGAACGCGACGACGGCCTTGATGTAGGCTGGACTACGCCGGATTGATGACTGCCGTTCCCCGAAGTTCCGCAGCCGTCTTCACAAATGCCCCAATATCCCTCGGCGTAAATGCGCTCAAAGGTCTGCTCGGGAGTCAATGAAGCGAATTTCGAGTCAACCCGGCGCGACCGCCATTGCTGGATGCCCTTCAACGCAGGCTTCGGAAGCAATGTTCTGACTACCCGCTTCAAGACCGGTTTCATCGCTTGTCCTTGATCACTTTACCGGTGCTTCATCGCGACCGCGAACAGTCGATCCATCGCCACGTTCATTCGCCGGGAGAACGCTTCAGTCGCGAAATTGTCGAGGCCTTCCGGCCGAATGCGCGGCGCCGCCCATGCTTCGGCAAGCGCCTGTTCGACGGCAATCTCGTCATTGGGATTCACCGCCCAGCCCATTCCCGCGACTGCTTCCCCGCCGCCATCGAGGCTGCTCGCGATTGTCGGCACCCCGCAAGCCTGCGCTTCGAGTAGCACGAGGCCCAGCCCCTCGCCGCTGCTCGGCAAGATGAACGCGTCGGCCATTCGATAATGGTCGGCGAGTTCTGCTTCCGGGACGACGCCAGTAATCTTGACCCTGTCCCCAAGCCCGGCGCCGCGCGCCATCTTCTCGATCCGGGCCTGCTGGGTTCCTCCTCCGGCGATAACGTAAATCAGATCGGGCCAACGTGCGATGAGCCTCGGAAGGTGATCCAATACTCTTGCGAAACCCTTTTCTACATGATCGTCGCCGATCCGCGCTAGAGTAAGCAATACGCGCCGACCCTCGAGTCCATATCGCTGCAGCAACCAGTCCGGCTTGCAGCCAATCTGAAAGCGGGCAAGATCGACCGCTCCCGGCAGAAGGGCGTGGGGCCGCAGTGCTTCGCCGCGCGCGGCTCGATATCGATCGAGAGTGAGATTGCTGACCGGCATCAGCAAATCGGCGCGGGCCAAAGCCCACTCACGCGACGGTCTGCCCATGTGCCACACTTCAAGTCCGTGCAGGCTTATTCCGAACGCCGCACGCGAACGACGGGCCGCGAGCCAGGCGAGCGGCGCAAGGGTCGCATGGGATGCCCACACAGCATCGAGACCGCCAGACAGTGCCAGGCGCACTGCCTCCGCAGCATAGCCCGCCGCACCGCTGCCCGACCGATCAACGAAGCGCACTTTCGCCGGCAATGGCGCGGGCGTGTCGGGCACGAGCGAGGCCAGCGCAACCACCTCGTGAACGTCGCTCCGGGCCGCCATCGTGCGGATCGTGTCGCGCGCATAATTTGCAATTCCGCCGCGACCGCCAAAACTGTCGGTCGTTAGCGCGAGGATGCGCTTGCCGTCTTTCACCGAAGTCCCCGATCCCGCAAATCGGCGACGCACCGCCCTGCAGTCTTGCCATCCCAAAATTCGGGTCGTCGCGGTTGATAGGTCTGCCCCATCGCTTCGTCTACCGCCCCCCTCAACGTCGCCAGCGTCACCAAGCGATTCGTTCCCTCACTGATCGTGATCGGCCGCTCGGTATTGACACGAAGCGTGCAGCACGGGATGCCGAGATAGGTCGTCTCTTCCTGGATCCCGCCGCTGTCGGTTACCACCAGCCGCGATCCCAGCACGAGGCTCATGAACCGCTTGTAGGGCAATGGCTCGACCAGCCTGACCCCTGCCGCCGTCAGCCGTTCGGCAAGCCCGCTCGTCGCCAGTTGCGCCGCGGTTCGCGGATGGACCGGAAACACCAGCGGCATTCGCGTCTGCAGCCCGATCAATGCCTCTGCGAGCGCCTGCAACCGCTCCTCGCCATCGACATTCGACGGCCGATGCAGCGTGACCACCGCATAGCCGCCGCGCTTGACCCCCTGCGCGTCCCACTCTGCCGCCGCCTCGACCGCAGGCCGCACCATCTCGAAACTGTCGAGCATGATGTTGCCGACCCGCGTGATCCTTGCCGCCGGTATACCCTCCGCCAGCAAATTCGCATCCCCATCGGGCGACGGCGTCCACAGCACATCGCTGATGACGTCGGTCGCCAGCCGGTTGATCTCCTCGGGCATGTCGCGGTCGCGGCTTCTCAGCCCCGCCTCGAGGTGCACCGTCGGGATCCTCAACTTCGCCCCGACCATCGCACACGCCACGGTCGAATTGACGTCGCCGACCACCACCAGCCAGTCGGGGCGATGCTCGAGCGCGATCTTTTCATAGCCGATCATCACCTTGCCGGTCTGCTCCGCATGGCTCCCCGACCCCACCCCCAGGTGAAAATCGGGCTGCGGCAGCGACAGGTCGGCGAAGATCGCATCCGACAGATTGGGATCATAATGTTGCCCGGTATGGATCAGCCTGGGCGTAAACTCGTCGCTCGCCGTCAGCGCGTGCCACAACGGCGCGACCTTCATGAAATTGGGTCGCGCGGCGGCGATCAGGTGAACCGTCTTCACGCAGGTAAATCCTTGAAGTTCAGCGCGAACCGAAGCCCGACGCCATCGTCTTGATGGTCCGGAACAAGATCAGCAGGTCAAGCCACGGCGAGAAATATTTGATGTAGTAGAAATCATAGTGAAGCTTGCGGTGAACCTCGTCGACTTGCGCGACATGACCCTGGTTAACCTGTGCCCAGCCCGATATTCCCGGCTTCACGACGTGGCGATAGCGATAGAAGGGGATCTCGCCGCTGTACCACGCCGACAGCACCTGCGCCTCGGGACGCGGCCCGATCCAGCTCATCTCACCCTTCATGATATTCCACATCTGCGGCAGCTCGTCGATCCGCCAGCGCCGCAAATACACCCCGACGCGGGTGATCCGGTCATCGTCGTCGCCGGTCATCGCCGCCGCCCGCCGGTCGGTCGCGAGCCCCGGATCGAAGACCCGCATCGTGCGGAACTTGACCATTTCGAATGTCGCGCCGGCGTGGCCGATGCGCTGCTGACGGAACAGCACCGTGCCACCGTCGTCCATCTTGATCGCAACCGCGACGACCAGCGCAACGATCGCGACCAGTGGCAGCACCGCCAGCGCAAACAGCAGGTCGGCCACTTCCTTCAAGTGAAACCACCCCCGCGCGGGCAGCAAACTGCCGAAACTATTCTCGCTGATATGCTCGATCTCGACTCGCCCGGTGAGCGATTCCTCAAGCTGCTTGACCTGGAACACGATCCGTCCGGCCAGCGCCGCGTCGGCCAGGAACGCCTCCCACTGGGGCGGAAGATCGGCACCGAAGTCGGCGACGATTGCCTGGGCCCCCGCGACATCGGCAAGCGTTGGTTGACTCATCGTCCGCCAGTCGACCCGGTCGATCGCGTCCAGCTTGGCGACGCGTCCATAAGGGACAATCGCGACCGACATTCGCGATCCGCGCTGCACTGCGAAATAGACCGCATAGAGCCACGCAAGATGCAACAGGAACCCGCCGAGCAGCGCCAGCCGATCATAATCGAGCCGCAGGAACAGGATTGCCGCGAGCACGACACCGTGGCTCGCCGCGGCGGCCGGCAAATTGGTCGCACTCGACCGCACCCCGGGATAGGTTTCGACCGACTGGCGTATCCACAGTGCCATCACCACCGCCGCGATGTTGCCGACCAGCGCGTTGAGCGATCCGGCCTGTCCGCCAGTGCCGTCATAGAAATAGGCGCGAACCAAATAGGGGACCAGCGCCGCGACCAGCAGCGCGCCAACAAGCTGGAACCGACGACGGCTCAACAGCGAGCGACGCGCCGGCGCCCGGACGGGGACCGAATGGAGCATCACCTCCCGCCACCGGGTGCGCGGCCGCGCATCACAGCGTCCACCGCGCCACGCCCTCGACCGTGACACCACGCCACAGCCCCTTGGGGTCCGCCAGCGTCCCGCCCGGCGCGACCAGCGCGGCCAGCCGTGATCCATCCAATGCGCGATACTCCTCGTGTCCGACGAGTCCGATGACCAGGTCATAGGCGCGTCCGTCGACGATGCTCAACCCCAGGCCATATTCTTCGCGTACGGCGTCAGCGTCGGCAAGCGGATCGGCGACTTCGACGGCGTGGCCCAGCTCAACCAGCCGCTCGATCACGTCGATCGCCCGACTGTTGCGCAGGTCGGGCACATTCTCCTTGAACGTCAGCCCCAGCGCCAGCACGCTCCCCGGCCGGCCGCCGCGCGCTTCGTGCACCCGGTCGGCAATCCACCGCCCCATCCCGTCATTGGTCCCGCGCCCGGCCAGAATGACGTGCGGATGATGTCCCAGGCGCTGGCTCAAATGGCTCAGATAATAGGGATCGACCCCGATGCAGTGGCCGCCCACCAGCCCCGGTTCAAACGACAGAAAATTCCATTTGGTCCGCGCGGCGTCGAGCACGTCCCACACCGACACGCCAGCCTGCCCCATGATCTGGGCAACCTCGTTCATGAAGGCGATGTTGATGTCGCGCTGGGCATTCTCGATCACCTTGGCGCCCTCGGCCGCCTTGATCGAAGCGGCGCGGAACACCCCGCCGCTGGTCACCGCACCATAGATGCGCGCCAATTGCTCGACGACCTCGTCATCCTCGCCGGCGATGACCTTGATGATGCGCTCGACAGTGTGCTCGCGGTCGCCGGGATTGATCCGCTCGGGGCTATAGCCAAGGCGAAAATCGCGCCCGCGCTGCAACCCACCCGCGCGCTCGATCTCGCCACCGCACTGGCCCTCTGTTACCCCCGGATACACCGTGCTCTCGAACACCACCGTCGGCCGCCGCGCCGGGTCGATCAGCCCCGCGACCGTCCGCGACGCCGCCAGAACTGCGCCAAGATCGGGGCACTTATTCCCATCGACCGGGGTTGGCACTGTGACGATATAGACGTCTGCACCGCTGCATTCGCCGGGATCAGCGGTCAGCCGCAAGCTGCTCGCCGCCAACTTGGCTGGCTCAACCTCTCGCGTGCGATCCTCGCCCGCCTCAAGCTCGGCGATCCGGCGCGGATCGATGTCGAGACCGATCGTCTCGAACGACTTCGCCAGCGCGACCGCCAACGGCAGCCCGACATAGCCCAGCCCGATCACCACGATCTTCAGATTTTCCGACACGTGCAGTCCTTACTCGCCCTCAGGCTCCGCGCCCCACGCCGCGATAGGATAAACCAGCCTGCTCAACTGCTTGCCGGTCATAGATATTCCTTAGGTCGACCAGCGCCGCTCCCGCCATCACCTGGCTGATCCGCCGCAGGTCGAGCGCGCGAAACTCGTCCCACTCGGTAACGATCACCAGCGCGTCGGCGCCAGCCGCCGCGCCATAGGCGTTGTCCGCAAACTCGACCCCCGGCAACAACGGCTCGGCCTGTACCCGCCCGACCGGGTCGTACGCCGCGACGCTCGCCCCGCCCGCCAGCAGCCCATGCGCCAGCGGAATCGACGGCGAATCGCGCATGTCATCGGTGTTCGGCTTGAACGTCAGTCCGAGCAGCGCGATCCGCTTGCCCTGAAGGCTCCCGCCGACCGCCTCGCGCACCCGCTCCGCCATCGCCGCCTTGCGCGCATCATTGACCTCGACCACCGTGCTGACGATCCGCTGCCGCACCCCGAAATCCTCGGCGGTCTTGAGCAGCGCCAGCGTATCCTTGGGAAAGCAGCTTCCGCCATAGCCCGGCCCCGCATGGAGAAATTTCGCGCCGATCCGGTTATCCAGCCCGATCCCGCGCGCGACATCCTGCACGTCGGCGCCGACCGCCTCGCACAGATCGGCGATCTCGTTGATAAAGCTGATCTTCATCGCCAGGAACGCATTGGCGGCATATTTGGTAAGCTCGGCCGTCCGTCGTGAAGTGAACAGCAACGGCGCCTTGTTGAGGAACAACGGCCGGTAAATCTGGGCCAGCACCTCGCGCGCATGCTCGTCCTCGGCGCCCACCAATATGCGGTCGGGATGCTTGAAGTCGGCGATTGCCGCGCCCTCGCGCAGAAACTCGGGGTTCGACGCCACGACCGTCCCTTCGGGCGCGCCCGCGCCCTCTTCCTTCAAAATGCGCGCAATCTCGTCACCCGTCCCAACCGGTACGGTCGATTTGGTCACCACCACTACGGCCCGGGTCAGCGCCTTCGCCAACTCGCGCACCGCCGCATAGACATAGGTTAGGTCGGCATGCCCGTCGCCCCTCCGCGCCGGCGTTCCGACCGCGATGAACACCGCATTTGCGTCGGCGATCCCGGCGCCAAGGTCGGTCGTAAAGTGCAGCCGCCCGCGCTGTTCGTTCGACTTGACCAGCCCCTCGAGCCCCGGCTCCCAGATCGGCATCACGCCATCGTGGATCAGCGCAATCTTGCCCGCATCCCTGTCGACGCAGGTCACCTCATGCCCGAAGTCGGCAAGGCATGCGCCCGAGACAAGACCGACATACCCCGTGCCGATCATGGTTATACGCATGGGTTAAGCATCCGAATTTGCAAAAATACTTCGGTCGGGCACTTAGCCATTGGTAGCGATGAATACCAGTGCGGATGCGCGACTCCGGTCCCCAACAAGCGCCTCGATTTCGCCGCTTACTTGCGCTAGGGGACGCGCTTCCCATGGCCACCACCCTCCCCTCCCCGCCACGTGTCGGCATGGTTTCGCTCGGCTGTCCCAAGGCGCTGGTCGACAGCGAGCGCATCCTGACCAAGCTGCGCGCTGACGGCTATCAGATGTCGCCCGACTATGCCGGCGCCGACGTCGTGCTGGTCAACACCTGCGGCTTCCTCGACTCAGCCAAAGAGGAAAGCCTCGAGGCGATCGGCGAGGCCATCGCCGAAAACGGCCGCGTCGTCGTCACCGGCTGCATGGGCAACGAGGCCGACGTCATCCGCGCCCGCTTCCCGCAAGTCCTCGCGATCACCGGCTCCCAGCAATATGACCAGGTCGTCGCCGCGGTCCACCAGGCCGCCCCCACGACCCCCTCGCCCTATCTCGACCTCGTCCCGCAAGCCGACCTCGGTGACCTCAAGCTCACCCCGCGCCACTACAGCTATGTCAAAATCTCCGAAGGCTGCAATCACCGCTGCGCCTTCTGCATTATCCCCTCGATCCGCGGCGACCTCGTCAGCCGCCGCCCCGACGCGATCCTGCGCGAAGCTGAAAAACTGATCGCCGCGGGTACAAAGGAACTGCTCGTCATCAGCCAGGACACGTCCGCCTACGGCCTCGACCTGCGCCATGCCGCCTGGCCGTGGAAGGGCGACCAGGTCCGCGCCCACATGACCGACCTTGCGCGGGAACTGGGCAAGCTCGGCGCCTGGGTCCGCCTCCACTATGTCTACCCCTACCCCCACGTCGACAGCGTCATCCCGCTGATGGCCGAGGGGCTCGTTCTCCCCTACCTCGACATCCCCTTCCAGCACGCCAGCCCCAAAATCCTCAAGTCGATGAAGCGCCCGGCCAACGAAGCCAAAGTCCTCGAACGCCTCGCCAACTGGCGCCGCGAATGCCCCGACATCGCCATCCGCTCATCCTTCGTCGTCGGCTTTCCGGGAGAGACCGAGGCCGACTTCCAATATCTTCTCGACTGGCTGACCGAAGCCCAGCTCGACCGCGTCGGCGCCTTCCGCTTCGAACCGGTCCACGGCGCCGCCGCCAATGCCCTCCCCGACCCCGTCCCGGAGGAGCTCAAGGAAGAGCGCTACGCCCGTATCATGGAGCTGACCGCCCGCATCAGCGCCGACAAACTCGCCGCCAAGGTCGGCCGCACCCTCGACGTCATCATCGACGCGGTCGACGCCGAAACCGGCGGCGCGACCGGCCGCTCAAAGGCCGACGCCCCCGAAATTGACGGCGAAGTCCACCTCCGCGACGCCGGTCACCTCGCTCCCGGCGACATCGTCCAGGCCGTGATCGAAGACAGTGACGACCACGACCTGTTCGGCGCCGAGGTGGAAATCGCATAACCCTTCCCCTCTCCCGGACCGGGAGAGGGCGACTCACGCGTCAGCCTGAGCGGGGTGAGGGGTCGCCTCTTCCCCCTCGACCCTCGGCCTGATCCACTCGCGCCATACCAGCATCAGTGCGGCCATCACCACCGGTCCGACGAACAGCCCGACCAGCCCCATCTCGGCCAGTCCACCGAATGCCCCGATCATCGCCATCAGAAACGGCAGCTCGACCGCGCTGCCGATGACCGACGGCTGGACCACATTGTCGCCCACCGTCATCACCGCCACCCCGAATGCGAACAGCAGCGCGCCTGCCAAGACCGACCCCGTCCCGATCAGGATCAGCGACGCCACACCGAACGCCGCCCACGCCCCGAACGGCACCAGCGCGAGCAGCATTGTGAACACCGTGAACAGCAACGGCTGCGGCACCCCGGCGACGAAGTAACCGACCCCGATCAACGCCCCCTCGCCGAACGACACGACCGCGGTTCCGCTCACCGTCCCGCGCACGGCAACGATCATCCGCTCGAGGAAATCCTCGCCGAATTCGCCGAACATCCGCTCGGCCACGGCATCGCCATGCGCGCGGATCGCGTCGCCCCGCGCCAGCAGCGAGACCAGTGCGATCAACGTCACGAAAAACAGCCCGAGCTCCTTCGCCAGCGTGCCGCCGATCGACTTGGTCCACCCGAACACCGACGACGCACTGACCGACCCGAGCAGCGCATTGGCCCCGCCCGGCGTCCCCAGATAAGCCTGCCACGACCGCGCCGCGCTCGCCCCGATCAGCGGCACCGCGGCCAGCCAAGGCGGCGGCGCCAGTCCCGTCTTCTGCAATTGCGCCAGCCAGTCCATCGCCGCCTGGCTCTCCTGCGCCAGCGTCACCCCGGCCATCGACAGCGGCACCAGCACCACCAGCGCCGTGGCCATCGCAAACCCCGTCGCGATCAGCCCGTCATGCCCCGGCCACTGCGCCCGCGCACGCCGAAACAGCGGCCACTCGGCAATCGCCAGCACCGCCGCCCACGCCAGCGGCACCAGGAAGGCATACGCCACCCAGATTGCCAGCGCGAGGATCACCCCGACCAGCGCCAACTGCCGCCGCCGCACCCCGCGCGAGTTTCCGCGTCGGCGGTCTGGCGAGCGCAGCGGTACCGTCGCGATAGGGTCCAACGCACTTCTCCCGGCAGGCCAATCGCGTGGCATAAACCATGCCGACCCGACCGCGACAAGCGCGCCTCACATTATTGCCCCGCGATCGCCTCGCCCGCCGCGACCCCGCTCGCCCACGCCCACTGGAAATTATAGCCGCCGAGCCAGCCCGTGACATCGACCGCCTCGCCGATCGCATACAGCGCCGGCACCGCCGTCGCCGCCATCGTCTTGGACGACAGTTCCGCGGTCGAAATCCCCCCCGCGGTCACCTCGGCCTTGGCAAACCCCTCGCTGCCGTTGGGGGTGAACGACCAGCCCTTGAGCCGCGCCCCCGCCGCCGACAGCGCGCGGTCGCTCGCTTGACCGATCTCGCCCGCGATCCCCGCCTGCTCGGCCAGCACGCTCGCCAATCGCTCGGGCAGCGCCTCGCCCAGCACGCGCTTGAGCGTCCGTTTCGGCGCCGCGCGCTTGGCCTCGACCAGCCACTCGCCCGGCGCATCGGGCAGGAAGTCGACGACCACCGCCTGCCCATGCCGCCAGTAAGACGACACCTGCAGGATCGCCGGCCCCGACAACCCGCGATGCGTGAACAACGCCGCCTCGCGAAAACGTGCGCCGCCGCAACTGGCGACCACCTCCGCCGCCACCCCCGACAGCTCTCGAAACAGCAATTCCTCGCCCGCCAGCGTCAGCGGCACCAGCCCCGGCCGAGGTTCGACCACCTTCAATCCGAACTTGCGCGCCAGATCATAAGCGAACCCGGTCGCGCCCATCTTGGGAATCGACGGCCCGCCAGTTGCAATCACCAGCGCCGACGCACTCACCTCGCGCGTCCCGAACCGCACCCGATAAAGTCCATCCGCATGATCGACCGCGTCGATCCCCGCCCCGCACGCCACCTCGACCCCGCCCGCCGCGCACTCGTCCATCAGCATCGCGACAATCTGCCGCGCCGAGCCGTCGCAGAACAATTGCCCCAGCGTCTTCTCGTGCCAGGCGATCCCGTACCGCTCGACCAGCGCGACAAAATCGACCGCCGTATACCGGCTCAACGCCGACCGCGCGAAGTGCGGATTGGCCGACAGGAACCGTTCGGGCGCCGTCCCCAAATTGGTGAAGTTGCACCGCCCCCCGCCCGATATCAGGATCTTCTTCCCTACCTCGTCGGCATGGTCAACCACCAGCACGCGCTTGCCCCGCTGCCCGGCGGTCGCGGCACACATTAATCCCGCCGCGCCCGCGCCCAGCACGATCGCGTCGAAGTCCCCGCTCATTTCTGGTGAGCGGGCTTCTTGCGCGGTTGGTACGGCGGCTTTGGCCCCGTCGGCTTGATATAGGCCTGGTTGGTCCCGCGCGAATGCGGCGGTTGCGCCTCGCCGCGCGAATTATGCGACGGCGCACGGCGTGGACCGCCCGACGGTGGCGCGCCCGGCGCGGGCTCGATCCGGATTCCGGTCTCGTCCTCGCTCCCCGGATTGGCGGTCCGTTTCACCGCGTCGCGAAACTTCGCTTCGGCGGCACGAACCAGCTGGAAATACGTCTCGTTCGGCATGATCCGGATCGCGCCGATCTGGTTGCGCGACACATGCCCGCGGCGGCACAGCAGCGGCAAAATCCAGCGCGGATCGGCCTGATGCTGCCGCCCGATATCCATGTGATACCAGATCGCATCGTCGAAATCGGTCCGATCGCGCGGCGCTTCATCCGCTCCGCCGTGACTCGCATTCCCCCCGACCGGCCCCATCGGCGCCGCCCGCCCACTCAGGTCGATCAGTTCCTCGGGCTCGGGCATGGCGCCGCGCTTCGCCGCGATCAGCGCCAGCGCAAGGTCGGTCGCGCTCATTTGCTCGACCAGCTGCGCCGCCAGCGCGCGGTCCTCGCCACTCGCCTCGACCGGCGCCACCAGCGTCTCGAGCAGCCGCTCGTGATCCTTCGCCCGGATCGCCTCTGCGCTCGGCACGGGCACCCATTCGGCCGCGATCCGCGCCTGCTTGAGCATCCCCTCGAGCCGCCGCCGCCGCGGATAGGGCACGATCAGCACCGCCGTCCCCTTCTTCCCCGCGCGCCCGGTCCGCCCCGATCGATGCTGCAAAATCTCGGCATCGCGCGGCACTTCGACGTGGATGACCAGGCTCAGCGACGCGACATCGATCCCCCGCGCCGCAACATCGGTCGCCACGCACACCCGCGCCCGCCCGTCACGCAGCGCCTGCAGCGCCTGGTTGCGCTCCGACTGGCTATGCTCCCCCGACAGCGCGACCGCCGCAAACCCGCGCTCGATCAGCGTCGCATGCAGATGCCGCACATTGTCGCGCGTGGCGCAGAACAGCATCGCCGTTGCAGCCTCGTGAAACCGCAGCAAATTGATGACTGCATGTTCGATATCGGCCGGCGACACCGCCACCGCCTGGGTCACAATATCGCCATGCCCGCGATCGTCGCCGACCGTCGAAATACGCAGCGCATCCTTCTGATAGCGCTTGGCCAGCGCGACGATCGGCTTGGGCATCGTCGCCGAGAACAACAGCGTCTTGCGCTCCCCGGGCGTCGCATCGAGGATCTCCTCGAGATCCTCGCGAAACCCCATATCGAGCATCTCGTCGGCCTCGTCGAGCACGACATATTGCAGCGCCGCACAATCGAGCGACCCGCGCTCCAGATGATCGCGCAGCCGCCCCGGCGTCCCCACGACGATATGGCATCCCTGCCCCAGCGCCTTGCGTTCCAGCGCCGCGTTCATTCCGCCCACACAAGTGACGATCCGCCCGCCCGCCTTGGCGAACAACCATTCCAGCTCGCGGCTGACCTGCAGCGCCAGCTCGCGCGTCGGCGCGATCACCAGCGCCAGCGGTGCCCGCGCCGGCCCATTGCCGCCGACCTCGAGCAGCCGCGCCGCCATCGCCATTCCGAACGCGACGGTCTTGCCCGACCCGGTCTGCGCCGACACGACCAGGTCGCGCCCGATCGCGTCGGGCTCCATCACGGCGGCCTGCACCGGGGTCGGCTCGGCATAGCCCTGCGCGGTCAGCGCGTCCAAAATCAGCGGCGGAAGCTCGGGAAAAGGCATGACACTCGATACAAGTTGCCGCCCGCGGGATACAGGCCGGAAGGACGGAAAAAATGACGAACGCTCGCGCGCCGACCGCCCTTAGCGCGAAAGCTGCCAAGAATCCACCTACCCGACCCACCGCCCTCCCCCACGTCATCCCGGCGAAAGCCGGGATAGCGGTCAGCATGAGAACTCCGCCCGCCGCACTTAGCGCGCTGTTCATGCCCGTCAGGCCCGCGCATCGGACCTTCCACCAAAAAAACACTTTGGCGATTATCCCCTTGCGACATGTATCGTTGACGCGGCGCACTGATCCAGCATAGCCTCCCACCGCTCGGAAGGTAGGGGGATGCCGTGGAAGTATTTGAGCAGTTGCGTATTTCGCTTGATCGGGATGCGCCCGGGCCATTGCTAGTCGCCGCCGGGCACGAAGAAACATACCTAGAGCGTCGACAATATCTTGAAATGGCATTCTCCGAGCCGCGCATATTTTTGCATCAAAAGACAGCAAAGCAATTTGAGTTCATACCGCTGCCAATTGACGGCAACTATCTTGCTGGAATTTTCAAACGCCCTCGACCGCTATCCGCGCACGATAAAGACTTGAAGCCTTACGAAGCTGAAAACTACGAAGGCGCTGTTTTTATGTTATCTACAAGTAAAGACCAACTTGCGTGGATGCAAGAGAACAAACGGCTTGGCTCGAATAAAGCACTTCTCGACTCATTCTTTTCGCATCTTAGGGCCGCTAATGTTATAAACGATTGGAAGCCACTTGTTCAATTTCTTCGCGACGAACAAGAATACTGGTCATTTATAGCGGAGCGGCGGCGCGATATTGCGAAAATGACATTCACCTTCCTCCCACCGAACGCACTTAGTGCAGAAGATCGAATTTATGATTTGATTCGAGTAGTTAAGGTTGAAGCAAATCCAGATATTCAGCAACACACATATAAAGCCGCGCCCGGCAGAATGAATCCAGAGAGCGACACGATGGCCGCAAGTGCGCGCATAGCGATGGCAGGCGGTGGTGACGCAGAAGTGCGCGCTGCTGACAATCGGCTGCTCTACAGTTCGCGTTCCGCTCGCAAAATCACGCAAAAGGTCCCGGAGGGCGAACTACCGACAGAGAGCAATCCTGCGTTTGCCCGTCGCTTGCGTGATTGGCTTTTTAACCGATGAAAGTGCATCGCGGAAATATCTGGCGCGTTGGTATCTTGTTCGCATTTATCGCGATAACGGGATCGACGGCAGTTGTTCGCCCAGAGGCGCTTGCTGACAACAAGTTCCTGAATGGTCTCATGGGGCCTGACTTGGTCTCGGTGCTGGTAGTTGTCCTCACCATTACATTCGCGTCCGTCGCGAACGTGCATCTCTCGATTTCACGCTTGGTAGCGAAGGCAAGCGACCGGGCGACAGCCAACCATGCCGCTGAACATGCACGGGCCGAATTGAACTCCAATGCCTGGTCGATTTTTTGGGCCTTCCTCGTTGCCTTGATCGCACTCTTTGTGAACGGTGAATTTCCCCATGATAAGGAGATCGACGCGCTCACCACGGCGGTGTGCTTGACTGTCGTGATCTTCAACGGCCTTGTAATGCACGACCTTTACCGCTCAATCTTTCTACTGGCTTCAAACGCGGGAGCAGAAGATGATAATTCCACCGGCTGAAAACCATCACGGGCGCTTTGACCGCCTTCTGAAGGCGATGACATCTGGCGAGCCGCACAAACTCAGCGAGCGAAAGAGTGCATCAGCCGGTCAAGCATCAGGTGAGGCACCTTCCGCATATTGTAGCGATACTCAAACTCCCCCAGATACTTCGGAAGATGTTTCCCGCTAACGTGAATGTGCGTGCCGTTGATGCCGCGCTTTAGCTGCGCCCAGAAACCTTCAATCGAGTTGACGCCCGCTCCGTTCGGCTTCGTATATTCCCCAAGGCTGTGGTTCACGGTAACGTGATTGTAGCCGTAGCTGGCGACGCCACGGTAGCCGGGAAACTCGTCGGTATGGATGGTCGTGCCGGGAAGAACGTGCTCATTGATCAGCGCCTGTAGGACGCCCTTCGTGCGGCGAACAGAGACGCGAGCGATCAACTCACCGCCATCGCGTTCCAGCATTCCGACAACACACGTCTTGTTGCCCTTGTAGCCCTTGCCTTTGCCCGAGATCGAGCCGCCGATCAGAGTTTCGTCGATCTCCACAATCTCGCCAACACCGCCGAGCGGATCGTCGCTGTCCAGTTGCGCCATATACTTGCGGATTTCGTGACACATACGCCACGCCGTCTTGTAGGTGACGCCCAATTGACGCTCAACCTCTTTGGCTGCGACGCCGTTGCGAGAAGTGCAGAACTGGAACATCACAACAAACCAGTCACGGAGCGACGTGCGCGTGCGGTCGAACGGCGTGCCAGCGGTAGGATACACCTGATAGCGGCACCAGTTGCACTGATACGAGCGCCTTGTTTTCACGCGGGAAAACTTAGCGGGACGGTCGCAGCCGGGACACCGAAAGTCCGCGCCGTAGCGAACCTGAAAGAGGTGATCTAGGCACTTCTCTTCCGTGTCGAACTGGTTCTGAAACTGGCGAAGAGTGGGGGCTTTCGTGCTCATGATGATTATATAGCACTGAAATCTACATGTCGCAAGGGGATAATCGCCAAACACTTTCCTACAGCACCCATAATATGTTCCAATACGGTTCATGAGAAAAGCACATAACAAACCACTCCCGCGAGTCGCCGAGGATTCTCCCGCCGCCGCGCCGCTCGCCCCAATCGCGGCCGCCTTCATGCCCGCGCCCGCCCCTTCGCACCTCGTCGACGCCAACGGTTTCGACCCCGCTCAGTATAAATGGATCCCCGTGCTTCGCCGCCAGCGCGCCGACGGCTGGACGGTCGAGCGCCAGCAGGGCTTCATCGCCGCGCTCGCCGATCATGGCCTGGTCGAACATGCCGCGCGCGTCGTCGGCATGTCGGCCACCTCCTGCTACCGCCTGCGCCGCGCCCCCGGAGCAGAGAATTTTGCCGCCGCATGGGACGCCGCGCTGGGCCACGCCGCGCACCGCCTCGTCGATCTCGCCTGCGACCGCGCGATCAACGGCTCGGACGAGCCGGTGTTTGACAATGAAGGCAACCGCGTCGGTCGCCGCCGCCGCTACGACCACCGCATGATGACCTTCCTCATGCGCGCCTATTTGCCCGACCGTTTCCGCCATGCGCACCAGGCGGTCGTTAATCCCGGCGAGACGCCGCCGCCCGCGCTGCCCCCGATCGACGAGGTGCTGCAACTGCTCGCCCCGGTGACCCCCGATCAGCCGGCGCTGACGATGAGTCCCCAGGAACTCGCCGACGAGGTCGAGGTCGCCGACGCCGGCAACGGCCGCCTGCCGCATTGGTATCGCGGTGGCGAGTTTGATGCCGGGGTAGATCTGCGTGACGTCGATCCGGCGCTGTCCGGCGCGCCGCCGGCCCAACGGAAGGAAAATCCCGACGGTTCGTGCTTGTCCCCCGTGCTCGACGAAGCCTTCGAGAAGATCGTCGAGGAGGCCAAGCGTGCCGCTGACGGGCGTCGCGGCCGCGCACCGGACGACGCGCAAAATAGCGATTAGCCCTAACCTTTGCCTAACCTTCCGCCCCCGACCATGGTGACAGCCCCCCCGCCCCTGCCTAAAAGCGGGTCATGACCGACTTTAACACCCTGCTCCTGCCCGACCGCGGCGAGCCCGCCCGGCCGATCCACCTCGTCGACACGGCGAGCTTCGTAAAGTGGCTAAAGGCCCGCCCCGCCCCCGACCGTTCTTTGCTCGAAGCAATGCGGTTCGACGGCAAGACCGCCGACCAGTTCGCGCTCTTGCCCCGCGAAGGCGACGCGTTCGAGGTCGTTACCACCGTCGCCGACGCCACCGCGCTCTCGCCCTGGTGCCTGGCCAAGCTCGGCGAATCCCTCCCCGAAGGCCGCTACCGGCTCGCAGAAGGCACACCCTGCGCCGCCGCGCTCGGCTGGCTCCTCGCCCAGCACCGCCTGACCCGCTACAAGTCGGACCCAAAGCCGCAGCCCGCCCGCGCCCTCCTCACCACCGATCCCGCCAGCATCCCCCGCATCATCGCCCTCGCCCAGGCGACCGCTCTCGTCCGCGACATGGTCGACACCCCCGCGGCCGACATGGGCCCCGCCGATCTCGAAGCCGCCGCCAAGGACCTCGCCGCGACCCACGGCGCGACCCTGACCGTTACCCGCGGCGACGCCCTCGACCAGGGCTATCCGATGATCGCCGCCGTCGGCCGCGGCGCCGAACGCTCGCGCGCGCCACGCCTGATCGAACTCGAGTGGGGCAATCCCGAACACCCTCGCATCGCGCTCGTCGGCAAGGGCGTGTGCTTCGACAGCGGCGGCCTCGACCTCAAGCCCGCATCGGGCATGCGCCTGATGAAAAAGGACATGGGCGGCGCCGCCCACGCCCTCGCATTGGCCGGGCTGGTCATGGCCGAACGCCTCCCCGTCCGCCTCCACCTGCTCATCGCCGCGGTCGAGAATAGCGTCTCGGCGACCGCCTTCCGACCCGGCGACATCCTCACCAGCCGCGCCGGCCTGACGGTCGAGATCGACAATACCGACGCCGAAGGCCGCCTCGTCCTCGGTGACGCCCTGACCAGGGCCGGCGAAGAGAAGCCCGAACTCATCCTCGACTTCGCCACCCTCACCGGCGCCGCCCGTGTTGCGCTTGGTCCCGATCTCCCCGCGACCTTCGTCAATGACGAGGCGCTCGCCACCGATCTCCTCGCCGCCGCCCACGAAACCTCCGACCCGCTGTGGCGCATGCCGTTATGGGACGGCTATGACGACATGCTCAAGTCCGACCTCGCCGATCTCGCCAACTCGACCGACTCGCCGTTCGCCGGGTCGATCACCGCTGCCCTCTTCCTTCGCCGCTTCGTTCCGCAAGGCACGCCTTGGGCCCATCTCGACACCTTCGCCTGGCGACCGGTGGCCAAGCCGGGGCGTCCCAAGGGCGGCGAAGCGCTCGGCCTGCGCGCTACTTTCGCCCTGCTCGAGGCGCGCTATCCACGCCTTTGACGACTCGTCCAGCCGCATTTTTCGTCGCCTGACCGACATGGCGACGCAACATTTCGGCGTCCCTACCGTTACTTCCCCACGGCGGGACGAATGGAGAGTCGGGACCAATGAGCGACAATGCTCTGACGGGCTGGATGCGCGCCCTCATCGGATATGTCCGGTCGGGCGACCCCGACCTGACCAATCGCCAGATGGCATTGCTGATGCTCGTCTATCTTACCCCCGGCCCGCACACCGTGCGCGGCCTCGCCCACATCCTCGGCGTCTCGAAGCCAGTCGTCACGCGCGCCTTGAATACACTTGGCACGCTGGGCTATCTGCGCCGCGAACGGGATCAGGACGACCGCCGCAACGTGTTCGTTGTGCGCACCACAAACGGGGCAGATTTTCTTGAAGGCTTCAAACGGTTACTCAGGCCCGACGGGGATAGCGCCCGTTCCGGCCTCTCCGGTCAGGCGACGCCCGCGGCCCGCCCCGCCTTCGCTCGCGGTTGAAGCCTTCGCGCTCGCCGGGCGATCGGAGCGGCTCGACCCTGCGACCCATGCCTACCGCGCCGACCTCGCCGACATCGCGCTCGCCGGGCGAGTGATCGCCTCGCACTATGCCGAGCCTTTGCTCCGCCACCTCAAGACCGCCGCCCCGCTGATGGCCGGGCGCGAACCCGACGCCGAAACGCTCGCCATGCTCGACGCAGGCGAGGAATTGCAGATGCTCGATTGCTCATTGGGCTGGGCGTGGGGCTATGCCGGCCCCGATCGCCGCGTCGGCTACATCCGCGCCGACGCGATCGACGCCTGACCCCTATTTGATCTCGCCGCGCTGGCGACGGAGCGCGAACCATTTGGCGACATTGGCATTCTGCTCGTCGAGTGTCTCGGCAAAGACGTGCCCGCCGGTGCCATCGGCGACGAAGTAGAGCGCCCTGGTCGGCGCCGGATCGAGCACCGCGGCGATGCTCGCCTTGCCCGGATTGGCGATCGGTCCTTCAGGCAGGCCCGCGCGACGATAGGTATTATAGCCATTGTCGGCCTCCAGCTCCGACCGCAGGATTCGCCGACCGAGCGGCTTGCCCCTGGTGATCGGATAGATGACCGTCGGGTCGGCATCGAGCTTCATCCCCATCCGCACGCGGTTGGAATAAACCCCGGCGACCATCCGCCGCTCAGAAGCCTTGCCGGTTTCCTTCTCGACGATCGAGGCAAGCGTGACCGCTTCGGCCTTGCTCGCCGCCACCGTAGTTGGCGACCGCTTCGCCCACAACGCATCGACCGTCCGCGTCATCGCTTCGGTCGCGCGCTTGAGGATCGCGGCCCGAGCCTCGCCGCGCTCATAGCTGTAACTGTCGGGAAGCACCGATCCCTCGGTCGGCAGCGGCGCCTCGCCCGTCGCGAACGGCAACGCGGCGAGCCGCTCCTGAACCATGATCGACGGCATCCCCTCGGGGACCGTCATCAGTCGCTGCACCGGCCCACCATGCTGGAGCAGGTCAAGCACCGCCGCTCCGCTCATCCCCGGCGGAACCTCGAACTCGCCTGCCTGGACCGGGTCGTTCGACCCGAGCAGCTTTGCCATCGCGAGGAAAGTTCGCCGCGATCCGGGAATGACACCGGCCTTATGGAGCTGACCCGCGACCACGCCAAGGCTCTCGCCTTGCTGAATGACAACTCGCTGCCTGGTCGCGGCCGGTCCCGCACTCCACCACAAGATCCACGTCCCGGCCAACGCGGCGAGCCCGAGCAGCATTGCCAGCGTGACGAACTTGCGCACTATTCCTCGAACGCCTTCATGATCAGGCTGGCATTGGTGCCGCCAAAGCCGAAGCTGTTGTTGAGCGCCGCCTTGACCACCCGCTTCTTGGCGACGTGAGGGACGAGATCAACCCCCTCGGTGCCTTCGTCGGGATCATCAAGGTTGAGCGTCGGCGGCACGATCTGGTCGCGGATCGCAAGGATGCAGAAGATGCTCTCGACCGCACCGGCCCCGCCCAGCAGATGTCCGATCGCCGACTTGGTGCTGCTCATCGACGCCCCGCACAGATCGTCGCCGAACACGCGTTTGGCGGCGGCAAGCTCGATCGTGTCGGCCATCGTCGATGTGCCATGGGCGTTGATATAGTCGATGTCGCACGGCTCCATGCCGGCCTTCTTGAGCGCCATCCGCATCGCCAGTTCGGCACCCTTGCCCTCGGGGTGCGGCGCGGTGACATGATAGGCATCGCCCGACAGCCCATAGCCAACTACCTCGGCGTAGATTTTGGCGCCGCGCGCCTTGGCGTGCTCATATTCCTCGAGCACCACGACGCCCGCGCCCTCACCCATGACAAAGCCGTCGCGGCCCTTGTCGTAGGGGCGGCTGGCCTGCTGCGGCCGATCGTTGAAGCTCATGTTGAGCGCGCGCGCCTGGGCAAAACCGGCGACTCCCAAAGGATTGATCGTTCCCTCCGCCCCGCCCGCAAGCATGATGTCGGCGTCGTCGTCCCTGATCATCCGCGCCGCGTCGCCGATCGAATGCGCTCCGGTCGAGCAAGCGGTGACGACTGCATGATTGGGACCCATCAAGCCATATTTGATCGAGACCTGCCCCGAGATGAGGTTGATCAGCCGGCCATGGACGAAATGCGGACTGACCCGGCCCGGGCCTTTTTCGGCCAGGACCAGCGATTCGCTCTCGATCCCCGGCAGTCCGCCGATGCCCGACCCGATCGAGCAACCGGTGCGGATCCGCGTTTCCTCGTCCATGTCAGTCAGGCCGGCATCCTCGAGCGCCTGCCCCGCGGCATCAATGCCATAGATGATGAACGGATCGACCTGCCGCTGGACCTTATGGTCGACCCGCTTGCTCGGGTCGAAGCCATATTCATGATCGGCAGGCTTCACCTCGCAGGCGATGGTGCACTTCTGGCCGGTCGTGTCGAACCGGGTAATCGTCCCGGCGCCGCTCTTCGACGCCAACAGATTGGCCCATGTCGTCTCGACATCGGCGCCCAACGGCGTGACCAGCCCAAGTCCGGTGACGACTACACGGCGCATTCTTCTCTCCCCAAAACACAACAGGCCCAGACCCCGGGGGGCTGAGCCTGTCCAAGCTCCGCTACGCCCTTACCAGACACAGCGGACATCACGGGCGATCCGCCCGATCAGGCCTTGTGTTCGTCGATGTAGGAGATCGCGTCGTTGACAGTAGCGATCTTCTCGGCGGCATCGTCGGGGATTTCGACCCCAAACTCTTCCTCGAACGCCATCACGAGCTCAACAATGTCGAGGCTGTCGGCACCCAGGTCGTCGATGAAGCTCGCCTCTTCGGTGACCTTTTCGGTGTCGACGCCAAGATGCTCGACAACGATCTTCTTAACCCGATCCGCAGTCTCGCTCATGCTCGCATTCCTTCTGGTTGATTTTGAGATTGCCCTAGCGGTGCGGGCGGACCTCGGCAAGCGCAGTTGATTGTCGCAAAGCGCAAAGCGGGGCAAGGAACTTGCGTGCCCGATGAGCGACCCCTGACCCGTGGCGAGCGAGACCTCGCCCGATCGATCTTCGCCGATGCGATCGATTATGCACCGGTCCGACTGGTGCACCGGCGATGGTGGCCGCTCCAGCCCCGCTCCACGGTCATGGCGCCGATGGGCAAGATCCACTTCCACCCCGCCGGCAACACGTGGAGCGAAGATTTCGCACGCGACACGTTGGCGGCGCAGGGGCTGTTCATCCATGAGATGACCCATGTCTGGCAGGCGCAGGTCAACGGGCGCTTCTGGCTCCCCCTGATGCGCCACCCCTTCTGCCGCTACAGCTACGCAATCGAGCCCGGACGCCCGTTCTGTCGCTATGGCATCGAACAGCAGGCCGAGATCGTCCGCCATTGCTTCCTCGGCGAGCGCGGCGTGATCCTGCCCAACCGCCCATCACGCAATCTCCTGCCGTTCGGCGGGAGCGATTGTTACATCTAAGCAACAATTCTCCGTAAATGTGCGGCGTACGGCTTGCCGAGCCTTCCCGCTCTGTGTCCGATCCGGTAGTTCAGCCTCATAAATTAAAGGGGGGGTTACACTATGAACGCTCGTTCGCTCGCCAGTCTGCTCGGCGGCGTCGCCATCTTCGCCGTCGCCACACCGGCCTTCGCCCAGACCGCGTCGGAAGACCGTGCGCAAGTCACCAACGCTTCGACCGGCAACTCGACCGACCGCCCCGCGCCCGAAGAAATCATCGTCACCGCGACCAAGCGCGCTTCGACGCTGCAGAACGTGCCATTCTCGATCAACGCCCAGACCCAGGCCGACCTCCAGCGCGCCAATGCGGTGACGCTGGAAGATGTCAGCCGCAACATCGCCGGCCTCGCCGTCCAAAACCTTGGGCCGGGGCAGAGTCAGGTTTCCATCCGCGGCGTCTCGGCCGGCCAGATCGTCCGCGATCAGCCGGGCGTGAAGGAACAGGTCGGCGTCTATCTCGACGAAAGCGTCGTCTCGCTGTCGCTGTTCACGCCTGATTTCGACCTGTTCGACCTGAACCGCGTCGAAACGCTGCGCGGTCCCCAAGGCACGCTGTTCGGATCGGGCAGCGTCGGCGGCACAATCCGCTACATCACCAACCAGCCCAAGCTCGGCAAGACGGAAGGGCTGATCGAGGCCAACGTCAACACGATGCAGGAAGACGCCATCGGCGGCTGGCTAAAGGGCGCGGTCAACCTGCCGCTCGGGCCAACCGCAGCGCTGCGCGTCGTCGGCTATGGCACGCGCTACGCTGGCTTCATCGATGCGATTGGGCCGGCGGCGAAGAAGAACGTCAATTCGGGCAGCCGCGTCGGCGGCCGCGCCTCGATCCTATGGGAGCCGACGCCGGGCGTGAAGCTGACCCCGCGCATTGTCTATCAGGATATCAAGGCCAACGGGTTCAACCGCGAAGAGGTGTTCAACCTTTACTCTAACCAGTTCACCACGCCGCCACACACCTATGCGACCAACGAACAATATCTGAAACTACGAGAGTCTTTCCGCGATAAGACGACACTTGCTGACCTTACCGCCTCGGCCGACTTATCGTCCAATGTCGAGGTTACCTCGGTAACGAGCTACATCCACCGCAACATTCTCGTCAGCCGCGATGCATCGGCGCTGACAGGGTCGGTGTCCGTCGATCTTGGCTTCCCCACCGCAGGCGTCAACTTGCCCTCAAATCTAGTTGATACGACCAAGGTCAAGCAATTCTCGCAGGAATTGCGGGTCGGTTCGACCGGACCGGGGCCGTTCCAATGGGTCATCGGTGGCTTCTATTCGCACGTCGACCGCCAATATACCCAGCGCCTGCCGACCCCGGGGTATGACGCCTTCACGGATGCACGGTTTGGTGCCGGGACGTCGGTCGCTGTAGCCAACGGATTTCCGCTCAACTCACCGTACAACGCCGACCTGCCGTACAAGATCAAGCAGGCGGCGATATTCGGCGAGGCGAGCTACAAGACTGGTGACTTCAAGCTGACCGCCGGTGGCCGTTATTACGACTTCAAGGAAAGGCGGACGTTCAAGTCGGGCGGCCTGTTTGCAAACGGTGACAATAATATCGACCGGACCAAGTCGAGCGGCTTTAGCCCGCGCCTGATTGCGACCTATGCCCCCGACCGCAACCTCAGCGTCAATCTCCAGGCATCGAAGGGATTTCGATTGGGTGGCGTCAATGATCCGCTCAACATCCCGCTATGCTCGGGCGGGGCCGGCGGCGTCGACGCGCTCACCTATGGCAACCATCCGCGCTACAATGACGAAACGCTGTGGAATTATGAGGGAGGTATAAAAACGCAGGGCCATGGCCTCACGTTCAACGCAGCCGCTTTCTACACGCAGATAAAGAATTTACAGGTTACGGCCGATGCGGGCAGCTGCTCGTCGCGCGTCGTGTTCAACGTGCCCAAGGCGCACACTCAGGGCATTGAGGCGGAATTGTCGGCCAGGCCAATCCGGGGCCTCGACCTCGCGCTTTCGGGGAGCTTCATCAACTCTAAGTTCGATTCGAGCGTGACGACGACGTCCGGAACAGTCATCGCCGGAATCCGCGACGGCAACCGCCTGCCGACAGTGCCCAAGTTCCAGGTTTCGGCCTCCGCAACCTACGGCCAGCGTTTCTCGAGCAACGCCGACTGGTATGTCTCGGCGTCGTACCAGCATGTCGGTACGCGCTTCACTCAGCCGTCTGATCAGGAAAATAACCCGCGAACCTTCATCTCGGGCCTACCGTTCAACGGCGCCACCGGGACTGGCGCGACAGTGCTAAACCTCAAGCTGCCGTCCTATGATCTTGTCGACATCTCGGCCGGGCTCAAGTTCAACAGCGGCACCGAGTTCGTGCTCTATGCCAAGAATTTGTTCGACGAGACTCCGCTCCTCTCGTTCGACCGCGAGCGCGGCGGGCGGGCGCGGCTTGGCTTCAACGTCGGTCAGCCTCGCAACATCGGTCTGACCGTTCGCCAGACTTTCTGATGAGCAATGGGACCGGCTCGGTCACGCCGGTCCCGCTAACCCGTCGGGCTGTACTAGGCGGGGTCGCCGGTGCCGTGACGGCCCCCGCAATCGGGCGCGTCGCGACGCGCGGGTCGAAGCTCCATATCGCGGTCATCGGGGCAGGTGTGTTCGGGGCATGGGCCGCTCCACGGTCATGGCGCCGATGGGCAAGATCCACTTCCACCCCGCCGGCAACACGTGGAGCGAAGATTTCGCACGCGACGCGTTGGCGGCGCAGGGGCTGTTCATCCATGAGATGACCCATGTCTGGCAGGCGCAGGTCAACGGGCGCTTCTGGCTCCCCCTGATGCGCCACCCCTTCTGCCGCTACAGCTACGCAATCGAGCCCGGACGCCCGTTGCGCCGCTATGGCATCGAACAGCAGGCCGAGATCGTCCGCCATTGCTTCCTCGGCGAGCGCGGCGTGATCCTGCCCAACTGTCCGTCACGCAAACTCCTGCCGTTTACGCGGGCTTAGGCTCCGGAGCAGCCCGCGCGGACGCAGCCAGCAACCACTCGCGAAATCGCTTAATCTTGGGAACGGATCGCCGCCCCTCGGGGATCACCAGCCAGTAGCCGAAGCCGCGGCTAGAGATTTGCTCGAAGGGCCGGACCAGCCGTCCCTCGGCAACATCGTTGCGCCACAGCGCCGGGGTGAGCAGCGCAAAGCCAAGCCCGCTCATCGCAGCCTGACCCTCGTTGGACTGGCTGTCGAGCCGCAGTCCCGCGCCCATGTCGCGCTCGCCCGGATCGACTCCGGCCTGCGCCAACCACGTCTCCCACCAGCGGTCCTGTGGATTGAGCAAGGGCAGCTGCGGCAGGTCGGCCGCAACCAGCCTGCGACCGAGCTGCTGTTCGCAAAGCGCGAGCATCCCTGGTGAACACATCGGGGTGAAGTCGACCGCCATCAGCCGGTCGACCGTCATCCCCGGCCACTCGCCGCGCCCCGCGCGAATCGCCGCATCGGCTTCGCCGGCCGCCAGGTCGAGCATCACGTCCGATGTGTCGAGCCGAACTGCGAGGTCGGGATGCGCCAGCTGGAAGGCACCCAGTCGCCACACCAGCCAGGTGTTGGCGAAGCTGTGGGTAGTGGTGATCGTCAGCAGCGCCTCGTCCTCGGCGCGAATGCTGGCGAAGGCGTT
>JBBQDG010000035.1:0-28168 GCA_038319435.1 Sphingomonadales bacterium | reverse complement strand
CGAAAGCAGACATTCGTACCACGCCCTCACGGGGATAAACCCCGCGACGTCGATCCTGTCCCCGGATCAAGTCCGGGACCCGTCGGCCGGCTTTCGGCGTCTCAACGAATAAGGGCGACCTTGCTTTCGCAAGACCGCCCTTATTCGTGTGCGCCTCAAGACCTAATCTATCTTCGGCAGCGTCTCGAACTGGTGGTACGGCGGGGGTGACGGCAGGGTCCATTCGAGCGTCGTTGCGCCTTCGCCCCAGGGGTTGTCGGGGGCCTTCTTGCCCCATCCCAATGACCAGAACAGGTTGACGAAGAACACCGCCATGCCGGCGACCGTGACCATGTAGCCGTAGGTCGACACGACATTCCACTTCTCGAACGCCGGGGTATAGTCCGGGATCCGACGGGGCATGCCGTCGAGGCCGAGGAAATGCTGCGGGAAGAAGATGATGTTCACGCCGATGAACATCAGGAAGAAGTGCAGCTTGCCAAGCGGCTCGTTGAGCATCTTGCCGCTCATCTTGGGGAACCAGTAATAGAAGCCGCAGAACAGGGTGAACACCGCGCCGAGGCTGAGCACATAGTGGAAGTGCGCGACGACGTAATAAGTGTCCTGCATGTAGGTGTCGACGCCGCCGTTGGCCAGCACGACTCCGGTAACCCCGCCGACGGTGAACAGGAAGATGAAGCCGATCGCGAACAGCATCGGCGTCTCGAAACTGATCGAGCCGCCCCACATCGTCGCGATCCAGCTGAAGATCTTCACGCCCGTCGGCACCGCGATGATCATTGTCGCGGCGGTGAAGTACATCTTGGTGTTCACGTCGAGCCCGGTGGTGAACATGTGGTGGGCCCACACGACGAACCCGACGACCCCGATCGCGACCATGGCATAGGCCATGCCGAGATAACCGAACACCGGCTTGCGACTGAAGGTGGCGATCACCTGGCTGACCATGCCGAAGCCCGGCAGGATCATGATGTAAACTTCGGGGTGTCCGAAGAACCAGAACAGATGTTCGAACAGGATCGGGTTGCCGCCGGCACTGGCGTCAAAGAAGGCCGTGCCGAAGTTGCGATCGGTCAGCAGCATGGTGATCGCTCCGGCGAGTACCGGCAGCGCGAGAAGCAGGAGGAAGGCAGTGACCAGGATCGACCAAACGAACAGCGGCATCTTGTGCAGGGTCATCCCCGGCGCGCGCATGTTGAAGATGGTGGTGATGAAGTTGATCGCGCCAAGGATCGAGCTGGCGCCCGCGAGGTGGAGCGCGAAGATCGCCATGTCAACTGACGGCCCGACCGAGCCCGAGGTGCTGAGCGGGGCATAGATTGTCCAGCCGGTGCCTGCGCCGAGGCCGGTTCCGCCCGATACGAAGCTTGAGCCGAGGAGCAGGATGAACGCCGGGACGAGCAGCCAGAACGAGATATTGTTCATCCGCGGGAAGGCCATGTCGGGCGCGCCGATCATCAGCGGCACGAACCAGTTACCGAACCCGCCGATCATCGCCGGCATGACCATGAAGAACACCATGATCAGCCCGTGGGCGGTGATCAGCACGTTCCAGTGATGGAGCGCTTCGTCGAAGTTGGTGGTGCCCGCGCCGAGCGGCCAGGCCTGGTTGAGGATCTGGATTCCGGGATGCATCAACTCGGCGCGCATGATGCCCGAGATTGCGCCGCCAATGACCCCCGCGGTAATCGCGAAGATCAGGTAGAGCGTGCCGATGTCCTTGTGATTGGTCGACATGAACCAGCGCGCGAAGAACGCCGGCTTGTGATCGGCATCATGATGCGCGTCGTGCGCGTCATGGTCGTGCGCCGTCAGCGCGTGGCCGTCGATCGTGGGGGCAGTGGTGCTCATGGCTGTCTTGCGCCTAACGGTTGTTGTTGGTCGTGCCCTGCGTGGGCGCGGTGGTGGGCTTGGGCGAAGGTGCGGTCGCTGCCGCCGCAATCGGCGTGGCGGCGGCCACTTGCGGGGCAGCAGCCGGAGGCGTGCCGCCGGGCGAAAGCGGCGAGACCGCAGTCGCATCGGGGCCCGTCGCGGGCTTGGCCGCGCTCGGCATCGTGCCGCCCTTCGACGCGATCCATTTGGCATAGTCGGCGTCGCTGACGACTTCGACCGCGATCGGCATATAGCCGTGGCGCGCGCCGCACAGTTCGCTGCACTGGCCGAAATAGACGCCGGGGCGATCGACCTTGACCCAGGTTTCGTTGAGGCGGCCGGGGACCGCGTCCATCTTGGTCCAGAAGGCGGGCACCGCGAACGAGTGAATGACGTCGGCGCCAGTGACGATGAACTTCACCACGCGATGGACGGGGATGACGATCCGCTCGTCGACGGCGAGCATCGGCGGACCATCAGCGTCGGTGCGGAAGCGCTCGCCGGGCTTCACGTCCTTGGCTTCCTTGAGCATGTTCGACGTGATCTCGAACCCGCCGTTGTCGGGATAGCTGTAGGACCAGTACCACTGATTCCCGACGACCTTGATCGTCACGTCGGCCTTGGGCGGCGAATATTGGTGGCGCAGAAGACGGATCGACGGGATCGCGATCGCGACCAGGATCAGCACCGGGATCAGCGTCCAGGCAACCTCGAGGAAGGTGTTGTGCGAGTTGCGCGACGGCACCGGGTTTGCGCCGCGCCGGAATTTGATGATCGCGTAGACGAGCAACAGCAGCACGAAAATGCTGATCGCGAAGCACAGTGGCACCAGCCAGTGATTGTGGAAATTTGCCGCTTCGTTGCCGATCGGGGTGACCTGGTCCTGAAGACCGAGGCGGCCATCGGGCATGCCGATGCCGGGCGTCGGAATGACTTCGGCCGGGGCAGCCGGTTTCGCAACTGCCGCGACCGGCGTCGCCACAGCCGTTGTCGTCGTCGCAGTGGGCGATTGAGCAGCGGCCGGGCTCAAGGCGGCGGCAGCCAGCGCGATCGCGATCCCCAAAATCTTCATCATCACTCCGGCGTGGCAAGCCCGCAGGTCGCGCGGGCGATCATATGGTCGACGTTTATATAGGCGGCGCCTTAGACGGCCTCAAGCGCATGTTCCAGACACTTTTTCGCTGGAGTGCGGTGCTCTGTTGTCGCCCAACCAACGCGGCTCTATGGCGCCGCTACGGAAGGGTAGCGGAACGACGATGCGCGAAGACGAAGTCCTGGCCGAATTTCAAGCCGCCCAAGCGTTGCTCGAGGGGCATTTCATCCTGTCGTCGGGCCTTCATAGTCCGCGTTATCTGCAGTGTGCGCGAGTCCTGATGGACGGTGCGCGGGCCGAGCGGTTGGCCCGGGCGCTCGCCGCCAAGCTGTCGCCCGACGTTCGCTCAGGAATCGACGCGGTAGTTTCTCCGGCGATGGGCGGGGTGATCATCGGGCATGAGATGGGCCGCGCGCTCGGCGTGCCGGCGATGTTCGTCGAGCGGCCCGACGGGATCTTTCACCTTCGCCGCGGCTTTGCGCTCACGCCGGGCGCGCGCGTGCTGATGGTCGAGGACGTCGTCACCACCGGTCTGTCGTCGCGCGAAGCGATCAAGGCGATCGAGCAAGCCGGCGGGACGGTGGTCGGGGCGGCCAGCCTCGTCGACCGCTCGGGCGGCGCGGTCGATCTTGGCGTGCCCTATACCGCACTCATCCGGCTCGACGTGCCGACCTTTGCCGCCGACGATCTTCCGCCCGAGCTTGCCGCGACCCAAGGGGTCAAGCCCGGCAGCCGCGCGGCGTGACCAGTCGCCTGCGCCTTGGGGTCAACATCGACCATGTCGCGACCATCAGGAACGCGCGCGGGGGCGAGCATCCCGATCCGCTGCGGGCGGCGCAGGACGCCGAGCGGGCGGGAGCGGATGGCATCACTGCGCATCTGCGCGAGGACCGGCGGCACATCACCGATGCCGACATCGACCGGCTGATGCGGGGCATCGCGCTGCCGCTTAACCTCGAGATGGCGGCGACCGAGGAAATGCTCGCCATCGCGCTTGCTCACCGTCCTCACGCCGCGTGCATTGTCCCCGAGAAGCGCGAGGAGCGGACGACCGAGGGCGGGCTCGACGCCGCCGGGCAGTTCGATACGCTGGTGCCGATCGTCGACCAGCTGGGCGCCGCGGGGATCCGCGTCAGCCTGTTCATCGAACCCAGCGAGCGGCAGGTCGATGCCGCCTTGCGCCTGGGTGTGCCGGTGATCGAGTTCCACACCGGGCGCTTTGCCCATGTCGCGGGCGAGGATCGGGTGGTTGAGCTGAGACGGATTGCCGACGCTGCCGCCCTCGCCGCGAAGAACGGGATCGAGGCTCATGCGGGACATGGGTTGACGTTCGACAATGTTGTCCCTGTCGCTGCGATCCCGCAGATTGCCGAGCTCAATATCGGCCATTTTCTGATCGGCGAGGCGATCTTCACCGGGCTCGAGGCGAGCGTAACGCGGATGCGGAGCCTGATGGATAGCGCCCGTTGATCATCGGCATCGGATCGGACCTGTGCAACATCGAGCGGATCCAGGGGTCGCTCGACCGGTTTGGCGAGCGCTTTCTCAACCGGGTCTTTACCGACATCGAGCGCGCCAAGGCCGAGCGGCGGCCGTTCACCCGCGCGGGCACATTGGCGAAGCGCTTCGCCGCCAAGGAAGCCTTTTCCAAGGCGGTCGGCACCGGCTTCAAGCGCGGCGTGTTCATGAAGGATATCGGCGTGATCAATGCCGCTTCAGGCGCACCGACGCTGGCGCTGACCGGCGGCGCGGCTGCCCGGCTTGACGCGCTCGCCCCGCCGGGCCACGCCATCGAGGTCCATTTGACGATGACCGACGATCATCCCTGGGCGCAGGCGTTCGTCATCCTGTACGCGCGAAAACTGGAGTCAGAATGAGCGACAGCGTCGACAGCCCGGCCGAAATCAGCGAGCCGGTTCCGCCCGCCGCCGCGCCCGCCAAGCCCGTGGAAAGCGCATTGTGGCGCGAGATCAAGGGGCTCGCCTGGGTCCTGCTGGCGGTGCTCGCGTTCCACAGCTTCATCGCCAAGCCATTCTATATTCCGTCGGAATCGATGATGCCGGTGCTGCTCAAGGGCGACCGGCTGGTGGTCAGCAAATATCCCTATGGCTGGTCGTGGGTGTCGGCCAGCTTCCATGTCTTCCCGCACTGGAGCGGGCGGTTGTTCGGCCACCTGCCCGAGCGCGGCGACGTCGTCATCGTCACACCGCCGGGACGAAGCGACGACTATATCAAGCGCGTCATCGGGCTTCCGGGCGACACGATCGAAGTGCGCGGCGGGCGGCTGATTCTCAACAATGTGCCGGTCAAGGCCGAGGTCCGTCCCCCGGCGATGATCCCGGTCGACGCCAATGCGCCGTGCGCGGTCGGGCAGTTTCCGGGTAACCTGGTCGAGGCGAATGACGGTCGCCAGTTCTGCCGCCTGCCGATCGTCCGCGAGACGCTTCCCGACGGGCCAACCTATGATACGGTCGAGCTCGGCGCGAGCCCTGGCGACGACTATGGACCGGTCGTGGTGCCGGCGGAACATGTCTTTCTGATGGGCGATAATCGCGACCGCAGTGCCGACAGCCGCTTCAGCCTCGCCGAGGAGGGCCTTGGCGGGCCGGTGCCGTGGGAGAATATCGGCGGGCGGGCCGAGTTCCTGACCTTCTCGCTTGACGGAACGTCGGCCTGGCTCAATCCGATCAGCTGGTTTCGCGCCCTGCGCCCCGACCGCGCCGGGCACAGCCTGCGCGCGACAAAGGGCTAGCCTTGGCGGGCGAGCCTCAAGCTCCCCGTCTTCCCGAGCCGCATGTCGAGCGGCCCGGACCCGCCGAGTTTCGCGATCCCGTTATCCGCACCGAACTGAAGCGCGCCGGGGTGTGGGTGGCGGTGGCGCTGGTCGCGGTCGGCGTCGTGACGCTGGCCCAGCCGCTGATGCTGATCGTCGGCGGGCTGGTCTTCTCGGTTATCCTCGACGGCGCGTGCCGGCTTTTGGGACGAGCGCTTCCAGTCCGGCGCGGTATCCGCCTGCTGATCGTGATCCTCGCCAGCCTGTCGTTTTTTGCCTGGGTCGGGTGGTTCGCCGGCACGACACTCGCCGCCCAGGCCGAGACGTTGCGCCATGTCGTGACGGTCCAGGTCGACCGGCTGCTGGCCTGGGCGGTCGCGGTCGGGCTGATGCCGAGGGGCGCGTCGCTCAACTTGCCAGCGGAACTGTCCGGATCGATCGGGCGGTTGACCAGCGCGGTGCGTGATTCGGTCGGGGTCGTGACGAGCGGGATATTGATCCTCGTGCTCGGCGGATTCATCGCCGGAGAACCGCACCTCTATGATCGCGGGGTCGCATGGATGCTCCCCATCCGCCACCGCGAGCGATTCTACACGATCGGCGCGACGCTTCGCCGGCTGCTCGCCGGGCGGTTCATCGGGATGGGGTTCGAGGGACTGCTGACATTTGTGCTGCTGTGGCTCGGCGGGGTGCCGATGGCGGCGCTGCTCGGGCTCATCACCGGACTGTTCGCGTTCGTCCCCAACGTCGGGGCGATCATCTCGGGCCTGTTGATGATCGCGGTCGGGTTCAGCGCCGGGTCGCATGAGGGGCTGTGGGCGGTGTTCGTCTATTTCTTCGTCCACAATTTCGAAGGCTATGTCGTCGTACCCTACGTCGCGCGGCGTACGGTCGACCTGCCGCCGGCGCTGGTCCTCGCCGCGCAGCTGATCATGGGTGCTCTGTTCGGCATTCTCGGGCTGCTGTTCGCCGACCCGGTGCTGGCGGCGCTCAAGGTGACGCTGGAGGAAGTGAGCCGGATGCGCGCGGTCGAGCCGGTCACCGCGCCGGGCGAACCAATCGATTAGCGGGCCTGCGCCTGCGGCACGCCCTGCATCTGCTGCATCTGTTGCTGCTGTTGCTGCTGTTGCTGCGCCGCGGCCATCAGCGCCGCATTGGGGACCAGCTCGACAATCTCGACGTCGAAGTCGAGGTCGGCGTTGGGCGGGATCGGCGCGCCACGTGGCGGCGTGGCGCCATAGGCCATCGCGGACGGGATGTGGATGCGGTACTTGCCGCCCTTCTGCATCGCGGTCAGCGCGCGGCTGAAACCGGGGATGACCTGCGCGGGGAGCATCGGGACGGGCTCGCGGCCGGCGTTCGAATCGAACACCGTCCCGTCGGTCAGGCGACCTTCGTAATTGACCATCACGCCGTCGTTGAGCGTGACGTTGGGGCCGTGGCCAGGCTTGACCGTGCGGACGATCAGGCCAGCGCCAATGTCCTTGCCACCCATTCGTCCCGCGCCTGCCCAGGCGAGCAGGAGCCCGGCGGCAACGAGCAGTGCGATGCCGAGCCACAGCTTGGCCAGGCTACCGCGCTTGAGCGGCTGTAATGGGACTGCGGTTACCGTCGACATCGACGCGCCTCCGGTTCGAGAGGCTTATTTGACGCCTTCACGCTCGGCGCGCTTGCGCTCGAGCTTGCGGGCGCGGCGGATCGCGGCGGCACGTTCGCGGGCGCGACGTTCCGACGGCTTTTCATAATGCCGGCGAAGCTTCATCTCGCGATAAACGCCCTCGCGCTGCAGCTTCTTCTTGAGCGCGCGCAGCGCCTGGTCGACATTATTGTCGCGAACGATGATTTGCATAAAAGCCGCTTCACTCCTTGAACCCACTCTTCCAATTGGAAAAATCGGGCAGCACCGCCACCTCGTCCCGCGCCGTGCGGAACGCAAATGGCAACGCCAATGAACATTGTTCGCCGGAAGAAAAGCCCCACGACGGTCGCGCGCCCCTAGCAGCCTGCGATGCGACATTCAAGACTATCCCCACCCGGAGCGGGGCGCCGGGGAAGCGATTCGGTAACCATTTCGATTCGATCCCCGACTTACGATGAGTCGAGCCAATAAAGCGACGAAGGCGCGGATTATATGATCAGGCTTATCTGCGGTTAAGCAGTTCCATGCTATAAAGACTGCTTCTCGGAGGGCCAATATGTCATTGAATCGGCGTGAAATGTTGAGGTTGGGTGCGGTTGGAGCGAGCGGCTTGATGCTCTCTTCTGCGGCAAGCAGCGTCAGCCTGCCGTCGCTGGTTTTCCGCACGCCGCCGCCCATCGTCGACCCATTGTCGCCGTTCGCCGCCAAGCCGGTCGCACCTGCCGCGATTGACCCCAAGCTGTTCGCCAAGGCCAAGGCCGCGCTCGATTCGCGACCGTGGATTGCGCATCGCGACGTCATCGGCATCGTCGATTTCTCCTCGCCGTCAGCCGATCCGCGTTTCCATCTCGTCGATCTGCTCAGCGGCTCGGTCGAAAGCCACCGGGTGGCGCATGGTCGCGGTTCGGACCCCGATCACTCGGGCTATGTCGAGCGCTTCTCGAACGACTTCGGCTCTTATGCGAGCTCGAACGGCGCCTATGTCACCGGCGAAACCTATGACGGCAAATATGGCACCTCGATGAAGGTCAGCGGTCTCGACTGGACCAACAACAACGCCGAGAGCCGCGCGATCGTCATCCACAATGCGTGGTACGCCGAGGACGAGGTTGCGCGCGACTTCGGCAAGCTCGGCCGGTCGGAAGGATGTTTCGCGTTCAGCCGGGCGAACCAGTGGCATGTCATGAGCCGCCTCGCCAACGGACGCATGATCTACGCCGACAAGCTGGCGTAATCTTTACAACCTTCGTTATGATGCGGGCATGCAGACCCGTATCGAAACGATCCTGACCGGCAAGGTCGACCCCGATTTCGCCCCCGGACGCGACAGCAGCGCGATCGCCAAGCAGCCGGTCGCGGCCAGGCTTGCGGTCACGCGGCTGGGCATCGCCGGCGACGAACAGGCTGACCTCAGCGTTCACGGCGGGGTCGACAAGGCGATCCACCATTATTCTTTTGATCACTACGCCGATTGGCAGCGAGAGGTTGGCGACTTGCCGCAACTCGGACAGGCGGGGGCGTTCGGGGAGAATATCTCGACCAGCGGGTGGACCGAGGCCGACGTCTGCCTCGGCGACCGCTTTCGCATGGGCACTGCGCTGGTCGAGATCGCGCAGGGGCGGCAGCCGTGCTGGAAGCAGGCGCATTTCCTCGGCGTGCCCAATCTGGTTGCGCGAATGGTCAAGTCGGGGCGGACGGGTTGGTATTATCGGGTGATCGAGGAAGGTGAGGTCGCGGCGGGGGACCTGCTTACGCTGGTTGATCGCCCGCTTGCTCATTGGCCGGTCGCGCGATTGTTCAAGCTGCTGATCGGTGGTGGCCACCGCGGACAGGGGCTGGCGCTGCGTGACCTTGCGAATTGTCCGGTCCTGGCCGCCGAGTGGCGCAGTCGAGCTGCTCACTTCGCCCGTTAGTCGCGTCGTCGAACAGTTTTAACGCGGACAGGGATAGTTGCGCTCGAAAACGGTGCGCATCGCCGCCTTGATATCCATCTGCGCCAGCCTGTCGCGGGGAATGGCGCGAAGCCCGACAATCAACTCACGAGCCGCGAGATATTTGGTCGGTGGCGCGCACCAGTCGGTCGGCTGGCGCGCTTCAAGTAGTCGGCGATGCTCGTCGTGAAGCTCGTCGCCCGCGTCTTCAGCTTGTTTCTGGAGCAGCTTTAGGTCGCTTGAGAACAACGCCAGCGGACCACGCGCAACGAGCCGGTTGGCTTTGGTGAGGAACAGCGTTGCGGGCATTCGGGCTGCGGCTGGCATCCCAGCAACAATGAGCGCACTGGCAGCAACAATCCGAAGGGTTCGCAATCTCGATCTCCCGCCCCGCGTCGCATGTTGGTCAGGCGGCGGCCTTTTGCAACGGGGGTCGACAGGGGTATTTTCGTTCAAGCACTGACCGTAGCACGTCCTTGGTGTCGGTCGTCGCTCGGCGGCTCAGCGGGACGGCGCGGAGCGCGGCGAGATATTCGGTCTTGTTGACCCGCGGCTTGTCAACCAGCGGTGGGCAGAAGGCGGTATGCTCATGGCGCGCCTTGGCCTGGGCAAATTCGAGCTTCAGCTCGTCACCGTTTGATTCGACGAGGCGTTTCAGCCGGTAGAAATCGGGCGACAGCAGGGCGAACGGGCCGCGGCGCAACAACGTGTCGACGCGGACCAGGAAGTGGGCGACGTCCTGCGCGCTGGTGGCGGTGACCGGAAGGGCGATGAGCAGGACGCCCAGCAAAATCCTTTTTTTCAACACGCCACCTCTATTGCCCAATTACCGGCCAACGTCCGTCAAGCCATTATGGTCCGACCAATCGATGCTAGATCGCGATCATGCCCCTGCCGCCGCAGGTCCGCCGACCGCTCTCGGGCGGCGGCTTTTGGGAATCGACGAGCCAGCCGCCGGCAATGCGACGGGGATGTCGCCGGCACGGTCGATCTTGCCGCCGCCGACAATCGTCTTAATCTCCTCGCCGGTCAGCGTTTCGAGTTCAAGCAACGCACCAGCGACCGCGTGAAGCTGATCGGTGTGGGTCGAGATGATCTCGGTCGCGCGGGCATGGCCGCCCTCGACCAGCTTGCGGATTTCGGCATCGATCGTCAGCGCAGTCTCGTTCGACATGTTGTGGCGCTGGGTCTGCGAGTAGCCGAGGAAGGTTTCGCCCTGCGCTTCTTCATATTGAAGCGGGCCGAGCACGTCGGACATGCCCCACTGCATGACCATCGCGCGGGCGAGCTTGGTCGCCTGCTGAATGTCGCTCGACGCGCCCGACGAGACCTTGTCGTGGCCGAAGATGACTTCCTCGGCCACGCGTCCGCCCATCACCGATGCAAGGTCGGCATACATTTTGTCGCGATGGTAGGAGTAGTTGTCGCGCTCGGGCATCGACACGACCATGCCGAGCGCGCCGCCGCGCGGGATGATCGTCGCCTTGTGGATCGGGTCGGAAGCGGGCTCGTGAATGCGGACCAAGGCGTGGCCGGCTTCATGATAGGCGGTCATCCGCTTTTCTTCCGGCGTCATGGCGAGCGATTTCCACTCGGTGCCCATGATGACGCGGTCCTTGGCGAGCTCGAACTGGGCCATCGCGACCAGCCGCTTGCCTAGCCGCGCGGCCATAAGCGCGGCCTCGTTGACGAGATTGGCGAGGTCGGCGCCCGACATGCCCGGCGTGCCGCGCGCGAGCGTACGGGCATCGACGTCGGGGGCGAGCGGGACCTTCTTCATATGAACTTCGATGATCTTCATCCGGCCCTCGATGTCCGGGAGCGGCACGGTCACGCGGCGGTCGAAACGGCCGGGGCGCAGTAGCGCCGGGTCGAGCACGTCGGGGCGATTGGTCGCGGCGATGATGATGATGCCTTCATTGGCTTCGAAGCCATCCATTTCGACCAGCAGCTGGTTGAGGGTCTGCTCGCGCTCGTCATTGCCGTTGCCGAGGCCCGCGCCGCGATGACGGCCGACGGCGTCGATTTCGTCGATGAAGACGATGCACGGGGCGGATTTCTTGGCTTCGGCGAACATGTCGCGGACACGCGATGCGCCGACGCCGACGAACATCTCGACGAAGTCGGAGCCCGAGATGGTGAAGAACGGCACGCCTGCCTCACCGGCGATAGCGCGAGCGAGCAGGGTCTTGCCAGTGCCGGGCGAGCCGACCAGCAATGCGCCCTTTGGAATCTTGCCGCCGAGCCGGGCGAACTTGCCCGGATCCTTGAGGAATTCGACGATTTCCTGAAGCTCTTCGCGCGCTTCGTCGATGCCGGCGACGTCGGCGAAGGTCACGCGGCCTTCCTTTTGCGTCAGCATTCGCGCGCGCGACTTCCCGAACCCCATCGCGCCCGAGCCCGAGCTTTTCTGCATCTGGCGGAACACGAAGAAGCTGACCCCGAGTATGAGCAGGAAAGGCAGCGAATTATAAATCATGAGCATGAGCAACGACGACTGCTCTTCGGCCTTGACCTGAACTGCGACATTCTTGGCGATCAGCCGGTCGGAGACGTTGGCGTCGGTCGGGGCGACGGTGCGGAAGGTCTGGCGGTTGGCGAGCTTTCCGCTGATCACCGCGCCGGTGCCTGTCGATGATGTGGCGATGGTGACGCCACGGACATTGCCCTCATCGACCTGGTGAACGAATTCGGAATAGGCAAGCGCCTCGCCGGCGGGAGCGCCGCGACCACCGTCGATCATCTGTACGAACAGCACGAGCCCGAACAGCACGCCGACCCAGATGATCAGCGACTTGGTCCAGGCGTTGGGCTTCTTCTCGTTCATCGGAATCGTCCTTGGTGGGCCGTCGGGCTCGTGCGGCTAAGATAAGCCGTTCCACCTTAATGACAATGATATGGGCGTTTAAGCTGACGCGATGGATGGAGTCGGCACGCAAATGAGTCAGATTGGCCTGCTTAGTCCCGGACGTTCGGTCTTCGCATGAATTTCAGGGCAAGGCCGATCACCGTGCCGACGACGATGGCGATGGTGAGATCGGCGAAGACGGTGAGGATTGCGGTCAGCAGCAGCAGGGCAAGCTCGGGCTTGGGGAGGCGAAGTCGCTCAAGCCAGCGATGCGGCTCGCTCATCGTCCACGCTGTCACAATCAGCAGCCCGGCTAGCGAAGGCAAGACGAGCGCCCCGGCGAGCGGGGCGGCGAGGAACAAGGCTGCGAAGATGGCCAGCGCGTGGATCATGCCGGCCACGGGCGTGCGGCCGCCGGCGTTGACGTTGGTCGCGGTGCGGGCGATCGCGCCGGTCGCAGGCAATCCTCCGAACAGGGGCGAGGCGATATTGGCGACGCCCTGAGCAATCAGCTCGGCGCTGGAGCGGTGCGCGGCGCCGATCATTCGATCCGCCACGATTGCGGACAGCAGCGATTCGATCCCGACGAGGAAGGCGATCGTCATCGCGGGCACGATGAGCTCGGGGATTTTTGCCATGTCGATGCTCGGCAGGTGGGGCGCGGGCAAGCCTCCGGGAAGAGCGCCATAATGCTCCGCCACAGTTTCGATCGAGGGCAAGGCGAAGTGGGCGCTGACGCTTGCCAGCGCGACCACGATGACCTGCCACGGAATTTTCGGCATGATCCGGCGGCTGACGAGGATCGCAGTCACGCAGCCAACGCCGAGCGCCGATGCAATCGGGTCAAAGCTTTCCCTCATCGCCCATAGACCGGCGATTTTCGGAAGGAAGTCGGCGGGGAGCGCGGCGCCTTTCATGCCCGCCAGATCCTTGAACTGGCTGACAGCAATGACGATCGCGATGCCGATGGTGAAGCCTTCGATCACGGCGACCGGAACATGGCGAATGAGGCGCCCGACGCCAAGGACCCCGGCAACGAGCAGGATGGCGCCGGCCATCAACGTCGCCTGAAGCAGGCCATCGTATCCGTGGGCGTGGATGATCCCATAGACGACGACGATGAAGGCGCCGGTCGGCCCCCCGATCTGCACCCGGCTGCCCCCGAGCGCGGAGATCAGGAAGCCCGCGACCACAGCGGTGACCAAGCCGGCGGCGGGCGGCGCGCCGGACGCGATGGCGATGGCGATGCTGAGCGGAAGGGCGACCAGTGCAACGGTTAGTCCGGCAAGCGCATCCGCGCCGAACTGCCGAGGGGTGTAGCCGACGATTGTGGTGAGGATCTTTGGTTTCAAGGAAGGACAAGTAGGGGAATTACGCTTTGGCAACCAGCGTGCCGCTTAGCGAACGACACTCCCGCCCCGCTCCAGCGCGCTCCAGCTCAGGACCAGCCAGCCCGCGATCAGCAAAATGCCGCCGATCGGGGTGATCGCGCCGAGCCAGCGGGGGAGGCCGAGCGCCATCAGATAGAGCGACCCTGAGAAGATGATCGTGCCCAGCGCCATGCAGCCGCCGGCGAGGATGGTTCGGCGCAGGGGGAGGGTGGCGATGACCAGCAGCGCGATCGCGTGGGCCAGCTCATATAGGGTCGCGGTCTGCCACCAGCCGAGCTGCTGCGGCCCGAACGTCGAGCGAAGCGCGTGGGCGCCGAACGCGCCGAGCATCACCGCCGATGCGCCGAGGAGGGCGGCGGCGAGGAGGATCGCTCGGTTGGGAGCGACGGCGGTCACTCGCCCTATTGCGCCGGTACCAGGGTGGTGAAGGCGGTGCGGACGCTGGCCGAAAAGCGGTCGTAGATGGCGCGCGCGGCCTCGGCGATGCCGGGCTGGCGATCGCGCCCGCCGCGGGCAAAGACGACGAGGGCGACGCGGTGGCCGTCGGGCATGGTGATGAACCCGACGTCGTTGGTGACGCCATCGAGCGTGCCGGTCTTGTCTTCGACCCGGGTGCCCGCAGGGAGCAGCGCGCGGATGCGGCGGGTGCCGGTCTTGCAGCGGGCCATCAGTTCGAACAGCACGGAACGGCTATCGGCCTTGAGGACGTTGCCGCTGTCGAGCTTGTGCAGCAGCTTGACCATCGCCGTGGGCGTCGCAACATCCTTGCGATCGGCCAGATGTCCGCGTTCGCGCAGCAATTGCGCGATGGTCCGGTCCATGCGGATGCCGGTCAGCTCGTTGACAGTCAGCCATTGCTGGATGGTCGACGGACCGCCCAGATTGGCAAGCAGCTGATCGGTGGCGATATTGTCGCTGCGAGTGATCATCAGTTCCATCAGCTTGGCAGCGGATCGGCCGCCGATGATGTCGTCGAGCGTGCGGCGGCCATGGTCGACCTGAGCGAGGTAGGTGGCAGCGATGGCGACCTTGACCGTGCTCGCCATCGGGAAGGGGGTATCGCCGTTGACCGTGACGGTCGAGCCGTCACGCAGGTCGAGCGCGGCGATGCCATATTCGCCGGCGCGCGCGGCCATCAGGCTGGTCAGCTGGCGCTCCAACCCGACGAGCTCGGGCGAGCTTGCCGCCAATGCCGGGTGGGCGAGCGAGGCGAGGAGCAGGCCGGTGATCAGGGTCAGGCGCATTCAGGGTCCTCGAAGTGCGTCGCCACAGCGCGATTTTTAACGTTCAACGACTTGCTCGGTCCTGAACACGAGATGGTCAACAAATAGTTTCGATGGCTGGTCGATTGCGGCGAGTGACGGGTCACGAGCGGCGAGTGCGCGGAGGGGCGGGGGAAAGGGTCCAGCGCCGGCCGCCGGAAAGCTTCAGTCCGGCCAGGGTCACGGTGGCACCGCTGGTCAAAGCGTCGAGTGCGCGGGCGAGGTCGGGGCCGCGTGGGGGCGGCGCATCGAGGGCACTGAAGGCCGCTAGCAGCAGGCGGCGCTGGAGTTCTCGCGGGAGGTTTTCGGGGTCGAGAGTGACAATATTGCCGCAGTGGGTGAGGCGGTCGGCCTGCGCCAGCGACCAGTCGAGTGCGTCGTCGGCTTCGCCCAGCCAGGCGGCGCTGGCCGCGAGGCGTTCGGGATCGAACGGGGCATCGGTCAGCCATAAGCGCAGGCGGGCACGGTCGTGGCGGGGGTCGCGGTTGGAGGGGTCGTCGAGTGGCGTAAGACCGGCGGCGGCGACGATCGCTTCAAGCTCGGTCTTGCGCCAGGCCAGCAGGGGGCGGATCAGCGCGATGCCGGGAGCCAGGGCGCGCGACGGGCGGGCGCCGGCAAGGCCCGCGATGCCGGCGCCGCGGGCGAGGCGCATCAGAAGGGTTTCGGCCTGGTCGTCGGCGTGGTGGGCGGTGGCGATGGCGGTGAGGCTGCGGTCGACGGCCCAGGCGGCGAGGAGGGCGTAGCGTTCGTCGCGGGCGCGGGCTTGCACGTTCGCGGTCGGGGGGTCGGCCCAGCGCGCGGTGAGGATAGCGTGCGGGACGGACAGTTCGGCGCAGATCGCGGCGACGGCTTCGGCTTCGGCGCGGGAGGCCGGGCGCAGGCAGTGATCGACAGTCGCGGCTGCGACTTCGCCGGCGCGCGCCTGATGGGCGAGGAGGAGCAGGGCGAGGCTGTCGGGACCGCCCGAGACGGCGATGCCGATGCGGCCGGTTGGCGCGAGCTCGGCGAGGTCGGCGGCGAAGCGGCGTTGGTTCATGCCGAAGACCCCCTTCACCAGCTGCGCTGGTCCCCCTCCCCGTTTCCGGGGAGGAACTCAGTTACTTGCACCCAGCTTGCGCGCGGGCGGCGGGGACCATTGCGGCGAGCGCGGGGCGAAGGGTCGCGCCGTAGACGTCGGTGAGCTCGGCATAGGCCTTGCACGCCTGGCTCGCCTGGTTGAGCTTCACTAGCGACTGGCCGAGGTAGAACAGGCTGTCGGGGGCGCGTTCGCCCTTGGGATTGGCGCGATAGTTGGAGAGCAGGGCTTCGGCGGCGGCGCGCGGCTGGCCCTTGTCGAGCAAGGCGCGGCCGACGAGGTTGTTGGCCCAGCTGACGCGGCGGTGGCCAGGGAAGCTCGACGCCATCGCACGCAACTGAGCGATCGCCTGGTCATAATGTTTGGCGTTCCACAGGTCGAAGCCAGCGACATAGGCGGCCTCGCCGGAGCCCTCGAAACTGGTCGCGGCGGGGAGCGTGGCAGAAATCGGCACAGGCTTCGGGGCGACGATGACGGGCGGCGGGGCGATGACCGGGGCGGGGCTGGCGTCGCTGGACCCGGCAGCGACGGACGCGCCGCCGGCACCGACCTCGATTGCCTTGAAGCGCGAATCATTATCGGCGCGCAGGCGAGCGAGGTCGGCTTCCATCACGCCGAGGCGGTGGGTGTTTTCTTCCGATGTACGGATGAGGTCGGTCATTTGGCGCTCGATCGCATCGAGGCGGTTGGTCAGCGACGTAACCGCTTCCTGGGTCGCGGCGGGGGCGTCGGAGAAGCCCGCGGTGTCGGCCGGCTGGCCCTTGGGGAAGACCGATTTCTGAACCTGGCGAACCTGGCGCTCGAGCCGCTCGATGCGTTGTTCAGGGGTGACCGGCTCGCGCGCGCTCGCTGCAGCAAGCGGGGTAAGGGCAAGAGTGAGGAGCAAAAGAGAGCGCAGGAGCATGGTGTCGGTCCGGTTCTAGGGAATCAAGATGGTGAGGCCGGCTGGTTGTCGCGTCGCTGAATCACTGGACGTTGCCGGGTGTGGCGGTCGGGTTGGGCGCCGCAGTCGTGGTCGTGACACCGGTTGCCTGACCGCCCCGGGCCAAGTCGGCGGGGAGCAGGCTGACCTTGGACACCGGGCGGCCGGACTTGCCGATGGCGGGAACGTCGCGGCCGCCGACAGTGATCTTTAGACCCTCGGGGCGGCCAGCGTCGAGCAGCGGGGCCTTCGCGGTGGCGGGAAGGTCGAAGCGCTCGCCCGGCGCGAGGTTGCCGATCTTGAGCGTCTGGTCGCCGTCGCGGATGCGGATCCAGACCGGGGCAGCGAGCGCGGCGATCGACACCGCGCCGTTGGTCGCTTGCGCCTTGATTGGCGACGTAGCGGCGAGTCCGGCGGCCGGCGCGGGCGCGACCTCGGCCTGCGCGGCGGGCGTCGAGGCCGGTTCGAGATCGCGATTGCGCAGCCAGCTGAAAATTCCGAGAAGCAGAAGCACGGCGATAACCGCGCCGATGATCAGCCACTTGGGCATTGAGCGCATGGGATCGGCCGGCTGGAATACTTCGGGCTGGATCGAGACGGGACGGGTGCCGCCCATTTCAAAGCGCAGCTGGTCGGCGATCTCGGCGCGGTCGAGGCCGACGACGGTGGCGTAATTCTTGGCGAAGCCGATCGAGTAGGTCGGGGCGGGCAGCGTCGCCCATTCACCCGCCTCGAGCGCGGCGAGGTGACGGGTCGGGATGCGGGTCTGCGCGGCGATGGCGTCGAGGGTCAGCCCCTGCGCCTCGCGCGCGGCACGCAGCCGCTCGCCCACTGTCTCCCCTGAACCGATTTCCTCGACGTCGTCCATGCGTATCCCCTCAGGCCCCGCTTGTCTTAGGGCGGGGCAACCCTGTCAACACGGCTTGGCCTGTCAATCGATCGCCGCGCCGTGCTTTTTCGCCCAGTCGGTCAGCGTTTTGCGCATGTTTTTGGGTGGTTTGGCGAGAAGCTCGGCGAGCTTGGCGCGAACCGCGGGAGCGTCGATCGAACGGACCATCGCTTTCACCGGGCCGATTGCGGCGGGGGTGATCGAGAAATGCTCGATGCCGATGCCGATCAGCGCCATCGCTTCGAGCGGGCGCCCGCCCATTTCGCCGCAGATGCGGACGGTGACTCCGGCGGCGCGGGCCTGGTCGGAAACGCGGCGCAGGAAGCGCAGGATCGCTGGGCTGAGCCAATCGTAGCGCGCGGCGAGGCGCGGGTCGGCGCGGTCGGCGGCGAACAGGAATTGCGTCAGGTCGTTCGTGCCGATCGATAGGAAATCGATGCGGGGCAAGAGGATGTCGAGCATTTCGGCAAGGCTCGGCACTTCGAGCATCGCGCCATATTCGATCCGCGTCGGAAGCAGGCGCTTGGCATTCTTCGCCCATTCGAGCTGCACCTCGAACAGGGCGCGCGCCTCTTCATATTCCCACGGTTCGGAAACCATCGGGAACATGACGCGCAGCACTCGGCCGCCAGCCGCCTCGATCAGCGCGCGCGCCTGGGCCTTCATCAGCGTCGATCGTTCGAGGCTGAGGCGGAGCGCGCGCCAGCCCATTGCGGGGTTCTCGCTCTGGTCGCGGTGGTCCTGGAGATAGGGCAGCGCCTTGTCGCCGCCAATATCGAGCGTGCGGAAGACCACGGGGCGATCGCCGGCGCTGTCGAGCACGCTTTTGTAGAGCCGCTGCTGGCTTTCGCGTCCGGGCAGGGTGGCGGCGATGAGGAACTGGAACTCGGTGCGGAACAGGCCGATGCCGTCGGCGCCGGTGATGTCGAGCTGGGCGGCATCGTCGGCAAGCCCGGCGTTGACCATCAGCGTGATGCGCGTGCCGTCCTTGGTCTGAGAAGGCAGATTGCGCATCAACGCGAATTCGGCCCGGCGACGCTGGCTCAACACCATGCGGGTGTCGAACTGGCTGGATAGCGGGCGCGTCGGGCGAACCACGACGGTGCCGAGATCGCCGTCGACCAGAACAGTGTCGCCTTCGCTCGCGACGTGGCGGATATCGGCGACGCGGCCGACGACGGGGACGCCCATGGCGCGCGCCACGATGGTGACGTGGGCGGTCAGCGAACCTTCCTCGAGGACCACGGCTTTGAGGCGGCGGCGATCATATTCGAGCAATTCGGCGGGGCCGAGGTTGCGCGCGATCAGCACGGTGTCCTTGGCCAGCCCGGTCTGCGCGGCAGTGCCCATCCGCCCCGAGACGATGCGGAGGAGGCGGTTGGCGAGGTCGTCGAGGTCGTGCATCCGCTCCTTCAGCAGCGGATCGTCGATGTCGCGCATGCGGGCACGGGTGCGTTGCTGGACCCGCTCGATCGCCGCCTCGGCGGTCAGGCCGCTGTCGATCGCCTCGTTGATGCGGCGGCTCCAGCCTTCGTCATAGGCGAACATCTTGTAGGTCTCGAGGATCTCCTGATGTTCACCGATCGTGCCGAACTCGGCCTCGCGGGTCATATTCTCGATTTGCTCGCGCATCCGGCGGAAGGCGGCATAGACCCGGGTGCGCTCGGCCTCGGTGTCGTCTGCAACGGTCTGGTGGACCATCACCCGCGGCTGATGGAAGACGGCAATGCCGCGCGCCATGCCGCTGACCAGCTTGAGGCCGGCGACGCGGACCGCGCCAGTCTCGCTGTGGCCGCTGCGGCGGGTGAGATCGACGAGTCGAGCGCTGGCGATGAGTTCGGACAGGACCATCGCGACGGTCTGCAGCGCCTCGATCTCGACATCCTCATAGCCGCGCGGTTCAGCGTGCTGGACCGAAAGTACGCCGATGACATTCTCGCGGTGGATGATGGGGACGCCGGCGAAGCTGTGGAAACGCTCCTCGCCGGTCTCTGGGCGATAGACGAATTCGGGGTGGTCGGCGGCTTCGGCGAGGTTGAGGATGCGGGCTTCACGCGCGATCGTGCCGACCAGGCCCTCGCCGAGCGCGAGGCGGGTAACGTGAACGGCTTCCTTGCGCAGACCATATGTCGCGAACAGCTCGAGCAGATTTTCGCGCATCAGGTAGATCGAGCAGACCTCGCTTTTGAGCGCAGTGGCGATGAGATCGACGACATGGTCGAGCTTGGCCTGCGGCGATCCACGGCGGGCCATCAGTGCGTGGAGCCCGGTCAGGATTTCGCGAGCGGCGGCGACGGCGGGGGTGGGCATGCGGCAATGCTAGCAGGCGTCGGCGCGGCGGCCAAGCCGGGGGTGGTTGGGTGCGGGGTGCCGGGGCGCGCGAAATGTTCGCTCCGCATTGGATACGGTAAGCCGCGCATCGCGGCGCTGATGCGAGCATAAGCGATGCGGGTCCACCCCCACCCAAGGGGCAGCCGAGACGCGATCCGAACCAGCGCCGCCCGGTTGTGCCACGACGGCCGCGCCTGCGACGGGCGTCACGGCTGCCCCGCACGGTGCGGCCCTAGCCGCGACTTTCGAGCGCGGTGGAGGCTTCCTCGACCAGTTCGGCGATGATGCTGGCGACGGGTTCTTCGCGCTTGACCATGCCGACCGATTGGCCGGCCATGACCGAGCCGCTCTCGACGTCGCCGTCGATTACCGCGCGGCGCAGGGCACCGGCCCAATAATGTTCGATCTGGAGCTGGGCTTCGGCCATTTCGAGGGTGCCATCGTCGAGCAGGTTGGCGATCTCGCGCTGTTTGGCGGCGAAATTCTCGGTTTCGCGGTTCTTGAGCGCGCGGACCGGGATGACGGGGAGGCGGGGGTCGAGCTGGACCGACGGAACAGCGTCGCGGGCGGAGGCGCGGAGGAACGCCTTTTTGAAATTGGGGTGGGCGATGCTTTCGGTCGCGCAGACGAAGCGCGTGCCGAGCTGGACCCCGACCGCACCCATTTCGAGGTAGGCGGCAATCGCCTCGCCGCGCCCGATCCCGCCAGCGACGAACACCGGAATTTCGGCAGCGACTTCGGGCAGGATTTCCTGGGCGAGGACCGAGGTCGAGACGGGGCCGATGTGACCGCCGGCTTCCATCCCTTCGATGACGAGCGCGTCGGCGCCGGAACGGCGGAGTTTCTTGGCGAGCGACAAAGCGGGGGCGAAGGCGATCAGCTTGGCCCCGCTCGACTTGATGCGGTCGATCGCGCCACCCGGGGGGAGGCCGCCGGCGAGGACGACGTGGGTCACGCGGTGGTTGGCGCAGACGTCGATCAGCTCGCTGAGCATCGGGTGCATGGTGATGAGGTTGACCCCGAACGGCTTGGCGGTGAGGGCCTTGGTGGCGGCGATCTCGCGCTCGAGCAGGTCGGGGGTCATTGCTCCGCAGGCGATCACGCCGAAGCCGCCGGCGTTGCTGATCGCCGAAACGAGGTGGCGCTCGGACACCCAGCTCATCGCGCCGCACATGATGGCGACGTCGCAGCCGAGGAACTCGGTGCCGCGGTGCATCAATTCGGCGAGGCGGGTGTGGCCCGCAACTCCGCCGTGCATGGCGCGCGGTTCGGCGATCATGCCTTCGCCGCTCATGCTGCGGCTCCGCCGCGGGCACCGCTCATACTGCGGCTCCGGCATCGAGCACGGCGGCAGGCGCATCGAGGCCGAAGGCGGTGTGGAGGACGCGGACGGCGAGTTCGGTGTAATCCTCGCTGATCAGGACCGAGACCTTGATCTCGCTGGTCGAAATCGCGACGATGTTGATCCCGCGTTCGGCGAGCGTGTCGAACATCTGCGCCGCGATCCCGGCGTTGGAGCGCATGCCGACCCCGACGACGCTGACTTTGACAATGTCGGTGTTGGTGATGATCTCCTCGAACCCGCCCGCCTGCTTGACCTTGGCGAGGGCGTCGACGCTGTGCGCAAGGCTGGCCTTGGGGACGGTGAAGGTGAGGTCGCTTTTGCCGCCCGTGCTTCGTGCCGACTGGACGATCATGTCGACGTTGATCCCGGCGTCGGCGAGTGGGCGGAATACGGCGGCGACGGTGCCGGGGCGGTCGGGCAGGCCAGTCAGCGTGATGAACGCCTCGTTGCGGTCGTGGGCGATGCCGGTGATGATGTTGCGTTCCATGACACTTCCTTCGTCGGCTACAATCATTGTGCCAGGCAAATCTTCGAATGAGGAAAGGACCTGAAGCGGCATGCCATAGCGCATGGCGAGGCCGACCGAGCGGGTTTGCAGGACCTTGGCGCCGACCGAGGCGAGCTCGAGCATTTCCTCGTAAGTGACGACATCGAGTTTGCGCGCGCGGGGGACGATGCGGGGGTCGGTGGTGTAGACCCCGTCGACGTCGGTGTAGATGTCGCAGCGGTCTGCCTTTGCGACAATGGCGAGCGCGACGGCGGACGTATCCGACCCGCCGCGGCCGAGCGTGGCGAGCGCGCCTTCGGAGGTGACGCCCTGGAAGCCGGGGATGACCGCGATCCCGCTATCGTCGAACACCCGCTCGAGCACGGCGACGTCGATGCCTTCGATGAGCGCAGAGGCGTGGCCCGAGGCGCGGATCGGGAGCTGCCAGCCCATGTAGCTGCGCGCGTTGAGGCCCATGCCCTGGAGGGTCATGGCGAGCAGGCCGGCGGTAACCTGCTCTCCGCTGGCGACGACGACGTCATATTCGCGCGGGTCGTAGAGCGGGGCGGCTTCCTTGCACAATTGCACCAGCCGGTCGGTTTCACCGGCCATCGCGGAGACGACGACCGCGACCTGGTTGCCGGCGGCGGCTTCGCGGCGGACGCGGTCAGCGACGTGACGGATGCGCTCGATCCCGGCCATCGATGTGCCGCCGAATTTCATCACGATGCGGGACATGGGGCGGGCAGAGTTCCTTGGGTTGGACGCGGCGTCCTGTTAGGAACCGCTCATGGTGAACACAAGTATCGTAGAGTCGGAAGCCGCGCACTTCGGGGCGATGGCGGGGGATTGGTGGGATCCGGAGGGAGCGTCGGCGATGCTCCACCGGTTGAACCCGGTACGGCTGTCCTATGTCCGCGACCGGATCGACCAGCATTGGGCGATGGACGAGTGCACGTTGCGGCCGTTGACGGGCAAGCGCGCGCTCGATGTCGGGTGCGGGGCCGGGTTGCTGTGCGAACCGCTGGCACGGATGGGGGCCGAGGTGACTGGAATCGATGCGGCGCCCGAACTGGTTGCGGTGGCGGCGGCGCATGCCGATGCGCGCGGGCTGGCGATCGACTATCGCGCGGTCGGGGTCGAGGCGGTCGAGGGACTGTTCGATCTGGTGACGGCGATGGAAGTGATCGAGCATGTCGCCGATCCGGCGGCGTTCATGCGCTCGCTCGTCGCGCGGGTTGCGCCGGGCGGACTGCTGATCCTGTCGACGCCCAATCGCACGGCGCTGTCGAAGCTGCTCACCATTACGCTAGCGGAAGGGTTCGGGCGGATCCCGCGCGGGACGCATGACTATGACAAGTTGATCGGGCCGGACCGGATGGGCGAAATGCTCAAGCTGGCGGGTCTCGAGCTGTGCGACACGAAAGGGATCGCGTTCAGCCCGACGAGGGGGCTGCACTTGAGCGAAGACCTGCGACTGAACTATCTGGTCACGGCGCGGTGGCCGTCGTGAGCGCTTTAGACCGGAGGCGCTTGCCATCCTGCCGCTGACTGGCTCGCCGGCGCTCGATCTTGGCGCGGCGCTCGCTGCGGGGCTGATGATCGGGATCGAACGGGGCTGGCAGCTGCGACGCGAGAAGAGCGGCACCCGTGTCGCCGGGGTGCGCACTTACGCATTGCTCGGTGGGGGCGGTGGGATTGCTGCGCTGCTTGGCGAGTTTGTGAACCCCGCAGTGAGCGTCGTGCTGGCCGCCGCAATGGCGGCAGCGGTGCTGGTTGGTTTCCTTCGTCAGGCCGGTCGCCGCGACATCACCGGTATCGTCGCGGCGCTGCTGGCGGTAAGCTTGGGGATGCTCGCCGGGGCGGGGCAGGCCGCGCTGGCTGTGGCGGGAGCGGCGGTCGCGACCTTCGTTCTGAGCATCAGGACTCTGTCCCACGCGTTCGTTGGTCGGCTCACCGCGACCGATGTGCAGGCCTTCGCGCGCTATGCTGTGATCGTCGCGGCGGTGCTGCCGTTCCTCCCCAACCAGTCGCTCGGCCCGTTCGGGGCGTGGAACCCGTTCCAGCTGTGGCTGGTGGTGGTGCTCGTCACCGGCTTCTCGTTCGCCGGCTATGTCGCCAATCGCACTATCGGCGCGCGCAACGGGATCCTCGCCTCGGCGGTGATCGGGGGATCCTACTCGTCGACCGCCGTCACCGCGTCGTTCGCACGGCGTCTTGGCACCGGTGAGGCCGGGCCGCTGACCGCCGGGATCCTGATTGCGTCGGCGATCATGTATGTGCGGGTCGTGATCCTGATTGCGGTGTTGTCGCCATCGACGCTTGCGCCGTTCGTGATTGTCATTGCACCTGCCGCGCTGACCGGCGCAGTCGTGGCTTTAATCGGCTGGCTGCGCTCGACCAAGGCGGGCGTGGGGGACGGAGAGACGACGCGCAATCCGGTCGAGCTAGGCCCCGCGCTGATGTTCCTGGGCATCGTCGCGGCCGGCGCGGTCGCCACGCGCTGGGCTCAACTCGAGTTCGGGGAAAGGGGCGCGGCGCTGTCGCTGTTCATCACCGGGACGTTCGACGTCGACGCGGCGGTGGTGACGCTGTCGGGGTTGCCCGTCGGGGCTCTGGGACGAGAGATTGCCTCGGTTGCGATCGGGGGGACCGTCGTCGCCAACATGGCGGTCAAGATGGCCGTGACGGGAGCGTTCGCGAGACGGCGCGCGGTGCCGGGGCTGCTCGGCCTCGGGGCAAGCACTGTGGTGCTGCTGGCGACGGTGGCAATGCGACTGATCGTATTGCGCGGTTAGAAATCCACCTTGTCGTAATGGGCCGGCGGCACGATCACTTCCATGCGTTCGCCGAGCAGGGGGCGGAAGGCGGGGCGGGATTTCATCACGGCGTACCAGTCCTTGGTCTGCTTGTGGCCGCGCCAGTCGACCGCGCCGAGATAGTCGATCACGCTCAACTGCGCGGCGGCAGCGAAGTCGGCGAGGCTGAGGCCCGCGCCGGCGAGCCAGCGGCGGTGATCGAGGAGGTAGTCGAGGTAATCGAGGTGGCCGTTGGCGACCTTCATCGCCTGGCGCAGCACGCTGGTATCGGGGGATTCGCGGCTGACGAGACGTTTGCGCATGCGCTCGTTCATCAGCGGCTCGACCACTTCGCGGAACAGTTTCTCGTCGAACCACGCCGTCAAGCGGCGGATTTCGGCGCGCGCGGCGGCGTTGCCGTGGAGCATCGGGGATTTGTCGACCGTCTCATCGAAATATTCGACGATCGGCTGGCTGCCGATGAGGGTCAAGCCAAGCTCGGTCTCGACCAGCACCGGGGTTTCGCCCGCCGGGTTGAGGTCCATGAACTCGTCGCGGCGTTCCCACGGGTTCTCCCGAACGAGCTCGTGCGCGATGCCTTTCTCGCCGAGCACCAGGCGGACCTTGCGCGAGAAGGGGCACAGCGGGAATTGGAAGAGTTGCCACATGGCGGCGAGCTTTAGCGTGCGCGGCGGGCGCGTCCACTGGGTTTCAGGTGGCAGTCGGCTCGAGCCGGTCGATCATCCGGTTGCGCAGCCACAGCTCGCACGCCATCGGCTTGCCGAGCGCCCGCGCCGCGGCGAGCGCTGAGGCGTCGTCTTCGGCCTCGAGCCATTCGGCGGCCGTGATTTTCCCTTGCCGGTCGAGGCAATATAGTCGGTAACTCGCCATGGCCCCTCCCCACGGTCAAGATTCCACAAATGGCAGAATTGCGCGAGTCCGCGACCCGACACTTGATGAAATAAATTTCGGCCGCGAAACGGTGCGCGGACCGCGATTAGCGGCGCGGGTAGTTCGGATTGGGCAGGTTGGCGGTCTCGCGCTCGATTGCTGCTGCGGCCTGGCCCAGAGCCTGCTGGATCGCGGGCAGGGCGCGCTGCATTGCACGGGCAGAGGACTGCATCGCGCCGGCGCTCGAGGCAACGTCGCGCTGGATGTCCTGCTCGACATAGGGATTGTCGCGGCCGGTCTCGCTTCCGATGGTCTTTCGGCGATCGGCTGGCGAGGGTGGGCGGCCTTCGATTGCGGCCTGCAATTCGCCGACGGGCAGGTTCATGAAGGCGTGAGTGAGCGCGCCGGCCATGCGGCCAAGCTGGGCGGGGAGCGCGGGGTCCAACATCTGCGGGGGTATCGGACCAGGGGCGGGCCCCGGGTACGCCTGCGCGAGCGCGGGGGTGGCGAGGGACAGCAGCGGAAGGATCAGCAGAAGACGCATGGACTTACTCCGAGAATCGGCAATCTTGCCTCTCATAGCATGATTCGATTGGGTTTTCCTGAACAAGATGACGGCTGGGGTGACGGCTAGGAGCGCCTAGCCCGTCGTCAACCACGCCAGCGCGGCGCCGCCGGCGAGAATGCGGTACCAGCCGAACGGGCCGAAGCCGCGCTTGGTGATGATCGCGAGGAACGCCTTGATCACGGCCAGCGCGACGAGGAACGAGACCAGCGCGCCGAGCCCGATCATCGGCAGGCCGATGGTGCCGAGGTCGTGGCGGTTCTTGAACAGCTCGAGCGCGGTGGCGCCGGCCATGGTCGGGAGCGCGAGGAAGAAACTGAACTCGGCGGCGGTGCGACGCTCGACCCCGATCGACAGCGCGCCGAGGATGGTCGCGCCCGAACGGCTGACCCCGGGGATCATTGCGAGACACTGGAACACGCCGATCAACAGCGCTTTGTGCCACGGGATCGCCGACACCGAAGCGATGTCGCCGCGCTTGGCGGTCTTTTCGATGACGAGGATGGCGATGCCACCGACGATCAATGCAACCGAAACGATCCGCGCCGAGCCTAGCATCGCTTCAATCTGTTTATGGATGGCGAGGCCGAGGATCGCAGCGGGGAGGAAGGCAATCAGCACATTGCGGACGAAGGCGAAGGCCCCGGGCTCGCGCCTGACCAGCCCCGAGATCACCGCGACGAAGGTGCGCCAATAAAGCACGACGACCGCCATCATCGCGCCCAGCTGAATGACGACGTTGAATATTTTCCACGTCTCGGGGTCATAGCCGAGCAGGGCATTGGCAAGGATCAGGTGGCCGGTTGACGAGACGGGGAGGAATTCGGTGATCCCCTCAACGATGCCGAGCAGGATGACAACGAGAATGATCGGCACTTAACGTTCCTTACAAGGAAGCGGGGGTTTCGTTGTTGCGCGGGGCGAAGCGGCCGCCTTTGTGAAAGCGGTCGAGCCAGGCGGGGGCGACGGCGGCGAGCGGAGTCGGGGTGATGCCGAACGCCGCGAGACCAGGTGCATCGGGAGCGGCAATGTTGTCGGTCTGAAGCATGGCCCACTGATCACGGGTCAGCGGGGCGCCGGGGAGGAAGCCCAACTTGGCCATCAGCTCGGCGACGAAATCGGGGACAGGCGCGATCGCGGGCGACTGGCCGGCGAGCGCGGCGATGCGTTCGTTGAGGATGCGCATGGTCATCACCTCGGGGCCGCCGATCTCGTAGGTCTTGCCGGCGTGGGTCGCGGGATCGAGGACGGCGGCAGCGATCGCCTGAGCAAGGTCGGCGACATAGACTGGCTGGAACTTCGTGCCGCCGGCGATGACCGGCAGGACGGGGAGGCGCGCCATCTGGGCAAAGCGATTGGTAAGCTGGTCATCGCGGCCGAACACCAGGCTCGGGCGAATGATCGTCGCGGTCGGGAAGGCGGCGCGGACGGCAGTCTCGCCCCCGGCCTTGGAGCGGCCATAGGCGGACGGGCTGGCGGCGTCGGCGCCGATCGCGCTGACCTGGACGAAGGCGACTGCGCCGGCGTGGGAGGCGGCCTCGGCGGCGTTGCGGGCACCCTCAACATGGATCGCGTCGAACTTGCCCTTGAGGATGCCGACGAGGTTGATGACGGCGGTGGCCCCCTCGCACGCGCGATCGAGGCTGGCGCGGTTGGTCAGGCTAGTTGCAACAAAGCCCAATTGGCCAACCGCGGCGAGCGGCTGGAGGAAATAAGCGGCGCGGACGTCACGCTGGGCGACGCGCAGCCGCACCCCGGCGCGAAGCAGCACCTCGCACACATAGCGTCCGATGAACCCGCCGCCGCCGATGACGGTGACGAGTTTGGGCGAAGCATCAGGCGACTGCGACGTGTCGGGCGGGGAGGTGTTCATGGCCTCGCGCTCTAGCGTCGCGCCAAGCCGGTTGACAAGCCGCCGATGCCCCCGCTAACCGCCGCGCCTCTACCGCACAGATGACGACAAGCACCGTGCCCAGGTGGCGGAATGGTAGACGCACCAGCTTCAGGTGCTGGCGATCGCAAGGTCGTGGAGGTTCGAGTCCTCTCCTGGGCACCA
>JBBQDG010000034.1:0-28432 GCA_038319435.1 Sphingomonadales bacterium | reverse complement strand
TTCGCGCTGCGCGAAGAAGCGCGCGGTGATGATCTTGGTCTCGTGGAAGCCCTTGTCCTCGCCCGCCTGATCTTTGAGCCGGGCCGAGACACCGGCCATCTTGAGCCACATCCAGCCCAGCGCAACCAGCCCCATGAGCTGCATGTAGGCATAAGCCCCGGCACCGGCATTATTGGGGTCGGCCATGCCGTTTTGCGCGAGCCACATGGTCGCGGCCTGGAGGTGCCCAAGCGCGCCCTCGAGCGGCCCGGCAATTCCCGCCGGGTCGCCCGCCGCCTTGGCATCGGCGATATCGCGGCCGACCAACTCGAAGAAGGCGCGCGCACCGCGACCGCCATCCTTGCCCAGCTTGCGCCCGACCAGGTCCATCGCCTGAATGCCGTTGGTACCTTCGTAAATCTGCGCGATCCGCGCATCGCGGACGAATTGCTCCATCCCCCATTCGCGGATGTAGCCGTGACCGCCGAACACCTGCTGCGCATTGACCGCCGTCTCGAACCCGCGGTCGGTCAGATAGCCCTTGATCACCGGGGTCAGGACGGAGATCAGATCGTCCGCCGCGACACGCTCTTCCTCGGTCTGCGCTTTGCGCGACAGATCGACCTGCAGCGCTCCCCACAGGATCAGCGCCCGCGCCGCCTCGTTGAAGGCCTTGCCCTCCATCAGCATCCGCCGGACGTCGGGGTGGACGAACAGAGTGTCGGCCCTGGCCTCCGGATCGCGATCCTCGGGCTTCAGCGCGCGCCCCTGCCTGCGGTCCTTCGCGTACATCACCGCATTCTGATAGGCGACCTCGCCCATCGCCAGCCCCTGCATGCCGACGCCCAGTCTCGCCGCATTCATCATGATGAACATTGCGGCCAGCCCCTTTTCGGGTTCGCCGACCAGCCAGCCCTTGGCGCCGTCATAATTCATCACGCAGGTCGAATTGCCGTGGATCCCCATCTTATGCTCGATCGAGCCGCAGCTGACCGGATTGCGCTCGCCGATACTGCCGTCCTCGTTGACGAGGAACTTGGGCACTACGAACAGGCTGATGCCTTTCACAGTGTCGGGCGCGCCGGCGATCTTGGCGAGCACCAGATGAATGATGTTTTCAGCGAGGTCATGCTCGCCCGACGAAATGAAGATCTTGGTCCCGCTGATCGCGTAGCTGCCGTCGTCATTGGGCTCGGCCTTGGTCTTGATCAGGCCCAGGTCGGTGCCGCAGTGCGGCTCGGTCAGGTTCATCGTCCCGGTCCAGGTTCCGGCGACCATCTTGGGGACGTACATCGCTTTCTGTTCGTCGGTGCCCTTGACCAGCAGCGACGCAATCGCGCCCGCCGTAAGCCCGTGATACATTTCGAACGCCTGGTTGGCCGACAGCACATATTCGCTAACCGCGGATGCAAGCACCTGCGGCAGGCCCTGCCCGCCATATTCCTCGGGCGCGCTCAACGTCGTCCAGCCGCCTTCGCAAAATTGCTTGTAGGCGTCCTTGAAGCCGGTCGGGGTGGTGACAGTGCCGTCGGCGTGGCGAGTGCAGCCCTCTTCATCCCCAACCCGGTTGAGCGGTGCGAGGACCTCGCCGGCGAAGCGCCCACCCTCGGTCAGGATCGCCTCGACCAGGTCGCTGGTCGCATTCTCGAACCCGGGCAGGTTCGAATAGTTCGCAAGACCCACGACATGGTCGAGGAGAAACTGCGTATCGCGGACGGGGGCGGTATAAATGGGCATGATCAGTCTTTCGGTTAGCCTTCGACCAAGGCGATGAAGTCTTTGAGTTCGGCGAGCGTGGCGTCGATGTCGACCCGCTGGCGCTGCAAGGTCTCGACCCGCTCGCGACACCGCTCGAGCGTCACGAGTCGCTGCGTCGCGCGCTGATCACCGACGTCGTAAAGGTCGACCATCTCGCGGATTGTCGCCAGGCTGAAGCCGACGCGCTTGCCGCGCAGGATCCACGCGAGGCGCGAGCGATCGCGTTCGGAATATAATCGCTGCGTGCCGCGACGTTCGGGCGAAATCAGCTGCTCGTCCTCGTAAAAGCGCAGCGCGCGCGCGGTCACGCCAAATTCCTCGCACATCTGGCCGATCGAATGGAGTCGTTCCGCAAGCATAGATCAACTTTACCTTCCCTTTACGCTAACGTCAATCTATCTAATTGCGATCGAGCCCAGCAAGAAATCGACTTAGCGAGAAGCCAACCGCGGTCCGTCGGCCATGCTGCTATCGGGCAGAAGAAAGCGGACCCGCCGAGTCGCGAAATCGATCGACACCTTGTTGAACCCACGCAATGCATTCATCCCAAGGAGAAGGGCCGGTCGATCCGCAAGATCGAGTTGACCGAACACCGGCGAATTGGTGAAGGCGATCATCATATGCTTGAGCTGGACGCCATCGAGGTCGAGCTGGTCGATCGTGTAAAGCTCGCCGACAATTTTCTCGCCCGCAACGGTTTCGATCTCGACCGGCTGGCCAAGTGGGCGCTTACCGAGGAGACGACGACGCAGTGCCGGATTGCCGATCGTGATCTGACTACCCGTATCGACGACCACGACCGTGCCCGCGCCATCCACGACCGCCCGCGTGAACATGAGTCGGCCGTGACGCCGTCGTGCCTCGACCACGATCGTCCCGCTTTCGGTCACGAAATCGGGAGCCTTGGAGGGTGTCACGCCCATGACCCCGCGCTTGAAGTCGAACATCACCCGTGATGCCGCCAGGCTATCGACGCCGAGCAGTCCGTCTGCGCCAATATGCTCGGATCTGAGCGTCGGTGCGCCCGTGACCGAAAATCGACGCGCGTCGATGTCGAGCGCGGCTATATCGACGGTCGACACAATGCTCGGTCCAGCAACGCTCTGCATCCGCGTTCGCGACCCCGCCGGCAATCCGAGACGTTCGGCAAGTTCGCGCGAAATCACCGTTCGCTCCGCGCCGGTATCGACCAGGAACCGATATGGCCCGGAATCGCTCACGCGAACGGCGACGGTCATCCGCTCGCTCGCGTCCTTTGCGATCCTGACGTCGCGAGTTTGATCCTGGGGCGCGGTGGGCGGCAGGGCGCTCGGCGGCGCGGTATCCGCCAGCAGGCCAAGAGCCAATATCAGGTAGGGAGCGCGCATGGCACGGCCTTTCGCGGGCCGATGGGCTTTGGCCCGAGCACGAGGCTACGCTTGTCCAACAATTGCCGCAAGGCCACCGGGACGGCCCTGCCGTCCCGGCTAGCGGACCCTCCTAGTGCTTTTTCATCATCCCGTGGTGCATCTTGCGATGATGCTTCATGCCGTGATGCATCATGCCGCCGCCATGACCCTCGTAAGTTTGCGTGCAGTGATCGGTCACGGCCTTGGTGCAGGCGGGCATGTCGCCACTCGCCGCCATTGGGGTGAACACCGACGACTGGTTGGGGTTGACCGTCACCGTCGCCCCGGGCGGCACCGTCACCGCCTGATTGGCACCAGTCGGCGCGGTCGCAGGCGCCGACACGACCGGAATGCCGCGCGAATCGGTCGAGGTCGATTGAGCGTTCGCCGCGCCCGCCAGGCCCAGCGCCAAGGTAGCTAGAATGAGTTTGTTCATCAGGTCTCTCCCACTGTTGGCCGACAACGATGGACATGAACCCTGCGCCGGCACAGTGATAACGCAGGCGAAAGCATTTGTTTCATTATGCGCCACCACTTCCGCGATGTGCCGCCATTGTGGGGATGGTTCTAACCAAACGGTAAGATTGGCGGCCTTACCTGTCGTGAGTGAACGGCGCGGACCAGACGCGACGTATCAGGGCAAAGGGGCACCAGGTGGACGAACTGCCGGTCGAAACGACCATCTACAGCCTGTCCGACGCGCCCCCCGCAGCGCCCCCCGAGCGCCGAGAAGGCGATCGCCATCTGACTCTTTACCGGGTCGGGTCGGTGACTATCGACCAGCGCCGCGAGCTGTGCCTCATCAAGAATATCTCGGCCGGCGGAATGATGATCCGCGCTTATTGCTCGATGCACGACGACATGGCGCTCGCGGTCGAACTCAAGAGCGGTCATCCCATCAAGGGCAAGGTCTCGTGGGTGCGCGAGCTGAATGTCGGCGTGTCCTTCGACGAACCGATCGACGTGATTGAAATTCTGTCCGCTTCGATGGACGGCCCCCGCCCGCGCATGCCGCGGATCGAGGTCGCTTGCTTCGCCACGGTGCGCGAAGGCGCAAACACCTATCGCATGCACGCCCGCGACATTAGCCAGGGCGGGATCAAGTTCGAGACGCTGACCATCCTGCCGCGAAACTGCGACGTCGTCGTGACATTGCCCGGCCTCGCACCGATCCAGGGGGTGGTTCGCTGGGTCGACGACGGATTTTGCGGGATCACCTTCAATCGACTGGTGCCCCTGCCTCATCTGGTCGATTGGCTGCAGGGACTGCGCAGCGCAATCCGGGCGACCGGCTGAGACTACTGCTCGGGATCAGCACCGCGACGTCATTCCTCGTGGAATGTCGTCTTATTCGCCGATGTAGGGCGAGCGTGGCAGCCAGCGTTCGCCGACCCGGATATCTTCGGCGCTCAGCGGCTGTGACGACAGGCCGGGTCGGCGGAAATCGGGCTGGACGCGCGGACGTGGCGTCGGAATATGGCGCATGACGAGGTCGCGATGGAGCGGCTCCGAGAAAGACAGCCCGGCGCGCTTTCCCTCGACCCAGGCGATCCGGCCCGACAGGCTCAGCTCGGCCTTGCGGAAAATCACTTCCGACCCCTCGACCGGAAGCTTGTCGCCCTCGATCAGCGCGCCTTCCGACGACAGGTTGCGCAGCTTGACCGGAAGCGACGTTCCCGACAGCTCGATCGATGCGCTCAGGAGCACATACGACCTGCGGGTCCGGCGATTTTGGGAGGGGCTGCTTTCGTCCATCACTTCGCGATAGCGCCGAACGGTAAAACATCGTTTAAGATCAGCATGACTAATTATTTTCCCCGGATGGCGCTCGTCCTGCTGTTGATCGCCGTCGGGATCGCTTGCGGGCTGGTAGGTGGCCTGGGCAATCCGATCGACGTCGCACTGATTCGCGATGGCATCGCCGCGCGCGCCGCCAGCCCGGTGCCGACCGAGGCCGGCCTGTTCCTCAACTATGCCGGCGGCTTTGCAGCGACGATCGGACTCGGAGTGATCGCGGCGGTCGTGCTTTGGCGGCGCAACCAGACGCGCCTGGCAATCTCCGTCGTTGCGATCGCACTGGTCGGCCGGATTCTGATCGAGGGTATCAAACAGACCGTCCATCGCGCCCGCCCCGCGCTCGACGCGCACCCGCTGACGCTCCACTCCTTCAGCTTCCCCAGTGCCCATGCCGCCAATTCGATGATCGTGTTCCCGTTGCTGGCCATGCTCTTCGCCCCCGCCGCACGCCGCGCACCGTGGGTCGTGCTCGGGGTGGCGGTCAGCCTGCTGATCGGCGCGTCGCGCTCGCTGATCGGCGTTCATTGGCCAAGCGACGTCCTTGCCGGTTGGTCATTCGGCGCGGCGTGGCTGATCGCCACCTGGCCGCTCGTCGCGCGCCTAGCGCCGGTCGAACCGCAGCATGATGTTGTTGGCGGGCATGACGCGGCGGTCGGCGAGGTCTAGCCCCCTGCCCTTCGCCTCGATGGCGAACAGACCCACCTCGCGCAGCCCCCAGCGGGCGTCACGGGCGCGCAAGTCGAGGTCGAACAGCTGGTTGGATGGCACCGTCGCCACGCCATTCTCGATCCACGGCCCATAGAGGATCAGCGGGCCACCGGCGGGCAACAGCCGCGCCGCGCCGTCGAGCAGGCCCAGCGCGGTTTCCCACGGGCTGATGTGAAGCAGGTTGATCGCCACCATCGCAGCAGCTCCAGCAATCGGCCAGTCAGGCTCAGCGGCATCGACCCGCAGCGGCTCGAGCAGGTTCGACGGCCCGTTCTCGCTCCATGCCTTGATTGAGGCGAGCGCTTCGTCCGAGGCATCGCTCGGTTGCCACTCGATCGCACCGAAGCGGCGCGCAAAGGCGAGCCCATGCTCCCCGGTCCCGCTCGCCAGTTCGAGGATAACCCCGGTCCCCGGCAGCCACTCGGCGAGCACGTCGCCGATCGGCCCGACATTGCGCAGCGCCGCCCGAGCGGACCGCTTCGCCGCGTCGACCGGCGCCTCATAGAATCGCCGATCGCTCATCCGGCAACGCGATCTACCACCGACGGCTCGCTCCGCGCCGCCGCCAGAAGTTTCCGCCCGCGCAGATACATTTCCGCCCGCGTCGCGCTGAGCAGGCCAAGCGCCATCCCGAGCAACCCGTCGGTCAGCATCAGCGCCGTGCCGTGCAGCGGGTCCACTCCGGCCGGCATCATCGACTTGGCGCCCACGCGAACGATGACCAGCCCGACGAGCAGCAGGATCGCCGCTCGCGACGGCCGCTGCAGCAAGCTGTCGGTCGCCGGATCGACCTCGATGTGAATGAACTTGCCGCGCTGCCAGCCGATCAGGCCGCCGATGACGACGCCCGCGAACAGCACCGCCCAGCCAGCTGCGCTCGGCGGGCTTGCCGCGATCAAGCCAACCACAAGCAGCGCATAGATCGCCGGCACGACCCACAGCTGCCCCAGTTTGAGCGGTCGCAATCGGTTCATCCCGCGCATCCTCAGCGCCAACACGACGATGATGATGACCGCCGGGATCAGATATTGCCCGACCGGTCCGCCATTGCTCGCGTGCATCGCCTAGCCCCCTCCGACTTCGGCCCCCTCGCCGTTGTCGGCACCATCGGGCGCGGGGGTCTGATAGGCAAGCACAGGCTTGCGCGCGGCGAGCGTTTCGTCGAGCCGCCGACGCGGGGCGAAGATCGGCGCGGCCTTGAGCGCCTCGTCCCCGGCCCGCGCCCGCTCGGCGATCGAACGCAGCGCGATGATGAATTGGTCGAGCGTCGCCTTCGATTCGGTCTCGGTCGGCTCGATCAGCATCGCGCCGTGGACGACCAGCGGGAAATACATCGTCATCGGGTGAAAACCCTCGTCGATCAGCGCTTTCGCGACATCGATCGTGGAAAAGCCCTCGGCAAAGCCCTTATCGGAGAAGATCGCCTCGTGCATGCACGGCCCCGACGAGGCAAAGGGCGCATCGAGCACATCCTCCAGGGTGCGCAACACGTAATTCGCGTTGAGTACCGCATCCTCGGCGACCTGTCGCAATCCGTCAGCACCATGGCTCAAAATATACGCCAAAGCCCGCGTGAACATGCCCATCTGGCCATGGAACGCGACCATCCGCCCGAAGCTGTCCGAGCCTTCGGCATGCGCGGTCTCTTCCTCGACCAGCCGATATCCGCCTTCCGCTTTCACCACATAAGGCAGCGGCGCAAACGGCATCAGCGCTTGCGATAGCACCACCGGCCCCGACCCCGGCCCGCCACCGCCATGCGGGGTCGAGAAGGTCTTGTGCAGATTGATATGCATCGCGTCGATGCCGAGGTCGCCCGGCCGCACCCGCCCGACGATCGCGTTGAAATTCGCCCCGTCGCAGTAAACCAACGCGCCCGCCGCGTGGACCGCGTCCGAAATCGCCTTCATGTCGGGCTCGAACAACCCGCACGTATTGGGATTGGTGATCATCACCGCCGCAACGTCGGGTCCCAGCCGTGCCTTCAGCGCATCGAGATCGACCCGCCCGGCGGCGTTCGCGGGAATATCCTCGACCTTGTAGCCGGCGAAGGCCGCCGACGCCGGATTCGTCCCGTGCGCGCTTTCGGGCACCAGCACGACCGACCGCGCATCGCCGCGCGCTTCGAGCGCAGCGCGGATGGCGAGGATCCCGCACAGCTCGCCATGCGCTCCCGCCTTGGGGCTCATCGCCACGCCGTGCATCCCGGTCAGTGTGATCAGCCAGTGCGCCAGCACGTCAATCAGCTCGAGGGCGCCCTGCACGCTTTCCTGCGGCGCGAGCGGGTGCACATCCGCAAACCCCGCCATCCGCGCGACCTTCTCGTTGAGCCGCGGATTATGCTTCATCGTGCACGACCCGAGCGGGAACAGCCCCAAGTCGATCGCATAATTCTGTCGCGACAGGCGGGTGTAGTGGCGCACGGTCTCGGGCTCGGACAGGCCGGGCAAGTCGAGCGCGGTGCGCAGGAGGCCACCGAGCGCGCCGCTGCTCTGCGGACGGGCATCGAAATCGACCCCGGTCTGGTCCCGCGATCCGATCTCGAACAGCAATGGCTCCTCGAGCATCAGCGCGCGGTTGCCGGTGGTGGTCGCAGGCACTTCGCCGTGAACATCGCTCGGGGTTGCGGGCCGCCAGCCGGAAGGATTGATCGTCATGCGCAACACTCCGCCAGCGCCGCTTCCAGCGCGTCTATATCCGCGTTGGTCACCGTCTCGGTCACCGCCACCACCAGCCCGTTGGCGAGGCTGTCCTCCCCTGGATAAAGCCGCCCGAGCGACACCCCGCCGAGTACGCGCTTCTCGACCATCGCGTGAACTGCAGGCCGCGCCTCGACCGGCAGGCGGAGCGTGAACTCGTTGAAGAACGCGCCGCCGACCAAGCTGACACCCGGGATCGCGCTCAGCCGCCCGGCGACCTCGACTGCCCAGGCATGGTTGATCCCCGCCAGCGTCCGCAGCCCTTTCTCGCCGAGCAATGTCATGTGAACACTGAACGCTAGCGCACACAGCCCTGAATTCGTGCAGATATTGCTCGTCGCCTTTTCGCGCCGGATATGCTGCTCGCGCGTCGACAGCGTCAGCACGAAGCCGCGCTTGCCCTCGGCGTCGATTGTCTCGCCCGCCAGCCGCCCCGGCATCTGCCGCACATATTTCTCGCGGGTCGCGAACAGGCCGACGTAGGGCCCACCGAACTGCAGCCCGACGCCGATCGACTGGCCCTCGCCGACGACAATATCCGCGCCCATCTCGCCTGGCGCCTTGATCAGCCCAAGCGCGACGGGCTCGGTAACGACCGCGATCAGCAGCGCACCCGCGGCATGCGCAGCGTCGGCGATCGGCGTCAGATCCCCTATCCGCCCGAGGATATCGGGATACTGCACGACGACACAGCTTGTCTCCTTCGTGATCCCCGCAATCAGTCGCTCCGTATCGGTCCTGTCGAACGACGGCACCGCCGTGTCGAGCATGTCTCCGGTGAACCGCGCCATCGTCTTCGCCACCGACACATAATGCGGGTGCAGCCCCGACGACAGGATCGCTCCTGTCCGCCGCGTGATCCGCCGGGCCATGCCGATTGCTTCCCAACAGGCGGTCGAGCCGTCGTACATCGACGCATTGGCGACCTCGCAGCCGAGCAGTCGCGCGACCTGCGTCTGGAATTCGAACAATACCTGCAACGTGCCTTGCGCAATTTCGGGTTGGTATGGCGTGTAAGCGGTCAGGAACTCGCCGCGCTGGATGATATGATCGACACTTGCCGGCACATGATGCCGGTACGCTCCGCAGCCGAGGAAGAAGGGCACCTCCCCAGCGACCAAGTTCTTCGCCGCCATGGCGCGCAGCTGCCGCTCGACCGACAATTCCGAAGAATGCATCGGCAGGCCGGCAATTGGGCCATCCAGCCGCGCTTCGGCGGGCACATCGGCGAACAGATCGTCGATCGAGCCCGCCCCGATCACGTCCAGCATCTCGGCCCGGTCGACGTCGCTGAGTGGCAGATAACGCATTGGAATTCCTCGAAACTAGAGGGTCTTGCACCATTCACGATAGGTCGCTTCGTCCATCAGCCCCGCAACTTCGCCCGGATCGGACAGGGTCAGCTTGAAAAACCACCCCTCTCCCTCGGCGTCGAGATTGACCAGCGCCGGGTCGTCGCCAAGCATTGCATTGGCCTCGGTCACCGTGCCCCCGACTGGCGCGTAGACATCGCTCGCCGCCTTGACCGATTCGACCACCGCGGCCTCATCGCCCTTTGCCAATGTCTTGCCGGCCGCAGGCACTTCGGCGAACACGATGTCGCCAAGGGCCGCCTGCGCATGGTCGGAGATCCCGACCGTCGCGACGTCGCCATTGACGCGGACCCACTCATGGTCTTTGGTGAAATAGAGGCTCATGTCAGGCTCCGTGAACTGGGGGTTTGCGGTGATAGCGATGCGCGACGAACGGCATCGCCGCGATCGTCGCCGGGAAGAGTTTGCCACGTTGCTCAAGCATGATCGTCGCGCCCGGCTCGGCCAGCGCGGTCGCGACATAGACCATGCCGATCGGCATCTCGAGGCTCGGCGAGAAGCCGCCCGAGGTCACCCGCCCGACCTCATTGCCCTCGCCGTCGAGCACACGAGCGCCCTCGCGCACCGGCTGGCGACCGTCGAGCGTGAAGCCGACCCGCTTGACCGGCGCGCCATGCTCGATTTCGCCAAGGATCCGCGACGCTCCCGCGAACCCGCCCTCAGCACGGCGCCGCTTGCCGATCGCGAACCCAAGGTCGGCCATGACCGGCGTCGTCTCGCGGTCGAGGTCGTGGCCATAGAGCGGCAGCCCCGCCTCGAGCCGCAGCGAATCGCGCGCGCCGAGGCCGATCGGCTTGACCCGCTCGTCACCGCACAGCAGTTCGGCGACCGCTTCGACCGCGCTGGCCGGCACCGAAATTTCGAAGCCGTCCTCGCCGGTGTAGCCCGAGCGGCTGATCCACGCCGTCGCGGCAGCGATCTCGAAGCTCCCCCCCTGCATGAACGACAGCTCGCCCACCCCAAGCACGAGCGCTTCGAGCACCGCCGCCGACTCGGGTCCCTGCAGCGCCAGCAACGCCAGCTCCTTCATATGATCGACAATAATCCCGCGCGGCAGCCGCCGCTCGAACTCAGCAATGTCACCCGCCTTGGTCGCGCCGTTGACGACGACGTAGAAATGATCCCCGCGTCGAGTCGCCATGAGATCGTCGATGATCCCGCCATTGTCATCGAGCAGCATCGAATAGCGCAGTCGCCCGTCCTTGAGCATTTGCAGCTCGCCAGGAAGCAACGTTTCCAGCGCGCGATCGACGCCCTCGCCGGCAATGACCAGCTGCCCCATGTGACTGACATCGAACAGCCCGGCATGCTTTCGCGTCCACAAATGCTCGGCGATGATCCCGTCATACTGGACCGGCATCGTATAGCCCGCGAACGGCACCATCCGCGCGCCTCGCGCCCGGTGCCAGCCATCGAGTGGCAAGAGCTGCGGCGGTGATTCGAGTTGATTGTCCACGGGGGGGCACTCCAGCAGGTCCGTGACGGATCGCTGACGCGCTCCGCCTGAAAATCGGACCCCCGTCTGTCCCTATGACCTGAGAGCTTTCCTTCGCGGAACATCGCGAAGTTACCCCTTCGGCGGCCCCCGCCAGCTTGGGCGAAGACACTTTCCAGACTGTCAGGAGCGCGCGGTCCTGGTGCCTGAGAGATTCCGGGGGCGGTTGCTCCTTCGGCGTCGCGCGGTCCTAAAACCGCGAAACTCTCCCGCGCGTCCTTGCCGATGCCGAGGCATCGGTGACAGCAACAGTCCTGACGGCGACGCTGCCCCAAGTCAACGCGAAGAATCGACCCTCGCCTGCAACTACTTCCCGCCGACGGGAGTTTCGTCGCCGTGCCCGCGTGGGCCTGATTGTCAGGAGTATCCCTAAATGAAAATTCGCATGATGGTGGCGCTGATCGCGCTTCCCGCCTCGCTCGCGATGGCGTCATCCCCGGCTGAGGCGAAGGGCTGCATCCGCGGCGCCATGGCTGGCGGCGTTGCCGGTCATTATGCGCACCACCACGCCGTCATGGGCGCGATGGCGGGCTGCGCGGCTGGTCATTATTACTACAAGCACAAGGCTCACACGGCGATGATGCGCCACTAAACGCGAACGACGCCCGGCAGCGCGATTAGCGAGTCGCGTTATAGCGCAGCTGGGCGTCGGTCAGCTGGAAGCCAAGCAATTGCTCGAACGTCGCGCGTGCCACGGCCGCGCGGACGTTCGGTTTTGACAGCGGGTCGATCGCCGCCTCGATTTCGCCTGGCTTGCGTTGGCGGGTCAGCTCGCGGGTGATGTCGGCGGGCAGCGTGGCTGCGGACTTTGACACGCGGATGGTCGACTGGCCGCGTCCCTGCCCGCGCATTGATCCGGCGGCAAAGTCGAGCGACACCGCGCTGACCTGCTTGGCGACGACGTTCGATCCCCCCTGCATTGCGACATTGAATGTCGGCAGTACCACGCGGCGCGCTTCACCGCGGTCGCGTCGCGTGGCGACCACGTCATAGCTCGCCGTGCTGGTCACCGTCGTGCCATCGTCGCTGCAGTTGGCGCGGACATTGGTCATCGTCGCTACGACGTCGATCGCTCTCGCGTCGCTGCTTCCGACCGGGTCGAACAGGGTGACGTCCCCTGCCCCCCCGACGATCCCGACGAGCGGGCATGACGAGCGGACGACATAGACGCCGCCGTCGGCGATCTGCCCCTTGCGCGAGCAACCAGCGACGAGTGCCGACGAGGCGAGGAGGGCGAACAGGGCGGCGGTGCGAAGCTTCACGTTTGGCATTCCTTCGGGCTAGCGGGCGGGCCGCTGGGCAGTCTGGCAGGCAAGCCGCCGTGTTGGGGGTTCATAGGAAGCGCCTTGGCTGGCTGCAAGCAATCGCTTACATCGCACTTCATGTCTCCCACTCCAACTGACCGCCCGCCGCTCGACGTGCTGATCGCCGCCCCACGCGGCTTCTGTGCCGGAGTCGACCGCGCCATCAAGATCGTCGAGCTGGCGATCGAGCAGCACGGTCCCCCGGTCTATGTCCGCCACGAGATCGTCCACAACCGCTTCGTCGTCGACCGGCTCGCCGGCATGGGCGCAGTGTTCGTCGACGAGCTCGATGACGTTCCCGACGGCCGCCCGGTGGTGTTCTCGGCCCACGGCGTGCCCAAGTCGGTCCCCGCCGCCGCCCAAGATCGCGGGCTCGACTATCTCGATGCCACTTGTCCGCTGGTCAGCAAGGTCCATCGCCAAGCGGCGCGGCTGATCGAGACCGGGCGGCACATCCTGTTCATCGGCCACGCCGGCCATCCCGAGGTGATCGGCACCTTCGGCCAGGTCCCCGACGGCGCGATGACGCTCGTCGAATCGGTCACCGATGTCGCCGATCTGCGGGTCGCAGACGAGGAAAACCTGGCCTTCCTGACCCAGACGACGCTGTCAGTCGACGATACCGCCGAGATCGTCGCCGCGCTCCACGCCCGCTTCCCGACGATCAAGGGGCCGCGCGGCGAGGACATCTGCTACGCCACGTCGAACCGCCAGGCCGCGATCAAGCAGATTGCGCCGCAGTGTCAGCGGATGCTGGTCATCGGCGCGCCCAACAGCTCGAATTCAATGCGCCTTGCCGAAGTCGCCCAGCGGCTCGGCACCCCGGCACGACTGATCCAGCGCGCTGCGGAGATTGACTGGGATTGGCTCGGCGCGCCATCCACCATCGGTCTCACTGCCGGCGCCTCAGCCCCAGAAGTGCTCGTCCGCGAGGTGATCGAGGCGCTGCGGACACGCTTCACCGTCACCGAGCGCGAGATGGCGCACATTCCCGAGGATATGGTGTTCAAGCTGCCACGCGAACTCGTCGCCTGACATGACCGAGCTGCCGATGGTCGAGATGTTCACTGACGGCGCGTGCCGCGGCAATCCCGGTCCCGGCGGCTGGGGCACACTGATCCGCATGGGCTCGCGCGAGAAGGAATTGTCGGGCGGCGAACCCGTCAGCACCAACAACCGCATGGAATTGATGGCCGCGATCGAAGGGCTCAGCGCGCTCAGCCGCCCGTGTCGGGTCACGCTCGTCACCGACAGCGTCTATGTCCGCGACGGGATCACCAAATGGATTCACGGCTGGCGCAAGAATGGCTGGCGCACCGCCGACCGCAAGCCGGTCAAGAACACCGAGCTGTGGCAAGCGCTCCTCGACGCCGCCGAGCCGCACCGGATCGAGTGGAAATGGGTCAAGGGCCATAGCGGCCACGCCGAAAACGACCGCGTCGATGCGCTCGCCTGTGCCGCGGCCGATGCTCAGCGACCGGCGAAACGCTTCGGATCGTAGGCCGCAGGGTCGATATGCGCGACCATCGGGTCGGGCTCCCCGTCAGTCAGCAGCGCCGCCGCCAGTTTCGCCGCCGCCGGAGCCGTCTGGATACCGAACCCGCCCTGCCCAGCAAACCAGAAGTAATCGCGCCCCGCACTGTCATAGCCGTAGACCGGCAGCCGGTCGGGCGCAAAGCTGCGCAGGCCCGCCCAGCTGCGCTCGACCCGCTCGACCGGCCAGTCGACCGCCCGCTCGAACCGGTCGATCGCGACCGCAATGTCGATCTCTTCGGGCTGGGCGTCGCATGGCGCAGTAGCGATTTCGTCGTGCGGGCTGACCCATACACTGTGGTCGGTCTCACCCTTGAAGTAAAAGCTGCCAGCGGCATCGAGCACCTGCGGCATCCGGGCGATCCCGCTAACCCCGACCCTGAGCTGAACCATCGTTCGCCGCTTGGGCGCGATTGAGATCAGCGCGCGACCCGCAGCATCAGCGACCAGGTCAGTCCAGGCGCCCGCAGCGTTGACGAGAATTCCGGCCGCAACCGACGACCCGCTTTCAAGCGTGATCGCCCAACCGTCGCCCGACCGCACCGCCGCTACCATTCGCGAATCGGTGCGTACCATTCCCCCGCCGCGACGAAACTGGCGCAAATAGGCGGCATGAAGCGCGGCAACGTCGATGTCGGCACACCCCGGCTCCTCCAGCGCCTGCACGAAACTCGGGTTCAGCCCCGGCACCCGCGCATCAAGCTCGGCGCGCGACATCGCTCGCGTCGCGACCGATTCGGGGATGTGCGCAAAGGCATCGGCACGCCCGCTCGAATCGACATGAATCGCCCCGCGCGCCCGCAAAAATCCCTGTTCCGCGAAGTGGGCGGGCGGCGATGATAAAAATTCATGCGACGCGGTCGACAGCGCGACCACACCAGGCCCGCCATAGCTTTCGAGCCAGAAGGCCGCCGATCGCCCCGTCGAATGCATCCCCGGATGCGTCTCCGCCTCGATCAGCAGCACGCGCCGAGAGAGCCCCCAATCGCGACCAACGAGCTCCGCGCCAAGGCTCGCGCCGGCAATTCCGGCTCCGACGATGACGATATCGAAACTTTCCATTGCCCACGGTTACGGTTTGGAAAGGCCCTCCGTCTAGGGGACGGGGCGATGACCAATTTTGCCTTAACTGATTTTATCCTGGCTGGCCTCGCGCTGCTGCTGCTCGTGGCGGCGGTAATCGACATCCGCACCTTCATCATTTCGAACAAGCTGGTGCTCGTCGTGGCGCTGCTCGCCCCGCTCTACTGGTGGGCTGGCGGCGTACCGCTGTGGCCAGACGCGGCGGTACGAATCGCAGTCGCGGCGGCTGTCTTCGTCGTGCTGGCGGTCACTTTCTACATCGGGATGATGGGTGGCGGTGACGTCAAGCTCGCCGCGGCGCTCGCGCTGTGGTTCCCGCCCCAGACCACGCTGGTGTGGCTCGTCATCATGTCGGTCGCCGGCGGCGTGCTCACGCTCGTCGTGGTGATCGCCCACAAGGTTCGGTCCCGCGAGGGACGGCCCGAGATCCCGTACGGGGTCGCGATCGCGTTCGGCGGCTTATGGTTAGTCGCCCAACGGTTTCTTAACCATTTTGCCTGATGTCTGAGAAGATTGAGGGAACCCTCTAGGGGAGGCGTATTCGCCATGGACGTGAAGAAAGTTGCGCTGCTCATCGGGGCACTGCTGATCGCGGTGGTCACCGCGGTGCTGGCCAAGAATATGTTCACCGGTGCGGGGGCCAACCAGGCCAACGCGGCGCCGGCTGTTCCGCTCGGGCCGAAAGTCCTGGTGGCGCGCAAGCCGCTGCCGATCGGATCGATGATCGACCCTGACAGCTTCTCCTATCAGGCCTGGCCCAGGGAACTCATCCAGGGCGCCTATTACACGCAAGGGTCCGCCGACGGCGATCCGCAGAAGATGGTTGGCATGGTCGTCCGCAACGCGGTCACCCCGGGTCAGCCACTGACCCGCGGAACGCTCGTCGGGCCGCAGGATCGCGGTTTCCTCGCCGCGGCGCTCGGCGCCGGGATGCGCGCCGTGACGGTTCCTGTTTCGCAGACCACCGGCGTCGCCGGCTTCGTCTTCGCCGGTGATCGCGTCGACATGGTATTGACCCAGGTAGTCGAGGGGGGCGGCGATGGCCCGCCGCTCAAGGTGAGCGAGACAATCGTCCGCAACCTGCGCGTCCTCGCCACCGATCAGCATATGGACCCGACCAAGGACAAGGACGGCAAGATCGAGGTCAAGCCTTCCACCACCGTCACCATGGAAGCTACCCCGCGCATCGCCGAGAAGATCGCCGTCGCCCAGTCGATGGGCACGCTGTCGCTCAGCTTGCGTTCGATCGCCGACACCACCGCCGAGCTCGAGCGCGCCGTTGCCTCGGGCCAGGTCAAGGTCCCGGCCGGCACCAACCCCGCGCAGGAGCGTCAGATGCTGCTCGCGGTCGCCAATCAGCCGCTCGATTCGAACACCACCTTCACCACCGGCGGTGACGTGTCGCGCTTCCAGCGCCGCACCGTCCCCAGCAAGCCGGTCACTGCTTCGGCTCAGATGGGTCAGGCAATGGCCGGACTTGGCCACGCAATGGGTGCGGCGTTCGGCGGCGGGGCACCGATGGGACCGACGGTCCGGGTGTCACGCGGCAACACTGTCACCGTCGTTCCTGTGGGGGCTCGCTAAGATGACCGTCAATCGTAACAAGCGTCAGCATCGCCTGGGCACCGCCCTCGCCGCGCTGGCCATCGGCCTCGGCACTGCCGCCATCGCCGCTCCCGCCGCCGCGCAGCCGACCGCCGCGCGTCCGTCCGAAACGCTCAACCTGTCGAAGGGCACCGGCAGCATCGTTCGCCTCAGCGCGCCGATGTCCGACGTGTTCGTCGCCAACGACACCATCGCCGATGTGCAGGTTCGCTCGTCGAGCCAGCTCTATATCTTCGGCAAAGGCAGCGGCGAGACGACGGTCTATGCGACCGACAAGTCGGGCCGCGTGGTCTATGCCGCCAACGTCCGTGTCGGCAACAACACCGGTTCGGTCGACGAGATGCTGCGGTTGGCGATGCCTGACGCCAGCATCCAGGCGACCCCGATGAACAATCTCGTGCTGCTGACCGGCACGGTCGCGTCGCCAAGCGATGTCGCCGAGGCCCAGCGCCTGGTCCAGGCCTATGTCGGCACCGAAACGCAGGTCGTCAGTCGGCTGCGCTCGGCGACCCCGCTGCAGGTCATGCTCAAGGTCCGCATCGCCGAGGTCAACCGCTCGATCATGAAGAAGATCGGGGTCAATCTGCTCAACAGCTTCAACACCGGCGGCTTCAACTTCGGTGTCCTTCAGGGCAGCGGGATCTACCTCCCGACGGCTGGAACCGCTCCTGTCGCCGGGGTCGGCCCGCAGGTCATTCGCAGCCCCGTCGGCACGACCCTTTCGGCCATGGGCAATCTTTTCGGCATGAACTTGCTCGCCTCGCTCGATCTCGCGCAGACCGACGGGCTGGTCACGACGCTCGCCGAGCCCAACCTCACCGCCCTTTCGGGCGAGACCGCCAGCTTCCTCGCCGGTGGCGAATTCCCGATCCCGGTAGCGCAGGGCAATTCCGCCATCTCGATCGAATATAAGCAATATGGTGTCGGTCTCGCGTTCACGCCGATCGTCTTGGCCGACGGCCGCATCTCGATGCGCGTCCGCCCCGAGGTCAGCGAATTGAGCGATGCCGGCTCGGTCAAACTGGGCGGCTACACCGTCCCGGCGCTGACCACGCGGCGCGCCGAAACGACCGTCGAGCTTGGCTCGGGTCAATCTTTCATGATCGCTGGCCTGCTGCAAAACCATCATTCGAACGGCATCGAAAAGGCGCCGTTCCTGGGTGACCTGCCAATTCTCGGCAATTTGTTCCGCTCGACCAACTTTCAGAAGAACGAGACCGAACTGGTAATTATCATCACACCGTACCTGGTGCGACCAACTTCCAACCAGCTGGCGCTGCCGACCGACGGCTATCGCGTCCCGACCGATGGCCAGCGCGTTCTCGAGGGCCAGAATTTCGACGGCCAGTCCGGACCGCGCTCGACCCCCGCCGCGCCACACCCCGGCATGTCGGCGCCCGTCGCCGGCGCAGCCACCGTTGGCGCTGCAACCCCCGCCCCCGGCTTCAAGCTGTGACCGGCCAAAGGAAGGACAAGATCATGCGTCATTCTCTCTTGATCCTCGCCGCGGCGAGCAGCCTCGCCGGGTGCGGCACCGTTGGAACGACGAGCGACGCGCGACGCGGGCTCGACCCGGTCCATGTGCCGGTCGTCACCCGTCAGGACTTCGCGTTCGATGCCGCTGCTCCCGACGGGTCACTGTCGCCAGCCGAACGCGCCCGCCTCGACGGTTGGTTCCAGGGCCTCGCTTTGACCTACGGCGATAACATTTATGTCCAAGGCCTGGACTCGGCCGATGCCCGCAATGACGTCGCCCGCGTTGCCGGCCGCTTTGGCCTGCTCGTCGCCGACGGTGGCCCGGTCCTTCCCGGTTCCGTTCTCCCGGGCACGATTCGCGTCGTCGTCAGCCGAGCACGCGCCGTGGTTCCCAACTGCCCGGACTGGTCGGAAGCATCGCAGCCCAACTACAACAACCATTCGCCGCCCAACTATGGCTGCGCAGTCAGTTCGAACCTCGCAGCGATGATCGCCAATCCCGAGGACCTGGTCCACGGGCGCAGCGGCACCGGGGTCGGCGACAGCTTCACGTCGACCAAAGCGGTCGATGCCTATCGCAACGCCGTGCCGACCGGGAACAAGGGTCTGCAGGACATTAATACTTTGAAGAAGGGCTCCAACTGATGAACGCTCCCTTCCACGCTCGCGCTGGCTTGCGCGACCCGTTCACCGCCTTCGTCTGCGACGATGCGACGGCCGACATGCTGCGTCCGGTCGCGGTCGAGCATGGTTGGAGCCCGGAAAAGGTCAACAAGGGCGGCTTGCGCAACGCGGTCCAGTCCCTGTCGGTCTCGGCCAGCCCGAACATCCTGTTCGTCGACCTCAGCGAATCGGGCGACCCGCTCAATGACATCAACGCGCTCGCCGAAGTGTGCGAGCCCGGCACGATCGTCATTGCCTCGGGCCAGGTCAACGATGTCCGCCTCTATCGCGACCTCGTCGCCAGCGGCATCCACGACTATCTGCTCAAGCCATTCACGGTCGACCAGCTGCGCGACACCTTCGCCCATGCCCAGTCGATCATCGCCGGTCCGCGCGGTGAAGCGCAGGTCGACAAGCCCCACGTCATGACCGCCGTGGTCGGCGTTCGCGGTGGGGTCGGCGCTTCGACTCTGGCTACCAGCCTCGCCTGGATGCTCGGCGAGAAAGCGCATCGCTCGACCGCGCTGCTCGATCTCGACGTGCATTTCGGAACCGGTGCGCTGGCGCTCGATCTCGAACCGGGGCGCGGCTTGACCGACGCGATCGAGAATCCGAGCCGGATCGACGGCCTGTTCATTGAACGCGCCATGGTCCGCGCCAACGAACGGCTTTCGGTGCTTTCGGCCGAGGCGCCGATCAACACTCCGTTGATCACCGACGGCACCGCCTTCTTCCAATTGCAGGAAGAAATGCGAAACGCCTTCGAATCGACCGTCATCGACCTGCCGCGCCAGATGCTGATCCAGTATCCGCACCTGGTCCATGACGCGCATGTCGCGGTAGTCGTCGCCGAGCTCACGCTGGCCGCGACTCGCGACACGATCCGCATCCTCGCCTGGCTCAAGGCCAATGCACCGCAGACCAAGGTCGTGGTGGTCGCCAATGGCGTCCCCTCGGGCGGCGCGCTGGAGATCAGCAAAAAGGATTTCGAACAGTCGATCGAACGCTCGGTCGACATCGTCTTCCCCGAGGACGGCAAGCTCGCCGCCCAGGCCGCCAAGCTCGGCAAGCCGATGGCCGAAGTCGCCACCGGCAAGATGGCGGCGCCGTTTGCGCAACTGTCGAACATGGTCCTCAGCCACGCCAGCGAAGACGGCGGCGCGGTCGAGGGCAAACCGACCGCGCTCGGCGGCGCCAAGCCGTCGCTCGCCGGCAATCTGAAGTCGATGTTCGCCAAGAAGGCAGCGTGATGCACCGGGGCGGGGACGGCGCGGCAACCATGCCCGCTTCATCCCCCGCACCCACTCGAAACGGGATGGCAGGACGATGATGCTGATCATCATGATGGCGCTGGGACTGGGGATGCTAATCCTCCTGTACGCCGCGATGAAGGGCCCTTCGGCGTCAAAGGCGGTCAAGCGCCGCATGGAGCTGATGAAGGAGCGTCACGCCGATGGCGTGCTCGCTGCCAATGCCAATGCGCAGATCCGCAAGCTCATGCAGGCGCGCGAAAGTCGCGTCGAAAGCTGGGCATCGACACTGATCCCCAAGCCCGCGCTGTTGCGCAAGCGGCTCGAGCAGACCGGCAAGCAGATCGCGCTAGGCAAATATGCCCTAATCTCGATCGGTATCCTGACGTTCATCGTCGCGATCGGACTGATCAAGGGCGTGCCCTGGTATCTCGCCTTCGTTTTCGGAAGCTTCGTCGCGCTGAGCGTGCCGCACTGGGTCGTCGGCAAGATGATCAAGAAAAGGCTCAACAAGTTCAACGTCAACTTCCCCGACGCGATTGAGTTGATGGTGCGCGGACTTCGCTCCGGCCTGCCGATCACCGAAACGCTCGGCATCGTCGCGTCCGAAATTCATGGGCCGGTCGGGACCGAGTTTCGCTCGGTCACCGACAAGATGAAGATTGGCCGGACGATGGAAGCGGCCCTGCAGGAAACCGCTGACCGCATGGGCACCGCCGAATTCCAGTTCTTCGTGATCACTCTGGCGATCCAGCGCGAGACGGGCGGTAATTTGGCCGAAACGCTCTCCAACCTTGCCGACGTGCTTCGCAAGCGCGCCCAGATGAAGCTCAAGATTCGCGCGATGAGTTCGGAATCAAAGGCTTCCGCGATGATCGTCGGCGCGCTGCCGTTCATTGTCTTCGGCCTCGTTTACGTGATGAACCCAACCTACATGGGCAAATTTTTCGAGGACCAGCGGCTGATCGTGGCCGGCCTCGGGGGTATGTGCTGGATGGGCACGGGCGTCTTCATCATGGCCAAGATGGTCAATTTCGAGATCTAGTGGGACAATTCGCATGACGCCCTATGTTCACCCGACCCTGCTTGGGTTCGACGTCATCTGGGTGGCGACGATTCTCAGCGCCGTCGCCACCATGGCGGTGCTGGTCGCCATCTATGCCGCGACCACGGTCAAGGATCCGATGGCGCGCCGCGTAAAAGCGCTCAATGACCGCCGAGAGCAGCTCAAGGCGGGCATCGTCGCCTCCACCAACCAGCGCAAGAAACTGACCAACAAGAACGAGGCCGCCGACCGCGTCCGTTCGTTCCTCGGCAGCTTCAAGATGCTTCAGGACGACCAGATCCAGAAGGCGCAGATCCGATTGATGCAGGCCGGTATCCGTACCAAGGATCTCGCCTTTTTCATCATCGCCGCGCGGTTTGTCCTGCCAGTGGCGCTGGGCGGAGCGGCGATTATCGCCGTCTATGTATTCCATGTCTTCCCGCAATGGGGTTGGTTCAAGCATTACGCGCTCGTCGCCGGTACGCTTCTACTAAGCTACAAGGCGCCCGATATCTGGCTCAAGAACAAGGTCGACAAGCGCAGCAAGGAAGTCCGCAAGGGCCTGCCCGACGCGCTCGACCTGCTCGTCATCTGCGCCGAGGCCGGCCTCACCGTCGACGCCGCCTTTGGCCGTGTCGCCAAGGAACTGGGCAAGGCCTATCCCGAGCTCGGCGACGAATTCGGGCTGACCGCGATCGAACTCGGCTTCCTCAACGAGCGTCGCCAGGCGTTCGAGAACCTCGCCACCCGGGTCGATCTTGAAGCCATTCGCGGCGTGGTCACGACCATGATCCAGACCGAGAAATACGGCACCCCGCTCGCTTCGGCGCTGCGTGTGCTGTCGGCCGAATTCCGCAACGACCGCATGATGCGCGCCGAGGAAAAGGCCGCTCGCCTGCCCGCGATCATGACCATCCCGCTGATCCTGTTCATCCTGCCGACCCTCTTCGTCGTCATCCTCGGGCCCGCTGCATGCTCGATCAACGACAGCTTCATCCACGGCAATTGATGCCCCGAGAGGGGGTCTGACCTGCCTGGAGAAACAGCCGCCGCTCCCTCCCCCGAGGGGGCGGCGGTTTCTTTCGCGAACTTCGTTTCGGGAACGCTTCGCAACGTTGCGCGCTTAGCAATCACGTGAACCAACGAAGGACGAACCGATGCTTAGCTTCACCAGCGACCAATGGGTCATTGTCGCCCTCATCTTCGTCCTCGGGCTGCTCGTCGGCGGCTTCCTGTTCTCAGGCGGCGGGCGCAAGTGGAAGCAGCGCTACACCGTTGAGACCGACCGCAGAAAAGAGCTTGAGCGCACTCACGCCGACCGCGAAAAGGACTGGCGCGAGCAGGACAGCCTGCGCGCTGCCGCCCTGAAGGACCGCCCCCGCGACCAGCCCGTCGTCGCTCGCGACGACGTCATCGCCCCCCACGACCCCGTCATCCGCCGCGACCGTGATGCGATCCCCGTGGTCGATCGCAACGACGATGGAATCATCGACGACCGCGACCGTTAACCACCTTACCCTTCGATTTTCGAGAAATCCGCGACCCGGTGAACCGCATCCCGGAACCGCGCGAGCAGGTTCAGGCGGCGGGCACGCACGTCCGAGTCGGCATCATTGACCGTAACCTTCTCGAAAAACGCATCGATCGGCGAGCGGAGCGAGGCCAGCGCGGTCATCGCGCCGGTGAAATCCTCCGCCTCGATCGCCGCAGTCACGCAAGGCTCAGCAGCGTCAAGCACTTCAACAAGCGCACGCTCTTCCAACACGAAACCGTCATCCCGGGCTTGACCCGGGACCCGCCTTCTTTCCTCCTCACCCGAAGAAAAGGCGGGCCCCGGGTCAAGCCCGGGGTGACGAGTGTCGCTCCACCCCTCCTTCTTCAGGATATTCGCCGCCCGCTTGTAGCCGGCGTGAAGGTCCGTGCCGTCGGATGTTTCGACAAAAGACTGCAATGCCGTCACCCGCGCCAGCAGCCGAACAAGGTCATCTTCCCCACCAAGCGCAAACACCGCGTCGATCAGGTCGTGGCGAACACCAGCCTCGCGTTGTTGAACTTTCAGGCGATCCGCAAAGAATTCGAGCAAATATTGGCGCGCTTTGACTTGGTCATCGGTCCCCCGATGAATCCGAAAATGATCACGGAAAAGACGATTGAGACTCAAGTGGAGCCCATTTTCGACAATCGTCGAAATCACTCCGAGCGCTGCCCGACGAAGCGCAAAGGGATCCTTCGAACCCGTCGGAGGCATATCTTTGGCGAAGAATGAATTCAACGTATCCAGCTTGTCCGCCAGACTAACCGCCACCGTCACCGGCGCGGTCGGCACGTCATCACCCTGCCCGACCGGCTTGTAATGATCGCGCACCGCGTCGCTGACCGCCTTCGTCTCCCCCTGCGCCGCCGCGAGGTAGCCGCCGATCACGCCCTGCAATTCGGGAAACTCTCCGACCATTCCGGTCACAAGATCAGCCTTGCACAGCCGCGCCGCGCGCTCGGCATCGGCCGGATCCGCGCCCTTGACGATTCCCTCCTCGACCAGCCACCGCGCCAGCTTCGCCACCCGCTCGACCTTGTCGCCGACCGTGCCCAGCTTCTCGTGAAACACGATCCCCGACAGCTTCTTCGCCTGATCCTCCAGGCGAACCTTGACGTCCTGCTCCCAGAAAAACCGCGCATCGCTCAATCGCGCCGCCAGCACTCGCCGATTGCCATCGACGATCGCCTTGCCCCCGTCGTTCGCGGCGATATTCGCGGTGCACACGAACGCCGGTGCCAGCGCGCCTTCTTTCGTGCGCGCGACAAAATATTTCTGGTTTGTCCGCGCCGTCAGCTGGATCACTTCGGGCGGCACATCGAGATAGTCGGCGTCGAATGTACCCAACAATGGTACCGGCCACTCGGTCAGCCCGGCATTCTCGACCACCAGCCCCTCGTCCTCGACCAGCACGAAACCAGCAGCCTCCGCCGCCGCCTTCGCCCCATCGCGGACGATCGCCTCGCGCTCCTCATGATCGACGATCACATGGCAGGCGCGCAATTTCTCGACATAGTCCGACGCCCCGCCGATCGTGATCGGCCCGGGATGATGAAAGCGATGGCCCATGGTTGTCGCGCCGCACGACACACCTTCAACGACAATGGGCACGATCTCCTCGCCCAGTATCGCGACGATCGAATGCAGGGGCCGCACCCACCGCAACGCGCTCATGCTCGTCGACGCCGTCCCCCAGCGCATCGATTTCGGCCATGGGAAATCGCGAATGATCCCTTCGACTGCTTCGCCCAGGACCTCGACGGCCGACCTGCCCGGCTTGTCGATCACCGCGAAGAACACCGCGTCGCGTTCCACCAGTTGCTCGCGCGCCAAACCGGTCTTGCGCAAAAACCCCTCGAGCGCCTGCGGTGGCGCGCTCGCCCGCGGCCCCTTGACCTCCTCGCGCACCGCCAGCGTCTCGCCCGGCACCTCGCGAGCAATCAGCGCCAGCCTGCGCGGCGTCGACCACATATCGATCGCGCCATGCGCCAGCCCGGCCTTCGCCAGCCCTTCCGCAAACAACCGCGCCAGATCATTGCGCGCCTTCGCCTGCATCCGCGCCGGAATTTCCTCGGACAGCAGCTCGAGCAGGAAATCGCTCACGCCGCCCACCCCTTGGCGTCCATCCACGCCGCACACGCACCCTTGGCTAGGTCGCGCACCCGGCCAATATAAGCCTGCCTCTCAGAGACCGAAATGACGCCGCGCGCCTGCAGCATGTTGAACATATGGCTCGCCTTGATCGCCTGCTCATAGGCCGCGATTGGCAGCTTCGCCGTCAGGCAATTCTCCGCCTCCGCCGCCGCCTTTTTGAACTGATCGAACAGCGCCTCGGTATCCGCCACCTCGAAATGATATTCCGACATCTGCTTCTCATTATCGAGAAACACGTCGCCATAACTCACGCCCGCATCGTTGAACTTGAGGTCGAACACATTATCGACCCCCTGGATATACATCGCCAGCCGCTCCAGCCCGTAAGTCAGCTCCCCCGCCACCGGCTTGCAGTCATACCCCCCGACCTGCTGGAAATAGGTGAACTGGGTCACTTCCATCCCGTCGCACCACACTTCCCAGCCGAGCCCCCACGCCCCCAGCGTCGGGCTCTCCCAATCATCCTCGACAAACCGGATATCGTGCTTCAGCGGATCGATCCCGATCGCGTCGAGCGAGCCCAGATACATCGCCTGCAAGTCCGCCGGGCTCGGCTTCAGCATCACCTGATATTGATAATAGGCCCCCAGCCGATTGGGGTTCTCGCCATAGCGACCATCGGTTGGCCGCCGGCACGGCTGGACATAGGCGCACTTCCACGGATCGGGCCCCAGCGCGCGCAGCACCGTCGCCGGGTGGAACGTCCCCGCCCCCATCTCCATGTCATAGGGCTGCAGGATCACGCACCCCCGCTCGCTCCAATAATGGTGGAGCGTGAGGATCAGGTCCTGGAACGAAAGCGGCGCGGTCATGGCGAGCGGCTTTGGCCGATGAGGCCCAAGGCGGCAAGGCCCCGGCAAGTGGACGTTCAAGGGCGGCGTCCCTACATCCCTCCAGAACCGACGTCTGAAGGAAGCCGAATGCGCGTCATGAACTGGATCAAGCGGGGCTTCGCTGCGCTAGGGATGGCCGCGGCCGCAAGCTGCACCACCGCACCGCAGACCGCCGAGACCGGCGTTGCCAAGCCCGCGCTGTGGCACGTGTCCGATCCCGACACCAACATCTATCTGTTCGGTACTTTTCACCTCCTGCCGCAGGATTATCGCTGGGAAAGCCCGGCGATCAGCGACGCCGTCGCCAAGTCGGGCCAGCTCTATGTCGAGACGCTGATCGACGACAAACATCCCGAAAAGCTCGCCGCCGAACTCGGCCGCGTCGGCTTCGGCGACAATCTGCCCCCGCTCGCCAACCGCATCGACCCCACCCTCCGCCCGCAGCTCGCCACCGCGATCAAAGCAAGCGGCATCCCGGCCGGCTATTTCGACAAGATGAAGACCTGGGCCGCGGCGTTCACACTCGTCGGTACCCAGTTCAAATCACTCGGGCTCAAGGGCGAGGCCGGGGTCGAGCCAGCCCTTCGTCGCGAGTTCGAGAGCGCGGGCAAGCCCGTCGGCCAGCTCGAGACCAATTCGGAACAGTTGGGCTTCTTCGACACCCTCTCGCAGCCAGCCCAACGCAACTTCCTCGAAGGCGCGATCAGCGAGCCCGAGAAAATGCGCGGCGAGTTCGGCAACATGCTCAAAAGCTGGTCGTCGGGCGACGTCGACGGGATCGCCCGCAGCTTCAACGCCGACCTTGCCGACAGCCCCGAACTTCGCGCTGCCCTCCTCTCCCGCCGCAACGCCAACTGGACGCGATGGATCGAGCAGCGCCTGCAGCAGCCGGGAACCGTGATGGTCGCCGTCGGCGCCGGCCACCTCGCGGGCGACGAGTCAGTCCTCAAGATGCTCGAAACGCAGGGCTATAAGGTGACGCGGGTGCAGTGAAGGGCAAAAATATCTTGACCGTTACCGCTTGAAGCGTCGCGCCAAAACATACGCGCCAACTAGTAGAGCGGGAAAGGTCAATCCTATTACTGCGGGAAAGCTCTCTGCACCCAACAAATAGACAGCAGTTGGCACAACAACCCACCAGGTCAACAGCAGGCAGACGATCATCGCGAAGATTGCAATGGCCACTGCGCTTGCAAGCCTACCGATCACTCCACCGTCTCCCCCACCGGCGGGCGGTAATGCCTAAGCAGCTGGCGCACCCCGAAGCAGCCCCTCGGTGCTGAGATCCTCGTCCAGCTTGGGCCAATGGATGCCATATCCCGCACCGGCTTTCTCCCACTCCGCTCGCTGCGCGGATGTCGCGTGGAGCAAGCGCGGATACCAGGCGAGCGGGACCGAGATGGTTCGCCCGTCCATCAAATCGACGATCAAGCTGTCGTCGTCGCAACGCACATCGAGCACGCGTTCGTCACTTAACCTAGCCGAAATGTTCATTCCACGCCTCCAGCAACCGCGTCCGATGCTCTTCGACCATCGCGACAATGACACGAATTTCGTGTGCGCGAAAGCCGCGGCTCTTCGCGACTTCGATTTCATGTAGCCAGATTTTTATGGTCGCATCGTTGCGGTCGACATGCACATGCGGCGGCTCGTTCGGCCCGTGGCTATAGAAATAGAAGCGAAATGCGCCGATCCGAAGCACGGTCGGCATTAGCTGACCTCGGCCCCGACCGGCGGGCGGTTATGCCCCAACAGCCGCAGCACTTCATCCGCCGCGTCGGCCAAATTCGTCCCCGGTCCGAAGATCGCCTGCACCCCCGCCGCGCGGAGCATCGCATAGTCCTGCGCCGGGATGACCCCGCCGGCGACGACCTTGATGTCCGCCCGGCCCATGTCTTTCAACGCATCGATCAACTCGGGGATCAGCGTCTTGTGCCCCGCCGCCAGGCTCGACGCGCCGACCACGTCGACCGCTTGTCCCACCGCCAGCTCAGCCGCCTCGCGCGGGGTCTGGAACAGCGGGCCGGGGACAATCTCGAACCCCAGATCGCCGAACGCCGACGACACCAGGTTCGCCCCCCGGTCATGCCCGTCCTGCCCCATTTTGGCGACCAGCATCCGCGGGCGCCGCCCAAGCCGCTGCGCCACCGCCTGCGTCCCCGCAATCGCCTGCCGCCACCGCTCGTCATCGCGCAGCCCGTAAATCCCGCTGACCGGCGTCGGCGAGGTTGAGTAGCGCCCGAACACCCGCTCCAACGCATCCGAAATCTCGCCCAGCGAGCAGCGCGCCCGCGCCGCCTCGACGCTCAGCGCCAGCAGATTGCCCCCGCCGCGCGCACCATCCTCCAACGCATCCAGCGCCGCTCGCGCGCGCGCCTCGTCCCGCGACGCTCGCATCTTCACGAGCCGCGCGATCTGCCCGGCGCGCACCTTGGCATTGTCGATCGACAGGATATCGAGATGCGCCTCCTCGGCCAGCCGGTACTTATTGACCCCGACGATCACCGTCTCGCCCGTATCGACCTTCGCCGCGCGCGCCGCCGCCGCCTCCTCGATGCGCTTTTTGGGCAGACCTTCGGCCACCGCGCGAGTCATCCCGCCATGCGCCTCGACCTCGTCGATCAGCGCCTGCGCTTTCTCCTCCAGCTCACGCGTCAGCGCCTCAACATAATATGAACCCCCGAGCGGATCGGCGACCGCCGTCACGCCGCTTTCCTCAGCCAGGATCAGCTGCGTATTGCGCGCCAGCCTTGCC
>JBBQDG010000033.1:0-28686 GCA_038319435.1 Sphingomonadales bacterium | reverse complement strand
TCGCCAATTAAAGTGGTACGTGAGCTGGGTTCAGAACGTCGCGAGACAGTTTGGTCCCTATCTGCCGTGGGCGTCGAAATTTGAGAGGAGTTGACCCTAGTACGAGAGGACCGGGTTGAACATACCTCTGGTGGACCTGTCGTGGCGCCAGCCGCGCAGCAGGGTAGCTATGTATGGACGGGATAACCGCTGAAAGCATCTAAGCGGGAAGCCTCCCTCAAGATAAGATTTCATCGAGCCGTCGAAGACCACGACGTTGATAGGCCAGGTGTGGAAGCGCGGTAACGCGTGAAGCTAACTGGTCCTAATTGCTCTTTTCGCGCTTGAGAATTCCACCATCATCGAGAGGTCTGTATCTTCGCCAAGCAATTGGCGGAGGCAAATACAGGGCGATTGCAGTTGGTTGTTCTTGGCTAGATGACGCTGAATAAAGATGACAAATGCACGGTTTCTAGAACTTGACGCTCCCGCAAGGGAGGCGATGAAGCTTAGCTTTGTCGTAATGCACTGGCCCCATAGCTTGGTGGTCATAGCGTCTGTGACCCACCCGATCCCATCCCGAACTCGGCCGTGAAACCAGACTGCGCCAATGGTACTTCAGCTTAAGCTGCGGAAGAGTAGGTCGCCGCCAGGCTTTGAAGCCAGTGCATACGGGTCCCATCAAAGTATTACTTTGATGGGTTCCCCAATTCGTCAAGAACCCATTCGCAACGTTAGAAAAAGCCGCTGCCGGGGTCTCCCCCAGTGGCGGCTTTTCTGTTTTGGCTGGATCACAGTTCAACACGCATGAAGCGTGTCGGACTTCCGACCCAGCTATTGTTGGTGACGCGGGATGGAGCAGCCCGGTAGCTCGTCAGGCTCATAACCTGAAGGTCGTAGGTTCAAATCCTACTCCCGCAACCAACGTAACGCGTTACTGAGCAAAGCGAATTTAGGCTTTGTGTCGCCCCGGACCTGAGCCGGGGCCTGCCTGTTTCAAGGGAAATCGGCGGCTCCCCAAGCCCGCCTGGCCGGTGCTACCTGATACGGGCGCCCGACGAACGAAGGACAAGACCCATGCGTCACCGTAATGCCCATCGCAAGCTGCAGCGGACCTCCGCGCACCGCACCGCGCTATTCCGCAACATGTCCGCCGCGCTGATCAAGCATGAGCAGATCACGACGACGACCGCGAAAGCGAAAGAGCTTCGCCCCTACATCGAAAAGCTGATCACGCTGGCCAAGAAGGGCGGTCTTTCGAACCGCCGCCTGGCCCAGTCGCGGCTGATGGACGACACCCAGTTGAACAAATTGTTCGATACGCTCGCCCCACGCTACGCGGAACGCCACGGCGGTTACGCCCGCGTGATCAAGGCCGGCATCCGCCTGTCGGACTCGGCGCAGATCGCGATCATCGAACTCGTCGATCGCGACGTCTCGGCCAAGGGCCAGGACTCGGGTCCGCTAATGATCGACGAAGGCGACGACATGGCCGCTTAAGCAGTCGTTCAACGAGATAGAGAAAAGGGTCGCTTCGGCGGCCCTTTTTTTGTGTCTGCTACAGGTCGGAATAACGGCCCGGCGCGTGGGTCTTCAACATCGACCTGAGCGTCGCCGAGATGCTCGCGAGCAGCGCCGGCGAGGTCACGTCGCCTGGATGCACCGCCAACCGCATCACCTTTGGCAGCGGCACCATCCTGGCCCCCAAAGCAACCGCGAGCGACGACCAGCGCCGCATCCGCGTCCGGCTAGCCCAGGTGATTACCGGGCTTTTGGCCAACACCGCGCCGGTGGCCGGGTTCCATACCCGCCAATGATCCTCGGCAAGCTGTATCCCGGTCACCTTGAGCGCGGCATGCGCCCCCTCCCCATACAACCACGCCGGCGCGACGAAGCCCGTGACCGGCCGCCCGATAATATCCTCGAGCAGCGCCCGCCCGTCACGGATCCGTCGTTCCGCTTCCGCGGCATCAAGGCCGAGAAACTCCCCTTCGCCCGCGGTCATATGCTTCGCCTTGAAGCTCGCCGCGCCGGAGTGCGTCCCGGTGTCGCGGTGGAACCAGCCGTGGAGGAAAATCTCGTGCCCGCCGTCGGCCAGCGCGCGCAATCGCGTCGCGAACGCAGTGCCGGGTCTGATCGGCGCCTCGCCCCAATGGTTCGGCACCACGAGCAAAGCCGGCGTCTCAACACCGAGCGCCGCGAACCGGTCGTGGAGCGCACCGAATGCGCTCTCGCTGCGCGGGCCGACGTCGTGGATCGAGGCGAGAAGGAGGCGCTGGTGCATATTCGCCAGATAGGGCGCGCGCGTCACACTCCCAAGCTGAAATCGCGCAAATGTGCCGCTCACCTTCCGTTCATCGCCCATCAAGCCTAGGATCGCGCCATGCGGATCGTTGACGTCAGTGCCTTCTACACCCCCCATGGTGGCGGGGTGCGGACCTATGTCGAGCGCAAACTGCGCACGCTGCCCGGTCAAGGCCACGAAATCATCGTCATCGCACCCGGCCCCCACAACAGCGTCGTCGAGCGCGAACCCGGCGCGGTGCTGGTCACGATCGCGCAGCCGGCGCTGCCGTTCGACCGCCGCTACCATTATTTCAACGACCGCGCCGCGCTCCACGACGCGCTCGATAGCTGGCGTCCCGATTTCGTCGAGGCTTCGTCGCCGTGGTCGAGCGCAACCAAGGTTGCGCAATGGCAGGGTTCGGCCCCGCGTGCCTTGGTGATGCACGCCGACCCGCTGGCATCCTACGCCTATCGCTGGCTCAGGCCAGTCGCCAGCCGCGATCGCATCGACCGCTTGTTCGACGGATTCTGGCAGCATCTGCGGCGTCTCGACGACGGCTTCGACCTTGTCGTCAGCCCCGGCGCGAGTCTTACCCGACGCCTTTCCGCCGGCGGGCTCAACAAGGTCGAGACGATCGCGCTCGGGGTCGAGCCCGGAATCTTCCGCCCGGCGCGCGCCGATCCGGAACTGCGTCGCGAACTGCTCGACCGGCTGATGCTCCCGGCCGACGGGTTGATCCTCGTCGGTGTCGGCCGCTTTGCCGCGGAAAAGCGCTGGTCGACCGTCATCCGCGCGGTCGAGCAAGCGGGTTGGCACCGCCCGATGGGCCTGCTGCTCGTTGGCGAAGGGCGCGGCCGCGAACGGCTCGAGGCCGAAGCGGCGGGCTCGTCGCGAATTGTCATCGGCCAGCCGACCGCCGACCGCCGAGAACTCGCCACGCTGCTCGCCAGCGCCGATGCGCTCGTCCACGGCTGTGAGTCCGAGACCTTCTGCCTCGTCGCCAGCGAAGCCCGCGCTAGCGGCCTGCCGATCATCGTTCCCGATTCCGGTGGCGCCTTCGACCAGCTGCGACCCGGCGCCGGTCTCGCCTATCGCTCGGGCAGCGCGGACTCGCTGCATGATGCCCTGGTGCGCTTCTTCGATGCCCCCGGCGCATTCAGTCGCAGCCCGCGAGAGGCGGCGCGGGTGCGCACGATGGACCAGCATTTTTACGAGCTGACCGAGCGCTATGGCGAGATTGCGCCGCGCTTCGCCATCGAACCACTCCCGCGCCGCCGCGCCGGACTTGCACAGCGTCGCTGATCCGCGCACGGTCGGCGCGATGGACAGCCATTCGACCGACTGGATCGCCGCCGCCGCCGAGGCCGAGCATGAGGCGACCATCACGCTTCGCCGCGCGATCCATTCCGACCCCGAGCTCGGCCTCGACTGCCACCGCACCACTGCCAAGCTGAAGGTCGCGCTGGCCGGCCTCCCCCTGACCATCCGCGACAGCCGCTCGACCTCGGGCTTCATCGCTCGCCTCGATGGCGCGAAGCTCGGCCGCACCGTGCTCCTGCGCGGTGACATGGACGCGCTCCCGATCCACGAGGACACCGGTCTCGCCTTCGCGTCCGAGATCAGCGGCCACATGCACGCCTGCGGCCACGATACCCATTCCGCCATGCTCGCCGGCGCCGCGCGGATCCTGTGTGCCCGCCGTGACGAACTCGCCGGCACGATCCTGTTCATGTTCCAGCCGGGCGAGGAAGGCATGGCCGGGGCACGCCACATGATCGAAGAGGGGCTGCTCGACGATCCCGCCCCTGAAGCCGCCTTCGCGATTCACGTCTTCCCCAACGTCCCCGGCGGCTTGATCGCCTGCCGCGAGGGCGCGCTGCTCGCCGCGACCGATACGCTCGCGGCGACGATCATCGGCAAGGGCGGCCACGCGGCGATGCCCCACGACACCCGCGACCCGATCCCTGTCGCCTGCGAAGCCGTGGTCGCATTGCAAGCCCACATTGCTCGGCGCACCACCTTCACCGACCCCGCGATCCTGTCGATCACCCAGATCAACGGCGGCAGCGCGCACAACATCATCCCCGACCGGGTGACCATCGGCGGGACACTGCGCACCCTGTCCGAGACCCGCCGCACAGCCAGCCGCGAGGCGTTCGAACGGATCGTGTCCAGCATCGCCCAGGCCCATGAATGCACGGCGGAAACCCATGTCGAGCCAGGCTACCCGGCGACGATGAACGATCCGCGCGCCGTCGCCCTCGTCCGCGCCTGCGCCACCGACCTGTTCGGCGAGGCCGCCTACCTCGACATCCCCGCGCCGATCATGGGCGGCGAGGATTTCTCGTTCGTGCTCCAGAAGGTGCCCGGCGCGATGGCGATCCTCGGCGTCGCCCCACCCGAAGGCGATGCCGCCGCCCGCCCGCCGATCCACAATGCGAAAATGCTGGTCGACGAAGCGGCCCTCGCCCGCGGCGTCGCGATGCATTGCGCCTTTGCCACGCGCTTCCTGGCCGACGGCTGGGCCTGAGACAAGACAAGGAACGACCGACCATGGCCACCGCCGCGACCCCCGCCGAACTGACCATCCGCGGTGTCATCCTGGGCGCAGTGATCACCGTCCTGCTGACCGCCGCCAACGTCTATCTCGGGCTGAAGATCGGGATCACCTTCGCCACTTCGATCCCTGCCGCCGTCATTTCGATGGCGGTCCTGCGCAACGTCTCCGGCGCGACCATCCAGGAGAATAATATCGTCCAGACCATCGCCAGCTCGGCCGGCACACTGTCGGCGATCATCTTCGTCCTGCCCGGGCTGATCATGGTCGGCTGGTGGACCGGCTTTCCGTTCTGGCTGTCGACGGCGGTGATCGCCTTGGGCGGCATCCTCGGCGTGATGTATTCGGTCCCGCTGCGCCGGGCGCTCGTTACCGGATCCGACCTGCCCTATCCCGAAGGCGTTGCCGCTGCCGAAGTGCTCAAGGTCGGCACCGGCGAGGGCGGCGCGGAGGAAAACAAGCGGGGCCTCGCGATGATCGTCGTCGCCAGCCTGGTCTCCGCCGCCTACCAATTCCTGACTTACATGGGCTTCGTCACCGGCGAGGCGTCGAGGACGTTCCGCGCGGGCGACGGCGCGACCAGCGTCTCGGCGCTGATGTCGATGGCCCTGATCGGGGTCGGCCACCTGGTCGGCATTGCCGTCGGCATCGCCATGTTCGTCGGCATGCTGATCAGCTGGGCGGTGCTCGTCCCCCATTACACCGCGATCGACCCCACCCTCGCCGCCGCGCCCGACCTCGCCACCTTCGTCGGCGGGGTATTCAAGGCCAAGGTCCGCTTCATCGGCGCGGGCACGATCGGAGTCGCCGCGATCTGGACGCTGATCAAGATCATCGGCCCGATCATCGCCGGCCTTCGCGCCGCGCTCGCCGCCAGCCGCGTTCGCAGCGCCGACGGCAATGCGAGCCTCGACATCACCGAGCGCGATCTCCCCATCGGCATCGTCGGCGGCACCATCCTCGCCTCGATGATCCCGATCGGCCTGCTCCTCGCCGCCTTCGCCCAGACCGCTCCGATCGCCGCTTCCCCCGGACTGACGATCGCCGCCACGGTCGCCTATATCCTCGTCGCGGGAGTCGTCATCGCCGCGGTGTGCGGCTATATGGCGGGCCTCATCGGTGCCTCGAACAGCCCCATTTCCGGCGTCGGCATCCTCGCCGTGCTCGGCATCTCGCTGATCCTCGTCGCAATCTTCGGGCGAAGCCTGGGGGTCGACGCGACCAAAAGCCTGGTCGCCTATGCGCTGTTCGTCACCGCGATCGTGTTCGGGGTCGCAACCATCTCGAACGACAATCTCCAGGATCTCAAGACCGGCCAGCTGGTCGGCGCGACGCCGTGGAAGCAGCAGGTCGCGCTGATCCTCGGTGTGCTGTTCGGCGCGGTCGTCATCCCGCCGATCCTGACCGTGCTCAATACCGCTTTCGGCTTCGTCGGCGCGCCCGGGGCTGGCCCCAACGCACTCGCCGCTCCGCAGGCCGCGCTGATCTCGAGCATTGCGCAGGGCGTGCTCGGCGGCAATCTCGACTGGAGCCTCGTCGGGCTCGGTGCCGTCATCGGCGCGGGCGTCGTCGTCCTCGACGAATTGCTCAAGCGCGGCGGCAAATACAGCCTGCCGCCGCTCGCGGTCGGCATGGGCATTTATTTGCCGATGGACATCACCCTGCTCATCCCGGTCGGCGCGTTCATCGGATGGTTCTACAATCGTTGGGCCGAACGCTCCCCCAATCCCGCCTTCGCCGAACGCCTCGGCGTGCTCATGGCAACCGGGCTGATCGTCGGCGAAAGCCTGTTCGGGGTCGCCTTTGCCGGGATCGTCGCCGCCACGCGCAGCGATGCGCCGCTCGAAGTGGTCAAGGACTGGCCGATGGCCGTCCCGCTCGGCCTGATCCTGTTCGCCGCTTCGATCGCCTATCTCTATTTCAAGACTCAGCGCGACGCGTCGAAGCCAATCGCCGCCCCCGATGGCCCGGTGATCAGCGAAGCGACCTACCGCTGATGGATGCGCCGCTCCACCTCGGCCAGTCGAGCAGCCTGCCCGCATCGCCAGAAACGGCGGTGCTCGACTATGTCCCCAATCCACGGTCGGACACCCTCTACCTCGTCCGCTTCGCCGTGCCCGAATTCACCTCGCTGTGCCCGGTCACCAGCCAGCCCGACTTCGCCCACCTCGTGATCGATTATGCGCCCGGTGAAACCATCGTCGAATCCAAGAGCCTGAAACTATTCCTCGGCAGCTTCCGCAATCATGCCGGCTTCCACGAGGACGTCACCGTCGGCATCGGCCAGCGCCTGTTCAGCGAGATGAAGCCGAAGTGGCTACGCATCGGCGGCTACTGGTACCCGCGCGGCGGCATTCCGATCGACGTCTTCTGGCAATCCGGGACCCCGCCCGAGGGCCTGTGGCTCCCCGACCAGGGCGTCGCGAGCTATCGCGGGAGGGGCTGATGCACGATCTCGTCACCACCCAGGATCTTGCCGCCGAACTTGGTGCCTCCGACCTTGTCATCGTCGACGCGAGCCTGCCCCCTCCGGGCCAGCCCGCCGACATGCGCGCCGCGTTCGAGCATCAGCACATCCCCGGTGCGCGCTTCCTCGACCTCGCGGCGCTCAAATCCACCCCCGATTTTGCGGCGGCGATGGAGCAGCTCGGTGTTGGCAGCGACGATCGCATCATCGTCTACGACCACAGCCCGTTGCGCAGCGCGACGCGCGGCTGGTGGCTGCTGCGCCATCACGGCGCTCGCAACGTCGCGGTGCTCGATGGCGGGCTCGGCAAATGGATCAGCGAGGGCAGGCCCGTCCAAAGCGGCCCGGCGCAAGCGCGCGAAGCCTCGTTCGCCGAACACAGCCACGCCAGCGTTCGTGTCACCAAGTCCGAAATCCTCGCTGGGCTCGAAGTCCCGCTCGTCGACGCCCGCGACTCTCCGCGTTTCACCGGCCAATCGAGCGACCCCCGTCCTGGCATCGCTGACGGTCATATCCCTGGTGCGCGCAACCTGCCCGTGGCCTCGCTCTACGCAGAAGACGGCACGTTGAAGTCGCTCGATGAGGTGAAGCGCCTGTTCGCCCAGGCGGGGATCGACCCCGCCGCCCCTTTTGCCGCGAGCTGCGGTTCGGGCGTTACGGCCTGTTCGCTGCTCTTCGCCGCGCATCTGCTCGGCAATGGCTCGACCAGATTATACGAAGGAAGCTGGACCGAATGGGGCGCCGACCCGGCCACCCCGAAAGAGCTAGGTCACTCTAAAGGCTGAACAGTCTGTCTAAGTCGGCGAGTTCGGTGCGCAGGGTGAGCGTCAGCCGCTCGACCGATCTGGGATGCGCCTCGGTCCCCGCCGCTTGTTGCGCTACGAGTATCTCGAGACCCGCCGCAGCGCCCTGCGCAACCTCAATCGAGCGTGCGTCGAAGCAGCGTCGACGAGCCTCCGACCACGCCGCGGGCATCTCGACCCACGCCGTCGGCGGCGTCGCGGGCTCGATTGTCTCGCTCGAGTGTATCCCCACGATCTGTTCGGCAGCAATCAGCGCGGTGCGGATGCTCACCAGTCGGGCGACCGCCTCATTGCAAGGCGTCGCCGTGTCGAACTCGTCGGGCAGGAAATGGATCATGCGCGCCGGTGTAAACGCGCGCGGCTAACGAACCCTTAAGCCCCCGAGGGGTCAGTCCGCCTGATTGTCGATGTCGCGCAGGATCCAGCCGCGCTGCGGGATGGTCTCGATGAACTCGGCCCCGCTCGATGCCATCCTCAGCTTCTTGCGCAGCTTGGAGATGAACACGTCAATGATCTTGGGCTGCGGCTGATCGTCGGCGCGGCGATAGAGATGCTTCAGCAGCATCGTGCGCGTGACGACGTTGTTGCGCGCATAGGCGAGCAGCTCGAGCACGCGATATTCCATCTCGGTGATCCCGATCGGGTGGCCGTCGATGCGGATCAGCCGCTGGCTCTGGTCGACCGCCAGCCGTCCGCCGCACAGAGTCGGCGGCATGTCGCCGCCCGATGCCTTGATCGAGGTCAGCAGCTGCGACGCCGCCTCCTCGCTCTCGTCGGCGGTCATCGTCGCCGGCGAACCCATCAGCTGCTGCTGGATGTCGCCGAGCAGCGTGTGCGCTTCCTCGACCAGCCGGGTCCCTTCCTCGAACCGCCGCCGCGAGCGGTCGAGCATCGCTTCGACTTCAACGAGCCGGGCGGAAAGGGTTTCGGTGGCCATGTTGCGCGTCGCCTTCTTACTGCGGAGTCGAGGCCGAGGCGTCTTGCCCGTTGCCGACCGGGGCGGCGATGATCGCCGGGGTCGCCGCGCCCTTGTCGACCACGCGAGTCGCGGGATCGCCCGCGGTCGAGCGCGCGCCGATCGGGGCACGGTCGCGCCCGGCGCTGTCGAGGATCGAGGATTCGGTCGAACTGCGCGGCGCGGGGCCGCCGAACAGCGCGTCGATCGCCTGGCTCTGCGCATCGGTCGCGCTGATCCCGATCGTTCCGGCGACCGGCGGGGTCAGCGTATAGTCGGGCGGGATCACCAGCGGCGCGTTGCGCGCTACGGCGAATTCGTCGAGCGATTTGCCGCGGCTCTTGCCAATGGCGCAGCCTCCCATCCCGAGAGCCGCGATGGTGAGGAGGATGACGGCCTTACGCATTGATATTCTCCTTGGGGTCTGCCGTATCGCGGATCAAAAAGGCGCGAACGAGCAGGATCACGACGCCGATGCTAATCGCGGCGTCGGCGATATTGAAGACCAAAAACGGACGAAATGTCCCGAAGTGTAGATCGGCGAAGTCGACGACATAGCCGAGCCTTATCCGATCGAGGATGTTCCCGACAGCCCCGCCGAGCACAAGCCCCAATGCAAGCCGGTCGCCGTGGCGCGGTTCGCGGATGATCCACACCAGCATGGCGATGGCGATGGCGGCGGTGACCGCGACCAAAGCCCACCGCGCGGCGTCGCTGTCGGCGCGGAACAGGCCAAGCGAGATGCCAAGGTTGTGAGTGCGGGTGAAGTTGAAGATTGGCAGCACATAGCGCTGGTCGCCCTCCACGGCGAGGCCGAGCGGGCCGGTGACCCAATATTTGCTGAGCTGATCGACAAGGAAAGTGACCCCCGCGACGAGGAAGGCGTAAGCGCGGTTAGCTTGCATTAAAATCCTCCCCCAGCGGGGGTGGGGGACCGCGGCGAAGCCGTGGTGGAGGGGCCGCTGGGCAAGAGGAAAGCCCGCGCGTCGCACGGCCCCTCCACCATGCTGCGCATGGTCCCCCTCCCCGTGCCGGGGAGGATTTTTCGGTCAAGCATGAACCACCTCATCACAACGGCCGCACAAGTCGCCGTCCTCGACGACATCGGGAAGGTGGCGCCAGCAACGGCCGCATTTGTGATTGGTGGTCTTGGTCACCCCCAGCGTCTCGCCCGACGTCACTGACGCGACGATGAACAGCTCGGCGAGTTCGTCGGCGCTGCCTGCAGCTTGCGGCAAGCGTATATCGGCCTCGAGGCTGGACCGAATGGTCTTGTCGCGCCGCAACGGCTCGATTGCCTCATTCACTTCCGCTCGAAGCAAGCGAAGCGCCACCCACGCGTCCTCCCGGCGAAAGCCGGGATGACGCACGGCGGGCCATTCCAGGAGATGCACGCTCCCGGCATCCGGATAGCGCGTGCCCCACACCTCTTCGCTCGTAAACACCACTACCGGCGCAGCGTAGCGGACCAGCGCTCCGAACATCGTGTCGAGCACGGTGCGGTAGGCGCGGCGCTTGTCGGTCTGCGCCCCGGTCTCGGCATTGACCTCGCAATAGAGCGTGTCCTTGCGGATATCGAAGTAAAATGCCGACAGATCGTTGTTGCAGAAGTCGGTCAGCGCGCGGACGTAGCTGTTGAAATCATAGTCCACCACTGCCTGGCGCAAGGTCGTGTCGAGTCCCGCGAGCAGCGACAGCATATAGCGCTCGAGCTCGAGCTCGGGCATCGCTGCGATGTCGACGCGCTCGTCCTCGCCGAACCCGTCGAGCGCGCCGAGCAGATAGCGGAACGTGTTGCGCAGCTTGCGATACTGGTCGGCTACCCCGGCGAGGATCTCCTTGCCGATGCGATGGTCCTCGGTGAAATCGACCGACAGCGCCCACAGCCGCAAAATGTCGGCGCCGTAATCGCGCATCAGATCGAGCGGATTGACCGTATTGCCGAGGCTCTTGGACATTTTCATGCCCTTGTTGTCCATCGTGAAGCCGTGCGTCAGCACCGCCTTGTACGGAGCGTGACCCCGCGTCCCGCAACTTTCGAGCAGCGATGACTGGAACCAGCCGCGATGCTGGTCCGATCCCTCGAGATAGAGATCGGCGGGTGACTGCATCCCCGGCCACTTGCCGCTCTCGAGCACGAAGGCATGGGTGCAGCCGCTGTCGAACCAGACGTCGAGAATGTCGGTGACGCGCTCGTAAGCGGCGGGATCGCGGTCGGGGCCGAGGAAGGCGGGCACATTCTCGTCGCACCACGCATCGACGCCCTGTTCGGCGACGGCGGCGACGATCCGCTGATTGACCATCGGATCGACCAGCGGGGTGTTGCTCCCCCGCTCGACAAATAGTGCGATCGGCACCCCCCACGCCCGCTGGCGCGAGATCACCCAGTCGGGCCGTCCCTCGACCATCGAGCGGATGCGGTTCTCGCCCTTCTCGGGCACCCAGCGCGTGTCGACGATGGCGCGACGGGCGAGCTGGCGAAGCGTCGGCCCCTGCCCCGGCGTGCCGCCCTCATTGTCCCAGCGCTTCTCGGCAAAACTCTCGCAATGATCGTCGGGCAGCGGCGCATCCATGCCGATGAACCACTGCGGAGTGCAGCGGTAAATGACGCGGGCCTTAGAGCGCCACGAGTGCGGATAGCTGTGCCGGAAATCGCTCGCCGCGAGCAGCGCCCCGGCCTCTCGCAGGTCCGAGCAGATGGGGCCATCGGGCGCATTGAACTTGGTGTTGATGACCGAGCCCTGCCCGCCGAGCCATGCCCAATCCTCGCGATACTTCCCGTCCCCCTCGACCGCGAACACCGGCTCGATCCCGTTGGCCTTGCACAGCGCGAAATCATCCTCGCCATGGTCGGGCGCCATGTGGACGAGCCCGGTCCCGGTGTCGGTCGTGACGAACTCGCCGGGGAGGAACGGGCGCGGCTTGGCGAAAAAGCCGCCGAGGTGGTGCATCGGGTGACGGGCGATCGTGCCGGCGAGTTGAGAGCCCAAGAAGATACCGCTGATGCGGCCTTGCCCGCCGCCAGAAGCATCTACAAGCATCGCTTCGTGACGCTTCCATAAATTTGCCCAAAGGTGGCAAGCCACCAAAACCGTCTGACCATAGATGAAGTGGAGCGCGTAATGCACGTCCGGCCCAAACGCGATCGCCTGGTTGACCGGGATCGTCCACGGCGTCGTCGTCCAGATCACCGCGTGGGCCCCGACCAACTCCGCGATCGGGCTCTCCACAATCTCGAACGCCACATCGATCTGGGTGCTCGTTACATCCTCATATTCGATCTCGGCTTCGGCCAGCGCGGTCTTTTCTACCGGGGACCACATTACCGGCTTGGCGCCGCGATACAGCTGTCCGGTCTCGGCGAACTTCATCAGCTCGCCGACGATCGTCGCCTCCGCCGCATAGTCCATCGTCAGATAGGGATGATCCCAGTCCCCGCCGATCCCGAGCCGCTTCAGCTGCTCGCGCTGCGTGTCGACCCAGCCTTGCGCATAGGCCCGGCACTCGGCGCGGAATTCGGGCAGCGGGACCTGATCCTTGTCGAGCTTCTTCTTGCGATATTGTTCCTCGACCTTCCATTCGATCGGCAGCCCGTGGCAGTCCCAGCCGGGCACATAGGGCGCATCCTTGCCGAGCAGGGTCTGCGTGCGGACCACCATGTCCTTGAGGATATGGTTGAGCGCATGGCCGATATGGATGTCGCCATTGGCGTAGGGCGGGCCGTCGTGGAGGATGAATTTCTCGCGCCCAGCCCGCGCCGCGCGCAGCTGCTGATACGCCCCGTCGGCCTGCCACTTGGCGAGGATCGCGGGCTCCTTCTGCGGCAGCCCGGCCTTCATCGGAAAGTCGGTCTTCGGCAGGAAGACGGTTGAGCGCCAATCGCGCTTGTCGCCACCGGTTTCTTGGGGAGTGTCAGACATTGGGCGCGGCTCTAGCGGGGGCGGACGCGAATGGGAACCGTCACGCCAGCAGTACGCGCACGGCAACGGAGTCCGCGTCCATTTGCTTCACCAGCGCGTCGATGTCGTCGAACTTGGCCTCGGGCCGGATGAAGCCGACCAGCGCGACCTCGATCGGGCGGTCGTAGAGATCGCCCGACCAGTCGAAGATCATCGTTTCGAGCAATTCGACCGGCGGGTCGAAGGTAGGACGGATGCCGAGGCTGGCGACGCCGTCATGCTCGCTGCCATCGTCGAGCCGCACCCGCACCGCGTAAATCCCGTAGCGCGGGCGAAGATAGGATCCAATATTAAGGTTGGCGGTCGGGTAGCCGAGCGTCCGCCCGCGCTTGTCGCCGTGTCCGACGATGCCCTCGATCGCGAACGGGCGGGTGAGCAGGCGGGTGGCCGCTCCGGGGTCGCCGGCGATGAGCGCCTCGCGGATGCGGCTTGACGAAACTGGCTGCCCGTCGAGGAACACCGGCGCGACGGTCTCGGCGACGATTCCGACGCGTCCGCCCAGCTCGGCAAGGACTGCCGCATTGCCGCTGCGCTTCGCTCCGAAAGTGAAGTCTTCGCCGGTGACCACTCCCGCCGCGCCGATCCGCTCGGCGAGCAGGTTGTCGACGAATTCCTCGGCGCTGGTCGCCGCCAGCTTGCCGTCGAAGCCGAACACCAGCATCGCGTCGGCCCCGGCAGCCGCGAACAATCGCTCGCGCTGGTCGAGGCTGGTCAGGCGGAACGGCGGGGTGTCGGGCCGGAAATGGCGCACGGGGTGAGGGTCGAAGGTCGCGACGATCACCGGCCGTCGCTCGTGCGCGCCGCGCTGCACCGCCCGCCCGACGACCGCCTGGTGGCCGAGGTGGAAGCCATCGAAATTGCCGAGCGCGAGGATGGCGCCGCGCAGGCTTTCGGGTACAGGCGTTTCAAGGGTCAGCCGCTGCATCCCGCCCGCTTAGCGCGAGAGGGCAGCGATGCAAGCCGGGCGCTTGACTCGCGAAGGCGCGAACCTTATCTGCACGTCATCCCGTTTCACCGGTTGTCGGCGGCGCATTATTGCGCGCGCCGTTTTTCTGTTGGACGGGCTGCTGTTCCGCTTCGAGGTTGAAGCGGGATGGACCACCGCTTTGAGATGGGGCGCGCGTGCCACGCCGCCCTGTGGAGCTAGGAGAGTGTATCAATGGCACGTATTGCGGGCGTCAATATCCCGACCAACAAGCGCGTCGAGATCGCGCTGACCTATATCCACGGCATTGGCCGGACCAAGGCCGTCGAGATTACCAAGAAGCTGGGCATCGAGCCGGCGCGGCGGGTCCAGGACCTGACCGATTCCGAAGTGCTCCACATCCGCGAGGCGATCGACGCCGACCATACGGTCGAGGGCGATCTGCGCCGCCAGACGGCGATGAACATCAAGCGATTGATGGACCTTGCCTGCTATCGTGGCCTTCGTCACCGGAAGGGTCTGCCGGTTCGCGGACAGCGCACGCACACCAATGCGCGCACTCGCAAGGGCAAGCCCAAGCCGATCGCCGGCAAGAAGAAGTAAGTCGCGCGGCCTGAACAGGTCGCCCTTCCTTCGCATGACTTCAAGGATTTCGAACAATGGCTCAAGCACCGCAGCGCCTTCGCCGCCGCGAACGCAAGAATATCACATCGGGCGTCGCCCATGTGAATGCGTCTTTTAACAACACGATGATCACCATTACTGACGCCCAGGGCAATGCGATTGCATGGTCGTCGGCCGGGACGATGGGCTTCAAGGGGTCGCGCAAGTCGACACCTTATGCTGCTCAGGTCGCCGCCGAGGATGCGGGCAAGAAGGCCGCCGAGCCTGGCGTGCGCACGCTCGAAGTCGAGGTCAAGGGCCCCGGCTCGGGCCGCGAATCGGCGCTCCGGGCGCTCCAGGCGGTCGGTTTCCAAATCACCTCGATCCGCGATGTGACCTCGATCCCGCACAACGGGGTGCGCCCGTCAAAGCGTCGTCGAGTCTAAGATTTGCGACCGGGGGCAATGGCTGCCGGTCGATCGAACGTTTGAACATCACAGGAGCAATTGCGGGACGCCGCTGCTCCGCTGCCAAGGGATGAACATGGCCGTCAACGCAAAGAACTGGCAGGAACTCAAGAAGCCGCAGGCGCTCGAGCGCAAGCCCGGTGGCGACAGCCGCCGCAAGGCTGTGTTCGTCGCCGAGCCGCTGGAGCGTGGCTTCGGCATGACGCTCGGCAACTCGCTTCGCCGCGTCTTGCTCTCGTCGCTTCAGGGCGCGGCGGTCACCGCGATCAAGATCGAGGGCGTGCTGCATGAATTCAGCAGCTTGGCGGGGGTTCGCGAGGACGTCACCGACATCGTGCTCAACATCAAGCAGCTCGCGCTCAAGATGGAAGGCGAAGGCCCCAAGCGGCTCCAGCTGAGCGCCACCGGCCCGGGCGAAGTCACCGCTGGCCAGATCGCGACCAGCGGCGACATTGAAGTCACCAACCCCGAGCTGGTGATCTGCCACCTCGACCAAGGCGCGACGCTCAACATGGAGCTGATCGCCGACGTCGGCAAAGGCTATGTCCCTGCCGCCAACAACCGCCCGGCCGATGCCCCGATCGGGCTGATCCCGGTCGATGCGCTCTATGGTCCGGTGCGCCAGGTGGCGTACAAGGTCGAGAACACCCGCGTCGGCCAGGAGCTCGACTACGACAAGCTGACGCTGACGGTCGAGACCGACGGCACGGTCAGCCCCGAGGACGCGGTCGGCTATGCCGCGCGCATCCTGCAAGACCAGCTGGCGCTGTTCGTCGGCTTCGAGGATGGCGCGATGCGGCCGTCGTCGAGCCCGCTGATGGGCGGCATGCCGTCGGCGGCGAGCCCGGCCGAGAGCCAGGCCGACACCAACCAGCTCAACCGCTACCTGCTCAAGAAGGTCGACGAGCTGGAACTGTCGGTGCGCTCGGCCAACTGTCTCAAGAACGACAACATCATCTACATCGGCGACCTGGTCCAGAAGACCGAAGCCGAGATGCTGCGCACCCCGAACTTCGGGCGCAAGTCGTTGAACGAGATCAAGGAAGTCCTGTCGTCGATGGGGCTTCGGCTTGGCATGGACATCCCCGGCTGGCCACCCGAGAATATCGAGGAAATGGCGAAGAAGCTGGAGCAGGAATTGCTCGGCTAAGCCTGGCAGCGAAACTTCGAATGCCAAGGGCGGTCCCGCTAGGGGCCGCCCTTTTCGTTGTGGCGCAGTGGGTTCCTAGCCCTGGCCGGTACCGGTGAGCGACGGGTCGGAGATGTGCATCGTCGCGAACTGGACGACCTGGCGGCCGACGAGGGTCAGCTGGGCGGCGGCGGCGGGATCGTTGCAGACGCCATCGGTAAAGGTGCCGTTCTCGGTCTTGATCCCGGCGCCGAGCGGGGTCGGCCAGCCGCGCAGGGCGTGGACGATCGAGCGCAGCGTGGCGATGGTCGAAGCGGTCGCCTGCCAGCCATAGGCGGTGGCGATAAGGCCGACGGGGACTCCGTCGAGATAGACGCGTCCGTCGCGCGCAGTGTCCTCGATATAGTCGATGGCGTTCTTGACGAGCCCCGAGATCGAGCCGTGGTAGCCGGGGCTGGCGATGACGAGGCCGTCGGCGGCGCGGACGGCGGCGACGAGCTCGGCGCCGGCGCTGTCGCTTCCGGGGCTGAGATAATGGGGCAGTCGGGCAAGCGCCTCGCCGCCGAAGATGCGGGTGTCGGCGCCGGCTTCGGCGGCAGCGGCGAGCGCGAGGGCGAGGGCCTGTTCAGTCGAGGAACCGGGGCGGGCGGTGCCGCCGATGCCGACGATCAGCGGGCGGGAGGCGGAGTGCTTCATGGCGTCAAGCGGTAGGCAAGTTTGCGCGGCGCGGCTAGACCGGGAACGAGGAGATCAGCGGATGATCGATTTGGTGGTGGCAGGTGCGCGGACATGACGGGGTGGGAGGAGCGCGACGGAGCGCTGCACAAGAGCTTTCGCTTTGGCGATTTCTCGGAAGCGTTCGGGTTTTTGACGCGGGTCGCGCTGGCGGCGGAAAAGGCCGACCATCATCCCGAGTTCACCAGCGTGTGGAACCGGGTCGATTTCCGGCTGACGAGCCATGATGCGGGCGGGGTGACGGCGCGCGATCATGCGCTGGGGGTGGTAATCGACCAGCTAGCGGGCGAGGGCGAAGCCAAGTGAGACGGCAATTAGGCTGACGATCACCGAGGCGACGACGTAAGCGGCGGCGTGGGCGGGACTGGTGCGATAAAGTGTCAGCGCGTCGAGGCCGAAGGCGGAGAAGGTGGTGAAACCGCCGAGCACTCCGGTGAGAAGGAAGAGCTTGGTCGCGTCGCTGCCGCCGCGGCTCGTGAACCAGCCGGCGAGCAGGCCCATCGCGAGACAACCGACGATGTTGACGCCGAGGGTGGCGAGCGGGGGTGCCCAGCCTGCGAGCAATGCGGCGCGTCCGGCGGCGAAGCGGAGCAGCGCGCCAAGACCGCCGCCGAAGAAGACCAATATCGCGTTCATTGATCGGTCCCCTACCCGCTTGGCCTTGCTTGCCCGGCTGCTTTATCGCAGGTGGCGACGATGTTGAGCATGGATTTCATCAAGCGCAATCGCGCCGACGTCGAACGGGCGATCCGTGACAAGGGGGTGCCGGTCGATCTCGACGTGCTGCTGGCGCTCGAGGAGCAGGTGCGACGCGGCAAGACCGAGGTTGACGAGCTTCGCGCCCAGCGGAACGCGATTAGTGCCAGGTTCAAGGATGCCGTGCCCGAGGAGCGGGCCGCGCTCGGGGCTCGAGCCAAAGAAGCCGGGGTGAAGGCTGGCGCGATCGAGGCCGAGGGAGCCGAGCGAGAGGCCGAACTCGGGGCGATGATGCTCAAGCTTCCCGGCATACCGTGGGCAGGCGCCCCCGTCGGGCCGGACGAGGACAGCAATGTCGTCATTCGCACCGAGGGCATCGTGCCGTCGTTCGAGTTCGAGCCGCTCGATCATGTTGCGCTGATCGAGAAGAATGACTGGGCCGAATTGAGCCGGATCGTCCAGGTGTCGGGATCGCGGACGTATTGCCTCAAGGGGCGCCTCGCGCTGCTCGAGACGATGCTGATGGGGTGGGCGCTGCAACAGGTTTCGGCCGCCGGGTTCACGCCGATCACGGTGCCGTCGCTGGCCAAACGATCCGCGTTCGTCGGAACGGGTCATTTCCCGGGGCATGAGGACGAGGCTTATGCGGTTCCGGCCGACGATCTGTTTCTGGCGGGGACGGGCGAGATCGCGCTGACGTCGCTGCATTCGGGGGAGATCCTCGACGGGGCGAGCCTGCCGATTACCTATGCAGGCCTGTCGCCCTGTTTCCGGCGCGAGGCGGGGAGTGCGGGGCGCGATGTGCGCGGGTTGCTGCGGGTGCACCAGTTTTTGAAGGTCGAGGCCTATGTCATTTGCGAGAATGACGAAGGGGTTTCGGCGGATTGGCATGCGCGGTTGCTGGCGCTGGCGGAGCATTTGCTGAGCGAGCTGGAGATTCCCTACCAAGTGATCGAGACGTCGACCGGCGACATGGGGCTTGGCAAATTTCGCATGAACGACATCGAAAGCTGGGTCCCGAGCCTCTATAAGTATCGGGAGACGCACAGCTGCTCGACGCTGCACGAGTGGCAGGCGCGGCGGGCCAATTTGCGGTATCGTGACGGGGAGGGGAAGGTGCGGTTCGTGCACACGCTCAATAATACCGCGCTGGCGAGTCCGCGCATCCTCGTGCCGCTGCTCGAGAATCACCAGACGGCGGACGGACGCGTGCGGTTGCCCAAGGCGCTGCAGGCGATGATGGGCGGCGAGTTTCTGTAGTGGAGCAGGGCGCGATCGACCCTGATGACCGGGCGCCGTCGGGCTGGCTGAGGATTGCCGAGGTGGCGTGGCACTTGCCGCGGCTGATGGCGGGACTTGGGCCATTGGGGCCGCGCGGGCCCGAGGACGGGCCGCCGGCGCTGGTGCTGCCGGGGTTTCTGGCCGACGATCGGACGACGATGGAGTTGCGCCGGGGGCTCGCGCGCGGTGGGTGGCGGACCTATCCGTGGGAGCTGGGGCTCAACAAGGGCGCCAAGATCGACACGCTCGAGAAATTGGGGCGCAGGCTCGATGCGGTGCATGATCCAAGGAAGGTGCTGCTGGTGGGGTGGAGCCTGGGCGGGCTGTTCGCGCGGGAACTGGCGCGTACTCATCCGGCCAAGGTGCGCGCCGTGGTAACGCTGGGCTCGCCCTTTTCGGGGGATTTGCGGACCAACACCAATGTGCGCTGGTTGTACGAGCGGGTCGCGGGGCATGCCGTCGACGAGCCGCCGTTCCCGCGCATTACGGACAAGCCGCCGGTGCCGAGCCTGGCGCTGTGGTCGCGGCGCGACGGGATCGTGTCGGTCAGGTCGGCGCGTGGGCTGGCGCATGAGAGCGACAAGGCTGTCGAGATTGATTCGAGCCACATGGGCTTCGCGGTGTCGCGACCGGTACTGGAACGGGTAGTGAAGGAGATCCGCATTTTTCTCGACGAGGTCGAGCGGGTTTAGCGTCGTCGCAGCGGGTGCGCTGTTGACTCCCCCGGGTGGACTCGGGGTATGAGAACATAAGTAGAACAACAACGGTGCGAGTCGTGTGGCGACAGGTCTTTCCCTGGTCGGCAGCGAGGCCTTTCGGCCGCCTGCTGACGATGGCACCCGAGGGGAGCGTGGGGAGGCGTGCGCCTCGTTGGGAGGCGAGCGGGGGGCGACGGAGCGGTTGCCCGGGGCTGGGCGACCAACCTTGTCCGAATTGTTCGCGGCAAGCCCTCGCGATGGCGGGGCGACCGGGTTCTTGCTCGCCCAGCTTGGTGGCGCGGCGCCGCTGCTGTGGGTGCAGGAACGTATGGCAATCCTCGAGGGAGGGCGGGTGTATCCGCCGGGGTTGGGGGGCGAGATTGCCGCCGGACTCATCCACGTCGAGGCGAGCGATGCGCGGGCCGCGCTGTGGGCGATGGAGGAGGGCCTCAGATGTTCGGCGCTAGGCGGGGTGGTGGGCGAGATCTGGGGCGACCCGCGCGCGCTCGACTTTACAGCGACGCGGCGGCTGGCAGTGGCGGCCGAGCGATCGGGGGTGCTGGCGTGGCTGGTGCGGCTTGGCGGGTCGGCGAACCTGAGCGGGGCGCGGATGCGCTGGCGGGTGGCGAGTGCGCCGTCACTGGCGAACGAACTCGACGCGCGGGCGCCGGGGGAGGCGGTGTGGAACGCCGAGTTATTTCGGGCGCGTGGGGCGGTGCCGGGGCGGTGGCCAGGATGCCGGAGCGCGGGGCGTGACCCGGCGGATTTGCAGCGTGTGGTGGCCGTATCTGCCGATCGAACGGTGGATCAAGGCGAGCGGCGGCGCGCCTGATGTGGCCGACGAGCGCGACTTGTGCGTCGCGCTCGTCGAGGAGGCGCAGCACGGGCAGCGGATTGTCGCGGTGACACGCGCGGCGGCGGACGGCGGGGCGCGGCCGGGGATGCGGCTGACCGATGCGCGGGCGCTGTTCCCGGGACTTGGCGCGGTGGCGTGGGATGCGGCGGGGGACGCGGCGCTGGTGGCGAAGCTGGCGCACTGGGCGGGGCGGTGGTCGCCGCTGGTCGAGGTCGACGGGACGGACGGGGTACGAATGGAGGTGACGGGGGTCGCGCATTTGTTCGGGGGTGAGGCGGGGTTGGTCGAGGAGATCGAGCGCGGGTTCGGGAGGATGGGGCTGTGTTGCCGCGCGGCGGTGGCGGGGACGGCGGGGGCGGCGTGGGCGCTGGCAAGATTCCCCTCTCCCCTTGCGGGAGAGGGGGGGAGCAGCCGTCGGCTGCGGAAGGGTGAGAGGGCGGGGCGATGCGGGGCGCAGTCCTCTCACCCCGCTCGCCTTCGGCGAGTCGACCCTCTCCCGCAAGGGGAGAGGGAAGGTTTGTCGCGACTTCCCGTCGCCGCGCTGCGCTTGTCGGCCGAGGCTAATCACACGTTGAATCGACTTGGGCTTAAGACCATCGGGGCGCTGGCGGGGGTGCCGCGGCGTTCGCTGGCGCGGCGGTTCCGCGAGGCGGATAATCCGATCGATGCGCTCGACCGGTTGATGGGGCGGACGGCTGAACCGCTGACCGGGCTAGCGGTGGAAGTGCCGCCGCGCGCGACGCTCAGGCTGGCCGAGCCGGTCGACGATCCGGGGGTGGCGGGGCAGGCGCTGGCCAAGCTGGCGGAACCGTTGGCGGAGGAATTGGGGGTGCGGCGACTGGGCGCGCGGCGGGTGATGCTGTCGGCGTGGCGGGTCGATGGCGAGGTGCGCGAGGTGGTCGCCGAAACCTCGCTGCCGACGCGCGATGCGGCGCATCTGGTGCGGTTGCTGGCGGAGAAGGCAGGCGAGATCGACCCGGGGTATGGGATTGACGCCTTCGCACTGACCGCGATTTGGTGCGAGCCACTGGCGCCGGGGCAGGACGCGCTGATCGGCGGGCCGGCGAAGGAGCTTGAGCTGGCGCGGCTGGTCGATCGGTTGACGGTGCGGCTGGGCAAGGAGCGGGTGCGGCGGCCCGACGCGCGGGCGAGCCATGTGCCCGAGCGGGCGAGTGGGTGGGCAAGTGCGGTGAATTCCTCCCCTCGCCTTCGAGGGGAGGGGGACCATCCGCAGGATGGTGGAGGGGCATTGCGAGCGGCGCACCGGCCCCTCCACCACTCAGCTTCGCTGAGCGGTCCCCCTCCCCTGCGAAAGCAGGGGAGGATTAGGCCCGAGCGATTGCTCGACCGGCCCGAGGCGATCGGGGTGATTTATGCGACCCCCGAGGGCGTGCCGCGGCGGTTCACGTGGCGGCGGCGGGTGCATGACATTTTGCGCGTGGAGGGGCCCGAGCGGATCGCACCCGAGTGGTGGCGCGAACCTGCGGGGACTCGGCTGCGGGATTATTACCGGGTCGAGGACGGGGCCGGACGGCGGTTCTGGATCTTTCGCGAAGGAGTGATCGGCGATGGCCGCGGGGGGGTGCCGGGGTGGTTTGTACACGGGCTATTCGGGTGAGGCATGGTGCCTGAATATACCGGCTTTGCGCGGCGCAAGCTGGTGCTCGATGACGGGGCGGAGCTGCCCGTGGTGGCGCGCGCGGACTATGTCGAACTGGGGGTGACGACGCCGTTCTCGTTTTTGCGCGGGGCGTCGGATGCGATCGAGTTGGTGCTGACGGCGCTTGAGCTGGGGATGGACGCGATCGGGGTCGCGGATCGCAACACGCTGGCCGGTGTGGTGCGGATGCATAGCGCGGCAAAGGGAGCCGGGCTCAGACCGCTGATCGGGTGCCGGGTCGAGCCGGTGGATGCTCCCGCGTTGCTCGCCTATCCGCGCGATCGCGAGGGGTATGGGCGGCTGTCGCGGATGCTGTCGCTCGGCAAGATGCGAAGCGCCAAGGGGAAGTGCGATCTGCTGCTGTCCGAGGTCGCGCTGCACGGCGAAGGCATTGCCTTCATCGCCATGCCCGGGGCGGATCTCGATGCGTTCGAGGGCGCATTGCCGGGGCTGGTCGCGGAGTTGCCGGGGATGGCGCATGTCGCGGCGGCGCATCGCTATCGCGGCGATGACCTGGCGCGAATCGAGCGGCTGGACCGGATGGCACGCGGACACGGGCTCGGGCTGCTGGCGACCAACGATGTTCATTATCACGCGCCCGAACGGCGACCGCTGCAGGATGTGATGAGCTGTATTCGCGAGAAGGTGACGCTGGTGACGGCGGGGTATATCCTCGATGCCAATGCCGAGCGGCACTTGAAGTCGCCGGGAGAAATGGCGCGGCTGTTCGCGCGCTGGCCGCATGCGATTGTGGCGACGCGGGCATTTGCCGATGCGATCGATTTCAGTTTGGATGAACTCAAATATGAGTATCCGCGCGAGAGCGTTCCCGAGGGGCGAACGCCGCAGGCGCAGTTGGAGCATCTGACGTGGGTCGGGGCGTCGCGGCACTGGCGCGAGGGGGTGCCGGTCAAGATCATCAAGCAATTGAAGCATGAGCTGGCGCTGATCGGACGCCTCGATTTCGCGCGCTATTTTTTGACGGTGCATGACATCGTCGCGTTCGCGCGCAGCCTCGATCCACCGATCCTGTGCCAGGGGCGTGGGAGCGCGGCGAACAGCGCGGTCTGTTATTGCCTGGGGGTGACCGCGGTCGATCCGTCGACCAACTCGTTGTTGTTCGAGCGGTTCATTTCGGAGGAGCGCAAGGAGCCGCCCGATATCGACGTCGATTTCGAGCATGAGCGGCGCGAGGAGGTGATCCAGCATATCTACGCCAAATATGGTCGCGACCGCGCCGGGATCGCGGCGACGGTGATCCATTATCGCCCGCGCTCGGCGATCCGCGAGGTCGGCAAGGTGATGGGGCTGTCGGACGATGTGACCGCGGCGATCGCCTCGACCCAATGGGGGAACATGGAGGCCGATATCGCCGAGGAACGGGTCGGCGAGGCGGGGCTCGATTTCGCCGATCCGCACTTGCGGCGGACGGTGGCGCTAGCGACCCAGCTGATCGGAATGCCGCGCCATCTGTCGCAGCATGTCGGCGGGTTCATCCTGACCGAACGGCCGCTGATCGAGACGGTGCCGGTCGGCAATGGGGCGATGGACGATCGCACGTTCATCGAATGGGACAAGGACGATATCGAGGAGCTCGGCATCCTCAAGATCGACGTGCTGGCGCTGGGGATGCTGACGTGCGTGCGCAAAGCGTTCGATTTGATCGAGGCGCATCATGGCGAGCGGTGGGAGCTGGCAACGGTGCCGCGCGAGGAGGCGGGGGTCTATGACATGCTGTGCAAGGGCGACAGCCTGGGCGTGTTCCAGGTCGAAAGCCGGGCGCAGATGAACATGCTGCCGCGGTTGAAACCGCGGTGCTTTTACGACCTGGTGATCGAAGTGGCGATCGTGAGGCCGGGGCCGATCCAGGGGGATATGGTGCACCCGTTCCTCAAGCGGCGGTCGGGCAAGGAGCCGGTGACTTTTCCGTGCCCTGCGCTCGAGCATGGCGATGCCGATGAGCTGGAGAAGATACTGGGGCGAACGCTGGGCGTGCCGATCTTTCAGGAGCAGGCGATGAAGATCGCGCTCGATGCGGCGAAGTTCAGCTCGGCGGAAGCGAATCAGTTGCGCAAGGCGATGGCGACGTTCCGCTCGCGCGGGACGATTGAGTTGCTGCAGGAGAAGATGGTCGGGCGGATGGTCGGGCGGGGGTATGATCCCGAGTTTGCGCAGCGCTGTTTCGACCAGATCAAGGGGTTCGGGGAATATGGCTTTCCCGAGAGCCACGCGGCGAGCTTCGCGCATCTGGTGTATGTGTCGAGCTGGCTGAAGTGGAAATATCCGGCGGCGTTTGCGTGCGCGCTGTTGAACTCGCAGCCGATGGGGTTTTACGCGCCGGCGCAGATCGTGCGGGATGCACAGGAGCATGGGGTCGAGGTGCGGGCGGTCGATGTGAATGCGAGTGAGTGGGATTGTACGCTCGAAGCTCCCCTCCCTGACAGGGAGGATCAACCGCCTGACCGGCGGTTGATGGGGGTAGGTGACGAGCGAAGCGAGCTGGCGCGACGGTCGGACCGGCTCGCTGCGCTCCCTACCCACCCCCGCTCGGCTGCGCCGAGTCGCCCCTCCCGGGAAGGGAGGGGGGGAGAGGTGCTTCGGCTGGGCCTCAGGATGATCGACGGGCTGCGGCTCGATGCGGCGACGCGGGTAGTGGGGGCTCGGGGGGATACTGCTTATGTTTCGGTGGAGGATTTGAAGCGCCGATCGGGCACCAATGTCGCGTCGGTTAGCAAGCTCGCCGAGGCGGACGCGTTTCGGTCGATCGGGCTCGACCGGCGGGGGGCATTGTGGGATTCGCGGGCGTTGAAGGGCGCGCCTGACCTGCCGCTGTTCGCGCATGCCGATGCGCGTGACGAGGGGTGGGAGACTGAGGTCGTCCGGCTTCCCGCGATGCCATTGGGCGAGCAGGTGGTGGCCGATTACCAGACGGTGCGATTATCATTGAAGGCGCATCCGATGCAGTTCTTGCGCGAACATTACCGGGGAAAAGGATTCACCACCGCCGACCAACTCGGCAGCCTTAAATATGGGCGGCGGGTGTCTCTTGCCGGGCTGGTGCTGATCCGCCAGCGGCCGGGGAGCGCCAAGGGGGTGTGCTTCATCACGCTGGAGGACGAAACCGGGATCGCGAATCTGGTGATCTGGCCCGATGCCTTTGCGGCGCAGCGCAAGATCGTCATGGGCGCGCGGTTGATGGCGGTCCACGGGATGGTGCAGCGGGACGAAGAGGTGATCCATGTCGTCGCGCGAACGCTGGTCGATGACACGGCGATGCTCCGCGCGATCAGCGAAGAGACGCTGCCGTCGACGCTGTCGGCGGGCGATGGTGCGGGCAGCTGGCGAGCTCCGGTCGGGGGTCATCCGCGCAACTTGAACTGCATTCCCAAGAGCCGCGATTTTCATTAGCGAGGGCGTTCGCGGAAGGGGGCGCGGGGCGGTGACGGCGCTGTTCGGCAAGTCTGAACGCGAGGAACCTCCGTGCGCAACGTCGGGTTAAGCATCACGTGACTATGGAAGGCACCATGAAAATATATCTGCTTGCAGCCGCGACCTTGTCGCTCGTCTCCGCCCCGGCGATCGCCGACGCGCCGATCGAGGGCAATTGGACCAACCCGCATGAAAATGTGGTGGTCCATATCGCGCCGTGCGGGCGGGCACTTTGTGGGCACGCGATCTCGGGCACGCCGCGCGTCAAGGAGAAGGCAATCAAGTCGGGCTTTGGCAATCTGGTCGGTGCGTTGCTGATGCATTCGATGGTGCCCAGTGGCGCCAGGCAATGGAAGGGGATGGTGTTCCTGCCCGATCGCAACATCCATGCGCCGGGTACGATCCGATTGGTCGATGCCAACCGGATCAAGGTCAGCGGCTGTCTGTTGGGGTTCCTGTGCAAGTCGCAGGTGTGGACGCGGGTCGGGTGAAGAGGGCGCTGTTCTTCGCGCTGGTGGCGAGCGCCGGGGCGGCGCAGGCCGCGTCACCGCTCGAGGGCAATTGGCGCAATCCGCGCGGGAGCGTGACAGTGCATATCGGGGCGTGTGGGCCGACTTTGTGCGGGCGGGTGATTGCAGCGTCGGCACGGGCGCGCGAGGATGCCGCGCAGGCGGGCACGGAGCGGCTGGTCGGGGCCGAGCTGATGAGCGGGCTCGAGCCAATCGGCGAGGGCGCGTGGCGGGGCGATATTTTCGTGCCCGATCGCAATGTCCATGCCGAGGGAGAGTTGCATCTGACGGGCCCACGGACGCTCGACGTCCAGGGGTGTGCGATGGGCGGGCTGATCTGCAAAACGCAGACGTGGACCAGGGTGGCGAGCCCGGCCAGGCGTCGGCGCTAGTCCAGGACGGTTTCTTCGACGAGGGTGCCGGCGAGGACAGCGGCCTGGATCGCGGCCATTTCGTCGGCCCAGTAGCGGTCGGTGTCAAGGTGAGGTGACAGGGCGCGGACGCGGGCGTGGAGCGCGGTCAGCGCGGGGCTGGTAGCGAGCGGGCGGTGATAATCGAGACCTTGCGCGGCGGCGATGAGTTCGACCGCGATGACTCCCGCGGCATTGTGGGCGATGCGGACGGCCTTGCGCGCGGCGATCGGGGCCATCGAGACATGGTCTTCCTGCCCGGCGCTGGTCGGGATCGAGTCGACCGAGGCGGGGAAGGCGAGCGACTTGTTTTCCGACACCAATGCGGCGGCGGTGACTTGCGGGATCATCAGGCCAGAGTTCAATCCGCCGTCGTCGGTCAGGAAGGCTGGCAAGCGGCTCATCTTGGGGTCGACGAGGACCGAGGTGCGGCGCTCGCTGAGGCTGCCGACTTCGCATAGTGCCATGGCGATGATGTCGGCGGCGAAGGCGACCGGCTGGGCGTGGAAATTACCGCCGGAGATGGCTTCGTCCCCAGAGCCATCAACGTCGGGGAAGAGGATCGGATTGTCGGTCACGGCGTTGGCCTCGATCGTCAGGGTGCGCGCGGCGTTGACGAGGAGGTCGAGGCTCGCGCCCATCACCTGCGGCTGGCAGCGGAAGCTATAGGGGTCCTGCACCCGGTCGCAATCATGGTGACTGGTGACGATGTCGCTGCCGTCGAGGAGGGCGCGGAGGCGGGCCGCAACTTCGATCTGACCGGGCTGGCCGCGCAATTCGTGGAGGCGGGCGTCGAACGGTGCGCAGCTGCCCATGAGGGCGTCGACCGCCATCGCGCCCGAGCCCAATGCGGCGGCGAACACCCGCTCGCCGAGGAACAGCGCGTCGAGCGCGATCGCGGTCGAGGCTTGCGTGCCGTTGATCAGCGCGAGGCCCTCCTTGGGGCCGAGGGTGAGGGGTTCGCGGTTCATCCGGGCAAGGGCCTGCGCGGCGGTGAGGTTTTCGCCGGCGAGGTCAATGCGGCCTTCGCCCATGAGGGTGGCGACGAGGTGGGCGAGGGGGGCGAGGTCGCCGCTCGCGCCGACGCTTCCCTGGGACGGGATGACGGGCATGGCGTCGGCGTCGAGGAGGGACTGGAGCGCGTCGATCACGTCGCGGCGGACGCCCGAATGGCCGCGGCCGAGGCCGATCAGCTTGAGGATGATCATCAGGCGGACGGTGGCGCGGGGGAGCCGCTCGCCGAGGCCGCAGCTGTGGCTGAGGATGAGATTGCGCTGGAGGTCGGCGAGGCGTTCGGGGGCGATGCGGGTCTGCGCGAGGAGGCCGAAGCCGGTGTTGACGCCATAAACGGTCGCGCCGCCGGCGACGATGCGCTCGACCGAGGCGGCGGCGGTGTCGATTGCGGCGAGGGCGGACGGGGCGAGGCGGGCGGGGGCGCCGGACCACAGGTCGCGAAGGGTGGCGAGTGTGACGGTGCCGGGAGTGAGGGTGATCATGGCGCCGCCTTACCGTCATTCGGCGTGTTGGCGAAGAGGGGGCGGGGGACGCGTTTGCCCTTGGTGCGGCTGGTCAGGTGATAGTGGTGGCAGCGGTCGCAGCGATAGGGGCGAAGGGTGGTGGTGGCGGCCGCAGCGACAAGATGCGCGGCGGACAGCGTGAGGTAACGCTGTTTGCGGGCACAAATGGAGAGGCGGGTGCGCATGAGGTGGGAGCTTTGATGGCTGATGGTGGCGATAGCTGTTTTTGGCGGTAAGCCGACGTAGCCGGAACCTCACTCTTTTCGCTGAGCACTTATTTTGGCTGGCCCCAAGGCGGGCTGTCTTTGTTCAGGATTTTCAAAGCGGCCATGCGCGGCGTGTCGATGGGCAGACAAACAGAGTGCGGAATACTATAGCCCTTCACTTGTGATTTCGAATTGAAATCCCCGAGGCCTGTCGCTTCCGCGCGACGGAACGCCACCTCGGCGAGAACTCGAGTTTCCCACAGTTCGTACCTCGCAACCTGCAGCGCGCTCACGAAATGTACGCGTCCAGCTTGACCGAGAGGTCCAGTCCAGCTCTCGAGCCCGCGGAGTTGAGCCCATGCATCTTGTTCACGAGCCTCCGCGCTCACGAACAGCTTGGTCGTAACGTAGATGGCTGCTAGGCTCAGGACTCGTTGATCAGAGCCAGAAGATGACGGTTGCGGCGAGTGCGATAGCGGAGAAGAAGACGGTCGGGCAGCGGTCGTATCGAGTGGCGACGCGGCGCCAGTCTTTGAGCCGACCGAACATGATCTCGAT
>JBBQDG010000032.1:0-28968 GCA_038319435.1 Sphingomonadales bacterium | reverse complement strand
TCGAGATCATGTTCGGTCGGCTCAAAGACTGGCGCCGCGTCGCCACTCGATACGACCGCTGCCCGACCGTCTTCTTCTCCGCTATCGCACTCGCCGCAACCGTCATCTTCTGGCTCTGATCAACGAGTCCTGAGCCTAGGCGCGCACCCTCGTCAGCCAGCATCTTGAATAGTTTCTCCGGCTGATGGGCTCGAAGCATTGCAGCCTGAGCTTCTTGGCCCTCCGCCACTAGGATCTCCCGTACGCCGGCTGACAGCCCCTCCGCGATCTGCCTTGCTGCTTCCGCCGCAGGCATGCCGTTCGAAATGTTATCGTCGGAATGACCGCGGGGCTGGCCAGTCGCAGATAGCGCGTTGATTGCGACGTCCGTCTGGACCGATCCAGGTGCGATTACGCTGACGTCGATTCCATAGGCCGTTTCAATCTCGGCACGTAGCGTATCGTACCAGCCAAATATCGCGTGCTTTGCGGCACTATAGCCGCTGCGCAGCGGTACGCCGACCTTGCCCGCTATCGAAGATATCACCGCAATGTGGCCGTGGCCTCGCATTATCATATGAGGAAGGATCAATTGCGTGAGGCGGACTGGTGCGAAGAAGTCGACCTCCATTAGTTCGCGATAAACTGAAAAATCGGTGTCGATGATGAGGCTACGCTGTCTGACGCCGGCATTATTAATTAGCAAGTTGATGCCACTGGGCCCCCATGCGACTGCCTCATCGACCAAGGCTTGTAGAGCGTCGTGATCCGTCGCTTAGAAGGCAAGCACAAGGGAAGGCTGGGACAATTGTGCTTGTGTATGAGCTAGTTCGGTTTTTCGACGACCAGAAAGGACCAGGAGAGCGCCCCGCCTGTCTAGCTCAATAGCCAGCGCACGACCAATGCCCGACGAGGCGCCGGTGATCCAAACGCTCGCGCAATCCTCGTCGCCATGGAACGGGGCAGTCGGAATTGCCCGGCGCGACCGAGACCGCTGGATCCTCGGCGAACCGCTGATCAGCGCCGACGGTCTCAACAATGAACTCGAACGCCCGCATGTCCTTTGCCGCGACGGTCATTATTATTGCTTTTGGTCAACGCAGACGAAAGTCTTCGCCGCAAATGGCCCGAGCGGTCCCAATGGATTGTACGGAATGGTAGCAGAACGGATAGACGGCCCATGGCGGCCACTAAACGGTTCGGGGCTGGTATTCGGCAATCCGCCGGAATCCCCGATCCAGGCGTTCAGCTGGCTCGTGCGGGGCGACCTGAGCGTCGTGTCCTTCGTCGATCGCCCCGGCCTGTCCGCCGAGCCTGACAATCCGCAGCTTGGGCGTCGCCACTTCGGCGGTACCCCCGCGGCGCCATTGCGGTTGACGCTTGACGGCGACCGGGCGACGCTCGCTTGAGCACCAGCCGGAAACGCGTCGCCGGCGTCGAACTCGGCGGGACAAAGTGCATCGCCGTCGTTGCTGAAGGGCTCCAGATTGTCGCGCGGCAGCAATGGCCGACGGGCGAGGACGCCCCGGCGACGCTAGCCGCAGTCGGCGACTGGCTCGAGCGCGCGAACGCCGAGCATGGCTTCGACGCGCTGGGCATTGCCAGCTTCGGCCCGCTGTGCCTCGACCGTAACAGCGCCCGCTTCGGCCGCATCCTCGAGACGCCCAAGACCGGCTGGACGGGGGCTGATGTCGTCGGAACGCTCTCGGGGCGGCTCGGCGTGCCCGTCGGCTTCGATACCGACGTCGCAGGCGCGGCGCTGGCCGAGGGATTTTGGGGTGCGTCGGTGGGCTGCTCGGTCCACGTCTATTTGACGATCGGCACGGGTATCGGCGGCGGGATCGTGATCGACGGCAAGCCGCTCCACGGCGCGATCCATCCCGAGATCGGCCATGTCCGCATTCGCCGCGCTGCAGGTGATGCTTTCCCTGGCGCCTGCCCGGTTCATGGCGACTGCCTCGAGGGGCTCACTTCGGGACCGGCGATCGCGCTGCGCGCCGGCCGCCCCGCCGAAGCGCTGCCGCCAACTGATCCGCTGTGGGACTTGGTTGCGGGGGAGGTCGCAGAACTGATGCAGATGCTGATTTTGACCCTGTCACCCCAGCGGATCGTCGTCGGCGGCGGGGTCGGTTACGGCCAGTCGCACCTGCTGCCCCGTGTGCGGATCGCCACCGCCGACCGGCTCCGGCAATATCTCCCGGGCCAGACCGTCACAGAATTGGAACGGATTATCGTCCCCGCTGGCCTCGGCCCCGATGCCGGCGTGTTCGGCGCTCTCGCGCTAGGTGTTTGATCCCACGGTTTGATGGTGCGGTCCTTTCATTGAAATGGAAGGAAGCATTCTAGGACAGGTACGTCACGGGAGCGCCACGACCACGCACGCCGTCAAAGCAGCAATACAGTGATCGCAAGCTTCGCTCTCGGCACTGAGCCGAGATCTTGGGGTCAACCCCAAGACGGTGGCTAAGTGGCCAAGCGGGCGACGGTTGAGGATCTGAAAACCGGGCCGAAGCCTCATTGTATGCTGCGCTCCAACGGACAGGAGCGCAGGATGGCGAACGCGACTGGTCGGCCGACGGCACCTTTGATTTTGAACGTGGAAGAGCGCGAGTATTTGGGGCGGCAGGTTCGACGGCGGCGGGTGGCACGGTCAATGTCGGAGCGATGCCGGAGTATCCTGCGCTGTGACGACAGTATTGCCAGCAAGTTCGTTGCTGGCAAACTGGGTGTTCACGAACACCCCTTCGGCAAATGGCGGCATCGCTTCCTAAAAGTCCGCTTCGAAGAGCTGATGGATGAGTTGCGTTCCGGTTGGCCGCGCACGATCGACGATGAACAATTTGCCGCTGTGATTGAGCGGGCTCTGCGTTCGACGCCTCGAGTTGCGACCCATTGGTCGCCTTCGTCCAGCTTCACGATAATTCGGTCGCCCCCCTTGGGTTCTCCCCGCAACCATTCTCCGGCCTAGCTGCCTGCTACCCACACGCGCTTCGTGCGGGTGACGTTGACGTCCGGAGTCGCGAACAGCAGCAAGCTAGTCGGCTGCGAATATGCGACCGAAAGATCGTAGTATGTGCTCGTTCCCGAGGTTCCCTTAACGGGATCGGAAACAGTGAACGTGCCTGGCCCGATGCCATATACGCTGTCGTTAATCTTCTGCTTGATGTTCGCCGTACTTGGCGTGTTGCATCCCAATGTACTTGGTGTGACGCATAGCGTCGCATAGCGCGCGCCTTCGCCGAGCCCTTGCTGAATTCCGGCCAGTGCGCGATAAACTTCAGCCAGCTGGACCATCATATAGATCATCACGATCAGAATCGGTAGGGCGAATGCGGTCTCGATCGCGGCGACGCCGGTTTCGTCCGTTGCAATGTGGGGGGCTGTTTTCATTGCGTCCTCATGCCGGCCGTCGCCGTAAGTGGGTAGCCGCCCGCGGTGAACCCGGAGAACTGGACCGGAAACATCGCCTGATAATTGTCAGTAATCGCGATTTGAATATAGCGCGCTTCCTTGGCCGTTCCGGTTGGGCAAGTATAGGCATCGAATGCGGTCGCGTCCGTGCTCGTCTGCGGCGTTATCGTCCCCCCCGAATTCGTGCATTCCAGGCGGTAGGACACCGTTACGTTGCCAGCCGAAATCGGAGAGGATTTGCAAGTCCCGTTCGTATTTGTTCCGTTGACCTGGCATAAGGCCTCGGATGTCAACGTTCCCTCGACGGTGTCATAGTCGGTCGTCTGCATAATCTTCTCGATCGCGCGCTGTGCCCCCTGCTCAAGGGCTAGCTTGCGGCTGTATGCGTTGCTCAGATCGACGACGCCGATAATCATTAATGCGAGCACCGGCGCAACGATTGCGAGCTCGATGATGACCGCTCCGCGTTCATTCAGCGCGTGCTCGCGGAGGGCAGCGCGGCTCATGCGACGAGCCTCACTACTTTGATGGCGCCGCCACTCGGCAATCCTGACGCAGCGCAGATGCTGTCGCTCGCGTTCAAGAGCGAAATCCCGCTGTTGCCGGTGAATACAATCCGACGCGCGATCAGTAGCGCGCAGAGCGACGCCGCACTGCCACTCCCGTTAATCCACAGCACGTCGCTGGGGAAGTACACCGCTCCGGTGATTATCGAACCTGATCCACCGTTGATCTTGTCCGTGTTGCCGGTCGCCCGGCGATCCTGATAGATCGCCAAACCCTTGTATGGGCCGCTGGTTGGCGCCGTGATGTTATTGCTGGCCTGGGCATTGGACGAAAGCGTGCCGATGGTTGCGTTCGTCGCCGTGCTCTTGTTGGTCAGCACGATCGTGCAGCCGGTGCAGGTGAACGCGCCCTTCAAGTCAACGCTACCGCCGTTAATGTACACCGGCCCTGCATAGCTTCCTAAGTTGAGCGTTTTGTTCGATCCCACCGACAAAGACGACCAGCAGTTCGTGCCGCTCGCAATGGCCGCCGCGATGTTCGTGCTTTGATCAAGAGCTGCATTCGTGCAGTTCATCGCATTCGGATCGGGCGTCACATTCGCGAACGGATCGGCGAGCGCCGGCGAATATGGCAGATATTGCTGCACAGAGTAGTTGTTGGACTGAGCAATGCCGCCAACTGCCGCGATAGCTTTGGCCGTGACGCTCGAACTGCCGCCCGCGCTGGCCGAGTTGGTCGAAGGTGAGTTAGAATATAGGACGCAGTTGGGAGCGTAAATTGTGTTATTTCCGCTGTTAGTGATGCCAGTGGCGTTTGCATTGGTTTCCAGTGCTTGGATGCAGGCATCGCCGCCCGTCGGAATTGTGGCAGCCGTGGCGTTGGCGACGATTGTCGGCGCCGCGGTCATGAACAGGGAGCTGAACGGAAGCGATTGCTGGACAGCAAGCGTGACTTTGACCTGATTGATCTTCACGCCAGAGTCGGATGGATAGCTGATTTGCGGATAGCCGCTCAAGTTTGTCATCCAGGTGTGCTGATTAAGTGTCAAATCATGAGCAACAGTCGATGCAACGGTCGATGTCGATCCCGAAGCATTTGCGCGGTCATAGACACCAGCCATCGCGGCCGAATCGGCGGCACGCTGCAACTGCCGTTTCCACAACGACCATTGGATGGTGTCGTTGGCGAGACCCGCGCAGCCAACGATCATCGGCATCGCGCCGGCTGCGATCATCAGGGCGTTACCCCGCTTGTTACCAACAAGTTTGCGCAAGAATTTCAACATCAGAATCCCCCGGGGGCGGTCCGTCCAAGAGCCGGGATAGTCAAGACAGGATGTCTAAATCGTTGCTTCCAATGGTTAACGCCGCCCTGACTATGCTCCACGGGTCTTGTCAGGTTAAGTCTGCAGGTGCGAGGTCATGGATGTCTGACGGGCTGCAAGTGGTCACCGTCGCAGTCATCCGAGGTGGCGACCGACTCGACCTGCCTATGGCTCGCGCGGATGCAGTCAAGTCCGCCGCCGCGTCGGGTGATGCAGTAAATCAACAAGTGGTTATTAAGGGACAGAAGAGACCCCCAAATGTTTAGATTGGTACACTTTCGTCGTACCAAATTGACTTCAGCAATAGGTCCTGAAATATTTGTTTCTTAACTGTTCTCTTTAATAGTAAATATTGAATATAATCAGTGAGTAATAGTTGATAGTTATTTGTCATCATTTATAATTCGATGGTAGTTTGATAATTGAATAAATTGAAGTACTCATCTTCCATTATCATCTCGAGTATTTCAATATTATATATCGGGCAATCGAATACATCGTGTATGGGCAATGCTAAAAACAAGCATTCTCTTGCCCTCTTTACGACTGCCATCGCAATATCGGAATCTAGGCGGCGTGGACAAATTAGTTAACGGGAATGGGGCTACTTGATTCAACGCTTCCTTTTGGAGGCAGGTTTGAGTCGGGGCGATCTGAGCGAAGCGGAATGGCTTGTTTTGAAGGGTTTGCTGCCGATTGATGCGGCGAACCGGGGCGTGGTCGCCGCCCTGGAGAGAACCGGTCGATCATCAACAGGATACTCTGGCGGCTTCGCTGCGGCACGCCATGGCGCGATGTTCCGCTCGAGCTGCGGACGCTTAAAAAGCATGATCGCGGATGGGGCAGACGACGAATGAGTTATCCTGTATCCGAAAAGGTCGAGATCATCAGGATCGTCGACCAATCATCGCTATCGGCGCGCAAAACGCTGGCACGCACTGGCGTGCCGCGTGCCACCTGTTACCCCTGGTATGATCAGTATCAGACTAGCTAACCCGAAGCCTGACTGGCGGTGATCGTATTCCTTTCCTTTTCGACGTCAGACTTTGAGAAGGAGATGGTTACGCTCCCATGAGCTGATTACGCCCTCGAAGGCCATCAACTCGGCAGCCTTGATTTGGGCGAAGGCGCGGATGAAGGGCGCACCGAGGAGCTCGATGACCGGCGCGCAGGCCAGCATCCGATCAAGCCCCTCGTCGAGGTTGCGCGGCAGGGTCCGCGCATGAAGATAGGCATTGCCCTCGACCATCGGCATCGGCTCGAGCTTGTCCCGCACGCCGAGAAAGCCGCAGACAAGCGACGCGGCGATCGCCAGATAGGGGTTGGAATCGGCCCCGGGTAGCCGGTTCTCGATGCGCGCATTGGCCGGGTCGCTGATCGGGACGCGCAGGCCGCACGAGCGGTTGTCATAGCCCCATTGCAGGTTGATCGGCGCCGAATGATTGGGCCGCATCCGTCGGAAGCTGTTGACGTTGGGCGCGAATAGCGGAGCCACTTCGGGGAGGTAGCGCTGCAGCCCGCCCACGAAATGGCGAAAATGGTCGCTCAGCCCATTGTCGGGCGTGCCGAACAGGTTGACGCCGGTCGTCCGGTCGACCGCCGAGATGTGAAGGTGCATGGCGCTTCCCGGCTGAAGCTCCATCGGCTTGGCCATGAAGGTCGCATAAACGCCATGCTTCAAGGCGACCTGGCGGACGAGCCGCTTGAAGATGATGACCTGGTCGCACAGCTGGATCGGGTCGCCATGATTGAAATTAATCTCGAGCTGCGCCGTGCCGCTTTCGTGGATCATCGTGTCGAGGTGGAGCGACGCCGTTTCAGCATATTCGTAGATATCCTCGATGATATCCTCATATTCGGTGACCGCCTCAAGGCCATAGGGCTGCGGCGAGGTCTCGGTCCGGCCCGAGCGCCCGGTCGGCGGGAGCAGCGGCAGGTCGGGATCGGCGTTGATCTCGGTCAGATAGAATTCGAGCTCGGGCGCGACCATGATCTGCCAGTTCATCGCGTCGTAGAGATCGAGCACACGCCTGAGGACGTAGCGCGGCGCTATCTCGAACGGCTGACCGCCTTTCAGATGGGCATCGGCGACGACGAACGCGGTCGGAGTCTTGAAGCCGGGCGCCACGCATAGCGAGGCCGGGTCAGGCCGGAGCGACACGTCGGGGTCGCTCATGCTCTCGACATCGTCGTCGTCGGCATATTCGCCGGTCACGGTGACAGCAAAGACGCTGCTCGGCAGGCGAAGTGAATCGTTGCGGGCGGACTCGATGAACTTGTGCGCCGGCCACACCTTGCCGCGCACGGTACCGTTGAGGTCGGGCACAAGGCATTCGACCTCGCTGATTCCGTGTTCTTGGATCCATGTCTTGAAATGGTCGGTCATGATTGCTCTTTCGCGCGTGTGTCGGGGCAGGGACGGCTCGAAGAGCGACGCTAGAGCCCTGGATCGGCGCCATCGGTTTCGAGCGCGCGCGCGGCCGGTTCGTGCTCGCGCAGGACCGGCGCACATTCTTCGATCGCCGCGCCGATGATTGCGATCATCCGGTCGATCTCTTCATGGGTGATGACATAGGGCGGGCACATTACGATTGAATCGCGGATCGCGCGCACCATCAATCCCCGCGCGATGCAGGCGTCGCGGACCAGCGGCCCGGCCTTGCCGCCTCCACCAAAGCGCCGGTTGGTGCCCTTCTCGGCGACGATCTCGACTGCGCCGATCAGTCCGAGCGAGCGCGCTTCGCCGACCAGCGGATGATCGGCCAGGCGGCGGAGCGCGGCGGCAAGATAAGGGCCGAGGTCGTTCGCCACGCGCTCGACCAAATGTTCACGCTCGATGATCTCGATGTTGCGATGCGCGACCGCGCAAGCCACCGGGTGGCCCGAATAGGTATAGCCATGGACGAAATCATCGTCGCTCGTGCGCAGCGTTTCGACAATCTCGCGGCTGACCGCGGTGGCCGAAATGGGGAGGTAGCCCGACGACAGACCCTTGGCCATCGACACGATGTCCGGCGTGAAGCCGAAATGCTGGAACCCGAACCAACGCCCAAGCCGGCCGAACCCGCAGATCACTTCGTCCGACACGATCAGGATGCCATATTTGCGGTAGATCGCCTCGATCCGCGGCCAATAACCGGGTGGCGGGATGATCACCCCGCCGGCGCCCTGCACCGGCTCGCCGATGAAGGCAGCGATCTTGTCGGGACCGACCGCGAGGATGCGCTCCTCGAGCGCGGCGGCGGCACGCGCGGCGAAGGCGTCGGGCTCTTCGCCAAAGCCCTCGCCGAACAGATAGGGCTGCATGACATGTTCGATCCCGGCGATCGGCAGGTCTCCCTGGACGTGCATATACGTCATTCCGCCGAGGCTGGCGGCGGCAACCGTCGAGCCATGATAGGCGTTGTGGCGGCTGATGAAGACCTTGCGTTCGGGCTGTCCCTTCAGGTCCCAATAATGGCGGACGAGGCGGAACACGGTGTCGTTCGACTCCGACCCGCTATTATTGAAGAAGATATGCTGCAGCTCGCCCCCGAGCAGCCCGGCAAGCTTGGTCGCAAGTTCGATCGGCGGCGGCGTCGCGGTCCGGAAGAAGGTGTTGTAATAGGGCAGTTCGAGCATCTGCTCGCGCGCCACCTCGGCAAGCTCGCTGCGACCATAGCCGATATCGACGCACCACAGGCCGGCCATGCCGTCGAGGATCGCGTGGCCGTCGCCGTCGTAGAGGGTCGATCCCTCGGCGCGGGTGATGATCCGGCTGCCGCCCATGTCGCGCTGCAACTTGTAGCTCGACTGCGCCGGCAGATGGTGCGCGACGTCGAGCCGGCGAAGTTCGGCGATGTCGTGATTGCGAATGGTCATGCCGCTGCTTTCCTGTTGTTCCATGGGCCCGTGTCGCCCCGCACCGCGCGGCCGAACAGTGAGAAGAAGGCAACCGACGCAGGGTCGCGCTCGGTGCGCCATTCGGGGTGCCATTGCACACCGAGTACTGCAGCCCCGCCGGGCGAAGCAGAAAAGGCCTCGATCACGCCGTCGGGCGCGGTGGCTTCTACGGCGAGCCCGGGGCCAAGCACAGCTACCCCCTGATAATGGACCGAATTGACGCGCAACCGGTCACGCCCGAAGCTGGTTGCAAGCACTCCGTCGGGCGTCAGTGTCACGTCGTGTTCATGCCCAAACATCGCGTCGAACGTGGCGCCGTCGGGAGCGTGGTGGGAGAGCGGGCGACCAACCTCGCCGAGGTCGCGCGCCAGCGTTCCACCGAAGGCGACGTTAAGTTCCTGGAAGCCGCGGCAAATTCCGAACACCGGCCGCGTCCGCTCGATCATGGCTTCGACCAAGGCCAGGCTCATCGCATCGCGGCCAGAATCGAACGGACCGTTACCGGGCGAGCCGTCGCCGTAGCGTTCGGGCTCGACATTCGACGGACTGCCGGTCAGCAGCAGGCCGTCGATCCGACCGACCACTTCGCGCGCAGTCATCAGGTCGGGGCGCGCAGGGATCAGCAACGCGGCGCAATCGGCATGCGTCGTCGCCGCCGCCAGATAGCGTTCCATCACCGCCTGGGCGCTGTCATCGCCCACGCGCCGCGCGCAGCAAACGATGCCGATCACCGGACGCGCGCTCATGACAGTACTACCACCGGCGAGCGCGCGTTCCAGCTCAGCCACACCGCATCGCCATCGTCGAACCCGCGCTCTTCGTAACGCCGCGTGTTCGAGCGGAGCACCTTGACGGTCGAACCGCCGGCAAGGCCCACTTCATAGACCGTCTCGGAGCCGAGATAGGCGCTGTGGCGGATCTCGCCAGCAACGATATTATGACCGGCCGGAATCCCGTCGCGTTCGGGCGGCGGACCGTCACCACGCGGCGCCATGTCGATCTTTTCGGGACGGATCCCGGCCCACACGGTTGCGCCCGTCGCTCCGGTCACGCCATGATCGACGTAGATTGGCGCGCCCAACGCCGCGCTGGTGATGACCGCGTGGCCGGGCTCGTCCACATCGAGCTGCCCCTCGAACAGGTTGATGCTGCCGATAAAGTCCGCGACAAAACGGTTGTTGGGATATTCGTAGAGGTCGCTCGGCGTCGCGACCTGCTGGAGCAGGCCCTTGTGCATCAGCGCGCAGCGACACGCCATCGCGAGCGCCTCGTCCTGGTCGTGGGTTACCATGACGAAGGTCACGCCGACCTTTTCCTGGATCTGCGCCAGTTCGAACCGCATCGCCTCGCGCAACTTCGCATCGAGCGCCGACAGCGGCTCGTCGAGCAACAATACCTTAGGCCGCTTGACCAGCGCGCGAGCGAGCGCAACCCGCTGGCGCTGCCCGCCCGACAGCTGGTCGGGCTTGCGGTCGATATAGTCCTCGAGCTTGACCAGCCCGAGCGCCTCGACCACCCGCGCCTCGCGCTCCTTCGCGGGCACCCGGTCCACCTTCAGCCCATAGCCGACGTTGTCGCGCACGGTCATGTGCGGGAACACGGCATACGATTGGAACACCATGTTGACCGGGCGCTTGTTGGGCGGGACTTGGGCCATGTCGACGTCGTCGATCAGGATTCGTCCCTCGCTCGGTGTTTCGAGGCCCGCGAGCATCCGCAACAGCGTCGTCTTGCCGCAGCCCGACGGCCCCAGCAACGCGAAGAACTCGCCCTCGCGGATTTCGAGCGAGACATCGTCGACCGCGGTGAAATCGCCGAAGCGCTTGGTCAACTGTTCGATGCGGATGAGGGTGCGGTCGGTCATCAGCCGTTGCCCGCCTTGGCCATGTCCTTGCCCTGCATTTTCAATCCGATGATGGTGAGCACGACGGTCAGCGACATCAGCAACGTCGAGGCGGCATTGACCTCGGGCGTGACCGAAAAGCGGACCATCGAATAAACCTTGACCGGGAAGGTCACCGTGTCGGGCCCGGCGGTGAAGAATGTGATCACGAAGTCGTCGAGGCTGAGCGTGAAGGCGAGCAGCGCGCCGGCGATCAGCGCGGGGCGCATGTGCGGCACCAGCACGTCGAAGAAGGCGCGCCATTCGCCCGCGCCAAGGTCTTTTGCGGCTTCCTCCAACTCGCGGTTGAACGAGGCGAGGCGCGCGCGCACGATGACCGCGACGAACGGGAAGCTGAACGAGATATGCGCGATGACGATCGATCCCAGGTCGAGCGGCCACGGCAGGTCGGTCGGCCATGGCAGCACGCGCGAGAAGAACACCAGCATCGCCACGCCCATGCAGATTTCGGGAACGACGATCGGCAGCGCGACAAGCCCATCGACCAGCGGCTTGAACGGGAAGCGGAAGCGCCACAGCGCGACCGCGATCATCGCGCCCAGGACCAGACTGACGATGGTCGACAAAGCGGCGATGGTCAGCGAATTGGCGAAGGCGGTGATCAGGTCGCTGTCGTCGAATACCTTGCCGTACCAGGCGGTGGTGAAGCCGGTCCACACGATGTTGCGCTTGCTCTCGTTGAAGCTAAACGCCACCAGCGCGGCGAGCGGCAAATAGAGGAACAGCAGCACCATCGCGACCCACAGCCTGAGCGGCGTGCTTCGCGCATAGTCGAGCGGGCCCTTGGGTTCGCGGTTACTCACGCCGCCAGCGCCCGTTCGCGGCGGCGCGCGATGAGGCCCTGCCCGGCGATGCAGATGAAGGTCAGGTACATCAGGATGAACGACAAGGCGGCGCCGAACGGCCAGTCGTTGGCGCGCTTGAACTGACGTTCAACGACGTTGGCGATCCTCTGGCTGTCGGGGCCGCCGAGCAGGTCGGGCGTGAGGTAGGAACCGAGCGCGGGGATGAAGGTAATCAGCAGTCCCGACAGGATCCCGGGCAACGCCAGCGGGATAACGATCTCGCGGATCGTTCGCCAATGACCGGCCCCCAGATCGAGGCTGGCCTCGAGCAGCGAGCGATCAAGCCGGTCGAGCGCCGAGTAGAGCGGCAGCACGAGGAACGGCAAGTTGACGTAGACCAGCCCCAGCGTGACCGCGAAATTATTGTGCAGCAGCGGCAGCGGCCCGATCCCGAGCCAGCCGAGCGAGGTGTTCACATAGCCCTCGGTCCGAAGCATTGCCATCAACGCGTAGGTCCGGATCAGCAGATTGGTCCAGAAGGGCAGCATGATCGCGAGCAACAGCAGCGCCTTGCCGCGCTCGCTGGCAAAGGTGATGACAAGTGCGATCGGGAAACCGATGATCAGGCACAGGAAGGTCGTCAGCGCGGCGAACCCGATCGATTTGGCGAAGATGCCAAGATAGACTGGACTTGATGCGCGGACATAGTTGGACAGGGTGCCGCTAATCGCGATGTCGGTCAGCCCGGTTGGTCGCCCGAAGCTATAGGCCCACACGATTCCCAGCGGCACGAGAAAGAACAACGCCAGCCACAGCGCCGGCGCGCCGAACAGGAGGGCGAAGGGCCCCCGCGCCTGGCGCCAGTTCTGCGTGGAGCCGGCGCTGCTCATGCGCCCTGAAGATACCAGTCGTGGTCGAGGCTGGTGACCACCGCGTTGAACCGCTCCTGCTCGGTCCGTTTGACCGTCACGAACAGGTCGACAAACGCATCGCCGAGATAATCGCGCATGACCGCCGACTGGTCGAATCGATCGATCGCGGTGAGCCAGTCCGTCGGCAGCCTGGCCCCCGACCTGGCCGCTGCCGCATAGCCGTCGCCAGCGGTCGCAGGGCCCGGATCGGCCTTGGTGATGAGCCCATGGTGGGCCCCCGCCAGCACAACCGCGAGCGCCAGATAGGGGTTGGCGTCGGCCCCGGCGACGCGGTGCTCGACCCGGCGTGACGCCGCCGATCCTACCGGGATGCGCAGTGACACGGTGCGGTTGTTGACCCCCCAGATCGGCGCGGTCGGGGCATAGCTTCGCGCGACATAACGGCGATAGCTGTTGGCATTGGGCGCGAGTACCGCCATCGCCTCGGCCATCGTCGCGGCCATGCCGCCGATCGCGTGGCGCAGCGCAGGCGTGCCCTCAGCCTCCTCGGACGCAAAGATATTCGCCCCATCGCGGTCGATCATGCTCATGTGGATGTGCATTCCCGATCCGGCGATGTCCTGGAACGGTTTGGCCATGAACGTCGCCTCGCACCCGAGCGTCCGCGCGACCCCCTTAGCGGCGCGCTTGAAGGCAACCGCCTCGTCGCCGGCCTGGAGCGCGTCGGCGCGATGATGGAGGGTGAGCTCGAGTTGCCCCGGCGCCGCTTCCGAACTGACCCCCTCCACTGGCAGACCCTGCGCATCCGCGGCGGCCCACAGCGCGCGCAGGAAGTCGCCGGCATCCTCGGTCTCCGACAGGCCGTGAGCCTCGGAGCCATAGGGTTCACGACCGGTCAGCGGCGAGCGGCGCAGATGGACCTTCCCGCGCCGCCGCTCGACCAGATAGAATTCGAGCTCGCATGCGACCATCGGCGCAAGCCCGTCGGCGGCAAAGCGATCGAGCACCCGTGCCAACACAACTCGCGGGTCGAACGGGCTGAGCTCGCCGTCGAGCGTGGTCAGTGAGCAGGTCAACTGCGCCACGTCGGGTCCAAGCCACGGCGCCGGAAGCAGGCTGCCCGGAACGGGGGTCATGATCGCGTCGGCGTCGCCGGTTTCCCACACAAGCCCGCTCGCCTCGCAATCGGCGCCGAGGATGTCGACCGCGGCGATCGACCCCGGCACGAACGCGCCGCCCTCATAGACCTTGGCCAGCTCAACCCGCCGCAACCGCTTGCCGCGCGAGACGCCCGACAGCGTCGTGAACAATGTCTCGATAAATTGGATGTGCGGGTTGGCCGCGAGAAATGCTTCGGCCTCCGCCTTGTTTGCGCCAAACCCGCTCATGCCGCCTGCCCCAAGGTAAATGTCACCGCCTTCAGGTCGGCATATTTTTCAAGTGCATGGAGGCTCCGGTCGCGGCCAAAGCCCGATTGCTTGAAGCCGCCGAACGGCATGGTGATGTCGCACGCGTCCCAGCCGTTGACCCACACCAGCCCGGCTTTCAACTGCCGTACGGCAGCATGCGCCCGGTCGAGGCTGGCGGTCCACACGCCGGCCGCGAGCCCGTAAACAGTGTCATTGGCGATGGCATAAGCCTCCTCGTCACTTGTGAATTCGATGATCCCGAGGACCGGTCCGAACACTTCCTCGCGCGCCAAGGTCGCGGTCGGCGTAACGCCGTCGAAGATCGTCGGCTCGACATAATAGCCGCCGCTGTCCTGGCGCGCGCGAGCACCACCGAGCAATCGTTCGCCGCCCTCGCGCCCGGCAATGTCGATATAACGAAGCGCGGTGTTCATTTGCGCTTCACTGACCATCGCCCCAAAGCGGGTCGCGGGGTCGAGCGGATCGCCCGGCACGATCGTCTTGGCCACCGCCACGACGCGCTTGACGAAATCGGCCTTGATATCGCGATGGACCAACAGCCGCGAGGCGGCGGTGCACACTTGTCCCTGATTGTAGAACACCGCCCATGCCGCCGCCTCGGCCGCGGCGTCCAAATCGGGGCAATCGGGGAATATGATCTGTGGCGACTTGCCGCCAAGTTCGAGGCTGACCCGCTTCAGATTGCTCTCGCCCGAATAGCGCATCAACAACCGCCCGACCGCACCCGATCCGGTAAAGGCTATCATGTCGACGTCACTGTGCCTGGCGAGCGCCTGCCCAGCCGCCTCACCGGTTCCGGGGACCACATTCAGCACCCCCGCAGGAAGCCCCGCCTCGAGTGCTAGCTCGGCCATGCGGATCGCAGTCATCGGCGATTGTTCGGCGGGCTTGAGCACCACCGAATTGCCCATCGCCAGCGCCGGCGCGACTTTCCACATCGCCATGTGCAGCGGGAAATTCCACGGCACGATTGCGCCGATCACGCCCAGGGGCTCGTGCACTGCATAGGACAGGCGGGTCGGGCTCGGCGGCGCGACCTCACCATAAATCTTGTCGAGCGCCTCGGCATAATAGCGCGTCGTGCCAACCGCGAGTGGGATATCGACCCCGCGCGCATCGCCGATCGGCTTGCCGGTATCGAGCGTCTCGAGCAGCGCCAGCTCCTCGGCATTGGCCGCAAGGGCATCTGCGAAGGCGTGGAGCACGGCTTTCTTGCACTTGGCCGGGCGGTCACGCCATCGCCCGTCCTCGAACGCCGCGCGCGCCGATCGTACCGCTCCGTCAATGTCGGCAGCGCCTCCCGCGACGACCTCGCCGAGTGCGCGGCCATCAATCGGTGAATGATTGACGAAGCGCGTACCATCGCGTGCGGCGGCCGCAAGGCCCTCGATCAGCGCCTCGGTAGGCAAGCGCAGCGCGGCAGCCCGTTGCCGCACGTCATGCACTCCCTCACCCTGCACGAAATCATTCCTCGCTCAATCTGTGATCACACTTTGCACGTTCCACGCCATTCCGCAACGCAGAACTCGTCAAAGCCGCTCGCGTTTACTGGCGATAGACGAGCGTCAAGCCGATCGTCCGTGGCCTGACCGTCGCATTCTCGAACAGCAGCGTATCGGAATCCTGGTGCGTGTAGCCAAGCTGCGGCGCGACATCGAACAGATTGTCGACGAACAGCGAGACGTTGGCCTTGCCCAGGATGATCCCCGCGCGCGCGCTGACGAACGTATAGGGCGCCGGCGCGATCAGTGCAGGATCATAATTGGCGCTGTTGGGATCGCGATCGGTAGTCGGCGTCTTCAGTCGGCTCTTATATTCGGCGTCGCCGCGGATATAGGCGTTGGTGCGACCGAGCGGGAAATCATATTGCGCACCCAGAGCGACCGTCCACGGCGCGCCCTCGATCGCGTCGCCGCTGTTGACCACCACCGCGCCCGTCGGCGACAGGCTCGCATTCTCCGTGTAGCGCGTATGGGTATAGCCGACTGAACCGTCGAAAGTCAGTCCAGGGGTCGGCCGCAATGTCGCCTGAAGATCAAACCCGCGGCTTCGCGCCTTGCCCAGATTGGCGATGAAGCGGATCGCGCATTGCGGCAGGTTGACGATCTGCTGGATATTCTTCCAGTCGACTTGATAGGCCGATGCGTCGAGCGAGAGCGCACCGCCGAACAACCGGTTCTTCGACCCGACTTCATAGCTGGTTACCGTGTCCGATTTATACGTGATCGGCGCCGACGGAATGCCGAGATTGTCGAGGCTGTCCTGGCACGGATCGACCGGGACCGGCGGGTTGGCGCCGGCCGCACGGAACCCCCGCGACCAGCTGGCATAGAACAGGTTGTTGCGATCAGCCTGGTAATTGATCCCGAATTTGGGTGTGAACGGCTTGTCCGACGCCTTGCCCGCGCCTTCGGTGCGCGAACCATTCTGCGACCCGTCGGCGAAGTTCACCACCGAGAATTTCGTGCTTGCGTAGCGCCCGCCAGCGGTCAGCTTGAGCTTGTCGGTGACCGCGAACGTGACGTTGGCAAAACCGGCGATCTGTTTCTCGACTGCGTTGCTGTCGTTGATGTAGCTGTCTTGGCCATAAAGCGGATAGCCGAAGAAATCTTCCAGACTTACACCGAACACCTCGTTGAAAAAGGCGTTGCCGAGCGGGTCGATCAGCTCTTCTGTGCTGCGTTGCTTGCTGTGTTGATAGAAGACGCCGACGACCCAGTTGAGCCGCGCAGCCGGATTGTTGGATTGTAGGCGGACCTCTTGCGTAAAGATCTTCTGCTTGTTGGTGACTTTTGACGGACTGAGATAATAGGGCAGTCGCGGATCGATCCCGGTCGGGGTGAGAAACGGATCGATCGTGCATCCCCCCTCACACAGGCTTTGGTAATAGGACAGGTCGTACAGCGTCCCGCTGTAACCGCTGTAATTGGTCCGCTTGAAATAAGAGGTGTTCGAGATCAGCGATACCCCGCCCGTGTCATAGCGCGCATAGAGCGAGGGCAGCACGAACCGATCCTGGGTGCCGCGATACTCCGGTGTGCTCGTGCGGAACAAACCGCTCCCGGGATTGGACAGGCCGACGAAGAAATTGTCCGAAGCATTGGTCGTGCGCCGCTGGTAATGGATCGACGGCGTGAAGCGCAGCCCGGCGACCGGTTCCCATGCCACCGCTCCGCGCAGCACGGTGACTTCGCCATGATTGATGTTCTTGTCATCGACGATGCCGGTCTGGTTGTCGGCATGATCGATATAGCCGCCGTCGCGACGATGCCAGGCGCTGATGCGGATGCCGAGCTTGTCCTTGACCAGCGGTCCGCCGACCGCCGCGCCGGCTTCATAGCTCAGCGCGCCATGCGCGGTCGATGACACTTCGGCGCGGTCATAGGTGCGAAATTCGGTCAGGCTCGGCTGCGGCGTGATATAGCGGATCGTGCCGCCCTCGGAACCCGCGCCGAACAATGTGCCCTGCGGCCCTCGCAGCACTTCTACCCGGTCGAGGTCGAAGATCGCCGGCAGGCTATTGTCCGAACTAAAGCCCAACCCGCGGATCTGGATCGGCGTGTCGTCGATGTAGATACCGGTCGTGCCCGCCCCGGCTTCGGACGAGATGCCGCGAATGCTGACATTGTTCGAGCCTTCGTCGAACCGCACGCCGGGCGTGAAGCGGGCGACGTCGGCCAACGACTTGATGCCCTTGGTGTCGAGCGTCTTTTGCGAAAAGGCACTGATGCTGATCGGCACCTTCGAAATCGCTTCCGACTGGCGGGTTGCGGTGACGATGATCTCATTCGGGTCGATGGGAGCGGCGGCCGTCGACGAAGTGGTTTGCGCAGTGGCGGCGGAGGCCGCGACGATCGCGCTGGTCGCCAGCAATGCCAGGCGACCAAGTTTCGGCGCGATGCCAGTCCGAGAAGCACTCATGATCCATTCCCCATTTCGCTACGACAGTGGCCTCGCCCGCCATTTTTCTTTGAATGTGATCACAGACGCGGCGCGTCGTCAAGTGTGGCGACGCAGGCCGTCGCGCTCTCGAGACGCTGCACCGAAGAGAAACGCAGCGACGTGCTTGACGCCGCGCCGATTCAATGGATGAACTGGCATCACAGGGTTATGCCCAGCAACTCCCGAGGACGCGACATGACCTCCGACTCGACTGCCGTCCCAATCGTCAGCCCCTCGCGGCGCGGATTTCTCGCCGGGGTCGGCGGTGCCGCCGTCGGCATCTCGCTGACCGGGCTCACCGGTTGCGCCCCACGCGGGAAAAGCATCAATTTTTACAATTGGGACACCTACATCGGCAAGACGACGCTGGCCGACTTTCAGAAGAACACCGGCGTCAAGGTAAAGATGAGCCTGTTCGCCAACAATGACGAACTGTTCGCCAAGATGCGTGGTGGCAACCAGGGTTATGACGTGATCGTGCCGACCAACGACTTTGTCGAGCGGATGGTCGCGGCCGACATGCTGATCCCGCTGGACCGCGCGAAGATCCCCAATTTCAAGAATATTTCCCCAACCTTCCAGAACGTCGATTTCGACGTCGGCCGGCGCTATTCGATGCCATACACCTGGCTGGTTCTCGGGCTTGGCTATCGCAAGTCGAAGATCCGGGAGGTGCCCGACAGCTGGAAATGGGTGTTTGATTCGGATCGCTACAAGGGCCGCATTGGCCTGCTCGCCGAAGCGGGCGACTTGTGCCGGCTGGTCCTCAAATATCTCGGCGAAGACATGAACAGCAAAGACCCCGCTGCGCTCGCCCGGGTTCAGGCGATGCTGACCAAGCAGAAGCCCAATATCGCCGTATTCCATGATGACAATGGCCAGGACCTGCTGCTGTCTGGCGATATCGACCTGGTCATCGAATATAATGGCGACATCGCGCAGGTCATGCGCGAGGACAAGGACCTCGATTTCGTTGTCCCCCGTGAAGGCAGCCAAATCTCTTCCGACTGCCTGTGCATCCCCAAGGGCGCGCCCAATCCCGATCTGGCGATCGCGTTCATCAACTATCTGCTCGATGCCAAGGCGGGCGCGGAGATCACCAAGACCATCCGCTATCCGACCCCCAATGCCGCCGCCGCAGCTTTGATGGGCACCGAGTATCGCGATAATCGAGTGATCTTCCCGCCGCAGTCGGTTCTCGATCGTTGCGAATATGCCAAATATAACGGCGAAGAGATGTCGCGGGCCTATGAGGACGTGCTGACGCGCGTCCGCGCGGCTTAGGCGAGGGGCGCAATGAGCGACGAGCCGGTCGGGATCAGGCGGCGTGGGCTGCTCATCGGGATTGGTGTGGCGACGGTCGGGGCGGCAGTGGCGGTACCGCTGCTAAGGTCCAAGGGGACGAATGCTGGCCCGGGGGCGGCTGTCGCAAGCGCGCAGTCCGAGCCCGGCTATTATCCCCCGACGCGAACGGGCTTGCGCGGGAGCCATCCCGGATCGTTTGAGAACGCCCATGCCCTGCGCGACGGGACGCTGGCGATCGGCGACGCGCAGGCGGTCGACGATCCCTATGAACTGGTGGTCGTCGGCGGCGGGATCAGCGGGCTGTCGGCCGCGCATTTCTATCGCGCGGCGCGGCCTCAGGCGCGGATCCTGATCCTTGAGAACCACGATGATTTCGGCGGCCACGCCAAGCGTAACGAGGTCGAGGTCGACGGCCATCTGCTCCTGCTGAACGGGGGCACGATGCTGATCGACAGTCCGCGGCCCTACAGCCCGGTTGCAGCCGGGTTGATGAGCGCGCTCGGGATCGATCCGGTTAAATTGGACAAGGCCCACAAGCTGGCGCGCGCGGTAACCAGTGCAAAGCTTCAACCAAGCGTGTTTTTCGACAGCGAAACCTATGGCCGCGACCATCTTGCGGTGCTTCCCGAACGTCACGAGGGCAGCGCTGCCGCCTATGCCGCCGCACTCCGCGATGCGCCGCTCAACGAGCAGGCAAAGCGCGACATCGTCCGCATCGAAACCGGCAAGATCGATTACCTCCCCGATCTTACCGCCGCACAGACGATGGATCGGCTGTCACGCATCAGCTACGCCGCCTTCCTCACCGACATCGCCAAGGTCGATCCCCAAGTCGTCGGCTATTACCAAAAGGCGCCGCACGGCGAGTTTGGCAACGGCATCGACGACGAGCCAGCGCTCGATTGCTGGGGAATAGGATTGCCCGGATTTGCGGGGATGAAATTGGACCACAAAATCACCGCTCGGATGGGCAATACCGCTGCAGGGTACAGCAGCACCGGTGGTTCGCCGAGCTTCCACTTTCCCGATGGCAATGCCACCATAGCGCGCGCACTCGTCCGCGACCTCGTACCAGCGGTGGCGCAAGCGGGGTCGATCGAAGCGCTGATTAACGCGAAATTCGACTATGCTGCGCTCGACCAGCCTGGCCAGCCCGTACGCATCCGACTCAACAGCATCGCAGTGCGGGTCGAGCGCAAGCCGAGCGGGGCGGCGATTACCTATGTCGAAGGCGGCGCGATGAAGTGCGTCACCGCGACCCACACCGTGCTCGCCTGCTACAATATGATCATCCCTTATTTGCTGCCCGAACTGCCCGAAACGCAGAAGGCAGCGCTCCACCAGCTCGTCAAAATCCCGCTGGTTTATGTCAGTGTAGCGCTTCGCAACTGGCGGGCGTTTGCCAAGCTTGGCATTAGCGAAGTCGCCTGTCCGGGAGGCTATTACTCGACATTCCGCCTGTTCCCCGGACCCGAGATCGGGGCGTCGACGGGGCCACGCTCGCCCGACGATCCAATCATGTTGTTCATGCTCAGGACGCCGGTCCAGCCTGGCCTCCCGACTGAGCGCGACCAGCATCGCGCGGGGAGGGGCGAGCTGCTCGGCACGACGATCGAGACGTTTGAGGACCATGTCCGCGGCCAACTCGATCGAGCGCTGAAAGGTGGCGGGTTCAATTCGGCGCGCGACATCGCGTCGATCATCGTCAACCGCTGGCCGCACGGCTATGCCTATGAATATAATCCGCTTTACGACGAGTGGGACGTGCCTGAGCGCAACTTGCCGCACGTCATCGGCCGCCAGCGCTTCGGCCCGATCGCAATCGCCAATTCCGATGCTGGCGCCGCCGCCTACACCGACAGCGCGATCGACCAGGCGCATCGGGCGGTGAGTGAGCTGCTGTCCGCCTAAAGCCGGTCGCGAAGCGCGAAGTAGGACATCGCCGCGACCATCGACGGCCAGCGCAGCATCCGGCCTCCCGGCAGCTTGGGCACCGGTAGCCGCGCCAGTCGATCGAAATCGGCAGACCCGCCAGCGATCGCGTCGCCCATGATCCGCCCGAAAAAGGGGGCCAGCACGACGCCCAGTCCCGACAGGCCGCTGACATTGTAGACGCCAGTTCGAACCTGGCGAATGAACGGCAGACGCGACGCGGTGATGCTCAGCGTCCCCCCCCAGGCATAGTCGATTGCGACATCGGCGAGTTGCGGGAACACGCGGGCGAGGTGCGGGCGGACGAAACCGGCAATGTCGCTCGGGAAGCGATAGGAATAGCTCTCGCCGCCGCCGAACAGCAGCCGGTGGTCGGGCGTCATCCGGTAATAATAGACGACGAAGCGTGAGTCGGAGACGGCGAGCCCGTCGCGGATGATCGATCCCGCGCGCTCGGGCCCTAGCGGGGCGGTGACCGCGATATAATTGTTTATCGGCATGACGCGCGCATCGACCGCTCGATCGAGACCGCGCAAATAGCCACCGCAAGCGAGCAGCACGGTTTGCGCCGCGACGCTGCCCCTGGCGGTTCGAACGCGCCAGCCCGAGCCAACGCGATCGATCGCGGTCGCAGCGCTGTGAGCGCAAAGGGTCGCGCCGGCCCGCTCGGCCGCGCGGGACAGGCCAAGTGCGAAGTTGAGCGGGTGAAGCTGACCACCGCGCGCGTCGATGCTTCCGCCATGATAATCCCCGCCAGCGACCAGCCCGCGGACTTCGTCACGGTCGACGAAGCGGATCTGGTCGTAGCCATAACGCCCGTTGAGCAGGTCGACATTGGCGCGGGTGTGAGGGACGTAGCGCGGCTTGTGGTCGGCGTGGAGATAGCCAGTGCGAAGATCGCACTCTATGCCGTGATCGGCGACCAGCGCGTCGAGGTGATCGCGCGCATCGATCGCAATTCGCCATAGATGCGCGGCATCGTCGTGACCGACATGGCTTTCGAGCCAGGCCTGGTCCTGGCGCATGCCGACATGGATTTGCCCGCCGTTGCGGCCCGAAGCACCCCATCCGATCGGTCCGGCCTCGAGCAGCACTGCATCGACCCCATGTTGGGCCAGACGCAAGGCCGCGGCGAGGCCGCTGTAACCGCCGCCGACGATGCAAACATCGGCCTGCCGATCGGAATCAAGCGCGGGAGCGATCGGCTCGGCCGAACGCGTCGCGGCGTACCATGACGGCGGATATGGATGCCTCAAATCGCCGGTCAAGCACCTTGCCATTCGATTTTCGAAAAGTGTGAGATCACAGCTAGCGCGAACCCAAGCATTGCGTCAAACTGTCCCAGCGAGGAATAACGAAGGAATGGACAGAGTGAATGGGGATAGCACGGTCGCCCCGGGAGAGGGGCTCACCGATGCGCCATTGCCGCTTCGGCAGAGAGTCTATGAAGGACTTCGCCACCAGCTGATCACCGGCAAGATCGCACCCGGGGTCGGAATTTCGACCCGCGGGCTGGCGCTCCAGCTGGGTGTCAGCCAGATGCCGGTGCGCGATGCGCTCGGGCGGCTGGCGGCCGAAGGTGCGGTCGAGATCCGGTCCAAGCGCAAGATCATGGTGCCAGTGATGACACGCGCCCGACTCGAGGAAATCATGCACTGCCGTTTACTGCTCGAGCCCGCCGCGGCGGTTGATGCCCTGGGACATATCGATGCCGCACGCCTGAAAGCGATTCGCGCCGCCGATGCCGCGACCGACGAATCGCTGCGCGTCGGCGACGTGAATGCCTACATGGATTCGAATTTCCGCTTCCATTCACTGATCTATCAGGCGAGTCCAATGACGACGCTCAACCGCATGATCGAGATGCTATGGATGCAGTTCGGACCGTTCATGCGGGTCGTCTACGGGCGCTTCGGGACCGCCAACCTGGTCGACCAGCACCTTTCCGCGACAGACGCGATTGCGGCCGGCGACGCCGAGCGGCTGCGGGACGCAATCGCTGGCGACATTAGCGACGGCATGAACCTAATCCGCGAGGCCGAACTGGGGCTCGAAGCTTAGGGTCAACTGTTCTGAATTTGTCCTGTATCTGCGATCACAGGCCATTATCCAGCGGAGATGACGATCGCTTCGGCGCGGTCGAAAAGTCCCGGCGAAACGATCGCACCCGAGGCGCCGGCGTTATCGATGACCTGCTCGGGGCGCGAGGCACCGATGATCGCCGAGGCGACATTTGGCTCGCGCAGGATCCAGGCGAGCGCGAACTGGGGAAGCGACAGGCCGGCCTCGGCGGCGAGCGGTTTCAACTGTTCCACGGCGCTAAGCAGTCGCTCGCCCAGGACTCCGCCCATGAAATCATTCATTTTGTCGTTGGTCGCTCGACTGCCGGCCGGCGGGGCCTCGCCCGGCTTGTATTTGCCCGTCAGCACGCCTTGGCCAAGCGGGGACCAGACGATCTGCGAGATGCCGTTGGCGGCACTCAGCGGGATAACCTCGGTCTCGGGAGCGCGGTGGATCAGCGAATATTGCGGCTGACTAGACACAAATTTCTTCACACCGGTCATGGCGAGCGCGGCGCTGATCTTGTCTGCGGGCCATTCGGAAAAACCGATAAAGCGCGCCTTGCCGGCGGCGACGACCTCGGTCAGCGCAGCCATCGTCTCCTCGAGCGGGGTCGCATCGTCGTAGCGGTGGCACTGGTAGAGATCGACGTGATCGGTTTTGAGGCGGGCGAGGCTGGCATCGACCTGCTTTAAGATTTGCGCGCGTGACAGGCCACGATCTTCGTCCGACATCGGGAAAAAGACCTTCGTTGCAAGGATGTAACTGTCGCGCGGGCGGTCGGCGAGCGCGTCGCCGAGGAACGTCTCGGCAGCACCGCGGCCATAGACGTTGGCGGTGTCGATGAAATTGATGCCAACGTCGAACGCCGTGTCGAGACAACGCCGCGCGGCATCAGCCTCGACCCCCACACCGAACGTCAGCCACGAGCCGAGCGAGATTTCGGACACATGCAAGTCGCTGCTGCCCAATTGCCGGTATTTCATGCCATGCTCCCGATGATGACCCGCCAACGGGCCGCGCGCCGCGCTGTTCCGTCAATCGATCAGCTTGCCGGGGTTCATGATCCCGAGTGGGTCGAGCGCGGCCTTGATCGCGCGCAGTGCGTGAAGCCGCGATGAAGGGCCGAGGCGGGCGAGCTCGGCCTTTTTCATCTGACCGATGCCATGTTCCGCTGAAATCGAGCCCCCAGCCGCGACGACAAGGTCGTGAATAAAGGCGGATGCGGCCGGGCCATAGGCAGCGATCCAGCCGTCCTGATCAGCGATGGGCGGGCGAACGTGGAAGTGGACATTGCCGTCGCCGAGGTGGCCGAAGCCCGAAGCGTGGGTGCCTGGAAAGGCTGCTTCGACCGCGTCGGCGGCGTCGATCATGAAGCGCGGCATGAAGTCGACCGGAACCGAAATGTCATGCTGGAGCGCCGGGCCGACGGCGCGCTCTGCCTCGGAGATTGAATCGCGCAGGTGCCAGAAGGCGCGGGCGTGGGCCTCCGTGGCCGAAATGGTCGCGTCACCAACCAAGCCCTCGGCGAGCGGGGCGGCGAGCAGGCGTTCGAGCAAGGTCGCCGACGCTTCCTGCTCGGGCGAGGTGGCGGTCGCTTCGACAAGGACATGCCACGGGTGGCGGAGTGTCAGCGGGGCGCGGGTGCCGGGGACGTGAGCGAGGACGAGATCGAGCGTCGTTTGGGGGAGGATTTCGAACCCTTCGATCCGATCGGTCTGAGTCTCGAGACGGCGCAGCAGGTCGAGCGCGACTTGCGGCGAGGCAAGGCCGATCCACGCAACGGCGCGCTCGTGGACTGCGGGATATAGGCGAAGCGCGGCGGCGGTGACGATGCCGAGCGTGCCCTCGGCGCCGATCAACAGCTGGTCGATACTGTAGCCGCGATTATCTTTCTTGAGGCCCGCGAGGCCGTTGTGGATCGAGCCGTCGGGAAGCACCGCCTCGATCCCCGCGACGAGGCTGCGCATCGTTCCGAAGCGGAGAACCTGGGTGCCGCCAGCATTGGTCGAGACCAGCCCGCCGATGGTCGCACTGCCGCGTGCGCCGAGCGTCAGCGGGAAGCGGCGGCCGATGGTGGCGACTTCGTCGTTCAGCGTTTCGAGAATCACCCCCGCTTCGGCGACTGCGCGTTCTGGCGAAAGCGAGCGGATCGCATTCATCCGGCGGAGCGAAAACAGCATCGCCGAGCCATCGGCGGGCGGGGTCGCGCCGCCGACCATCCCGCTATTGCCGCCTTGGGGGACGAGCGCGACGAGGTTCTCGGCGGCCATCGCGACGAGGATCGCGACTTCGGCGATCGAGGCGGGTGCGAGGATCGCAGCGGACGCCCCGTGCCAGCGTCCACGCCAATCGGTAAGCCACGGCGCGATGTCGGCGGGCTCGGTGACGACGCACTTGGGTCCGAAGCGATCGAGCGCGGCGGATATTAGCTGTTGTTGCGGGCTGGCCATCGCGCAGGCTTTGCAATTCGGCGCGGCGAGGGCAAGGCGAATGCGATGAGCATTACTTCCTTTCCGCCCCCGACCCTGATCGTCGCCCGCGCGCGCAATGGCGTGATCGGGCGCGATGGCGGGATGCCGTGGCGGCTGCCGGCCGACCTCAAGCGGTTCAAGGCGCTGACCATGGGCGGGGCGATGATCATGGGGCGCAAGACGTTTGATAGCCTGCCAGGGCTGCTACCGGGACGGCGGCATATTGTCATCACGCGCGACATAGAGTGGCGGGCGGCGGGCGCGGAGGTGGCGCATTCGGCCGATGAGGCGCTGGCCCTCGCGGGCCATGCACCTGCGTGGGTGATCGGCGGGGCGGAGATTTTCGCACTGTTCCTGCCGCTCGCCGGGCGGATCGAACTGACCGAGGTAGCAGGCGATATCGCCGGCGACACGGTCATGCCCGACCCGCGCGATGCCGGTCAGTGGCGCGAGGTTGGGCGCGAGGACCATGGGGCGGAGGGCGATCGCCCTGCCTACGCCTTCGTCACCCTGGAACGAGGCTAGGCGTCGAGGATGGCATCAATCGCGGCAGCGACCTCGTCGACCCCCGCCATGCCGTCCACCTTCCGGACCAAGCCCTTGTTTTCGTAAAACGGCAGGATCGGCGCAGTCTTGGCGCGATATTCCGCCATGCGGGTGCGCACCGTCTGCTCATTGTCGTCGGGGCGGCGCTTGAATTCGTGGGCACCGCACACGTCGCACGTGCCCTCGACCTTGGGTCGGTTGAAACGGTCATGATAGTTGGCGCCGCATTTGGCGCAGCTGAAACGGCCGGTGATGCGCTCGACCAGCGCTTCCTCGTCGACGACCAGTTCGATGACATGGTCGAGCGTGCGGTCGCGGTCGGCGAGGAGCATCTCAAGCGCCTCGGCCTGATGCTGAGTGCGCGGGAAGCCGTCGAAGATCGCCCCTTGCGTCGCGGTATCGAGCCGCTCGCCGATCAGCGCCGATACGATCGCATCGGACACCAGCTCGCCCGCCTCCATTACCGCCTTGGCCTTGAGCCCGACCGGCGTGCCCTTGGCAACGGCTTCGCGCAGCATGTCACCGGTCGACAGCTGGACCATGCCGCGGTTGGCCTGGAGCCGCGCCGCCTGGGTGCCTTTGCCCGCGCCCGGTGGTCCTAGAAGTATGATGTCCATGCGATCCCCTGCCTCACGCGCCCCTTCAAGCCAAGACAGACAGCCGCGTCAACCGGACTGACTACCGACGCTTGGCGCCCTTGAGCTTCGCCTTCTTGATGAGGTCGCCATATTGATGGGCGATGAGGTGGCTCTGGATCTGGCTGACGGTGTCCATCGTCACGTTGACGACGATCAGCAGGCTCGTCCCGCCGAGGCGGAAATTGAGCCCCGCAGATGCCGACAGCATTTCGGGGATGAGGCAGATCAGCACGAGATAGGCGGCGCCGATCACGGTGATGCGATTGAGCAGCCAGTCGAAATAGAGCTCGGTGGCCTTGCCGGGGCGAATGCCGGGGATGAAGCCGCCGTGGCGCTTGAGGTTCTCGGCGGTTTCCTCGGAATTAAACTGCACCGCAGTGTAGAAAAAGCAGAAAAAGATGATGCCGAGCGCGTAGAGGCTGAGGTAGGCGGGCGAGCCGTGCTGGAGGAAGGTCGAGATCGAGATCAGCAATTCGGACGAGCTGCTGCCCGACTGGGCTCGCGCGCCGAGCATCTGGACTACGGTCAGCGGCATCAGCAGCAGCGACGAGGCGAAGATCGGCGGGATGACGCCGGCGGTGTTGATCTTGAGCGGCAGGTGGCTGCGCTCTTGCTGCATTCCCCGCACCGTCTGGCGCTTGGGGTATTGAATGAGGACGCGCCGCTGAGCGCGCTCCATGAAGCAGATGAACAACACCAGCGCCGCGGTCAGCACGATGATGCCGACCACGACCAGCCCGTCCATCGACCCGGTCCGTGCGCCTTCGAGCAATTGTCCGATGCCCTGCGGCAGGCGGGCGACGATGCCGGCCATGATGATCAGCGAAACGCCGTTGCCGATGCCGCGACTGGTAATCTGCTCGCCGATCCACATCAGGAACAGCGTGCCGCCAACAAGGCTGATCGTCGCAGCGACGCGGAACAGCATGCCCGGGTCGACCACCGCAGCGATGCCCTGCTTGGCGCCGAGCCCTTCCAGGCCCGAGGCGATCAGATAGCCCTGGACGATGGTCAGCAGGACGGTGAGGTAACGGGTATATTGGTTGAGCTTCTTGCGCCCGGTCTCGCCCTCTTTCTTGAGCGCCTGCCAAGACGGGTAGAGCGTCGAGCCGAGCTGCACCACGATCGACGCTGTGATGTAGGGCATGACGCCCAATGCCACGACCGACATGCGCTGCAGCGCGCCGCCCGAGAAAGTGTTGAAGAAGTCGAGCACGCCGCCCGACTGCGTCTGGTAGAGCGCGGCCATGGCATGCGGGTCGATGCCCGGGATCGGCACGAACGACAGGAACCGGAACAGCACCAGCGCGCCGATGGTGAACCACAGCCGCTTCTTGAGCTCGGTCGCCTTGCCAAAGCTGCCAAGGCTGATGTTCGACGCCATTTGTTCGGCTGCGGATGCCATTGCTGATCCCGTAAAAAAGAAAGGGCGGCGCGGAACATATGCGCCCCCGCCGCCCATATAGGCGAGGCGGAGGGCTTGTCTAAGCCCCCCTGCCCGATTGTTACGCCTTGGCGGCGGCTTTCTTGGCTTCCTTGTGTGCGATCCGCTCGAGGCGGGCCTTGCCCTTCTTGGCGGCGGCGAGCTCCTTGGGCACCTTGGGCGCGATCAGTTCGATCGACCCACCGGCCTTCTCGACCGCCTCGCGCGCGCCTTTCGACACACCGGCGACCTTGAACGACAGCTTGGCCGAGAAATCGCCCTTGCCGAGCAGGCGGACGCCATCCTTGCCACCACGAGCGAGGCCGGCGGCCTTGAGCATCGCATGGTCGATGACGCCCTTGCCGTCGAGCGCCTTGGCATCGATCAGCTTCTGGATCATGCCGAGGTTCACTTCGGCGAAATCCTTGGCGAAGATGTTGTTGAAGCCGCGCTTCGGCAGCCGCATGTGCAGCGCCATCTGGCCGCCTTCGAAGCCCTTGATCGAGACGCCCGAGCGGCTCTTCTGGCCCTTCTGGCCGCGCCCGGCGGTCTTG
>JBBQDG010000031.1:0-29510 GCA_038319435.1 Sphingomonadales bacterium | reverse complement strand
ATTTTCTTCGAGGGCGGCCTCATCCCGATGTACCTGATCATCGGCATCTGGGGCGGCGTCGAGCGGGTCAAGGCGAGCTACAAATTCTTCCTCTACACCTTGTTCGGATCGGTCCTGATGCTGATCGCCATGCTGGTGATGATCGGCCAGGCCGGCACCAGTTCGATCCCGACGTTGATGGCCTATAATTTCGCACCGCATCTGCAAAGCTGGCTGTGGCTCGCGTTCTTCGCGTCGTTCGCGGTCAAGCTGCCGATGTGGCCGGTCCACACCTGGCTGCCCGACGCGCACGTCCAGGCGCCGACCGCGGGGTCGGTCATCCTCGCCGGCGTGCTGCTCAAGATGGGGGGCTATGGCTTCATCCGTTTCAGCTTGCCGATGTTCCCCATCGCATCGGCCCAGTTCGTGCCGCTGGTGTTCATCCTCAGCGGGATCGCGGTGGTCGTCACCAGCCTGATCGCGTTGGTCCAGCACGACATGAAGAAATTGATCGCTTATTCGTCGGTCGCCCACATGGCGTTCGTGACGTTCGGGCTGTTCGCGTTCAATCGGCAGGGGATTGAGGGCGCGCTGATCGTGATGCTCAGCCACGGGCTCGTGTCGGGCGCGCTGTTCCTGTGCGTCGGCGTGATTTACGACCGGCTCCACACCCGTGAAATTGCGCGCTACGGGGGCCTGGCGAACAACATGCCGGGCTATGCATTGCTGTTCATGCTGTTCACCATGGCGAGCGTGGGCCTGCCGGGCACGAGCGGGTTCGTTGGCGAATTCCTGGCGCTGACGGGGACTTATCGCGCCTCATCGTGGGGAGCGGCAGTGGCGACGACCGGGATCATCCTCGGCGCGGCGTACATGCTTTATCTCTATCGGCGGATCATCTTCGGGACGTCGGACAATGCCGACGCGGCGGCGATGCCCGACCTCGATACGCGCGAATGGTGGTTGCTCGCCCCGATTGCAGCGGTCGTGCTGTGGATGGGGGTTTACCCGGAAAGCTTCCTCAAGCCGATGCGCGCCGACGTCGGGCGGCTGCTGGTGCGGTTGCATCCGGTGACGCCTGCGGGGGACTCGCTCCTCACGATGGGCAGGCCGGTAGTAAGCCGCGGGGCAACTGAATAATGGTTTTCGCTGCGCTCCTGCCGGAACTCGTGCTGACCACTGGCGCGATCGTGCTGATGCTGGTCGCCGCGTTCTTACCGCGCGCCGGGCGGATCACCAGCGGCGGCGCGGTCGCGCTGCTCGTCGCGGCGACGGTCATGCTGATCGGCGCGCCGCAAGCGAGTGGGCCGCTGTTCGGCGGGATGATCGCCGAAGACGGCTTCTCGGCGTTCGGCAAACTGTTGATTTTCCTCGGCTCAGGCGTCGCAATCATCGGCGCGCATGGCTGGTTCAGGCAGATGGTCGGCGACGATAGCGAAGGCCAGCACGGCGCCGAATATCCGGTGCTGATCCTGTTCTCGACCGTCGGCATGGCGGTGATGGTCTCGGCGACGAGCCTCGTCACGCTCTACGTCGGGCTCGAGCTGCAGAGCCTCGCGGCCTATGTGCTTGCCTCCTATCGGCGAAGCGACGCGCGGTCGGCCGAGGCGGGGCTGAAGTATTTCGTGCTGGGAAGCCTCGCTTCGGGGATCCTGCTCTACGGCATCTCGCTGCTTTACGGGTTCACCGGGACGACCGACTTCAGCGGGATTGCGGCCACTTTTACCCGGGAAGGCCCGCATTCGCTCGGGCTGCTGTTTGGGCTGGTATTTCTGCTCGCCGGGCTCGCGTTCAAGATCAGCGCGGTGCCGTTCCATATGTGGACCCCCGACGTTTACGAAGGCGCGCCAACCCCGGTGACCGCTTTCTTCGCTTCGGCACCGAAGGTCGCGGCGGTGTTGCTGGCGACGCGTGTTTGCCTCGGCGCGCTCGGGCCCGCGATCGACGCGTGGCGGCAGATCGTGATCGTTGTCGCGCTGGCGTCGATCCTGCTCGGCGCAGTTGCCGCCTATGGCCAGACCAACATCAAGCGGCTGCTTGCCTATTCGTCGATCAACAATGTCGGCTTCGCACTGATCGGACTCGCTTCGGGCGGGTTGCAGGGCGCGAGTTCGGTGCTGTTCTACATGGCGGTTTATATTGTCATGACGCTCGGCGCGTTCCTGTGCGTGCTGCGGCTGCGCGGCGAAGATGGCGAGCCGCTCGAGCAATTGTCGGCATTGTCGGGACTGTCGCAGTCGCGCCCTGGGCTCGCGGCTGCGCTCGCCTTCTTCATGTTCAGCCTTGCCGGCATCCCGCCGTTCCTGGGTTTCTGGTCGAAGCTGGCGGTGTTCATCGCCGCGGTGCATGCTGGGCTGATCTGGGTCGCGGTGATCGGCATTCTCGGCACGGTCGTCGGCGCTTACTATTACCTCAAGGTCGTCAAGATCCTTTACTTCGACGCGCCCGCCGCGCCGCTCGGCCGGGTCCGCGCACCGCTCGAGGGAGCGCTGATCGCGCTGGCGGCAGTGTTCGTGTCGCCGCTCGGTTACCTGCTGATCGGCCCGATCACGCGGCTCACCGGTAACGCCGCGAGCAGCCTTTTCTGAGCCTTTCGCAAGAGATGGGTCGCATCCGCATCGTCGAACGCGCCGGGTCGACCAATGCCGTGCTGCTCGGGGATATCGGCGCGGTCGAGGGTGACTGGCTGGTAGCGCTGTCGCAGGACGAGGGCAGGGGTCGCCAAGGTCGCGCATGGTCCTCACTCGAGGGCAATTTCGCAGGCTCGACGATCATCCAGCTGCGCTCCGACGACCCTCCCGCGCCGGGTCTCTCGCTCGCCTGCGGATTAGCGCTGATCGAAGCGGTCGAGGCGGCGGTGCCGGGCAGATCGCTGATGCTCAAATGGCCCAACGACCTGCTGCTCGGGACTGCAAAACTCGCGGGAATCCTGCTCGAACGATCGGGCAACCGGGTCGTCGCCGGGTTCGGAGTCAATCTCGCCGAGGCGCCGGTGATCGAGGGGCGGGCCACGGCGAGCCTCGACCGAGCGACCACGCCGCAAGCCTTCGCACCGATCCTGGCGGCGAGCATGGCGCGGATGCTGAGTTTGTGGCGATCGACCGAGCCTGCCGCTTACGGCCAAGCCTGGCGGGCACGCGCGCACCCGCTGGGCACGCCCCTCCAGGTGCATGATGGCGCCGGACAAACGCTCAAAGGCCAGTTCGATGGGCTCGAGGCCGACGGTTCGCTTCGCCTGCGCCTCGACGGCGGGGAGATCGAGATCGTTCGCGCCGGGGATGTGTCCCTCGACTAGCGGGCGCGTGCGGTCTACGCAGCGCGCCATGCTGCTCGCGATCGATGCCGGAAACACCAACCTCGTCTTTGCCTTGGTCGATGAGACGCGGACGATCCGCGCGCGCTGGCGGATCGCGACCGACGCGAGGCGCACCGCCGATCAATATGCTGTGTGGCTCCACCAGCTGCTCGAGCTCGAGGGCTATGGGCGGGGCGACGTCAGCGCAGTGATCATCGCCACCGTCGTGCCGCGCGCGCTCCACAATCTCGAAGTGCTTGCGGAGAAATATTTCCACGTTACGCCGATGATCGCGGGGAGCGCGTCTGCGCCTTATGGCATCGCGCTCGATGTCGACGAGCCGGGCAGCGTCGGCGCCGACCGCGCGCTCAACGCGATAGCCGCCCACGCGGTGCATCCAGGCGACCTGATCATCATCGACTTTGGCACTGCGACGACCTTCGACGTGGTCGGGTCCAACGGTGCCTACAAAGGCGGGATCATCGCGCCGGGGATCAACCTGTCGCTCGATGCCCTGGTCGCCGCCGCTGCCAAACTGCCGCGGATCGCGATCGAGGCACCCGGCACCGCGAGCGTCATTGGGCGAACCACCGAAAGCCAGATGCAGATCGGCATCTATTGGGGTTATGTCGCGATGATCGAGGGGTTGGTCGGCCGGCTGAAGGCCGAGGTCGACCGTCCGGTCACCGTCCTTGCTACCGGCGGACTCGCCACTTTGTTCGACAAACACACCGACGCATTTGACGCGATCGAACCCGACCTCACCATTCAGGGCCTGGCCCTCCTCGCTCAGAAAGTATGTGCATGACGACCCCCGGTAAGGAACTCCTTTTCCTCGCGCTGGGGGGCTCGGGCGAGATTGGCATGAACGTCAATCTCTACGGGTGCGACGGCAAATGGCTGATGCTCGACATGGGGTTGACCTTCGCCGATAGCGACACGCCCGGGGTCGACCTGATCCTGCCCGAACTCGAGTTCATCGAGAAGCGTCGCAAGGACCTGATCGGGATCGTGCTCACCCATGGCCATGAGGATCATATCGGCGCGCTACCCTATATGGCCGCGGACCTTGGCGTGCCGCTCTACGCGACGCCGTTCACCGCCGGGCTGATCGCGGGCAAGCTCGAAGAGGAAGGGCTGTCGGGCAAGGTCAAGCTCCACATCATCGAGCGCGGCGGCGGGGCACAGCTCGGGCCGTTCAAGATCCGCTATGTCCCGGTGGCGCACTCGATTCCCGAGGGCAATGGCGTGTTGATCGAAACGCCATACGGGAAGGTGTTCCACACCGGCGACTGGAAGATCGACGAAACCCCGGTGCTCGGGAAACCGGCATCGGCCGAGATGCTGACGAAGATCGGTGACGAAGGCATCCTCGCTTTGGTGTGCGATTCGACCAATGTGTTCCAGGAGAATGCGTCCGGGAGCGAGGCGAGCGTCGCCAAGGGGCTAGCCGACGAGATCGCCAAGGCCAAGGGGCGCGTGCTGGTCACGACCTTTGCATCGAATGCGGCGCGATTGGAGACAATCGGGCGGGTCGCAGCGGAGGCCGGGCGGACGGTGTGCGTGGCTGGGCGGAGCCTCGACCGGATCTTGAAGGTCGCGCGGGCGACAGGGTATCTCTTGGATTTCCCCCCGGTGGTGCGGTTCGACGAAGCGATGCGCTTGCCCAAGGGCGACGTGCTGATCGTCGCGACCGGCGGGCAGGGTGAACCGCGTGCCGCGCTGGGCCGGATCGCGGGCGGGCAGCATGAGCTCAAGATGGGCGACGGCGATACGGTCATCTTCTCGTCGAAGCAGATCCCGGGCAACGAGCTCGCGATCGGACGGATCATGAACCAGCTGAGCGAACTCGGCGTGTTGACTGTCACCGAGCGGCAGGCACATGTCCATGTCTCGGGACATCCGGGACGGCCGGAACTGGCGAAGATGTACGAGTGGATGCGGCCGGAGATACTCGTTCCGGTGCACGGCGAACCGCGCCATCTGGCGGAGCAGGCGCGGTGGGGGCTGGCAAACGGCATCCCCAAGGCGATCAAGCAGGAGAATGGCGACGTCATCCGCTTGTTTCCCAATGGCCCCAAGAAGATCGGGACCGAGCGGGTTGGGCGACTGGTGCTCGACGGCGACGTCATCCTGCCGGCCGACGGGACGACGATCAATGCGCGGCGGCGTTTGTCGCGCGACGGGCTGATCACCGTCGCGCTACCCGTCGGTCAGGCGCGCAAGCTTGCTGGACAGCCGATGATCCGCTCGTTCGGAGTGCCGGTCGAGGCCGACCTCGACGACTTCATCGCCGATGCGACTGACGCCGCGACCAAGGCGTGGGATCCGCGCGGCGATTCGGCCAAGACACTGGAGGCGGTGCGGCTCGCGGTGCGGCGCTGCGCCACGTTGTGGACGGGCAAGAAGCCCAACATCGACGTCAGTGTGATGGACATCGGCGCGCGATGAGCATCGCCGCGTCGATCGCTATCTGGTTCCTGTTCTTCGTCGCGGTGGCGTTCGTTTCCCTGTCGTTCGGGGTGCGGACGAGCGAGGAGGTCGGCGCCGAGACGGTCGCGGGGCAAGCAGACAGCGCGCCGCACCGGTTCGACGTCGGTCGTCATGTGCTGAGGTCTGCGGTGATCGCGACGCTATTGTTCGCGCTTTACGACCTCAACTGGACGTATGGCTGGGTCGGGATCGAGAGTTTCGACTTCTACCACCGCATTTTCACCAACGACGGTTAGCGCTTGCGGTCCACAGCCGCGGCGAGGGCGGCGTAGAGCTTGCCGACGTCGGATGACATCAGCGTCACCGCCAGCATGCCGCCATCGCGCTCGGCCATGACGCGGCGGAGCATCGCTTCGAAATCGGCGACGTAGCGATTGACCGAGGCGGCGAACTCGGGTTCGGCTTCATAGTGAGCGGCGATCGCGCGGGCTTCCCCCCCACCTAACAGGCGAGCGGCTCGTCGGGTGAAGACGCCGCGGTTGCCCTTGAGGTAGGCGGTCCAGTTCTTGTCGTCGATCTCGTCGGCGAGGATCTTGCCGACGTCGATCGAAGCCGAGTGAAGCGAGTCGATCAGCAACGCGACCTTCTTGGCGAACTCGTCGCTGTCGTGCTGACGCTGCGATCCTTGATTGCGCTCGATATGGGCTTCAAGCGCGGAGGCACTTTGGCCGATGGTCAGCATCTGGCGGGTAAGCCGCTCGGACGCGCCGTGGGCGGCTTCGACCGCGCGGACAGCGACGCGCTCGACGTCGCGCAACTGCTCGGCAACGGTCGTCTGGACGGCGTGCTCGAGCGCGGTGCGGGCGGCGGCGGAAAGGTTTGCGGCGCTTTCAGGGATGACAGCGGAGATTGCTTCACGCGCGCGGTCGGCGGCATGGGCGGCGGCTTCGCGCACTTGCAGCATCGCAGCCAACAGTGCCGGGCCGGTCTCGTTGCTGAGCCGCTCGGCATCGGTGGTGGCAGCTGCGATTGCGCTGCCAAGTTCACCGAGGCGCGTTTCAGCGCCGCCGATGCCGGTATCGACCGCAGCGAGCAGCCCGGCGAGGCGATCATGCTGCGCCTCGATCGCGCCGGCTCCACTGGCGAGCCGCTCGCTGGCTTCGACCGCAGCGTCGCGCAGTTCGAGGATTGCGGGGCTCGTGGTGGCTACCTGGTCAGCCAGGCGAGCGGCGCCACCTTCGGCTTCGCCGAGCGCGCTGGAGAGAGCGTCGCGGACCTGGCTCGTGAGCTCATCGACCGCGGCGCGCATGGTGGCGGTGCGGTTGGCGAGCTGGTCGACAAGGCTATCGTGACCGGTCGCCTGCTCGCCGAGCGAGGTCAGCTCGCCGCGGACCCGTCCGAGCGCGCCAAGCATGGTCGTCGCGCGGTGGTCGCCATCCTGCGCGAGTTTCTGGAAGCGCTCGTCGAGCGCGGCGAGGCCGCCGTCTAGATCGGCGATGAGGCGTTGCGACGCGCGTTCCTGTTCGGCGACGCGGCTGCTCAGCCCGTCGAGTGCACCGGTCGCGTTGCCGAGATGCGTGCCAAGGGCCTTGGCAGATTCGAGCCCGGCCTGAGCGAGCCCGGCGGATGACTGGGCGACTAGCGCGGCGACCGTCGCGGCCTGGGTATCGATGCCGCTACGGATGCGATCGAGGGCCTCGGCGGCATGACCGAGCAAGCCCTCGATCTCGCCGCGGTGGGACGCAGCGGCGTCCTCGATCTGGGTCCGCGCAGCCGCGCTGGCGCTTTCGATGTGAGTGAGGTGGGTGACGAGCCGGGTCGAAGCCTCGCCGACGGTCGCATCGGCGTGTTCGGTGTGCTGGGTCAGCGCCTCGACGTGCCCAGCATAGACTTCTGACTGACGGGCGGTTTCGTCGCCGGCGTTGCGCAACTGTTCGGCCATCGCCGTCGCGCGCGCCTCGGCAATCGGCAGGTCGGTGAGGAGGACTCCGATGTCGGTCCGTGCCGCGCTTGCCGCCTGGTCGAGCGCGGCACCGTGAAGCGACAGTCGCTCGGAGCCCGCGTCGAGGTCGCGCGTGACTGCGCCAAGCCGTTGAGCCGCCTCTTCGCCGAGCCCCATCAACTGGCTCGACATGCCGCGCAGTGAGTCGTGGCTTTCGCCGATGCGCGTGCCGAGGACGGCGAGCAAGGCCTCGAGTGAACGGGCCTCGTTGCGCATCGCGATGACCGAGCGGGTGAAGTGCTCGGCTTCCTTGCGGCGGGTACGACCGAACATCAGCCAGCCGAGCCCGAGCGGGGCGAGCGGGCCGGTGACCACCGCGATCCACTGGGCGAGGGCTGGCGCGTCGAGTGGCACTGCGGCGAGCGCATGTCCCGCGGACCAGGCGCTGTAGGCGATCCAAAGGGCGGCGAGCAGGGTCAGCGCCCAGCCAAGCACCAACCGACCGCCCGCGCCGTCATGCTCGGCCCGGGTTTCTTCCCACTGGCCGACATTGAAGCGGGTTTCTTCAGCCACCGGGTCGGCATAGGCGTCGATCGGCACCTCCTCGCGAGAGCCTTCGGATGTGGCCGGGGCAGACCGGTCAACGCGGAGCGGGTGCGGTTCCATACACTTTGTTTACCACGTTCCGCGCCAGTGCAAAGCGCTCAAAAAAGGGCGCGCGGTGGCACTGGCATTCGGTCCGGCCCATGGCCTAAGAACGGGACCACACCGGACGGGGACCATAATGGCTTTGGGCGCGCTGATCGGCGCTTATCAGGAGGATGATCGCGGCGAATTGCGCGCCCTGCTTCCGCTCGCCGGACGCACGCTGGTCGAATATCAGGCGCGCTGTGCCGATGCCGCGGGCGCGTCGCCGATCGTCGTGCTGGTCGAGCGCGTGCCGGTCGCGTTGCAGGACGCCTTCGCGCGGCTGCGGCAGGAGGGGGTCACCGTGATCCCCGTCAGCGATGGCAATGAAGCCGCGTCACGGTTCGAAGCGGGGACGTTGATTCTCGAGCTCGCCGACGGGATCGCGCCCGATGTCGGCGACATCGCGCGGCTGGTGGAAATTGGCGAGCCGGCGATCGCGACGCTGCCCGACGACGAGGAGCATGCGGCCTATGAGCGGATCGACAGCGCCAATCGCTGGGGTGGGATCGCGCTGGTCGACGCGGCGACGCTGGGGTCGACCGCGGCAATGCTTGGCGACTGGGACCTGCAGTCGACGCTGCTTCGGCGGTCGGTCCAGGCGGGCGCGCGGCTGGTTCGGCTCGACGGGCCGGGCGGCGGGCCGCTGCTGGTAGACAATGCCGAAACGCTCGGGAGGTTTGAGAAACGCTTGCTGCTCGCGTCGCGCGGGCAGCGGCGCGATATTGCCAGTCGCTATTTGCTGCCGCTGGTCGAGGAGTTCGCCACCGAGCAGCTGATGGAAACACGGCTCAAGCCCGAGTGGCTGGTCGGGGTGGCGTTGACGCTGACGTTGGCGGCGGCATTCGCGTTCACGCGGGGGTGGCTGTGGCCGGCGCTGGCGCTGCTGATCCTGTCGACCCCGCTCGATCTGGTCGCGGTGCGACTGGGGACATTGCGGTTGAAGCCGCTGTCGCAGATGTTGTGGACAAGGCGAGCGCTGTGGCCGGCGGCAGGGGCGGCGCTGCTCGCGCTCGGCTGGTGGAGTTTCCGTCATGGCGAGGGAGGGTGGGGAGCGCTGGTCGCCGCGCTTGCGAGTGTCGGCTTTGCCCAGGCGCTGCGGATCGAGCGGGTGGGGCAGCAGATCGCGTTCGAACCGTGGCTGTTTGCGCGGCGCAACGCGATCGTCGTCGCCATCCCGTTTGCTGCGCTCGGCTGGTGGAATGCGCTGCTCGCGACGCTGGCGATCTACGCTGCGATCAGTTTCTTCCTTGTCCAGCACCTGCGTCATCGCATCGATCACGAGTGACATCGCGTCCAAACGCGATTGAGGCGGCGTTAACTTCGATCGGCTAATGATTTGGCGATGATGTCCGAGGAATGGCCGATCGCTGCCCAAGCAGCCGACCGTCCGGTCGACCCTGCGCGCCGCGCCGGGCTCGCCCGGTTGGCGACCGTGCGTCACGATTTCTTCCTCGATCCGCGCGCTCGCCTGTCCGAGCAGGAACGCGCGTTAATGACCGCGATGTTCGACGACCTGATCACGACAATTGCCGACGAGATTATCGCCGGGCTGAAGAATGGGCTCGATTCGATCGGCGGCGACGGGCACGACGCGCTGATCGCGCGGCTGTGGGCGAGCGGGTTGCTCGACCGTCCGGGGCTGGTCGCGCTGCTGCTGCGCCGAGCTGACGAGCAGCGGTTAGCCGCGAGCCTGCAGCTGCGACAGGTGCCGGGGCGGCCGCCGCTGGTCCAGCGCTGGGTTGCGGATAGTGACGGCGAGCTTGCCGCCTGCGCGATGGCTTTGGTGATTGCGCGCGGCCGACGGCGCGACCGCTATGGCCAGGGGCGGCTATTGTTCGACGACTTGCCCGCCGAGGAAGCTGTGGCCCTGGTCCAGGCAGTCGCGGCGGGTCTGCGCGCACCCTTGCCCGCGCACCCCGCGATCGACCGCGCGTTGACGAGCGGGGCCGAGCTTTTGCTTGCGCGTCATGATGAGAATGAACGGATCGACGCGCTGCTCGCCGGGCTCGTGCGGCTGCTCGAGCGTGGCGGGCGGCTCGATGATGCATTGGTTATCGATGCCGCTGGCGAGGGCGAGGTAGCGTTGCTGGCGGCGATGTTGGCGCGGCGCGGCGGTGTTCCCGAAGCATGCGCGTGGGACCATCTGATTGCGGGCGGGCAGGGACGCCTGGTGCTGCTTGCGCGCCTGTCCGGGATCACCCGTGGGACTGCAGCGCGGCTGGTTGCCGAGCTTGGTGCACTGACCGGGGTGTCGGATCCGGCGGCGGAAATGGCGCAGTTCGACGCGCTCGGCGAGCAGGCGATCGAAGATCAGCGCGGCGAGTGGCGGCTTCAGCCGGCCTATCATGCCGCGCGCGAGGCGCTTCGTGGCTAGCGCGCCCGACGACCCCGGGATTGTGACCGGTCGGATTGATGCCGACGGGCGGTTGGTCGCGGCCGGTCCGCCGCTGGCCGCGCTGCAGGTCGAGGCCGGGTCCGCGCTCGGCGCTCGGTTGGCCTTGCCCCAGATCGCAGCAGTGGTGCGGCTGGCACGTGAGCTTGGCGTGCCCTTGTCGCGCCCGGTGACCGCAGCGGGGGCAAGCCACGACTTCGACCTGTGGGTGCGTGCGACGATAGAAGGCGACGAAGTGGCGCTCGAGATCGAAGGCTGGCGCCCCCGTCCGCCCGCTGCGCCGCGGCTCGACCTGGTGCTCGCCGCCGTTGACGATTCGACCATGGCGCGCGACCCGGCGACGGGAGAGTGGGCGACCGATGCGGAACTCAAGTTGACCGCACTCGCTCCCGATCTTGCCGAGCGGCTGAAGATTGACCCCGCCGATGCCATGGGGCAGCCATTGACGCGTTATCTCAAGCTTGACGAAGATGACGACGGGACTCTGCCGTTGCTTGCAGGGCTGGCGGCGCGGGCGGCGTTCACCGGCCAGCAGGCGACCCCGCGCACTGGCGACGGTGTGTCGCTGCTGCTGTCGGGCGACGTGCTGCGCGATGATGCGGGCAAGTTCGCCGGATTCGCCGGACGAGCACTCTCGCCGACACTCACGCTGTCGGTCGCCCCACCGAGCGAACCGGAGAGTGATGGCTTCACGGCCGGGCTCGACCGCGCCCTGCGCACCCCGCTCGACCGGATCATCGCCGCGGCCGACAAGATCGTCGAGCGCAGCGACGGCCCGCTGCGCAGCGACTATGCCAATTATGCGACCGACATCGCCGCCGCCGGGCGCCATTTGATGTCGGTCATCCGCACGATGAGCGAGGGCGCCTCGGCCAGCGCTCGGTTGAATCTCAAGATGTGCGTCGGAGAAGCAATCGCGATCGTCGCCGCCGCGGCCGATGCCCGCCAGGTTCAGCTGGTGTTCGACCCACCGGCATCGATTTTCGCGCAGGGCGAGGAACGCAGCGTGGTGCAGGTGCTGGTCAATATTCTCGGAAACGCAATCCGCCATTCACCCGCCGGTAAAGTGGTAACGATCACGATCGCCACCGCCGCGACCCGCGCCCGGGTTACGATCGCCGACCAGGGGCCGGGAATCGCAATTTCCGACCAGCAGCGCATCTTCCAGCGGTTCGAGCGGATCGGCAGCGAGCCCGACGGGACCGGGCTTGGACTTGCGATTGCCCGCCGTCTTGCCGAGTCGATGAACGGCGAAGTTCAACTCGACAGCGCACCGGGCCAGGGCGCGCGCTTTACGCTCGAGCTGCCGCTCGCCTAGCGATCACTTACCGAGACATAGTCGCGGTGGGTCGCGCCGACGTAGAGTTGGCGCGGCCGGCCGATCTTCTGTTCCGGATCCGAAATCATCTCGTTCCATTGCGCAACCCAGCCGACGGTGCGGGCAAGAGCGAACAGAGCGGTGAACATCTCGGTCGGAAACCCGATCGCGTTCAAGATCACGCCCGAATAGAAATCCACGTTGGGATAGAGCTTCTTGTCGATGAAATAGGGGTCGTTGAGCGCGATATGCTCGAGCTCCTTCGCCACATCGAGCACCGGATCGGTGATGTTGAGTTCGCGCAGCACCTCGTCGGCGGTCGCCTTCATGACCTTCGCGCGCGGGTCGAAATTCTTGTAGACGCGGTGGCCAAAGCCCATCAGCCGGAACGGGTCGTCCTTGTCCTTGGCGCGCGCGATATATTCGGGGATGCGTTTCACGTCGCCGATTTCGCGCAACATGTTGAGCGCGGCCTCGTTAGCGCCGCCATGCGCCGGACCCCACAGGCAGGCAATCCCGGCGGCCATGCAGGCGAACGGGTTGGCGCCCGATGAGCCGGCAAGGCGGACGGTCGAGGTCGAGGCGTTCTGCTCATGATCGGCGTGGAGGATGAAGATCTTGTCCATCGCTGCTTCGATGATCGGATTGACGACATAAGGTTCGGCTGGGACGCCGAACGTCATGCGCAGGAAATTGCCGGTGTAGGACAAGTTGTTTTGCGGGTAGAGGAATGGCTGACCGGCCGAATATTTATAGGCCATCGCGACCAGCGTCGGCATCTTGGCGATCAGCCGGTGCGAGGCGATCATGCGCTGCTTGGGATCGGTGATATCGGTCGAATCATGGTAAAAAGACGACAGTGCGCCGACCACTCCGCAAAGGATCGCCATCGGGTGCGCGTCGCGGCGGAAGCCTCTGTAAAATGTCGACAATTGCTCATGGACCATCGTGTGGCGCGAAATTGTCCAGGTGAAGTCGGCCAATTCCTTTGGGCTCGGCAATTCGCCGTGGAGCAGCAAGTAAGAGACTTCCATGAAGCTCGACTGCTCGGCGAGCTGGTCGATCGGGTAGCCACGGTGGAGGAGGATGCCAGCGTCGCCGTCGATGTAGGTGATCGCGCTCTGGCATGCGGCGGTCGAAGTGAAACCGGGGTCGTAGGTGAACATGCCGGTATCGGCGTAAAATTTGCGGATATCGACCACTTCGGGTCCGACCGTCCCCGGCAAGGTGGCGTAGCTTTTTTCAAGGTTGCCGGTCTTGATGGTGGTCGGCTCGGTCATTCGGGCGGCTCCAGCTGGTCGTCGATGCGGGCAATGCTTTCGCCCTGCCCGAGGTGCAAGAGGACGTCAAAGATTCCGGGCGAGGTCGTGCGACCGGTCAACGCGGCGCGGAGGGGCTGCGCGATTTTTCCCAGTTTCTGGTCGGTTTCGTCGGCGACGTGGCGGACTGCGGCTTCAATCGCGTCAAGGGTCCAGTCAGGGAGGGCGGCGAACGCGGCCTTCGTCGTCGCGAGCAGGACGCGCGAATCGGGGATAAGCAGCGCCGCTGCGGCCGGGTCGAGGGTCAGCGGCCGCTGTTCGAACAGGAAGCGAGCTCCGTCTGCCAGAGTATTGAGATCATGCGCTCTGGCCTTTATTTCGGGCATTGCGCGGATGAGCAGATCGAGACCATTGTTCCCGATCCCGAGCTTGTGCTCGATCAGCTTCGCCAGCCGCGCGTCATCGGCCTCACGGATATAGTGGCCGTTGAGATTTTCGAGCTTCTTCCAGTCCATCCGCGACGGGCTCGTCCCCACATGGTCGAGGTCGAACCACTCGATCGCCTGCTCGCGCGCGAAAATCTCGTCGTCGCCATGCCCCCAGCCGAGCCGCAGGAGATAATTCACCAGTGCCTCGGGAAGGATGCCCATCTCGTCGCGATAGGCGTCGACCCCGAGCGCACCATGGCGCTTCGACAATTTTGCGCCGTCGGGACCGTGGATCAGCGGGATGTGGGCATAGGCCGGTTCTTCCCACCCCATCGCACGAACGATTGTCAACTGCCTGAAGGCATTGTTCAAATGATCATCACCGCGAATCACGTGGCTGACCTGCATGTCATGGTCGTCGACGACCACCGCGAGCATGTAGGTCGGCGATCCGTCCGAGCGCAGCAGGATCATGTCGTCGAGCTCGGCATTGGCGACGGTGACGCGGCCCTGGACGAGGTCGTCGATGACCGTCTCACCCGCGGCCGGCGCCTTGATACGAACGACGAACGGCCGGGCTTCGGCGGTGGCGTCGCGGTCACGCCATTCGCTGGTCAGGCGGAACGGACGACGCTCGGCCTGAGCTGCGGCGCGGCGTGTCGCCAGTTCCTCGGGGGTGAGGAAACAGCGATAGGCTTGGCCCTTGGCGAGGAGTTGCTCGGCGACCTCGGCGTGGCGGCCGGCGCGGTCGACCTGGAATACCGGCGGCTCATCGCCGCTGATGCCGAGCCAGTCGAGCCCGTCGATGATCGCGTCGATCGCCGGCTGGGTCGAGCGGGCGCGGTCGGTGTCCTCGATGCGAACGAGATATTTGCCGCCGTGGTGGCGCGCGAACAGCCAGTTGAACAGCGCGGTGCGCGCGCCGCCGATGTGGAGAAAGCCGGTCGGCGAGGGCGCGAACCGTGTAACTACTGGCCTTGCGCTCACGCGGCCTTTCCTTTGTTCTGATGGCGAAATGGAGTGGGCCAGCGCCCCTAGCATAGCCGGTTCCCCGCTGCCACTGGCGGCGTCGTTTTTGCGCAACCGCCTTGCGGCGCTCACCGACCGCGCCGAGGCATTTCTCGACGCCCAGCGCGACCAGCTGCCTCTGTGGAGCGCTGTCGGGCTTGGGACGGGGATCGGACTGTGGTTCTGGCTTGCCGGCCCGACGCAGTGGACGGCCTTGCTGTGCATCGCGGCGGGGGTGGCCGTGCTCGGATTCCTGATCGCGCCCGGGCGGAGCGGAGCGGCGATCGGGTGGCTGGGATTGCTGATTGCGATCGGGACCGGGCTGGCGTGGGGACGGGCCGAGTGGGTCGCGGCGCCGCGGCTCGAACGGCCGGCGATCGCGCAGTTCGACGCGACCCTCTTGTTGGCCGAACCGCGCGTTGCCGACGGCAAGCTGCGGCTTACGCTCGCGCCGCACGATCCGTCCTTGCCGCCCAGGGTGCGGGTGACGCTCGATCTCGACAAGGCGCCGACCGGGCTCAACGATGGGGCCGAGGTGCGCCTGCGCGCGCGGCTCGCTCCGCCGCCGCCGATGGCGCTGCCCGGCGGCCATGATTTTGCGCGCGATGCCTGGTTCCTCGGGCTCGGCGCGGTCGGCAAGGCACTGGGCGACGTGACGGTTCTCAAGGGGGCTGCGCCTTCGGGACTCGACGGGCTCCGAAGCAGGCTCGACACGCATATCCAGCAGTCGTTGCCGGGGCCGGCGGGCACGATCGCAACGGCATTCGTCTCCGGCAATCAGAGCGCCATCTCGAAGGATGATGCCACTGCGATGCGTCGCTCGGGGCTGGCGCATCTGCTGTCGGTCAGCGGGTTGCACATTGCCGCAGTGGTCGCAGCGACGATGTTCCTGTCGCTCCGGCTGATGGCGCTGAGCGAGGTGCTGGCGCTGCGGTTGAACCTGATGCTCGTCTCGGCCGGTTTCGCGGCGGCGGCGGGGATCGGTTATACGCTGCTGACCGGCGCGCAGGTGCCGACTGTGCGCAGTTGCATCGCCGCGTTGCTGGTGCTCGCCGGGATGGCGCTCGGGCGAGAGGCGCTGAGCTTGCGGGTGGTCGCCGCGGGGGCGGTGGTGGTGATGCTGGTCGCGCCCGAGGCGATCGTCGGAGCGAGCTTCCAGATGAGTTTCGCCTCGGTCGCAACGATCATCGCGCTGCACGGCTTTGGGCCGGTCAAGCGCTTCTTCGAGCGGCGGGAGGAGGGGCTGGTGCAACGACTGCTGCGCAGCCTCGGCTCGCTGCTACTGACCGGACTCGCGGTCGAGTTCGCGCTGATGCCGTTCGCGCTCTACCACTTCCACCGTGCCGGTTTTTACGGGGTAATCGCCAACCTCGTCGCGATCCCGCTGACGACATTCGTGTCGATGCCGCTCGAGGCCGCCGCGCTGGCGCTCGATGCGATCGGGCTCGGCCATCCGCTGTGGGTAGCCACGGGCTGGTCGCTCGACGCGCTTCTGTGGGTGGCGCACCGGGTGGCCACGATCCCTGGCGCGGTGGCGATGCTGCCGACGATGCCAACTGGCGCTTTCGCGGCGATGGTCATCGGTGGACTATGGTGTTGCCTGTGGCGCGGGCGGGTACGGGCGTGGGGCTTGGCACCGCTCGCGGCAGGTGCATTGGTCGCGGCGAGCGCGCCAGTGCCAGATCTACTCGTCAGTGGCGACGGACGGCACGTCGCGCTGGTTGGTGAGAACGGCAAGCCGCTCATGCTGCGCGAGCGCGCCGGCGACTTTACCCGTAGCCTGTTCGCCGAAAGTGCGGGGTTTGATGGTGAGACCGGGTGGATCGAAGACCGGCCGGGATCGCGCTGCAATGCCGACGCTTGTTCGTTCGAGGTCGAGCGAGGCGGTCGCAAGTGGCGCGTGCTGGCGTTTCGATCCTCCTATCTCGCGCCGTGGGAGGACACGGTTGCCGCCTGCACTGGTGCCGACATCGTCGTTGCCGACCGCCGACTGCCGCGCGGCTGCACCCCGCGATGGCTCAAGCTGGACCGCACCGCCTTATCCGACAGCGGCGGGCTGGCGATCGAGCTTCGCGCCGTTCCGGTCATTCACAGCGTTGCCGATCGCGTCGGGCAGCACCCGTGGCGCGAGGTCGCCGCTACGTCGCGCTCCACACCGCGAGTTCGCTTCCCGAGGGATCGATGAAGTGGAAGCGGCGACCGCCGGGGAAGGCGAAGATCGGCCGCGCGATTACCCCGCCTGACGTCGAAACCGCGTCGAACGCAGCATCGAGATCGGTCACACGGATCACCGGGAGCGGAGCCGATAGCGCCTCGTCGTGCTGACCGTTGAGGCCGACGTCGACGGTGCCCCCTTCGGTCGCAGCATAATCGGGCCCGAAGTCGGTGAATGTCCAGCCAAATGCCTTGGCGTAGAAAGCTCGCGTCAGTTCGTGTGCGGTGACGCTCGGCAATTCGACATAGTCGATCCGCGCACTGAGTTCGTCGACCATTTTAATAGCGCCGAATGAGGCCGGCGAGGCGGCCCTGAATGCGGACCTGATCGGGGCGGTAACGCTGCGCCTCATAATGGCGGTTCGCGGGGTCGAGGCGGATCATCTGTCCCTCGCGGCGGAAGGTCTTGAGCGTTGCCTCGGCCTCGTCGATCAGCGCGACGACAATCTCGCCTTCGCGTGCCGTGTCGACCTTGCGGATCAACGCATAATCACCGTCGAGAATGCCCTCCTCGACCATCGAATCGCCCGACACTTCGAGCGCATAATGTTCGCCCGGCCCGAGCAGCGCGGCAGGCACGGCGAAGGCCTCGCTTCCCTGCAGTGCTTCGATCGGGGTACCCGCCGCGATCCGGCCGTGCATCGGGATCTCGATGATGTCGTTGGCCGCAATGCGGAGCCGGGCCGGCGCGGTAGCAGCAACCGGCGCCGCCTTGGCAAGGTCAGGCATTTTCAAAATCTCGAGCGCGCGCGCGCGGTTGGGCAGGCGGCGGATGAACTGTCGCTCCTCAAGCGCCGAGATCAGCCGATGGACCCCCGATTTCGACTTGAGCTCGAGCGCCTCGCGCATCTCGTCGAAGCTGGGGCTGATCCCGTTCTGCCCGAGGCGGTGATGAATGAAGTTGAGCAATTCATGCTGTTTTGCGGTGAGCATGGTCTCGTCCTCGTCGCGTTCCACTGGAACAGATAAGGAACGTGTAGGAAACGATACCAACGACGTCAAGCGCTGTTTCGCACCAGTTCGATGAAGGCGCGAAGAAGCTCGGGGCCGCATTCACTGGCGATACTTTCGGGGTGGAATTGAACGCCGTATGCGGGGGCTGAGCGGTGCTGGAGCGCCATGACCGTGCCGTTGTCGCTCCACGCGGTGGCGACGAGCTGGTCAGGGAGGTCGCCCGTCGCGAGCGAGTGGTAGCGGGTAGCGGAGAAGGGCGAGGGCAGGGCGGCGAATAGCCCCATGCCATGGTGGCGAACGGCGAGGCTCTTGCCGTGCACGGGGACGACGCGTGTGATCATGCCATCGCAAGCCAACGCGATCGCCTGGTGGCCGAGGCATACTCCGAGCAGCGGCTTGTTCGCGTCGATGCAGGCGCGCGCGATGGCGATCGAGGTAATGGCGTCCGCAGGGTGACCCGGACCTGGTGAAATCACGACTCCGTCGACCTGAGGGTCGAGCGCTTCGGCTACCCGCGTTTCGCTCGCCCGAACGACGCGCACCTCGGCGCCAGCAACTCGAAGCTGATCGACCAGCATGAACGTAAAACTGTCGTCATTGTCGACCATTAACAGGCGTGGCCGGCCGATCATGCCTATTGCGCAGCACCTGCGGGCGTCGTCAGCCTCTGACGGCTGGCGGCGATCGCGGCTTCGTTGCGCTTCACCCCGACGCTGACTTGCGCGGCGGCGAGGAATTGCTGCGCCAGTTCGTCCGACGCGCCCCGCTGGAACTGGCCCTGGACCTGGGCGATAAGCGCAGGCTGGGTCAGCGCGTTGCCGGGGATGATCTTGACCGCGCGGACGACAGCGTAGGCGTTGGCGTCGGGCATCCCGACCATCCGGCTCTTGCCCTCGGCGAGGCTGAACAGCATTTTGAGGGGGGGAAGTAGGGCCGGCGGGGCCTGCTCGAGCTGGGCGCGGCGGGCGTGGATCGGAGTCGGCGCAGGGAGCTTGACCCCGGCGGCGGCGATCGCCTGGGCGAGCGGCTGGCCGGCGGCGACCTTGGCGGCGATCGCAGTGGCGGCCGCCTTGGCCCGGACGAGGCCCTGCTGGGTGGTCCAGTCGGAGGCTATGCGGGCGCGGATCTCGGCGAGCGGGGCGGGAGCCGCGGCGACGATCTTGCCGAGCGAAACGAGCGCGAACCCGGCGTTACCAGGAAGCGTCTCGACCACAGACTTGTCGTCGGGGGTCAGCTCGAAGCCCGACTTGAGCGCACCGCCAAGTTCGGCGGGGAAGGCAAATTTGGGGTCGGCGAGCAGCTTGCCCTGGGCGGTGAGCAACGGCGTTTCAATCACCGCCAGCTTGTTGCGCGCGGCGACGTCGGCGAAACTCTGCCCGTCGTCGATCCCGTCCTGGATGTGGTTGACGAGGTCGCCGAGCGCGGTCTTGCGCTTGTCGACTGCCAGCTTCGCGGCGATTTCCGCGCGTGCGGCGGCAAGGGTCTTGCCGGCGGCCGCCGTGACGCTCTCGACGCGCACGACGTGATAGCCGAGGTCGGACTTGATCGGGCCGACGATCGTCCCCGGCTTGACCGCGGCATCGAACACCGCGGCGGCGACCTTGTCACCGGCCAGTTCAGTGAATTGCGCGCGGGTCTGCGGTCCGACCGAAACATCGGCGGCGCTGAAGCCGGCGGGCTGCGCCGCGGCGGCGAACGTCCCGGCCTTGGCCCGCGCGGCAATACCGGCGGCGGTGGCGGCATCGGGGGCGACCGCTTGGCTGATCACGCGCGTCTCGTTCGCGCCATAGTCGGACTGGTGGGCGGTATAATAGGTCGCAACCTCCTGATCGGTGGGCTCGATGGCGGCGACCTGCGCCGGGCCGAAGCGCGCGAGGCGCAGGCTGCGCTGCTCAGGCACGGTGTAGCGCGCCTTGTTGGCCGCATAATAAGCGGCAAGCTGGGCGTCGGTCGGAGCAAGTCCGGCGATGAACGCGCCGACCGGGATAATTGCCAATTCTCCCTGCCGTTCCTCGAGCAGCATCGAGGCGTAGGGTGCGGCGAGCCCGACCGACAGACGCGCATTGGCGGCGGCGGGGGCAAGCATGATCTGCTGGACGATCTGCTGGCCAAGAAGGCGGCGCAGCCCTTCGTCGGTCAGCCGCTGCTGGCTGAGGAATTGGCGATAGGCGGTATCGGAGAATTTGCCGTCGAGCCCGCGGGTTTGCGGGAGTAGCGCGATCGCCGCGCCGACCAGTCGGTTCGACATGACGAAGCCATTGTCGCTGGCGAAGGCGCTAAGCGCGCGCGCCTGGACGAGCGAGTCGACCAGCGGCGTGAACGACGAGGCGAGATCGGCGTAGGTTGCGGCCGGATTCTGCTGGCGCAGTCGTGTCAGTTCCCGGTCCATCGCCTCGGTGACGTCGCGGTCGGTCACTTCCTCGTCGCCGACCTTGGCGAGCGTGCTGGAGCCAAGACCGAAGTTGCTGCCCTTGAGCGAACCGACATCGCCTAGCGCAAAACTGGCGAGGATTCCGACGAAGAACAGCACGAGGATGCCAGTGCCGACCTTGGACTTGGACAAGCGGCGGAAACTGTCGAGCATGACGCGGGGGCCTCGTGGGGTGCGGTGGTGCGGAAGAGCGGGTGCTTTAGGGGCGGAAGGACGATTGGCGCAAGACGGCGGGGTTGCTAGGCGGCGGGGTAAGGGAGTGAATATGGCCAATCGGAAGCTCGTCGCGGGAAACTGGAAAATGCACGGTACCGCCGACAGCATCGGCGAGATCGTGCGAATCGCGGCTGGCGTTCCGGCGCGGGTCGATGTTGCGCTCTGCTTGCCGGCGACGCTGATCGAGCGCGCCGCGCGCGCCGTGCCGGGCTTCGCGATCGGGGCGCAGGATGTGCATGCGCAGGACAAGGGCGCGTTCACCGGCGATCTCGCCGCCCACCAGCTGCACGACGCGGGGGCGAGCTTTGTTATCGTCGGCCACAGTGAGCGCCGCGACGGGCACCGCGAGCGCGACGGGCAGGTCCGCGCCAAGGCATCAGCAGCGATGGCGGCGGGGCTCAAGGTGATTCTCTGCGTCGGCGAGAGCCGTGATGTGCGCGAAGGCGGGAACGCGATCTCGATTGTTTGCGCGCAGCTCGACGCCTCGCTTCCCCCGGCCCCGGTCGAGGCGGTCGCCTATGAGCCGATCTGGGCAATCGGAACGGGTCGCATTCCGTCACTCGACGACATCGGCGAAATGCACGCCGCGCTGCGCGAACGGCTCGTTGCGGCCTATGGCGAGGTCGGCACGGGCGTACGGTTGCTTTACGGCGGCTCGGTCAAGCCATCGAACGCGGCCGAGATTTTCGGCGTTCCCGATGTCGACGGCGCGCTGGTCGGTGGGGCGAGCTTGACCGCAGCCGAATTCCTTCCGATCGTCGAGGCTGCGGCGCGGATTGAAACTACCGCCGCCGGCAGCTAGAGGCTCGCCGACCAATTTTGCCGAAAGCGCGCCCATGTTCACCTTCCTGCTCATCGTCCAGACGCTCGTCGCCGCCAGCCTCGTCGGGGTGATCCTGATGCAGCGTTCGGAAGGTGGCGGGCTGGGGGTCGGCGGATCGTCGTCGGGGTTCATGACCGCGCGCGGGGCGGCCGATTTCCTGACCCGCGCGACGGCGGTGCTGGGGGGGCTGTTCATTTTCCTGTCGATCCTGCTCGCCGCGATCGCCGGCGCGACCTCGGCGCCAACCAAGGTCGACACCTCGCTGGTCAAGCAGCAGACCGTGCCGACCGGCCCCGCGCCAGCGTTCGGCGAGCGGCCAATTCCTCCGGCCGAGACGGGTGGCGTGCCGAATAGCAAGCAAGCGGCGGCGGGCCAGCTTCCGGCCAACGGTTCGGTCCCGACGGTTCCGGTCCAGTAAGCCGTTAAATTCGCGGCGAACCGATTCGCGCGCTTGCCAGCATGGCGGCCGCATCCCTAAGGCTATCCTCCCATGACCCGGTATATCTTCGTCACCGGCGGCGTGGTCTCATCGCTCGGTAAAGGCCTGCTTGCCGCGTCGCTCGGCGCGCTGCTCCAGGCGCGTGGCTTCAGCGTCCGCATTCGCAAGTTCGACCCGTATCTCAACGTCGATCCGGGGACGATGTCGCCCTATCAGCACGGCGAAGTCTATGTCACCGACGACGGCGCCGAGACCGACCTCGACCTTGGCCATTACGAGCGCTTCACCGGCGTCGACGGCAAGCAGTCCGACAATATCACCACGGGCCGCATCTACCGCGACATCATCGCGCGCGAGCGGCGTGGCGACTATCTCGGCGCGACGGTGCAGGTCATTCCCCACGTCACCAACGCGATCAAGGAATTCGCGCTCAACGAAACCGACGGGATCGACTTCATCATCTGCGAGATCGGCGGGACGGTCGGCGACATCGAGAGCCTGCCGTTCATCGAGGCGCTCCGCCAGCTGCGCAACGACCTCGGCCGCGACCGGACGGTGGCGGTGCACACGACGCTGGTGCCGTGGATTGCTGCAGCGGGGGAGCTCAAGACCAAGCCGACGCAGCATTCGGTGCGCGAGCTGACCAGTCTTGGCATTCAGCCCGATGTCCTTCTGTGCCGGTGCGACCGCCCGTTGCCGCAAAGCGACCGCGAAAAGATTGCGCTGTTCTGCAACGTGCCCGTCTCGGCGGTCATTCCCGCGCTCGACGCGCGCTCGATCTACGACGTTCCGCTGGCCTATCACGCCGAGGGCCTCGACGACGCGGTCCTGAAGGTATTCGGCATCGAAGCGCCACAGCCCGACGTCGGACGCTGGATCGACATCATGGACCGGCTCGACAATCATGAGGGCGAAGTCACGATCGGAGTCGTCGGCAAATATGTCGGGCTGCCCGATGCGTACAAGAGCCTGCGCGAAGCCCTGGTCCACGGCGGGCTCGCGAACCGGACCAAGGTCAACATTCGCTGGCTCGACGCGGAGTTGTTCGAAGGCGACAGCCCCGACCTCGCCGCCGAACTCGAGCCGCTTCACGGCATTCTCGTCCCCGGCGGCTTCGGCGAGCGCGGCAGCGAAGGCAAGATCGCCTCGGTCAGGTTCGCCCGCGAACGCGAAGTGCCGTTCTTCGGCATCTGCCTGGGCATGCAGATGGCGTGCATCGAAGGTGCACGCAACACCGCCGCGATTCCCGCCGCTTCGACCACCGAATTCGGCGAGACGAGCGAGCCGGTGGTCGGCCTTATCACCGAATGGATGAGCGAAGCCGGGCTCCAACAGCGCGCGGCGGGCGGCGACCTTGGCGGGACGATGCGGCTTGGCGCCTATCCCGCGACGCTCGGCGGCAACAGCAAGGTCGCGTCAATCTACGGCACGACCAAGATCAGCGAGCGCCACCGCCACCGCTATGAGGTCAACACCCATTATCGCGATCGGCTCGAACAGGGCGGGCTGATCTTCTCGGGCACGTCGCCCGATGGCACGCTGCCCGAAATCGTCGAGCGGCCGGACCACCCATGGTTCATCGGGGTACAGTTCCACCCCGAGCTCAAGAGCCGCCCATTCAACCCGCACCCGTTGTTCGCAGGCTTCATCGGCGCGGCGTTGAAGCAATCAAGGCTCGTTTGATCGTCTTCCGGGGGGCGTTGATGAGACTTGAGCGGCGGGTCGATGTTGGAACGCTTCGATAAACCGGGGCGGGGCCGACCGCGCCAGTTCAGCGATCGACATATTAACATGCTTGACTCCGATCGCGCTGTTCATCGGCACGATCGGAGCGGTCTCGGTGTTCAAGGCGGTCTGCATCGACAAGCGCGAATTGAAATGCGCCTGCGTCGGCGGATCGAGCAACGTGCCCCTCGGCTTCGTCTCGCTGACCGAGAACGTCATGATGGTGGTGATGGCGCTGTGGATGCTGTTCGAATGAGCCGTCCATGCTTGCCGATTCATGAGCGAATGGCCATGTTGATGACGATGAAGCGTTTGTTCGCCTTGCTTGCGCTGCTGGCGCTGGTGCTTGCGCCATTCGCCTTTGCGTCGGGGTCGGCGGCGACTCCTGGCCAGGCTTCGCACTGCGCACAATCGATGGTGGCAAACACTAATCGTCAGCAATCGGCCCCGCACGAGGTTAATGCGTCATGCTGCCAGGCGGCCGCTCCCGCCGCACTTCCAGCTGAGCCGGTGCTCGTCGCCGCCCCGGTCGTCGCACCACGGCCTTCATACCGTTCCGAGCTGCTGGCCGCGCGCCAATCGCCGCAGCTGCCGTTCGAGCCGCCGCCTCCGCGAAACTTCTGAGCGACCACCGCAGTGCGCCTAGCCGCGCGTCCCTTATCCGATCGCTCGGAGAGTAATAATGATTTCCCGTTTTGCGCTTTGCGCCGCGCTTGCCGCCATCCCGCTTGCCCCTGCCGCCGCGCAGATGGCCGATATGCCCGGCATGACCATGCCGATGCCCACCACCAAGCCAGCTGCGAAACCCGCGCCGGTCGTTTATCACCATGACGAACCGGCAACGCCAGTCGAAGTGGCACCGCCCGCGATGGACCCGGCGATGCCCGGCATGGAGCAGGGCGGCCATTCCGCAGCCGGAGGGACGAACCCTGCCATGACCGGTCATAACCATCACCTGATGAGTGGCGCCTATGGCAATTATCTGTTCAATCGCGAGGCGTCCGGCACTGCGTGGCAGCCCGATCTGTCGCGCCATGAGGGCCTTCACGGATCGGTTGGCGACTGGACGTTGATGGCGCATGGCGCGCTGTCGCTGGTCGCCGATACCCAGTCCGGCCGACGCGGCGACGACAAGCTGTTCCTGGCGGGCCATGTGATGGCCACCGCCCGTCGCCCGCTCGGCGGCGGCACCCTGCAGCTGCGCACCATCCTCAGCCCCGAGCCTTTGATGGGCAAGCGTGGTTACCCGCTGCTGCTGGCCAGCGGCGAAACCGCCGACGGCGTGACCCGGCTGATCGACCGCCAGCACCCACATGACTTCATCGGCGAACTGTCGGCAAGCTACTCGCTACCGTTATCGCCGGGAGCCAGCGTGTTCGTCTATGCCGGGCTCCCCGGAGAACCAGCGTTCGGACCGCCCGCCTACCTCCACCGCGAGGCAATCCTGGATTCGCCTGAAGCGCCGATCACTCATCACTGGCTCGATTCGACTCATGTCACCGAGGGGGTCATCACCGCCGGGCTGGTTGTCGGACGGGTCAAAGTGGAAGGGTCACGATTCAACGGTCGCGAGCCGAACCAGCATCGCTGGGACATCGAGACTGGCCCGCTCGACTCGACCGCTCTGCGTTTGTCGTGGAATCCAACTTCGCAACTGTCGCTCCAGACCAGCTGGACCCGGCTCAAGGATCCCGAACAACTCGAGCCCGGCATCGACCAGACGCGCTGGTCCGCGAGCGCGCTCTACGCGGCTGATCTTGGCGTGGGCCACCTTGCCGCAACGCTGGCATGGGGTCGACGCACGGCGAAGGGGCGCAGTGATGATGCTTTTGCCGCCGAAGCCTCGCTTAAGCGCAATGCCTGGACCCTGTTCAGCCGCGCCGAGACGACCCAGAATAACGAACTGGTTGCCAATATCGACGATGGCCCGGCTTACCGGGTCGGCAAAGCATCGCTCGGCCTCATCCGCAATTTCCGCCTCGTCAATCACGTCAGCGTTGGGATTGGAGGGCTGGTTTCGGTCAATTTCGTCCCGAACGCGTTGGCTCCGCTCTATGGCGGGCATAATCCGAAGGGTGCGATGGGTTTTCTGCGCTTCAGGCTCGACTAGGCGGACCCTCGTGCACGCTCGCGGGTTTCTCCTCTGACCCGAGGAGAAGCCCGTGACCCTGACCGCCATCGCCATCAATGCCACCCTCAAGCGCAGCAGCGGGGAACCGAGTTCGACCGACAAGTTGATCGGCCTGATCGGCGACGCGCTCGGCAAGGCGCAGGTCAGATTGACCGAAACGATCCGACTCGCCGATTACGACATCAAGCCAGGGGTGTCGTCGGACGAGGGAGAGGCCGATGCCTGGCCGGCGATCCGCGCGAAGATCCTTGCCGCCGACGTGCTGATTTTCGGTACGCCGATCTGGATGGGGCAACCGTCGAGCATCGCCAAGCGGGTGTGCGAGCGGATGGACGCCTTCCTGTCGGAAACCGACGAGGCAGGGCGCACCCCGGCCTATGGCAAGGTCGTGATTGTCGGGATCGTCGGCAATGAGGACGGCGCCCACCACACTGCCGCAGAGCTGTTCCAGGCGCTCAACGATGTCGGTTGGACGGTTCCGGCGGCGGCCGCCTGCTACTGGGTCGGCGAGGCGATGAACAAGAAGGACTTCAAGGACTTGCCCGAGGTTCCGAAGGTCATTTCCGAGACCATTGCAATGGCGGCGGCAAGCGCGGCGCATATCGCGAAGGCGCTCACCGCAGCCAATTATCCGGGCCAGCCCAAGCAATGATGGGAACGCAACGGTTGGGCGGCGGTTGACCGCGCACAGCAACTCCAAAGGAAATTCGCCATGCTCGCGACCATTGCCATCATCCTCATCATCCTGTGGTTGCTGGGCCTATTCGCCTTTCATGCCGCAGGTTTTTTGATCCACGTTCTGCTTGTAGTGGGGATCATCATGCTCGTGCTGCACTTCGTGCGCGGGCGCCGCGTGGTCTAGGCCAGTTCGATCCGGGACTTGGCTTTTTCGTCCGGTTGCGAAGCAAGTCTCGGATCAGTCCGGCGACGGTGGGTTACGCGTCCTGCCGCGCCAGATAAGCCTCGAGATCGTCGCTCCCACCGATTCGTTCGCCGCCGATGAACACTTGCGGAGTGGTCGAGACGCCTTCAGCGCCCTTGTAGGCCTCGACGTCGGCGCGTGTGGTGAGGACATGTTCGTCGATCTCATACCCCGCCGCCTCAAGCATTTCCTTCGCGCGCCGCCCGAACGGGCACTCGTGATCCGATAGCACCATCCGGTAGAGTGTGGCTTGTTTGTCGTCGGCCATGTTGCGTCTCCTTGTGTTTTCAGTCGAGCGAACCGGACCGGGCGAAGTTCCCCGCCACCCCCGATTGCGACAAGCCCCGCGCGCCCCTACATCGCGCCCCATGAAAACCATCTCCACACGCCTGCTCGTCCTCGGCTCCGGCCCCGCTGGCCTTACCGCCGCCATCTATGCCGCGCGCGCCGGCATGAGCCCGGTCGTCGTCCAGGGCATCCAGCCCGGCGGTCAGCTCACCACCACCACCGATGTCGAGAATTACCCGGGCTTTCGCGATGTCATCCAGGGGCCATGGCTGATGGAGGAGATGCAGGCGCAGGCCGAGCATGTCGGGACGCGCTTCGAATGGGACCATATCAGCGACGTCGACCTCTCGCGCCGGCCGTTCGTGCTTAAGGGCGACGGCGGCACGACCTATACCTGCGACACGCTGGTCATCGCGACGGGTGCGCAGGCCAAGTGGCTCGGGCTCCCGTCCGAGGAGCATATGAAAGGCAAGGGTGCCTCGGCATGCGCAACCTGCGACGGATTTTTCTATCGCGGCAAGAAGGTCGCGGTGATCGGCGGCGGCAACACGGCCGTGGAAGAAGCGCTCTACCTCACCAACCATAGCCATGACGTCACGCTGATCCACCGCCGCGATAGTTTTCGTGCCGAGAAGATCCTCCAGGACCGGCTGTTCGCGCACCCCGGGATCAAGGTCATCTGGCACAGCGAAGTCGCCGAGTTCGTCGCTGGCGGAACGCCTGAAGCGCTGATCGGGCTCGACCTGCGCGACGTTCGCACCGGCGAGATCAGCCGCATCGACGTCGAGGGCGCGTTCGTCGCGATCGGCCACCACCCCGCGACCGAGCTGTTCAAGGACAAGCTCGACCTCGATAGCGACGGTTATATCGCGGTCGAAACCGGCTCGACCCTGACCAGCGTCGAAGGCGTGTTCGCGTGCGGCGACGTGATGGACAAGCTGTATCGGCAGGCGGTTACCGCTGCGGGCACAGGGTGCATGGCGGCGCTCGACGCCGAGCGGTATCTCGCGGCGCAGGAGTTTGAGGCGCTGCAGGCGGCGGAGTGAGGTTGCGACGGTCGTGGCGCTATGGCGAGTCGCGTGGGTTGGCGATGTCGTCAAAGTAGACACGGTTGACAGTGTCGCGCGGTGTTGCGGAGGTGTGACCTTTGTGACTTTCCCCTCGTGCGCGGGCCAAAGTGGGGCCCGGCCGTGTAAACAAGGGTGTGACCTTTGTTACGCATGCCGATCGGCGTGCAGGCATTGTGCGAAGGGCCATGGAGTGAGCAAAGCACAGTGCGGGGGCTGTAGGACAGGTTTTTCGTGGAGGGGCGGCTAGTGGTGGAAAGCTGCCATTGACTGCTAGCCGGAATGCGCCAATTCCGCATGGCAGCGCCGGGAGGAATAATGGGAACCGAGATTGTATTCGTTTTGATCTTGCCCATCGCGTTGCTTTGTTTCGTTACCGCAGTGTTTCTTTGGTCTCGCATGGTCAAGATCGAATTGGGAGCCAGAAGGCGGCCTTGGAAGGCTTATGTTCCGCTGTTCGCTGGCTTTGCCGTTTCACTGGTTGGCTTGGCACTACGCACTTACATAGGGTGCTACGCGGATTTTACTTCTTTGATCGAGCAAGGGTATTACACTGAGGCTCAGCGACCCGTTTATTTACCAGGGAGGGTGGTTGGACAAGCCATAGTTGCGTTGGTCTTTTTATTGCCAGCTATCTGTTCCGTGGTCGTCCCGGTGACGACAAGGCTCATTAGGATGGGTCGCTTAACTTTCAAAGGCATTGGTCTGTTTGCTATTGTCGGCTGGCTCGCGCTGGCGCTTTTGGCATGGATCTTCAACGTTGCGACCATCCCCCCTTCCTATTCGTTCCCCGCCATTCTGGAATCTACGGGCATTCAAATGTTGCTTTACGGATTGCCAATCCCCGTCGCAGCGCTTTGGCTTCTTCCACCCAAGAGCCAAGCCTAAAACCCCCTTGTTCCAATAATGGTAGGAATTGGGTCGTAATCGGACATTGCGCTTCTGCCGGGCCGTCATGGGGACGAGCCCCATGACGTCGATCCTGTCCCGGTAGGCCGGGCAGGTCGGCCGGCCTTTCGCATCTCTCACCCAAGTCCGGCGTCACGCTTCGCACGTCGGCGGTCTTGGGCTCGGTGCTTCAGGCTTACAGGACTTCAAACAATCCCGCTGCGCCCATGCCGCCGCCGACGCACATGGTTACGACGACATGCTTCGCGCCGCAGCGCTTGCCTTCGAGGAGGGCGTGGCCGGTGAGGCGCGCGCCGCTCATGCCGTAGGGGTGGCCGATCGAGATCGCGCCGCCGTTGACGTTGAGCAGTTCGTCGGGGATGCCGAGCCGGTCGCGGCAATAGAGCACCTGCACCGCGAACGCCTCGTTGAGTTCCCACAGGCCGATGTCGCTGGTCTTGAGGCCAAAGCGCTCGAGCAATTTGGGCACGGCATAGACCGGGCCAATGCCCATTTCGTCGGGCTCGGTGCCGGCGACGGCCATGCCGACGTAGCGGCCGAGCGGGGTCAGCCCGCGCTTCGACGCGAGGTCGGCGTCCATCAGCACGCACATCGAGGCGCCGTCGGAAAGCTGAGACGCGTTGCCGGCGGTGACGGTCATGCCCTCG
>JBBQDG010000030.1:0-30017 GCA_038319435.1 Sphingomonadales bacterium | reverse complement strand
CTAGCCCGTATTATTCACCGTGATGCAGCTTTGGCGTGAAGCGAGTTGGTGAGCGTCGGACCGTCTTTTCGAGGCGCGAAGTCGCGATGCGCCTGTTTCATCGCTGGTTGCAGTGGTTTGGCAGGGTTGAAGGGACGGGTTGGCTGAGCGGCACGTGCCGCGTTGTTCAGGGTCCGGCGGTTCGCAGGGTGAGCGCGATAGTTTGGAAGAGCGCGGCGTCCGGGCAGGCGCTGGCGAAGGCGACGCGGATGCGGCTGGCGGTTTCGACGACGCGGGCGGCGACCTTGAGCAGGCGCAAGCGGATGGTGGCGAACTCGGCGGTTCGGAGCATGGCCTTTGCCGGCATGGCCTGGCGCAGCTTCCACATCAGCCAGTAGGCTGCGGTGTGAAGGATCAGGCGCATCTGGTTGGCATTGGCCGATCGGCACGAGGTGCGGTCGCTTTTTAGCTGCGCCTTGTGAAGTTTGATGAGATTTTCGGCCTGGCCACGGGCACAATAGAGCGTGTCGTAGATATGTTCGGCGCTGCCGTTTTCGATCGAGGTGACCACGAAGCGGATGTCGAGGCCCAGGCTCGATGCCTCGATGCGCGCGGCGACGCGGCGCTTGGCCGTTCCCCACGACTTGGCCGCGTAGCGGGTCTCGGTATAGCGGCGCAGTTCGACCAGCCCACAGAGCGCACGATCGGTGGCGCAGGCATCGCCCCGGGTCACGATGACCGGATCGGCGTGAAGCGCCTTGTTGCCGGGCAGGCCGAACACATAGTCGATGCTGTATGCCTCGCACCACGCCATGATCTCGGGGCGGCTGTAATGGCCATCGCCGCGCAGCGTGATGTGGGTAGCGGGCCAGTGGCGGCGAATACGCCGGATCAGCCGCCGGACATGGCCCGCCATCTCGGCGCCCGAGGGGGTCTTGCCGGTCCGCAGCAGCATCGCCACCGGACGGCCCGTCGCGGTGTCGTAGACATGGATCGGCAAGAAGCACCGCTCACCGTAATGGCCGTTCCAGAACGACAGTTGCTGGCCGCCGTGGACGATATCGACCGTCTCATCGATATCGAGCGTCACCGCGACCGGCGGCGCGGCATAGCTGGCGCAGTAGATGTCGACGAGCGCGCCGGTCAGCCGCACCAGTTCGCGCGTCGTCGGCGCATTCTCCCAGCGACTCATCGTCGGCTGGCTCGCCAGACCGACTGGGCCGGCCGGCAGCTTGCCGAGCGCAAGTTTGAACCCTGGATCGTGACGCAGCGTGTCCAGATCGTCGGCATCCTCATAACCACATGCGATCGCCAGCATGCGAGCACGCAGAATGTCGTCGAGATCGTGGATGACGCGGCTCTGATCGCGAGGGTCGGCGATGCAGGCGGCAAGCCGGTCGGCCAGCCCCAATCGCCGTTCCGCCTGCGCCAGCAACAACACGCCACCGTCAGAGGTCAGCCGGCCACCATCGAACGCCGCTGTCACTTTCTTGCGGCAAATCGCTGGGAACGAGAAGCTTGGCGCGCTATCATCGGTCATGGCGGGCGTGGCTCTTTCTGTCCGGGATAGAGGGATGATTTAAGCACCCTTTCTCTAACCCAAATCAGTTAGTTACGCTACGTCCGCCAACCCCAATCCAGGCTCCCGGTGAATAAGACGGGTCAGCACGCTCGTTAGACTAAGGGTGCTTCGTCCAAGCACGCCGTTGGCATCGACCGTCGCCAAATTGACCGAACTCGCCTGCTGAGCCGCCGTGCTGGCGGCGATATCGCCAACCCGCACCGAGCTGCCTGCGCCACCAAGGCTGACCTGATTGACCGCAGTCGTGGTCGCGCCGGCGCCGATTGCGGTCGAGCCGGCGAAGGTGGCCGTCGCGGCGACTCCGAGCGCGCTCGAGCCAATCCCGGTCGCACGGGAGTTCTGGCCGACCGCCGTGGCATTGGCGGCACTGGCGACCGAACTATTGCCAAGCGCGGTCGCGTTGGTACCCGTCGCCTGGGCAAGGTTGCCAAGCGAGGTTGCCGCGATCCCCGTTGCCTGGGTCTGGTTGCCTACGGCCACCGACTGGGTGCCGCTCGCAATCGCTTTCCAGCCGAACGATTGCGAGCCGGCGCCCGAAGCCACCGCTTCGCCGCCGATCGCGGTCGAGTGGAAGGCGGTGGCGGAAGCCTTGTCGCCAAACGCGGCCGAGTCTTCATTGGTCGCCTGAGCACGGTTGCCGACCGCGACCGACTGAAACCCGGTGGCGTTGGCCTGGATGCCGACGGCGGTGGCGCTTTCGCCCGACGCATTCGCGGACGTACCGAGAGCCGTCGTTTCAAGGCCTGTCGCGGCGGATCCGACGCCCAATGCCGTCGAGCTATCGCCGGCCGCAATGGCAGCCTTGCCGATGGCCGTGGCAGCTGTTCCGCTGGCAATCGCACCATTGCCGAGCGCCGTCGCGTTCACCTGCGTCGCCTGGGTCTGGTTGCCGACAGCGACCGACTGCGCGCCGGAAGCAATCGCTTTCCAGCCGAACGCCTGCGAACCCGCGCCCGACGCCACCGCTTCGCCGCCGATTGCGCTCGAGTGGAAGCCGCTCGCGATTGCCTTGTCGCCAAAGGCGGCCGAATCCTCGTTGGTGGCCTGGGCACGATTGCCGACCGCGACCGACTGAAGACCGGTGGCGCTGGCCAGGATGCCGACGGCGGTGGCGCTTTCGCCTGACGCATTCGCGGACGAACCGAGAGCCGTCGTCTCAAGGCCAGTTGCCTGCGCACCATTGCCGACGGCGGTCGCATTGTCGCCGCTGGCGGTCGAGCCGACGCCGCATTCGGTGGAAGCGGCGCCAGTGCCTTCATTGCAGGGAGCAGTAGCGTCGGCGGACGCCGGTGTGGCGAGCGCCAGCGCGGCAGTGCCGGCGATGGTGAGCAACGCGGTCGTGAACAGCAAATGATTGGACTTCGTTTTCATCGATTTTCTCCAGAAAATTTGGACGCGTGGATACAGGTCATCGCCGCGGGAATGCGGCGATCGACGAGGAATGGATTGAACGGGACGAGCGTTCGGGGCGCCCGTCGGGTGGGTGAAGGCTAGCGTTCCACGAGGATCGATCCGCTCATCCCGAGCATCTTGTGGAATGGATGGGTGCAAGCTGCGGGAAACCGACCGGGACTTGGAACAAGCGCGATGAGGACGCTCTCGCCACCGCGCAAATGAACGCCACCGTCCTGAATCGACCGCGCATCGTCCGGACGAATCAGCGCCGCCGCGAAGAATGCGGGAGCGGTGAAGTCATGTCCGTGCGAACTTACGTTGGTGAAGCGCAGAACGACCGGCTGACCCGCCTTCAGCCGGAGCGCGGACGGCACCAGGCTGAAGTCGGAGAGCGAGACTGAAACGCGCTCGGCGGGACCGAAAAAATCGGGATGCGGCGCGGTCGTCGGGGCGCCCCAAGCGGCAGCCAAAACGAAGAAGAGCGGGATCATGGTGAAACCTTGCTGTCGATCGGACGGGTCGGTCCCCGGCATGGGTGGCCGGGGAACGGGGGAAGGCTTATCGCGGGTCCGGACGGACCAGCACCGTGTCGAGCACGGGAACGATGCCCTCGGCAGGCATTCCGACTCTGGTGGCGTGTTCGCGAATGGAAGCGGTATCCCTCGCTTCGTAGATGCAAACGGTACCGACCCGACCGTCGGGCTCTTCGACGACATAACTGCGGATCCAGCGGACCTGGTCCGCCATTTCGTTATCGCCGATGTGCGCCGACTTGGCCCCCGCGACTTCCAGTTCCTGCAAGCTAGCCCAGGCGCTCGGGCGCCGGATGACATATTGTTCCATCGTCGTAATTCCTTGTATAGACTGCTTGATTGCAGTCACCGGAAATGAATAGTTCGTGATAGATAGTATCGGAATGTCTCAAACTCTGCGCTGCATTGCTCGGCGTCTAGTTTAACATACCAATCGTCCGCGATTTTTGACTTCGAGTCCTTGGGGCTGCGTTGCTTAAAATTGTTGCGAGGGCTGTCTTCCGGACAAGATTAGAAAATTACTACTGAAGCGCGACGCACATGCGGCCCGACTTCTGTCGAGCCGCCCTGTGCTGCAATTGTGTTAAGCGCTATATTCGGGGCGATCCGCGGGAACCGAGACTCCCGCGCAACGTGCGAAGGGTCACCGCGCGGCGAATTGATCACCGTGCGAAGTCGCGACGGCGATCAACGCGGCGCGGCGAGGTTCGATCGCGATGCGCGCTTTGAGGGTGCATTTGCCAATCTCCATCTGGCGGCGCAAATCGCGGTTATCTGCCGGTTCGCACGCCAAGTTGATCGCCGTACCCAAACGTTGATCGAGCGTGGCCCTGCCTTCGACGGTGGCGAGATTGAGGTCAGTTGTCTTGACGCGGAATTCGGGAAGCGGCGGATTGTCAGCATAGGCGACCGTGCCGCGCGCGGATGCAGAGGTTTTGGCATTGGCATCGGCCAGCGCCGGTGAAGCGATGGCCAAGGCAGCAAGAGCTGCCACGCAAAACAGCGGAAGTTCAAATCTCGATTTCATTGCTTTTCTCCAGAAGATCGGACGCATGGAACAAACCGTCGGCCGCGAACGGGCTGACTTCCAGTCAAGTCGATGTAATTCCACGTTTCGACCGCTCGATTGCAGTCGTCGCGATTAGTTAGTCTGTGACCGGGGGTGTCGGAATGTCTCAAACTCCGCGCTACATTGCCCGGCGTCTAAAACTCATGACCGTTCGTCCGGGATCGTTGACTTCGCGTCTTTGGGAGCGCTTCGGCTGAATCCCGGCAAGTCCAGAAGTCTGGACAAGGAGATAAATCGTGGCGGCCGATGCACTATCCGACGTTTTGAAGACGGTAAGAATGACTGGAGCAGCATTCTTCAATGTATCGGGCACCAATCCATGGGTTGCCGAGCAGCCTACGCCTGAAATGGTCCTCCCGATGGTGTTGCCGGGAGCCGAGCATTTGATCGCCTATCATATCGTCACCGAGGGACGGTGCTTTGCGCAGATCATCAGTGGCGAGTCAGTCGAGTTGACGGCGGGACAGGTCGTCGTTTTCACCAGAGGTGACCCGCATGTGATGTCGAGCAGCGTCGGCATGCGCGCCGAGCCGCTGGCGCCGGATGCTCTATCCGTGCTTGCTGAAACGCAGCTGCCGTTCTTTGCCAACTATGGGGGTGAGGGCACACCAACCGCCAAGCTTGTCTGCGGATTTCTGGCCTGCGATGCGCGTCCGTTCAATCCCTTGCTGGAGAATCTGCCTGCTATCCTCGTTGCCGACAGTTCCAAGGGAGGCGACATGCCATGGCTTGGCGCGCTGATCAGTCTTGCCATGGGGGAAGCGTCGGGCAAGCGCGCGGGTAGCGAAAGCGTCCTCGGGAGGCTGACCGAATTGATGTTTATCGAAGTTGTTCGACGACATGTCGAGACATTGCAGGTCGATGAAGCGGGCTGGCTGGCCGGGCTTCGTGATCCCTTTGTCGGCAAGGCATTGTCGCTGATGCACGCGAACCCGTCACGAAATTGGGAATTGAATGATCTGGCCAGGCTGGTCGGATCATCGCGATCGGAACTTGCGGAGCGTTTTCCGCGCATGGTCGGACTTCCGCCGATCCAATATCTGGCGAAATGGCGAATGCAGATCGCATCTGGTCTGCTGCGGGACAATGTCAACATCGCGTCGATCGCGGCGGCGGTCGGCTACGGCTCGGAGGCTTCGTTCAGCCGTGCGTTCAAAAAGATTGTCGGCGTGCCGCCTTCGATCTGGCGGGAGCAAACAAGCTTGGCGCTGACACTGAATTGACGATTCGTCCTTACCGCACCCGCGGACCGCCGTACGGGAGCGGGGGCGGCGGGCGGCGGTCGCGGCGGGGGAGCTGAGCCTGGTAGGCGACTCCGCAATGCGCGACGCAGTAAGGGAAGCCGGGGTTGGACGCTTCGCCGCAGAAGTGGAAGTCGGGTTCGCCGGGATGACCGAGCGGCCAGCGGCAGATGCGGTCGTTGAGGTCGAGCAAGCTGGTTCGTTCGGCGACCTCGGCTGAGGGTTTGGCAGGGACAAGGCGGCGCGGCGGGGCGGGCGGAATCGGCGCCTGCGTATCGCCTGGGCCCTGACGGATGAAGCCGCCGGGTCCGACCGAGCGATACTGGATCGTTGACGGGTCGGCACCCTCGCGCGCGGGGACGAGTGTCTGGACGGGCATGCGCGAGGCGTCGGTCGGAGTGATCTTGCGCGTTGGCTGGGCGAGCGGGTCGGGGCCGTCGTCATCGTCGGCGATCGGCTTGGCGCGCGGGGTCGCAGCCGGCTTGGCCTCACGCTTGGGTGCTGGCTTGGGCGCAGGAGAAGCGGCGGCTGGCGCGGCCGTGGGCCTGGCGGCCGGCGCCTTCTTTTCCTTTTCGTCACTGGCCTTGACCGGCGACGGGCGCGCGTCGAGGCCAAGGCGGTGCGCCTTGCCGATCACTGCGTTGCGGCTCACTCCGCCCAAATCTTCGGCGATCTGGCTCGCGGTCGAGCCTTGGGTCCACATCGCTTTCAGCCGGTCGATGCGCTCGTCAGTCCAGCTCATTCTCACTCCAATTTCTGTCGCGCGTCCGATAAGGTTGCGCAGCTTTGTCCCGCCCGATAGGCGATGACACCGTGAACGACCAGCCCAGCCAACAACCATCGCGATCTTCGTGGGTCCGCTTCGAGCCGGGGGTTCCGACCTTGAGCGGCGTCAACTGGGGTGGGCTTGAGACCCTCTATATAAAGGAGGTGCGGCGGTTTTTGAAGGTGCACATGCAGACGCTGTGGGCGCCAGCGGTCAACGCGCTGCTGCTGCTGACGATCTTCACCGTCGCGCAAGGGCGGGCGGGAATCCACATCATGGGGGTGCGATTCGCCGATTTCATCGCGCCGGGGCTGATCATTTCGGCGATGCTGCAGAATAGTTTCGCGAATAGCTCGTTCGCGCTGCTGGTCGGCAAGATGCAGGGGACAATCGTCGATTACCTCATGCCGCCGCTGTCGGTCGGCGAGCTGATCGCCGGGATCGTCGGGGCGGCGGTGACGCGGGCGTTCCTGGTCGGGACGGCGGTGTGGCTGGCGCTGCTGGTGTGGCCCAACGTGTCGGTCGGGATCGCGCATCCGCTGGCGATGCTGTGGTTCGGGCTGATGGGAGCGACGATGCTGGGGCTGCTGGGGCTGCTGACCTCGATCTGGGCCGACAAGTTCGACCAGTCGGCGATGGTCACGAACTTCGTCGTGCTGCCGCTGTCACTGCTGTCGGGGACGGTCTATTCGGTCGATCAGCTGAGCCCGGTGTTCCGTGCGGTCAGCCATGCCAATCCGTTTTTCTATGTGATTTCGGGGTTCCGCTACGGGCTTCTGGGGGTCGCCGATTCGCCGTTGATGGTCGGCGCGGTGGGGTTGTTGGTCGTCAACCTGGCGTTATGGGCGGTCTGCTATGCCCTTTTGCGCAGCGGGTGGAAGATCAAGAACTGACGGTGCACGACGGTTTGAAGTTGAACGCCAGATAACGGACGCGTTCAGCCTTGGCGCAGCGCGAACCACGTAAAAGCATTGCAACTTGTCGGAAAGGACAATGCAATGCGTAAGTTGATTATCTCAGGCGCCCTGGCTGCTTCGGCGCTGGCGATTGCTGCACCCGCTGCGGCGCAATATTATCCGCAGCAGCAAACCTACGGCTCAAATCAAGGCTATAATCAGGGCTACAACCAGAACTACGGCTACAATCAGAACAACCGCGGCGACGCGCTCGTCTTGATTGCCCGCGTCGACCAGGTTCGCCAGCAGATCCGTCAGCTTGGCCGCAGCGGAGCGTTGTCGCGGCAGGAGGCCTATCGCCTTGATGCCGAGGCGCAGCAGCTGCGCAATCAGGTGCGCCAGTCGGCCTATAACGGGATCGACCAGCGCGAGCAGTGGCAGTTCCAGCGCCAGCTTCAGCGGCTCGAGCAGCGCGTCAACCACAACGCGAATGATCGCAACGGCCGCTATGACAATAGCCGCTACAATGATGGGCGCCAGAATGACGGCCGGGGCTCGGGCTTCGGCGGCGACAATCGCTGGAACGACCAGCGTGATCGCAATGATCGTGACAATGACTAAGCTCGTCACCAGCTAGACAGCCCAACGCACCGACGGCTGTTTCGGGAATGGCGTCCGGATCTTGCGAGAGATTCGGGCGCCTTTTCCTTTTTCGGTACCCCCGGTATAGGCGCGCCTTCACCCGTTCGATCATGCTACCAGGAGCCCAACATGGCCATCACGCCGCTCATGCCCGTCTATCCGCGCTCGCCGGTGCGGCCGGTGCGTGGTGAGGGCGCCTATCTGTGGGGCGAAGGCGGCGAGAAATATCTCGATTTCGCGAGCGGCATCGCGGTCAATCTGCTCGGCCACGGGCATCCGCATGTGACCAAAGCGGTGCAGGAGCAGGCGGCGACGCTGGTCCATGTGTCGAACCTCTATGGGTCGCCGCAGGGCGAGGCGTTCGCGCAGCGGCTGATCGATCTGACCTTCGCCGATACGGTGTTCTTCACCAATTCGGGGGCCGAGGCGGTCGAATGCGCGATCAAGACCGCGCGGCGCTATCATCATGCCAAGGGCAATCCGCACAAGTTTGAGTTGATCAGCTTCTCGAATGCTTTTCACGGGCGGACGCTGGGGACGATCTCGGCGACTAACCAGGAGAAAATGCGCGACGGGTTCGAGCCGTTGCTGCCCGGCTTCACGGTGGTCGAGTTCGACAATCTGGAAGCGGCCAAGGCGGCGATGGGACCGCATACGGCGGGGTTCCTGGTCGAGCCGGTGCAGGGAGAAGGGGGCATTCGTCCGGCGTCAAAGGAGTTCATGCAAGGGCTTCGGGCCCTGTGCGACGAGCATGATCTGATGCTGGTGCTCGACGAGGTCCAGTGCGGGGTCGCGCGGACGGGCACGCTTTACGCGCATGAGCAATATGGCATCACGCCCGACATCATGGCTTCGGCCAAGGGCATCGGCGGGGGGTTCCCGCTCGGCGCTTGCCTTGCGACCGAGAAGGCTGCGGCGGGGATGGTCGTGGGGACGCACGGGTCGACCTATGGTGGCAATCCGCTGGCGATGGCGGCGGGGCAGGCGGTGTTCGATGTCGTCGCCAATGACGAGTTTCTGGCGCAGGTCCGCGCGACCGGTGAGCGACTTCGGGCGGCGCTCGAGCAGATGATTCCCAATCACGACGCGATCTTCGAAGGGGTGCGCGGAATGGGATTGATGCTGGGTATCAAGATGAAGACCGATAGCCGTGAGTTCGTGCTTTACCTGCGGACGCGCGGGATTTTGACCGTCGCCGCCGGGGACAATGTCGTGCGCGTGCTACCCCCGCTCAACATCGAAGAGAGCCATATCCGCGAGTTCGTCGACGGGCTGTCGGCGGCGGCGGCGGCCTACAAGGTTGCGCAAGCGGCGTGAGCCAAGTTCGGCATTTCCTGAGCCTCTCCGATGCCGGCGGTGAGGCGATCGCGGCGATTCTGAACGACGCGCAGGAGCGCAAGGCCGCGCGCGCCGGGTGGCCCAAGGGCAAGGTCGATGCCGACGCCCCGCTCGCCGGATCCGTCCTGGCGATGATCTTCGAGAAGCATTCGACGCGGACGCGGGTGAGCTTCGATCTGGCGATTCGGCAATTGGGTGGCAGTGCGATCATCCTCGATTCGGGGTCGAGCCAGTTGGGTCGCGGGGAGAGCGTCGGCGATACGGCACGGGTGCTGTCGCGCTTTGCCGACGCGATCATGATCCGCACCGATTCGCATTCGAAGGCCGAAGAGCTGGCGGCGGCGGCAAGTGTGCCGGTGATCAACGGGCTGACCGACCTGTCGCACCCATGCCAGATATTGGCCGACATGCTCACGCTGATCGAGCGCAAGGGTAAGCTCGCGGGGAGCAAATGGGCATGGTTCGGCGACGGGAATAACGTCTGCAATTCACTGATCGAGGCTGCGTCGCTGATGTATTTCGACGTGACGGTGGCGTGTCCCGAAGGGTTCGAGCCCGACATGGGCGTGCTCAAGGAAGCCGCGACAAGGGGGCGGAGCGTGTCGATCGTGCGCGATGCGGAAACGGCGGCGGCGGGGGCGGATGTGATCGCGACCGACACCTGGACCTCGATGGGGCAGGCCGACAGTGACAATCGCGCCAAGGTGATGGCACCCTTTGCGGTCGACGAGGCGCTGATGCTCGGCGCGGGGGAGCAGGCCGTGTTCATGCACTGCCTGCCCGCGCATCGCGGGGAGGAAGTCAGCGACGCGGTGCTCGACGGGGCGCAATCGGCGGCTTGGGACGAGGCCGAGAACCGCCTCCATGCGCAAAAGTCGCTGCTGCTGTGGTGTCTCGGCAAGTTGTGAAGCCGGGTCCGCGCCCCTATCTCGCGCGGCAATGACCCTTCCCCTCATCTCCGACGTCGCGCTGGGCGTGACGATCCCGAAGCGCCATGCGCGCGGCCGGACGGCCCGGCTGGGCGCGTCGCTCGATGCCGTCCTTGCCAATCATGATTACCCGCCGGTGATCGAACATCTGCTCGCCGAGGCGCTGACGCTGACCGCGCTGCTCGGCACATTGCTCAAGGACAAGGGTGGGCAAATGACGCTCCAGGCGCAGACCCAGGGCGGGATCGTCGACCTGCTGGTGTGCGATTATCTCGGCGGCGAACTGCGCGGTTATGTAAAGCATGACGCCGAGCGGCTCGCCGAGGCCGGGCCCAATCCGTCGCTGTTCGCGCTGTTCGGCAAAGCCTATCTGGCGATCACCTTCGATCAGCCGGCGACCGACGAACGTTATCAGGGGATCGTGCCGCTGGAGGGTGAAAGCCTGGCGGCGGCGGCGCAGAGTTATTTTACTCAGTCCGAGCAGATCCCGTCTCTGGTGCGCCTCGCCGCGCGCAAGGACGAGGACGGGCATTGGCATGCTGGTGGGTTGCTGTTCCAGCATCTGCCCGAAGGTGAAGAGGGGCGCGACCGGCTGCACACGCGGCTCGATCACCCCGACTGGCCGCACGTCGCGGTGCTGGCGGGGTCGGTCAAGGCGGAGGAGCTGACCGATCCGGCGCTGCCGCTGGACGAACTCGTCTGGCGATTATTTCACGAGGAAGAGGAGATTCGCACGCTCGAGCCGATCGTGCTGGCCAAGGGCTGTCGCTGCGATCCCGACTATGTGCGGTCGGTGATCGCGCGCTTTCCCGTGGAGGAACGAGCGCAGATGGTGGGTGATGACGGGTTGATCCGGGTCGACTGCGCCTTTTGCGCGACGAGCTTCCCGATCCATCTGGACAAGGCGGACACGGCGTAGCCGGTTCGGGACCGTCATGATAAGGCGCGGCAATGGGCAGGGGCAAACGACGAGTCGCTTATGCGACGCTGGCGATGGGGGCCATCTGGCTGGCCGGAAGCGCGCCGATGGCCGAATCGCCGCGCAGCGCAAAGGCGGGGCTGTGGGATGTCAGTCATAGCGCGACCGGCGCCGCCGCCCAGCGCGTGTGCCTGGCCGACCCGATGATCCTGACCCAATGGGAGCATCGTGGCGGGGCGTGCACGCGCGTCATCATCTCCGAGGCTGGGGCCGAAGCCAAGGTCCATTACACCTGCGCCGGGGGCGGATTTGGCCAGTCGGTGATCACGCTGCTGACCCCGCGATCGTTGCGGATCGATACGCAGGGGATCTCGGGCGGGATGCCGTTCGCCTATGCGCTCCATGCGCGCCGTGCCGGGGATTGTCCGCGCCGTTAAGCATGGGTTTACCATCGGGATAGTAGACCGGGTCTGTGCTTTATGAGCACGCGTTCCTCCCATCGGGTTTGCGCCCGCTCCTGGGGCCGCCCGCAAGGCGGCCCTATTTTTGTGGGGCGAGCAACGCTATTGGCCCGCGATGCTTTATTTCTGGATCAAGGCCGGTATTTCGGGGCTGATCGCGGCCGGGGTGTCCGAGATAGCGCGGCGCTACCCCGGATGGGGCGGGCTGGTCGCGTCGCTGCCGCTGACGTCGCTGATGGCGATGATCTGGCTGTGGCGCGACAGCGGTGACCCCGGCAAGGTCGCGGCGCTGTCGAGTGGGGCAATGTGGTTCGTGCTGCCGTCGCTGCCGCTGTTTCTGATCATCCCGTGGCTGATCCGGTCGGGGGTTGGGTTCTGGGCGGCGCTGGGGATCGCCTGCGTCATCACCATCGGGCTCTATGCCGCCTTCTTCTGGCTCGCGCCGCGCGTCGGGATCGCACTGTGAGCAGGCTAGCGGTGGTGCTGTTATCGGGCGGACTCGATTCAATGGTGTGCGCGGCGTTGGCGCGGGAGGCCGGGTTCGCGGTGCTCGCGTTGACGATCGATTATGGCCAACGGCATCGGGTCGAGATCGAGGCGGCCAAGGCGATCGCGGAGCAGATGGCCGAGCGCCATATCGTGTTGCCGATGGACCTGACCGGGTTCGGCGGGTCAGCGCTGACGGCGGATATCGACGTGCCCAAGGACGGGGTGGGGGACGGTATCCCGATCACCTATGTACCTGCACGCAATATGGTTTTCCTCAGTCTGGCGCTGGCGTGGGCGGAGGCGGCGGGGGCGCGTGACCTGTTCGTCGGGGTCAATGCCCTCGACTATTCGGGCTATCCCGATTGCCGTCCGGAGTTCATCGCGGCGTTCGAGGCGCTGGCCAACCAGGCGACCAAGGCGGGGGACGAGGGCGACCCGTTCACGCTCCACGCGCCGCTCCAATATATGACCAAGGCGGACATTGCACGTGAGGCCGAGCGGCTTGGGCTCGACGCGGGGATGAGTCACAGCTGTTACGATCCGGAGGCCGATGGGGGGGCGTGCGGGCGATGTGATGCGTGCCGACTTCGCGCCAAGGGGTTCGCCGAGGCCGGGATCGCCGACCCGACGCGCTACGCCGCCGCATGATGACTTACGCGGTCAAGGAAACGTTCCTGACGTTGCAGGGCGAGGGGGTGCAATCGGGCCACCGCGCGGTGTTCCTGCGCTTTGCCGGGTGCAATCTGTGGTCGGGGCGCGAGGTTGACCGGGCGGCGGCGGTGTGCCGCTTTTGCGATACCGATTTTGTCGGGACCGATGGGACCGGCGGCGGCAAGTTTGCCGATGCCAAAGCGCTTGCTGCACACATCGAGCACCTGTGGGGAGAAGGTCGTGCCGAGCGGCTGGTGGTGGTCACCGGGGGTGAGCCTATGCTGCAGTTCGACGCGCCGCTGCTCGAGGCGTTGCGTGCGTGCGGTTTTCGGGTGGCAATGGAGAGCAATGGGACGATCGCCGCCGAGCCGCGGCCCGACTGGCTGTGCATCAGCCCCAAGGCGGGGAGCGAGATTGTGCAGCGATCGGGCGATGAGCTCAAGCTAGTGTGGCCGCAGGAGGGGATCGACCTCGACGAGATCGAGGGGTGGGATTTTGCGCACTTCCTGATTCAGCCGATGGATGGGGCGGACCGGGAGGCCACCCTCGCAGCGTCGATTGCACTCGTCATGGCGCGGCCGAAGTGGCGGCTCGCGCTCCAGACACACAAGATTGTTGGGCTGGCCTAGGGCCGGCGCAGGCACTTCGCCTTCACATCGCCGCGCTTGTCATAACAATTGTCGGGGTAGCGGATTTCGGGTGCGGGGAGGTAAAGGCGCCGCGTCGCGAACAGCGGGTCGCCGGCGAAGACGAGGCTGTTGCGCAAGCTGCGCATGTTGGCCTGGGCGAAGGGCAGCAGCCCGCCGATCGGAACGAACCGCAGCGCCTTGCCGACTTGCGACGCCTGAAAGCAGAAGCCGCGCTGGGCATAAAGCGTCGACCAGCCATTGTAGCTGCGCGTGTCATACTGATTGAGCGCGTTCATTCCAGCGCGGGTCATGACGGTTTTCTTGGAGCTGGCGCTGCCGCCGTTGGTGCGGGCGAAATAGTTGGTCAGCGCCTGATAGGCGGAGGCGAGTTCCTTGCGGTGGTCGTTCAGCAGCGCGTTATAATTGCCGGTGGTGTCGTAGAACTCGTTGCGGGCGCATTGCAGTGCGGCGACGTTGAGGCCGGAGCGAAGGCTCCAGACGAGCGCCGCCGAATATTCCTCTGGAGTGGCATCGGGGAGGGGGAGGCCAAGACCAGCTTCGCTGCCGCTGACTGGCTCGCCGGTGAAGTCCGGAGGCACGATATAGATTTGGGCGGCGAGCGGTGCGGCAGCGGAGCAAAGCGCGGCAGCGGCGAACGCGGCGGTACGAACTGATGGCATGACGGCAAACCTTTCCCACGGCCGATCGCGCGGGCGGCCCTTCAAGCAGCTAAGCCTAAGCCATCTGGCGAAGGTGACAAGGCTCTAATCATACGAAAAAGGGGCCGCGAGCATCTGCCCGGGCCCCTTGATCGTTCGACCAGCCGACGCGAACGCCGGCCAAGATGATTACATCTTGTTGGTGGTCTTGGTCGTCGTGGTCATCGAATTGGTGGCCGACATGTTGCCGCCCATCGAGTTCGACGAGTTCATCGCCATGTTGGCATCAGCCGCCATGTTGCCACCCATGTTGGACGAGGCGTCCATCGCGGTGGTGTCGTTGGTGGTGACGTTCTCGGTGGTCATGCTGGTGTCAACGTTCATGGTATTGTTCGCGGCTTCCTTGCTGCTGCAAGCTGAAACCGCCAGGGCCGCACCGGCGACCAGGATAAGAGCACGCATTCAGAAACTCCCTTGATTATAGGATCTGGAACGAGAGACCCCCGCTTCCCAAACCGCAGCTACTTTAGTCGAAAAGATTACGTCGCCTCAAGTGGCTTTACGCTTATTGCTCAAAATGGTGAGAAATTCAGTAAATTCTGCCTCAAGGGCGGCGTCCAGAAGGGCCATATCGGCGGTTATGGCGAGTTCGGCGAGGCTGGTAATGCCATAATCACGGATTCCGCATGGGATGATTCCATTGAAATGCGCGAGGTCGGGCGCGACGTTGATCGAGAATCCGTGGAGCGTGACCCAGCGCTTCACGCGTACTCCGATCGCGGCGACCTTGGCTTCGCTCGGGCCCCGCCCGACCCACAGGCCGATGCGGCCTGGTTCGCGGCGGGCGGACACCCCGAGGCGGGCGAGCGCGGCGATCAGCCAGCCTTCGAGGCTGTGGACGAAATGGCGGATGTCGCGGCCGCGAGCCTCAAGGTCGAGCATCAGGTAGCCGACGCGCTGGCCGGGGCCGTGGTAAGTGAAACGCCCGCCGCGCCCGGCGACGTAAACGGGGAAGCCGGCGGGGTTGATCAGCTCCGACGGGTCGGCGCTGGTGCCCGATGTGAACAGCGGTGGGTGTTCGACCAGCCAGACGAGTTCGCGTGCAGTGCCGGCGCGGATTGCGGCGGCGCGCTGTTCCATTGTGGCGAGCGCGTCGGGATAGGCGAGGAGGCCGGGCTCGACCCGCCATTCTGGCACGGTCAGCGCGACGCTCATGATTGCCACCGCGCAGAGGCACCCGCATAGAGAATAGACTGACCAGGGGAGACGAAGATCGTGCGACTGTCGATTTCTAAGGCGTGGGAGGAAACGAGCGCATTCATTTCGCGCGAGACGCGGCTGCTGGTGCCGATCGCGCTGGCGCTGCTGTTTCTGCCAGCGGTGCTTGCGGGACTCGCCGGGCCGACCAATCGCGGCGAGGTGCCGTCGGGCGGCTTCCTGACGCTGCTGTTTGTCGAACTGTTGATCGGAGTGATCGGGCAGATCGCCATCGCACGGCTGGCGCTCGGGCACCGCGAACCGGTTGGCGAGGTGATTCGCCATGCGGTGATGCGGTTGCCGGCGTTGGTCGGATCGGTGTTCGTCATAGCGGTCCCGCTGACCTTCGTGCTCCTGATCGTCGTGGGTGCGGCGGCAGCGATCGGCAAATCGGGAGGCGGGCAGCCGGTGATGGCGTTACTCATTGGCTTCGCCATGGCTGTGCTTGGCGTTGCCCTGCTCATCATCGCGCTGCGGTGCATGCTCAATACGGCGATTGCCGCGGTCGAGCCGGGCGGGCCGATACATGTCCTCAAGCGCGGTTTTGCGCTCACGCGGGGGCATGTTCTCAAATTGCTCGGCGCGGCGTTGTTGCTGGCGATCGGCGGCGGGATTGCGATCATTGCGCTGACCAGCATTACAGGAGTCGGTGTGCGGCTGACATTCGGCGATCCCGAGCCGTGGACCGTCGCGGCGCTGCTGGTCGCGGTGGTCGGGGCGGCAGCGCAGGCGGCGTTTTCGGTGCTGTTCACGGTGTTTTTCGCATGCGTCTATGGGCAGCTAGCCGCAGGCGAGGGCGGTGTACCGAGCAGCGCGACGTGAGGGGCGTCATGAGGTGACAGCAGGCCGGCGACGCGAGGATCGGCGAAGCGCTCGATCGCTCGGGCGTAAGCGGTGAAGCCGGCCCGGCGGTAGGCGGCGAGCGCGGCGGGATGGTCGAGCGTGCAGGTGTGAATGTGGATGCGGGTGACGCCGGGATAGGCCCAGGCGCGGTTGACCGCTTCGGCGAGGAGCCATCGACCGTGACCATGGCCGGCTAGCGCGGGGACCAGACCGACAAAGGAGAGCTCGCACTCGCTGGGGATGCGGAAGTCGAGTTCGAGGATTCCGACCTCGTCGCCGGCTTCGTCGACTACGGCTAGGAGCGCGTAGGCGGGGTCGTGGAGCAGCGCCGTCAGCTCGGCGTCGCTCTGGAGCAGGCGTGAGAACCACAGCCACGGCGCGCCGACCTTGCGGAACAGCGCGCGGTAGGCGTTGGCGGGGATCGCTGGGCGGGGATCGAGACGCAACGACGACGGCGGGATGCCTGCCAGCGGATGCTTGCGCATCTCGAGATAGGTGACGACCGCGGCAAGCTCGGTCGAAGCGAGCGGGTCGAGGCTCATGCCCAGCGAGCCAAGGGCGGCAGGCTCATCAGGATCGCGTCGATGTTGCCCCCGGTCTTGAGGCCGAACAACGTGCCGCGGTCGTGGAGCAGGTTGAATTCGACGTAGCGGCCGCGATATTCGAGCAGTTTCTCGCGGTCGGAATCGCTGAACGGCTGGTTCATCCGGCGGCGGACGATCGTCGGGAAAATGTCGAGGAACGCCTCGCCGACATCGCGGGTGAAGGCGAAATGGGGTTCGAAGTGATCCTCGAGCCGGTCGAAGAAGATGCCCCCGACGCCGCGCGCGACGTTGCGGTGAGGGAGCCAGAAATACTCCTCGGCCCATTTCGAGAAGCGCGGGTAAAAGGTCGGGTCGTGCGCGGCGCAGGCGGCGCGTAGGCGTGCGTGGAAGGCATCGGTGTCTTCATTCTCTGGGATCGCCGGGTTGAGGTCGGCTCCGCCGCCAAACCAGCGCCGGGTGGTGGTCAGGAAGCGCGTGTTCATGTGGACCGCGGGGACGTGCGGGTTGGCCATGTGCGCGACCAGGCTGATTCCAGTGGCGAAGAAGCTCGGGTCTTCGTCGGCGCCCGGGATCGAGGCGGCGAATTCGGGGCTGAAAGTGCCGTGGACCGTCGAAACATTGACCCCGACTTTTTCGAATACCTTGCCGTTCATCTGGCCGCGCATCCCGCCGCCGCCGGGGGTCTCGTTGCCGCCGGCGGCGCGTTCGGTCCGGTCCCACGGGGTGAAGGTGAAGGTGGCGTCGGAGCCGACCTCGCGCTCGATCGCCTCGAACTCGGCGGTGATTCGGTCGCGCAGCGATTCGAACCAGGTTTTCGTCGCGAGTTGCTGGTCATCGAGCGGGGTCATGTGGAGGGCGATGGAGGAATTGAGCGGGCGCGGTCAAGCGGCGACGCCTCCCCTCCTTCCTTCAGGGAGGGGTTGGGGGTGGGTTTCTTTTGTCTTCAGTGCAGCTCGTGGTGCGAAAGCGTACCCACCCCTAGCCCCTCCCTTCCAGGGAGGGGAATCCATCGGTCTGCCTCAAGGCTTCGCTGAGCGCGATGGCGGCGGCGGTGGCGAGGTTGAGCGAACGCACCTCGGCGCGAATCGGGATGCGCACGGCGAAGTCGCATATCGAGCGGATGTCGGCGGGGACGCCGGCGCTTTCCTTGCCGATGAGGAGGGTGTCGTCCGGCTCGAACGCGGCGTCGTAGAGCGAGATGGAGCCTTTCGTGGTCAATAAGACGAGCCGGCCGGGGCGAGCGGCGCGATAGGCGTCCCAGCCCATGTGACGCTCGATCTTGACCGCGTCGATATAGTCCATCGCGGTGCGCCGTACCCGTGCATCGTCCCACGCAAAGCCCATCGGCTCGATCAGGTCGACGGCAACGCCGAGGCAGGCGCCGAGCCTCAAGACGGCGCCGACATTGCCCGCGATCTCGGGTTCATAGAGGGCAATTCGCATGAACCAGCCGCTAGGGCATCCGCCGCTACGTCGGCAAGCGGCGGTTTGCGGGATTTTTGGCGTTTGCAACATTCGGGGGAGGCGCTATCAGGCGCGCCAACCCGCTCCGGCCTCGTGTCGTCGCGGCGCCATATCATGTCCGGTCGCATTCGCGCGGCCGGGCCGATCAATAGGGTAGGCATGGCAACGCTTGAAACCGGTACGAACGAGGCGACGCCCGATGACGGGATGCGCCGCCGCGACGTCATCAATGTTGCGGCGCTGAGCTTCGCCGGGGTCGGCGCGGTTACGGTGGTCGCGCCGTTGCTGGTGCAGATGGCCCCTAGCGCGGACGTGCTGGCGATGGCCTCGGTCGAGGTCGATGTGTCGAAGATCCTGCCGGGGCAGGCGATCAAAACCAGCTGGCGCAAGCAGCCGGTGTTCATCCGCAATCTGACGCCCAAAGAGATCACCGAGGCCAATGCGGTCGACATTTCGAGTCTGCGCGATCCGCAGACGCTGGCGCAGCGGACCAAGCCGGGGCACGTCAACTGGCTAATCACGCTGGGCGTGTGTACGCATTTGGGGTGCGTTCCGCTGGGTACTGGCGAAGGCGAGAATCGCGGGCCGTTCGGGGGCTATTTCTGCCCGTGCCACGGCTCGGCCTATGACACTGCGGCGCGAATTCGCAAAGGTCCGGCGCCCAAAAACCTGCTGGTGCCGGACTATTCGTTCAATTCGCCGACCGTCGTCAAAATCGGTTAAGGGAAAGCATTCGTCATGAGCTTTGGCTGGGCCAACGAATATGAACCCAAGAGCGAGCTGGGCCGCTGGTTCGACCAGCGCCTGCCGCTCCCGCGGCTGGTCTATGGGTCGCTCGGCGGCGGCTATCCGGTGCCGCGCAACCTCAACTATTTCTGGAACTTCGGCGTCCTGTCGGGGCTGATGCTGATGGTGCAGATCATCACCGGCATCGTGCTGGCGATGCATTATTTCGCAACGGCCGACGGCGCATTTAACAGCGTCGAGGCGATCATGCGCGACGTCAACGCCGGGTGGATGCTGCGTTACGCTCACGCCAATGGCGCAAGCTTCTTCTTCATCGCGGTCTATATCCATATCTTCCGTGGGCTTTATTTCGGAAGCTACAAGGCGCCGCGCGAGCTGATCTGGATGCTTGGGCTGGTCATCTACCTGCTGATGATGGCGACCGCGTTCATGGGCTATGTCTTGCCCTGGGGGCAGATGAGCTATTGGGGCGCGCAGGTCATCACCGGTTTCTTCTCGGCCTTCCCGATCGTCGGTGAGCCGCTGCGGATCTTCCTGCTCGGCGGCTATGCGCCCGACCAGGCGGCACTCAACCGCTTTTTCTCGCTGCATTACCTGCTGCCGTTCGTGATTGCGGGCGTGGTCATTCTCCACATCTGGTCGCTGCATATCCCGGGGTCGGGCAACCCGACCGGGGTCGACGTCAAGACCGAACAGGACACGCTGCCGTTCCACCCGTTCTACACGGCGAAGGATGGGTTCGGCGTTGGTGTGTTCCTGATCCTCTACGCGCTGGTGCTGTTCTTCGCGCCCGACTATTTCGGGCATGCCGACAATTATATCCCGGCAAACCCGCTGGCGACCCCGGCGCATATTGTCCCCGAATGGTATTTCTGGCCGTTTTACGCGATCCTGCGGGCATTCACGAGCGACCTTAGTATTCCGTTCACGAGCATCGTGATCATGCCCGCCAAGCTGCTTGGCGTGCTGGCGATGTTCGCCTCAATCCTGTTGCTGTTTTTTCTGCCATGGCTCGACAAGTCGCCGGTTCGCTCGGGCAATTATCGTCCGATCTTCAAGCGCTTCTTCTGGCTGCTCGTCGCCGACGTCATCGTTCTGGGCTATTGCGGCGGCGCACCGGCGACGCCGTTTTATGTGATGCTCGGCCAAGTTTGCGCGGCCTATTATTTCCTTCACTTCCTGGTGATCCTGCCGATCATCGCCAAGGTCGAGCGGCCGCTGCCGCTGCCGTCGTCGATCTCGGCTTCAGTGCTTCACGGCGAAGCGCAGGAAAGCGCTCCTTACGGGCTTGCGACGACCGCGTCGCTGACCACCGCGGCCGCCGAATAAGGACCCGACATGACCCGCTTTCTCGCTTCCATAGTCGGGCTGTTCTTCGCCGCCCTCCTGATGCTGGCCTTTTTCGTCAATTTATCCGGCTATATTTCCGATCCGCCGGCGCCGACCGCGGAGTCCAAGTATCGCGAGGAGCCCAAGGAGCTCCACCTCGCCAGCAACGGCCCGTTCGGGCGGTTTGACCGGCAGCAGCTTCAGCGCGGCTTCCAGGTCTACAAGGAAGTTTGCTCGGCGTGCCATTCGATGAAGCTGGTCGCGTTCCGTGACCTGCGTCAGATCGGCTACACCGACGCCGAAGTGAAGGCGATCGCCAACCAGTGGTCAACCGAAGTGCCGTCGATCAACCCCGAGACGGGCGAGCCGGCAACGCGCAAGGCGCTCCCGGCCGACCATTTCCCGAGCCCCTATGCCAACGAGACCGCGGCGCGGGCGGCGAACAATAATGCGCTTCCGCCAGACTTCTCGCTGATCACCAAGGCGCGTGAGGGCGGGGCTCCCTATGTCTATTCGCTGGTCACCGGCTATGCGACGCAACCGGCCGAGCTGCTCAAGCAATTCCCTGACTCGAAAACGCCCAAGGGTCTCTATTACAACCCCTATTTCGCGAACCTCAACATCGGCATGCCGCCACCGCTCGTCGCCGATGGGCAGGTGACCTATGCCGACGGGACCAAGCCGACCAAGGAGCAGATGGCGAAAGATGTCGCCGCGTTCCTGGTATGGACCGCCGAGCCAAAGCTCGAGACGCGCCACGCGGTCGGGATCACGGTGATGATATTCCTGATCATCGCGACCGTGCTGGCGTACATGAGCTATCAGAGTATCTGGGCCGAGGCGAAGCGCAAAGTCGCGCCGATCGGGGTGCTCGACCCCGAGAATATGGCAAAGAGCGCGCAAGCGCGGGTCGAGGGCGGAATTGCGGGCGGGCCCGAGCCCAGGACAATGCACTAGTCACGAAGGGCGGCGGCGGATCAGCACGATCGACGTAAAACGCATCACGTCGATGTCATCTTGGTTGGTGACCCTGGTCTGGGTGCGGAAGCTGCCGAGGTCGGGTTTCGAGCGCGACGGGGTCTTGTCGAGAACGGTCCCGCGCACGGTGAGGCGGTCGCCGGGATAGACTGGTTTGAGCCAGCGCAGTTCGTCGATTCCGGGCGAACCGAGCCCGGCCTGCGGCTCGACCTTCATGCGGCCAACGATCACCGACATGGTCATCGCGGCGGTGTGCCAGCCGCTCGCTGCGATCCGGCCGAAGTGGGTCTTGACGGCCTCCTCGTCGCTCAAATGGAACGGCTGCGGATCATATTTGCGCGCGAATTCAAGTACTTCCTCGCGGGTCACGTCATAATGGCCAAACTCGCGTTCGACGCCGATCACGAGGTCCTCGAAATAGATCATGCGGCGACGCTCCGTTAGACGTTGAACTTGAAGTGGAGGACGTCGCCGTCTTTCACGACATACTCCTTGCCTTCTTGGCGCAATTTCCCCGCGTCGCTCGCGCCGCCCTCGCCGTTCAGCGCGACATAGTCGTCGAAGGCGATCGTCTCGGCGCGAATGAAGCCGCGTTCGAAGTCGGAGTGGATTTCGCCTGCCGCCTGCGGTGCCTTGCGGCCCTTTTCGAGCGTCCAGGCGCGGGCTTCCTTGGGGCCGACGGTGAAGAAGGTCAGCAAGTGGAGCAGGTCGTAGCCTGAGCGGATGACGCGGGCGAGGCCGGTCTCGTGCAGCCCCATTTCCTCGAGGAAGACAAGCCGCTCGTCCATCTCCATCGTGACGAGGTCGGCCTCGATCGCCGCCGAGACGACGACCGCGTTGGCGCCCTCGGCCTTGGCCTTGGCGAACACCGCTGCGGACAGAGCGTTGCCGGCTGCGGCCTCGTCCTCGTTGACGTTGCAGACATAAAGCACGGGTTTGGCGGTGATCAACTGGGCCTGGGCGAAGGCGCGCTGTTCTTCTTCATCCTTGGGAACGGTAAGGCGGGCGGGCTTGCCTTCGCGCAGCAGTTCGAGCGCCTGGCCGAGGACCGAGGCGGCGATCTTCGCTTCCTTGTCGCCCTGCTGGCCTTTCTTGACGAGATTGGGGACGCGCTTTTCGAGGCTCTCGAGGTCGGACAGGAGGAGTTCGGTCTCGACCACTTCGGCGTCGGCGATCGGATCGACCTTGTTGGCGACATGCTGGATATCGTCATTTTCGAAGCAACGCAGGACGTGGACGATGGCATCGACCTCGCGGATGTTGCCGAGAAACTGGTTGCCGAGGCCTTCGCCCTGCGACGCGCCCTTCACCAGCCCGGCGATGTCGACGAAGCCCAATTGGGTCGGGATGATCTTGGCTGATTTGGCGATGCGGGCGAGCGTGTCGAGGCGCGGGTCGGGGACCGATACCTGGCCGACGTTGGGCTCGATCGTGCAGAACGGATAGTTGGCCGCCTGCGCCGCCTGCGTTTCAGTCAGCGCGTTGAAGAGGGTCGACTTGCCGACGTTGGGGAGGCCGACGATGCCGCATTTGAAACCCATGGTTCGCTTTCGAAGTGAGGAGAGGTTGGGCGCGGCCCTACACGGGGCTCAGGCGAAATTGAAGCTGATGCTGAGGCGGTTGGCCTTTGCGGTGCCGGGGAGGACTTCGTGGCGCAGGTAGCTTTCCCACAGGAGGAGCTGGCCGGCGTGAGGGGCGATCGTGACGAACGCGCGGCGGTCTTCGGGGGCGTCTGCGCGGCGCGGAGGGGCGGCCATCTGGCTGGCGAGGCGCGGGTCCTCGAAGCGGATCGCGCCGGCGTTGGCGGGGACTTCGACGTAGAGCGTGCCCGAGAGGATCGAGTGGGGGTGGATATGTCCACTATGCTGCCCACCGCTTTTCAACAGATTGACCCACAGGCTGTCGAGCTTGGGCTTGCGGGGGAGGTCGAAGGCGAGGTCGGCGGCGAAGGTGGTGGCGTGGCGGACGAGGTGGCGCGCGAGGTCGGCGAAGGCGGGGTCGCGGCGGGGGAGGTCGTCGAGCGAGGCGTAGCTGGTGTAGCCTTTGTAGCCATGATCCCGGCTCCAGCGGCGCCCGGCGGTGTCGTCCTGGGCGAGCGTGCGGATCGAGTGGGCAAGCTCGGCGAGGAGGACTTCGTTGCCGAGATCGGCCTCGTAGAGCAGGGTCGGGAAGAGGACGCGGCTGGTCATGGCTGGCCGACGGGCCGCGAAAAATTTGCGGAATTGCTTGCCGAGTAGAAACGGTTGACAGTGTGGCGCGGTTTTTGGGCTGTGACTTTCTGTGTCAATTTTAGGGGAGCGGCCAAGCCTATGTTGCGGTGGAGGATGGTTTGGGAAAACATGCCACACCCAAGCATGAATGCAGGGTTGTAGGACAGTTTTATCTACATTTTGTGAGAGGTGGACGGCCAGCTATCCACCCACTCTCGGTCGTTCACAGTCCTGAACGGCGATCCCGTTAGTTGCCATTCGCTTAGCAACGAACAGCAACCGCATCGACGTAACAGTGCGAGCCTGGTCGCTCAGCCGACTGTAAGTGCCTTTGTCGATCTGTTTTCGACCTCAATGGTCACGTGCGAGAGCGAACGGAATCGAGCAAGCTTGTCGCGGTAAAAGCTAGGGCCATGTGGTTTCGACGTCGAGATTGACACAATCGCGCCCAAGTGACCGGGACCCAGACGCCAGAGATGAAGGTCATTGAGGCAATCCCCCTCGTCCTCGATCGCTTTCCGCAAGCTCTCGCTCATGCGCCGATCTGGGTTCATGTCGAGCAAGATCGCGCCCGTATCCCTGATGAGCCCATAAGACCAGCTGCCAATCACGCACGCCCCGATGATCCCTGCCAGAGGGTCCATCCAAAGCCACCCGAAAGCGCGGGCGAGGAGCAAGCCGACTATTACCAGAACTGACACAGCGGCATCGGCAATGACGTGGATTACCGCCGCGCGCATGTTGTTATCGCGGTGCGCCGTGCCGTGTGCATGCTCATGTTCCTCGAACAGGAGAGTGTGATCCTCCTGACCGATACGCACACGCGCCTTGAAGGCGTGGGGCTCAGGGATCTCCTCGACTGATTCGAGATAATTGCCCTTGTCGACAAACGCGAAGGCTTGGCGCGTGCCGTCCGCGCGAAGGGTCTCTATCGTTGCCGTCCCAGCCTGAAGGGCTCGACCATCCTCGGAACGCAATCGAAATCGCGGTGGGACCCCGTCTTCGAAAACTTCAAGAGCCACCCTGCCAAACTTGGAATCAAAGCGCTGCGCCTCGTCATGTTCCTCGTCAGCTGAGCCGTGACCATGACTATGGCCATGATGATGGTCCCCACCGCTAAGCAGCCAGGCGCTTGTGATATTTACAGCAAGGCCAAGGCACGCAATCGGTATTGCTTGAGTAAAATGTATCGGCACCGGCGAGAACAGGCGGTTGATCGCCTCATAGCCGATCAGCAGCGCGATCATCGCGAGCACGATCGCACTCGTGAAACCCGCAAGATCGCCCATTTTGCCAGTTCCGAACGTGAACCGTTCATCCTGAGCGTGCTTGCGCGAGTAGGTATAAGCCAAAGCTGCTAGCAGCAAAGCCCCAGCGTGCGTGCTCATATGGAGCCCATCGGCGACGAGCGCGATCGAACCGAACAGAAGCCCCCCGGCGATTTCGCCCACCATCATCGCGCCACAAAGCCAGATGACGATCCAAGTTTTTCGTTCGCTCTTCTCGTGCCCTGCACCAAGAAAAACATGATCGTGGTTCGATCGGTCAGCCTGTGTCAGCGTCGTCATAAAAAGCCTTATCGAGAATAGCGGCGTATTGCCGTGATGAGTTCGTCAGCGCCCGAAGCACGTTCAGTATCGGTCAGATCAGGACAGGCCACATGCTCGCGCACATGCGCTTCTACGATTTTGTCCATCAGGCCGTTGATCGCGCCTCGCGTGGCCGCGACCAGGTGCAGCGTCTTCGTGCAGTCGTGCGAGCCGGCCACTGCGCGCTCGATCGCAGCGACCTGCCCGGCAATGCGACGTGCGCGCTTCAACAGCGCGTCGTTGTCAGATTTCAGGTGGGCCATACCCATACCCACCTAGGCTATTACGCTCCCACTGGCAATATTGATCGACCAGGGGAGCAAGCGGGTTGATCGATCTTATATCCGAGTGGGGACGGTTCTGCATTCGGCCCGATTGTGGGCATTTTGTGGAAATGGCAGCTGGTCGATCAGGACTCACCGAACGCTGTCAGGCAGCTTTCCACCCAAACAGCCGTTCCGATCGCTATATTATTACGATCCAGCGGTCGGATCAGCCCTGCATCCGCAACGCAACATCATTCATGAAGCGGATGTCGTCGCCTTCTGCTAGCGCGTCGGCTTCGCTGGCGATGGCGGCGAGGAGGTCGCTGAGCGGCTCCATTTCACTTTTGGCGTAGTTGCCGAGTACATGGCCGGTGACGCGCGCCTTGTCGCCAGGGTGGCCGATGCCGATACGCAGTCGGCGGAAGTCGGGGCCTAGGGCAGCGTCGATCGAGCGCAGGCCGTTGTGCCCGGCGAGCCCGCCGCCGGTGCGGACCTTTACCTTCATCGGGGCAAGGTCGAGCTCGTCGTGGATCGCGGTGAGGGCGGCGACGTCGAGCTTGAAGAAGTGGAGCGCGGCCTGAACCGCGTCGCCGCTGTCGTTCATGAACGTCTGGGGCTTGAGCAGCAGCACGCGCTGGCTGCCGAAGCGGCCTTCGCTGATCAGGCTGCGGAATTTCTTCTGCCACGGGCCGAAATCGTGGATCGCGGCGATGGCGTCGGCGACCATGAAGCCGACATTGTGGCGGTGGAGCGCGTAAGCTCCGCCGGGGTTGCCGAGGCCGGCCCAGATTTGCATGCGGGCCCTCCTGACGCCGAGTTGGGGGTCCGATCGTCATCCCGGACTTGATCCGGGACCTGCCTTCCTTCTTGAACTTGCGCAAGAACAGGCGGGTCCCGGGTCAGTCCCGGGATGACGATTCAGCTAGGCGTCGTCGCCTTCGGTGGGTTCTTCACCGACCACGGGGACTTCGCTCGCCGACGGTGCTTCGTCGCTCTCGGCTTCCTCGGACTTGAGCGCCGACGGGGCGACGATCGTGGCGATGGTAAAGTCGCGGTCGTCGATCGCCGATTTGGCGCCCTTGGGCAGGGTGACGTTCGAGATGTGGATCGAATCGCCGACGTCGAGGCCCTTGAGACTGATCTCGATCTGCTCGGGGATTTCGGCCGCGTCGCAGATGAGTTCGAGATCGTGGCGAACCAGGTTGAGCACGCCGCCACGCTTGATGCCGGGTGACAGTTCCTCGTCGATGAAGTGGACAGGGACGTTGACGTGGACCTGGCTATGCTCGCCGATGCGCAGGAAATCGACGTGGATCGGGCGGCTCGAGACCGGGTGGAACTGCACGTCCTTGGGGAGCGTGCGGTGCGGGGTGCCGCCGGCATCGACCATGATCACCGAGTTCATGAAGTGGCCGGTCGAGAGCATCCTGGTGAGGAGCTTTTCCTCGACGTGGATGGACACGGCTTCCTTCTTGTCGCCGTAGATTACGGCGGGGACCCGTCCGGCGCGGCGAAGTTCACGGGAGGCTCCCTTGCCAGCCCGGTCGCGCGATTCGGCGGGCAGCGTCAGCTGTTCGCTCATGGTGGTGTTCCTTGTGTTCGTTGTGCCCGCCCCGACGCCTCCAGGGATGGTGTTCGGTGGGCGGCTGCGCCTGTAGCGAAGGGGGCGTGATTAGGCAAGGTCGCGGAGGTGTTGGCAGGGGCTGGGCGCTGTGCCACGGCATGACAAAGTTTGAGAGGGTGCGGATGTTTTCAAAAATCCTGATCGCCAACCGCGGCGAGATTGCGTGCCGGGTGATCCGCACGGCGAAGCAGATGGGGATCGCGACGGTCGCGGTCTATTCCGATGCGGATGCGCGCGCGCCTCATGTGCTGATGGCCGACGAGGCGGTGCGGCTGGGGCCGGCGCCGGCGGCGGAGAGCTATCTCAAGGCCGAGCTGATCATCGCGGCGTGCAAGGCGACGGGGGCAGAGGCGGTCCATCCGGGCTATGGGTTCCTGTCCGAGCGGGCGAACTTTGCGACGGCGCTGGCCGAGGCAGGGATCGTGTTCATCGGGCCGCCGCCCAACGCGATTGCGGCGATGGGCGACAAGATCGAGTCGAAGAAACTGGCCAAGGCGGCGGGGGTCAATGTCGTTCCGGGTTTCTTAGGGGAGATCGCCGATACCGACGAGGCGGTGCGGATCGCTGGCGAGATCGGCTACCCGGTGATGATGAAGGCCTCGGCCGGGGGCGGGGGCAAGGGGATGCGGCTGGCGTGGTCGGAGACCGACGTGCGCGAAGGGTTCGAGGCGACCAAGCGCGAGGGGCTGGCGAGCTTTGGCGACGACCGCGTATTCATCGAGAAGTTCATCGAACAGCCGCGCCACATCGAAATTCAGGTCCTCGGCGACCAGCACGGCAACATCGTTTACTTGAACGAGCGCGACTGCTCGATCCAGCGGCGGCACCAGAAGGTCGTCGAGGAGGCCCCCTCCCCGTTCGTCACGCCCGAAATGCGCCGGGCGATGGGCGAGCAGGCGGTCGCGCTCGCACGCGGCGTCGGCTACACGAGCGCGGGCACGGTCGAGTTCATCGCCGGGGCCGATCGCAGCTTCTATTTTCTCGAAATGAATACCCGCCTCCAGGTCGAGCATCCGGTGACCGAAGCGATCACCGGAGTCGATCTGGTCGAGGCGATGATCCGCGTCGCGGCGGGCGAACCGCTCGGGTTTACGCAGGCCGACGTTCGCCTCGACGGCCACGCGATCGAAACGCGCATCTATGCCGAGGATCCGTATCGCGGTTTCCTGCCGAGCATCGGACGGTTGCGGACGTATCGCCCGCCCGAAACCTACGGCGTCCGCGTCGACACCGGCGTCGTCGAAGGCAGCGAAATCAGCCGCTTCTACGACCCGATGATCGCCAAGCTGATCACCCACGGTAAGACCCGCGCCGACGCCATTGCCAAGCAGAGCGAGGCGCTCGACCGCTATCTGGTACGCGGCATCGGCCACAATATCGACTTTCTGGCGGCGGTGATGGCGCATCCGCGCTTCGTTGCGGGCGACAACGTGACGACGGCGTTCATCGCCGAGGAATATCCCGACGGGTTTCACGGTGCCCCCGCAAACGACGCAGGCACCACCGCGATGATCGCCGCCGCCGCCGTGATGAACGCGGTCGAGGTCGAGCGCGCGCAGTTGATCGACGGTCAGCTTGGCGGTCACGGCGCGGTATTCGGCGAGGCGTGGGTCGTCGAAATCGACGGAAACCGGGTCCCGGTCGAGGTATTGGCGACGGGCGATGCCTTCGAACTGCTCATCAACGACCGGGAAATCCGTGTCACGACCGAATGGCGCGTCGGCGAGCCGCTGTTCGTCGCCGATGTCGATGGAACCGAGATCGCCGTCGCGGTCGACCGGCGCGCCGTCGGCTACCGGCTGACCCATGGCGGACGGCACGCCGACGTTCGCGTCCTGACGCCGCGCGCGGCGGAGCTGGCCGGGCACATGCTCGTCAAGGTCCCGCCCGACCTGTCACGCTTCGTCCTGTCGCCGATGCCGGGTCTGCTCGTGTCGCTGCTGGTTGCCCCCGGTGACCGCGTCGAGGCCGGTCAGGCGGTGGCGACGATCGAGGCGATGAAGATGGAAAACATCCTGCGCGCCGAGAAAAGCGCGACGGTGAAGGAAGTGCGCGCGGCGGTGGGGGATTCGCTCGCGGTCGACGCGGTGATCGTCGAATTTGCGTGAGACGCGCGCGGCGGGGTAATTATATCGCGCGCTCGTGCCGCAACAGCCATTTCTTGCGTTCCACGCCCCCGGCGTACCCCGTCAGCTTGCCGTCCGCGCCGATAACGCGGTGGCACGGGACGACGATGCCGATGGGGTTCGCGCCGTTGGCTAGTCCGACAGCGCGCGCCGCACCGGGCTTGCCGAGCGTGGCGGCCAGCGCGCCGTAGCCGGTCGTGGTGCCTACCGGGATCGCGCGCAAGGCGGCCCAGACCGAGCGCTGGAAATCGCTGCCGCCGGTTGCCACCGGGAGCGCGTCGAGCGCGGTCAGGTCGCCGGCGAAATAGGCGTCGAGCGCGGCGGCAATGGACTGGGGTAGCGGCCCATCGGTCAGCGTTACCGTCCCGTAATGGCGCGCAAGCAGCGTCCGCATTCGCGCCTCGAAATCGGCGAAGTCGAGCGCGCGCAGGGTGTCGCCGTCGGTGACGATGAGCAGTTCAGCTTCGGGGGCGGCATAGCGCGACAGGGTCAAGTGCATCGTGGTTCCTTGTCTGACGCGGGCGCGTCGGGCCGCAGGGGTTTCGCCGTGGACGGCGCGATAGAGTTCGTTGAAGCGGCGGACGCTGCCGAAGCCGCGTACGCATCCGGTGAAGGCCGCGGATTTTTTTGATCGGCTCAGGCGGCCTGAGCGAGCGGCATGTTTGAGGTTGCGGGTTGCCAGTTCCATGGGAGCAGCTCGGCGAGGCGGTGCTGAGGGATATCGGCGATGCGGGCGAGGACATCGGCGAGCCATGCTTGGGGGTCGATGTTGTTGAGCTTGGCGGTGACAATCAGCGAGTACATGAACGCGGCGCGCTGGCCGCCGCGATCGGAGCCGACGAACAGCCACGATTTACGGCC
>JBBQDG010000029.1:0-30809 GCA_038319435.1 Sphingomonadales bacterium | reverse complement strand
AGGGGCAGGACCACCGCTTCACCGGAGTGCGGGGTCAATTGCGAACGGCGCGCCTAGCCGAGGTGGCGCGGATGGTCAAGGCGAAGGGAGCTAGCGACCCGCGCTGGCGGCTGCCTTGGCCGCCAATTCCGCAGCAATGCGTTCCCATTCGGCGCGCGGTTTGCATTCGCGCTTGCCGCCGAGCCGCGATCCGGTCTCGCCGATCGTCTTGCAGATGATCTTGTCCGGATCGGCCGCGACCGCCGGGGCGACGGGCTTGGTGGCGGTCGGCGCCTGATCGGCAATTAGCAGCAGCGCGGCGGCAAAGATCGAAAGCGGCATGGTCAACGTCTCCAACAGGCTAAACGGCGCCGATACCCTTAGGATGAATCGCGGCTCGCGGCAAAGTTGCTGAAAATCAGCGCTTTTTACCCGTGGCGATCGAGCGCAGCATGCCGCGCAGCGCGCGGACTTCGCGGCTCGACCAGCCGGGTTTGGTAAGCAGGGTGCGCATGGTGAGCTTGCTGACCTCGACCCGGTCGGGCGGGAAATAATAGCCCGCCGCCTCGAGTGCCGCATCGACCTGCCCGACCAGCCCCTCGACCTCGAACTGCGGCGCGGGGGGCTCGATATCCTTGAACGTCGGCTGGGCCAGCGGCTCGCCGCGCGACCATTCGTAGGCGAGCAGGATCACCGCCTGGGCGAGGTTGAGGCTGCCGAATTCGGGATTGATCGGGACAGTGACGATCTTGCCCGCAAGCGCGACATCCTCGGTCGCGAGCCCCGACCGCTCGGGCCCGAACAGGATCGCGCTGCGCCCTTGCCCTGCGTGGATCTCGGCTGCCATTTCCGCCGGGCCGATGACCTGCAGCACCAGCTCGCGGCGGCGGACGGTCGAGGCAAAAACATGCGCGCAATCGGCGACCGCATCGGCGACGGTGGCAAAGACCTTGGCCTGCTCAAGCAATTGGTCCGCGCCGCTTGCTGCAGGGCCAGCGTCAGGATTAGGCCAGCCATCGCGCGGCGCGACCAGCCGAAGCTCGGTCAGCCCGAAATTCAACATTGCCCGCGCCGCCTTGCCGATGTTCTGGCCGAGCTGCGGGCGCACGAGGATGATGATTGGTGCAGTGCCGCTCAAATCAATTTATCCAGCAGCCCCGGCCCTTCTGGCGTCGGCGCGTCGCCCTCAACCGCTTCGGCGATATCGGCGAAATCGCCAGCTTCCTTGAAGTCTTTGTAAACGCTCGCGAAGCGGATGTAGGCGACCGGGTCGAGGCCCTTGAGGCCGTACATCACCAGTTGGCCGATCTGCTGCGCGCCCACTTCGTCGCCGAGCGTTTCGAGGCGGCGCTGGATGCCGCTGGCGAGGCGCTCGATCTTGGCGCGGTCGATGTCGCGCTTGCGGCAGGCGTGGCCGATTGCGCGCTCGAGCTTGGCGCGGTCGAACGGTTCGCGCTTGCCGTCTTTCTTGAGCACGATCAACTCGCGCAACTGGACGCGTTCGAAGGTGGTGAAGCGCTGGCCGCACGCGCCGCATTCACGGCGGCGGCGGATCGAACTGGCATCTTCAGAAGGTCGCGAGTCCTTCACCTGGCTGTTGTCGTCGGCGCAATAGGGGCAGCGCAAAGGCTATTAGCCCTGATAGATCGGGAAGCGGGCGCAGAGCGCACGGACGCGGCGGTTGACGTCGGCTTCGATCGCGGTGTCGCCCTTCGCCACCCCAGCCAGCACGTCGGCCACCATGTCGCCAATCTCGGCGAACTCGGCCTCGCCGAACCCGCGCGTCGTCCCGGCGGGGGAGCCGACGCGGATCCCGCTGGTCTGCATTGGCGGCAGCGGATCGAACGGGACGCCATTCTTGTTGCAGGTGATTCCGGCGCGTTCGAGCGCTTCGTCGGCGTCCTTACCGGTGATCCCGATCGGGCGCAGGTCGACGAGCGCGAGATGCGTATCGGTGCCGCCTGCAACGAGATCGGCACCGCGATCCTTGAGCCGCCCGGCAAGCGTCTGGGCGTTCTTGATCACCGCCTTGGCGTAGGTCTTGAACCCAGGCTCGAGCGCTTCGCCGAACGCCACCGCCTTGGCCGCGATGACGTGCATCAGCGGGCCGCCCTGCAAGCCCGGGAACACCGCCGAATTGATCTTCTTGGCGATCGCCTCGTCATCGGTCAGCACCATGCCCCCGCGCGGGCCGCGCAATGTCTTGTGGGTGGTGGTGGTGACGACATGCGCATGGCCGAACGGGGTCGGATGCTCGCCCGCCGCAACCAGCCCGGAGAAATGCGCCATGTCGACCATGAAGATCGCCCCGACTTCGTCGGCAATGGCGCGGAATTTGGCGAAATCGATTTGCCGCGGATAGGCCGATCCGCCGGCTATGATCAGCGTCGGTCGATGCTCCTTGGCGAGCGCCTCGACCTGGTCGAAATCGATCAGTTCATCGTCGCGGCGGACGCCGTACTGGACCGCGTTGAACCATTTGCCGCTCATCGCCGGCTTGGCGCCGTGGGTCAGGTGACCACCGGCATCGAGGCTCATCCCGAGGATCGTGTCGCCGGGCTTGGTCAGCGCGAGCATCACCGCGCCATTGGCCTGCGCGCCTGAATGCGGCTGGACGTTGGCGAAACCGCAGTTGAACAATTGCTTGGCGCGGTCGATCGCCAGTTGCTCGACCGTGTCGGACGGAGCGCAGCCCTGGTAATAGCGGCGGCCCGGATAGCCTTCGGCATATTTGTTGGTCAGCACCGACCCCTGCGCCTCGAGCACCGCGCGGCTGACGATATTCTCCGACGCGATCAGCTCGATCTGGGTCTGCTCGCGGAGCAATTCAGCGGCGATCCCGGCGGCGACTGCGGGGTCGGCATTGGCCAGGCTGCGGGTAAAAAAGCCATCGGGCTGGACGTTGGACAGCCGGGCAGGGGCGGCGAGGGTAGCCATGTCTAGCAATCCTTGAGCATGTCGACGCGGTGCTGGTGGCGCCCGCCTTCGAAGTCGGTGGTGAGGAAGGCGGTGACGCAAGCCTTGGCCATGTCGAGCCCGATCAGCCGCGCGCCCAGCGCAATGGCGTTGGCGTCATTATGGCGACGGGCGAGGGTGGCCGAGACCGGTTCGGCGACCTGGGCGCAGCGGCACAAAGGGTTGCGATTGGCGGCGATGGCGACCCCGATGCCCGAACCGCAAATCGTGATTCCGCGCTCCGCCCGCCCATCGGTGACGGCTTCGGCAAGGCTTGCCCCGAACCGCGGGTAATCGACGCTTTCGAGGCCATGCGTGCCAAGGTCGAGCACCTCATATCCCTGCTCGAGCAGCCAGGCGGCGAGCGTCTCCTTGAGTTCGAAGCCGGCATGATCGGCGGACAAGGCGATGCGCATGAGCTACACCTCCAGCCGACGCGAATGTTCACAAATGTTCACAGTGGCCATGGCCGTATTTGCGCTGCTGCTTGCCGTCGAGGCCGGAGTGGGGTGGGCGAGGTCGATCATTGGCCCACCTAACCCAAAGTGGTGCCTGTAGGACAGCACTTTAGATCGGCCGGCAATCACGCCGCTTTGAGCAGTTCCAGCTCGAGCCGGCTCCAGATTTCGACCAACCCGCCGACAAGCTCGTCCATCATCGCTTCGTCGTGCATCGGGCCGGGGGTGAAGCGGAGGCGCTCGGTGCCGCGCGGTACGGTGGGGAAGTTGATCGGCTGGACGTACAGGCCATATTCGGCGAGCAAGATGTCGCTGATCCTTTTGGCCTTCACCGGGCAGCCGACCAGCAGCGGCACGATGTGGGTCACGCTGGCCATCACCGGAAGGCCCGAGTCGCGGAACTTGGCCTTGAGCATCGCCGCTCCGGCCTGCTGCGCGACACGCTCTTCGCTCGAGGCTTTGAGGTGGCGAACGCTGGCCAGCGCGCCGGCGACCAGCACCGGCGAAAGCGAGGTGGTGAAGATGAACCCCGGGGCATAGCTGCGGATGCAGTCGATGATGTTGGTGTCGGCGCAGATATAGCCTCCCATCACCCCGAACGCCTTGCCCAGCGTGCCTTCGATAATCGTCACCCGATCGGCGACCCCGTCGCGTTCCGAAATGCCGCCGCCGCGCGGCCCGTACATGCCGACCGCATGCACTTCGTCGAGGTAGGTCAGCGCGGCGTAGCGATCGGCAAGGTCGCAGATTGCCGCGATCGGCGCGACATCGCCGTCCATCGAATAGACGCTTTCGAACGCGATCAGCTTGGGCGTCTCGGGATCTTCATCGAGCAGCAATTGCTCGAGATGGGCGAGATCATTGTGGCGGAACACGCGCTTCTCGCAGCCACTGTTCTTGATCCCGGCGATCATCGACGCATGGTTGAGCTCGTCGGAAAAGATGACGCAGCCGGGAAGCAACTTGCCAAGCGTCGACAACGCCGCCTCGTTCGAGACGTAGCCCGAAGTAAACAGCAACGCCGACTGCTTGCCATGAAGGTCGGCAAGCTCGCGCTCAAGCTGGATGTGGAGGTGGGTATTGCCACCGATGTTGCGAGTTCCGCCGGAACCGGCGCCGACCTCGTGGAGCGCTTGCTCCATCGCCTCGATCACCGCCGGGTGCTGGCCCATGCAAAGGTAATCGTTCGAACACCATACGGTGATCGGCTTGGGGCCGTTGTGCCCGTGGAAGCATTGCGCGTTGGGATAACTGCCCTTGGTACGCAGGATGTCTATGAAGACGCGATAACGCCCCTCATCGTGAAGGCGGTCGATCGCCGCCTTGAAGATGCCCTCATAATCCACGCAGCGCCCAATATCGCCTGTGTGGCGCGAATGCCAATGCGAACGACTCGCAACAAAACTCATATCGAAGCGATTTGAGTGAGCCCGAAGCGGCGGAGCGAAGCGGCCAGCGCCGGCGACGGCGGAGCGCCGGTAAACAATGCGATGCCGCCAGGATTCGTGTCGGGCCAGGGGTGCCCCTTGGTCAGAGAGGCAATGCGCCGACCAATCCCCGGGCCGCCGTCGACGAAGGTCACCCCTGGCATCGCCACGCCAAGCTCGTCGGCGATCAGCGGGAAATGGGTGCAGGCGAGCACCACGGTGTCGATTTCTTCTCCGCGTGGTTGGTCGAGCATCGGGCGGACTGCGGCGGCGACGGCGGCGAGGTCGATCGGCTCGCCGGCGAGCTTGGCCTCCGCAATAGCGACCAATTCGGGCGATCCGTGACGGATCACGGTGCAGTCGGCGGCGAAGCGCGCGGTGAGGTCGTCGACATAAGGCTGGCGAACCGTCGCCTCGGTCCCGAGAACGCCGATCACGCGGCTTTTCGATCGCTCGGCGGCGGGCTTGATCGCCGGGACGGTGCCGACCACGGGGATGGCGAGCGCGGCGCGGACATGGTCCAGCGCGATGGTCGAGGCGGTGTTGCAGGCGATCACCGCGAGCCGCGGCCGGTACCGCTCGACCAGCCGCCCGAGCAAAGCCGGAAGCCGTTCGGCGAGCTCGGCATCGCTCTTGGTGCCGTAAGGATAGCCCGCATTGTCGGCGACATAAACAATCGGCGCATTGGGCAAAATTGCTTGCGTCGGACCGAGAACGCTAAGACCGCCAACACCCGAATCGAAGAACAGCAGAGGGGCAGCAGGGTCCATTCGGCTGGCCTAGTCGGCAATGGCGGCGCGACGCAATGTTGCGAGCGAGTGTTGATCTGCTAGGCCTTTGTCATGACGACGACTGTTATACTCGCCCTTACCGTCGGCTATTTGCTCGGGTCGATCCCGTTCGGTTTGTTGCTGACGCGTTTCTCAGGTCGCGGCGATCTGCGCGCAATCGGGTCGGGCAATATCGGGGCGACCAACGTGCTTCGCACCGGCTCGAAGGGGCTTGCGGCGCTGACCTTGCTGCTCGACGCGGCCAAGGGCGCGGCGGCGGTGATGATCGCGCAGCAATTCTGGCCCGAAGCCACGCCGTTCGCCGCCGCCGGGGCGTTGATCGGGCACCTCTATCCCGTCTGGCTCAAGTTCAGGGGCGGCAAGGGGGTCGCGACCCTGCTTGGCGTGATCGCGCCGCTGCTGCCGGTGGCCGCATTGGTCTATGCCTTGGTGTGGATCGGACTGCTGCTGGTGCTTCGGATCTCGTCGGTCGCGGGCATGGCGGCGGCGACGAGCGCACCGCTGACCGCCGCGGTGGCGGGGGCGAGTGGCTTGTTCCCGATGTTCCTCGGCTTCGCGATCCTCGTCATCTGGAAACATCGCGACAATCTCCGGCGACTGACCGCCGGGACCGAGCCCCGCGTCGGGCGGAGCGAGGCTTGAGCGACGATCTGCTGGCCCGGCTCCGGCTGGTTCGCTCGCCGGGGATCGGACCGGTTACCTTCCGACAATTGCTGGCGCGGTTCGGCGGTGCGGAGCAGGCGCTCGCCGCGGTCCCGGATCTGGCTGCGCGCGGCGGCGGACGAGCACCGGTCCTGTTCAGCGAGGTCGCAGCCAGATCCGAAATCGAGCACGTAGAGAAACTTGGCGCGCGCTATCTGTCGCTCGGCCAGGGGCTTTATCCGCGCGCCTTGGCGGAATTGTCCGACGCGCCGCCGTTGCTCACCGCCAAGGGCAACCTCGCTTTGCTCGAACGGCCGCTGGTGGCGATCGTCGGCGCCCGCAACGCCAGCGCCGCCGCCTGCCGCTTCGCTCGCGGCCTGGCGTATGAGCTTGGCCGCGAAGGCGTCGTGGTCGTCTCGGGGCTGGCGCGGGGGATCGATAGCGCGGCCCATGACGGCGCGCTGGACAGCGGCACGATCGGGGTGGTCGCGGGCGGCATCGATATCGCTTACCCGCCCGAGAACGAGGATCGGCAGCAGGTTATGAGCCAGCGGGGTCTGGTGCTCGCCGAAATGCCGCCGGGCACCGAGCCGAGGGCGCGCCATTTCCCCTATCGCAACCGGATCATTGCCGGTCTCGCGCAGGCGACGGTGGTGGTCGAGGCTGCGCCCAGATCGGGCTCGCTAATCACCGCTCGGTTGGCGGCGGAGGCGGGGCGCGAGGTGATGGCGGTGCCCGGCTCGCCGCTCGACCAGCGCGCGCAGGGCTGCAACCAGCTCATCCGCGACGGCGCAACCCTGATCCAAACCGCCGCAGACGTGATGGAGGGCCTGAGGACCATGACCGGCAGGATCGCCTCGCCGACCTATCCGTTCGATCACCAAGCCGAGGCAATGCCGATCGACCCGCCGACCGAACTTCGCTCGCGGGTCCTCGAATTGCTCGGCCCGTCCGCAGCGCCGGTCGACGAGATCGTTCGCCAGTCTGGCGCGTCGCCGGGCGAGGTCCAGCTGGTGCTGCTCGAACTCGACCTCGCCGGGCGCCTCGAACGGCACGCCGGTGGCAAGGTCAGCCTCACCGCTTGAGCATCACGCCGTGCAGATAATTCTCGCCCCATTTGATATCGGCGACAGACGGATTTCTCCGCCAGGCGACCTGGACGATGTGGAGGTCGGACGTGCCCATAATCGCCAGGGCGATGAAGGTTTCGGGTAAGCCGGTCGCCCGATTGAGGGGACAATCAAGCCGCATTTCGGATCCGTTGCCAACCACTCGAACCGTGGACGCCCGCGCGCCGGCGCAGCTGACTTCAGCACTTTGGCCAAGTTCGGTCAGGAAGCGAAGCGTCGTCGTCTTGCGGGCGAGGTTCGCAAAACGTTGAGTCGTGACCATTGTCGTCCAGCGTTCGACTGTTTCCCCCTTGCGCACTTGTTCGGTCATCGACGAGCCGTTGGAGGCGGCCTGATAGCCGGTGACGAAGTCGGCCAGCGGTGGCTTGATCAGACTTTCCGCCGACGACTGGCTGAAGGCCGGAACCGCGGACAGTGTCGCAGCAAGGATTGCGGTGAAAATGATACGCATGTCGCTCCCTTCTTGTTCGTGGCGCTTGACGGGCGGATTCGGCGCCGACCACCATACGCGTACGTATGTGAGGGATCGCCAATTTGAAACTCGTTGTCGTCGAATCGCCCGCCAAGGCGAAAACCATCGAGAAATATCTCGGGCCGGGTCACCGCGTGCTGGCCAGTTATGGCCACGTCCGCGATCTGCCGCCCAAGGACGGGTCGGTCGACCCCGACAACGGCTTTGCCATGGAATGGGAGAATTATCCCGACAAGGCCAAGCAATTGAAGGCCATTTCGGACGAGGCGAAGAAAGCCGATACGCTCATCCTGGCAACCGATCCCGATCGCGAGGGGGAGGCGATCAGCTGGCATGTCCAGGAAGTGCTGCGGAAGAAGAAACTGCTCCCCGCCAAGGTCGAGCGGGTGACTTTCAACGCGATCACCAAGGCGACGGTGACCGAGGCGATGAAGCATCCGCGAGCGCTCGACGAGGATTTGATCGATGCCTATCGCGCCCGCCGGGCGCTCGACTATCTGGTCGGCTTCACCCTCTCGCCGATCCTGTGGCGCAAGCTCCCCGGTGCCAAGTCGGCCGGCCGGGTCCAATCGGTCGCGCTCCGACTGATCGTCGATCGCGAACGCGAGATCGAATTGTTCAAGTCGCAGGAATATTGGTCGGTGGTCGCGACGTTCGAGTCCGACGGCACGCCATTCACCGCTCGGCTGGTCGCGCTGGACGGGGCCAAGCTCGATCGCCTGTCGATCGGCGACAAGGGCAGCGCCGATGCGGCCAGGAAGGTCATCGAGGACGGGCGATTCACCATTGCCTCGGTCGAGACCAAGCCATTCACGCGCAATCCGCCGCCGCCATTCACTACTTCTACCCTGCAGCAGGAAGCGGCGCGCAAGTTAGGCTTCGCGGCGAGCCACACGATGCGCCTCGCCCAGTCGCTCTATGAGGACGGGCTGATCACCTACATGCGGACCGACGGGGTGCAGATGGTGGGCGAGGCGATCAGTGCCGCGCGCCGGGCGATCGCCGACCGCTACGATGCCGGGTTCGTCCCCGACAAGCCGCGGCACTACACCAGCAAGGCCAAGAATGCGCAGGAAGCACATGAGGCAATCCGGCCGACAGAATTCGGCAAGGATCATGGCGGCTCGGGCGATCATGCGCGGCTCTATTCGCTGATCTACAATCGCGCGCTGGCCAGCCAGATGGCGTCGGCGCGGCTTGAGCGAACGACCGTCGAACTGACCGACGGCGCGGGCCGGGCGACCTTGCGCGCCACCGGCCAGGTCACGCTCTTCCCCGGCTATCTTTCGCTGTATGAGGAAGGGTTCGACGACAAGGAAGACGAAGACGGCGGCAAGATGCCGCCGCTCCGCAGCGGCGACGCGCCGGTCAAGACCGGGGTCGAGGCGACCCAGAGCTTCACCCAACCACCGCCGCGCTTCTCCGAAGCGTCGCTGGTCAAGCGCCTGGAGGAGCTCGGCATCGGCCGCCCGTCGACCTATGCCGCGACTCTCCAGACTCTGAAGGACCGCGAGTATGTCCGGCTCGAGAAGAACCGCTTCTTCCCCGAGGAGAGCGGGCGACTGGTGACGGCGTTTCTCGAGCGCTTCTTCGAACGCTACGTCAGCTTCGATTACACCGCCAAGCTGGAGGAGGAACTCGACGACGTGTCGGGCGGCCGCCTCGGCTGGCAGGCGATGCTCGATGCCTTCTGGAAGGATTTCAAGCCCAAGGCGGGCGAAGTGATGGAGCAGAAGCCGAGCGAAGTCACCGCCGCGCTCGATGAATTTCTCGCGCCCTTCCTGTTTCCGCAAAAGGAAGATGGCAGTGACCCGCGGTTGTGCCCGACATGCGGCACCGGGCGGCTCGGACTTCGCGGCGGCAAATATGGCGCGTTCGTCGCCTGCTCCAATTACCCCGAGTGCAAATATACCCGGCAGTTCGGGCAAGGCGACGCCGCGGCGAGCGAGGGGCCGGCCGATCTCGGCAATGGCATCGAGCTGAAGTCCGGCCGGTTCGGACCCTATCTCGAACGCGACGGCAAACGCGCCTCGATCCCCAAGGACGTGCCGCAGGACGGGATGACGCTCGAGACCGCCGAGCAATTGCTGTCGCTGCCCCGCGAAGTCGGGATGCACCCCGAAAGCGGGCTGACGATCACCGCGTCGATCGGGCGCTACGGGCCGTATCTGGTGCATGACGGAAAATATGCCCGGCTGAAATCGACCGCGGAAGTGTTCGAAACCGGGATGAACGCGGCGGTAGTCAAGCTGGCCGAGGCCGAAGCCGCCAAGGGCCAACGCGGCGGCGGCGGGCGCGAGGCGCTGGCTGTGCTCGGCGCGCATCCGGAAAGCGGCAACGAGTTGAAGGTGATGGAAGGCCGCTACGGCCCCTACGTCACCGACGGAACGACTCATGCCACGTTACCCAAATCGGCCGATCCGGCGGCGGTGACACTCGAAGAAGGAGTCCGGCTGATCGACGAGAAGGCCGCCAAGGGTCCGGTCAAGAAAGGCCGGAAGCCTGCCCGCAAGCCCGGCAAGTCGGGTCCGAAGAAATCCGCAGCTGGCGGCAAGAAAGCGTAAGCCCGTCGAATAGAAACAGCGTTCCTGCCGGGTCGTCGCCGATCCCGGTGATCAGGCGGATCGCGAGCAAGGCAGCGAAGCTGCCGACGGTCGCGGTCAGCGCGCCGAATACGCCAAGCTCCGCGCAATTGTCGCAATCGTCGGTGTCGAAGGCATCGCCGACGAAGCAGCGGTAGCAGGGCCCATCTGGTTCATGGCCGCGGAACAAGGCGATCTGGCCCTGGAATTGCTGCGCGGCGGCGGACAGCAACGGCAGGCCAAGCGCGACGCAGGTGTCGCTGACTACCAGTCGGGTGGCGAAATTGTCGGTGCCGTCGATCACCAGATCGTGCCCGGCGAGAAGCTCGGCGGCATTGCCGGCATCGATCCGCTCGCCGACCGCGGTGAGGCCGACATGTGGGTTGCGGGCCATCACGAAATGGCTGGCGAGGCGCGCCTTGTCCATGCCGACCTGGCCGCTGCCGTAGATCGGCTGGCGCTGGAGGTTGCTAAGTTCGACCCGGTCGCCATCGATGATCGTGAGGTGGCCGATGCCGGCCCCGGCCAGCGCCGGAATGACCCCCGCGCCGATCCCCCCTGCGCCGACGATCGCAACCCGTGCCGCCTTCAATCGAAGTTGGCCCGCGCCGCCGACCTGCGGAAGCACGATATGCCGCGCATAGCGGTCGAGCTCGTCGTCGCTTAAGCTCACTGGCCGGTCGAACCGAAGCCGCCAGCGCCGCGATCCGTGTCGTCCAACTCATCGACCTCGTCGAACGCGGCCAGCGTGACGGCGGCGGGGACCAGTTGCGCAATCCGCTCGCCATGACGGATCGCGAACGCCTCCGCCCCGTGATTGATCAACAGGATCTTGAGCTCGCCGCGATAATCGCTGTCGATCGTCCCGGGGGTGTTGGGTACCGAAATGCCGTGCTTGAAAGCGAGGCCGGAGCGCGGACGGACCTGGATTTCATAGCCTTCCGGAATGGCAATGCGGAAGCCGGTCGCGACGGCGTGGCGCTGGCCGGGCTGGAGGTCGACATCCTCCGCCGCGACGACGTCCATCCCCGCCGCGCCGGGGGTCGCATAGCTCGGCAGAGGCAGGCCTTCGCCGTGCGGTAGGCGGGCGATCTGGATTCGGATAGTCAATTCAATTCCTCGGCTATTCGGGCGATGAGATGGCGCGCGACTTCGTCCTTGGATGCCTCAGGCCAATCCTCGACCCCGGCCTGGGTGACCAGATGGACCTGGTTGCGCGCGCCGCCCATCACGTCGCCGCTGACGTCGTTGGCTACGATCCAGTCGGCTTTCTTGGCGGCGCGTTTCGAGGTTGCGTTGGCGACCACGTCGTCGGTCTCCGCGGCGAACCCGATCAGCAGGCGGGGGCGGTCGGGGTGGGTGCCGAGCGTGGCGAGAATGTCGGGATTGGCGACGAATGTGAGCGCTGGCGGCCCGCTGGCTTTCTTGAGCTTGGTCGGCGACGGCTCGACCCGCCAGTCGGCCACCGCAGCGACCAGGATCGCGACATCGGCTGGAAGCGCATCCTCGACCGCCTCGGCCATTTCGCGAGCGCTCTCGACATCGATCCGGGCGACTCCGCCGGGGGTGGCCAGCGCGACCGGCCCAGCGATTAACGTCACCCGAGCGCCAGCCGCGGCGGCGGCGGCGGCGATGGCGAAGCCCTGTTTGCCCGAGGAGCGGTTGGCAATGATGCGAACCGGGTCGATCGGTTCGTGGGTCGGGCCGGCGGTGACGAGGATGTGTTTGCCAGCGAGCTCCTCCCCGGAACGGGGAGGGGGACCATCCGCAGGATGGTGGAGGGGGGCGAGCGCAGCGAGCTCGGAGAGGTGGGCCCCCTCCGTCAGTCCGTCGGACTGCCACCTCCCCGTTCCGGGGAGGATGTGGTTCAAAATATCATCCGGCTCGGGCAATCGTCCCGGGCCAAATTCGCCGCAGGCCATCGGGCCTTCGTCGGGGTCGATGACGGTGACTCCGCGGGCGCGAAGCGTGGCGATGTTGGCCTGGGTGGCTTCGTGTCGCCACATGCGGACGTTCATTGCCGGCGCGACGACCACCGGCTTGTCAGTGGCGAGCAATAGAGTTGTGGCGAGGTCGTCGGCGATTCCGGCGGCCATTTTGGCGATCAAATCGGCGGTGGCGGGGCAGACCAGCACGAGGTCGGCGGCGCGGCTCAATTGGATGTGCCCCATCTCGGCCTCGTCCTTCAAATCCCACAGCGAGGTATAGACCGGGCTTTCGGCGAGCGCCGCGAGGCTCATCGGAGTAACGAAATGCGCGCCGCCGGCGGTCAGGACGGGAGTGACCTCGTGGCCCGCCTTACGCGCGCCGCGGATCAGCTCGGCGGCCTTGTAAGCGGCAATGCCGCCGCCAACGATGAGGAGGATCTTTGCCATCAGCTCCGCCTAGCCGCAGCCAAGGCCGCGAGTCGAGGCTGCCGCATTGGGCCGGAACCGAACAAAGTGAACACAACATACCCCCCTTTTACGGGGTCCGGAGCTTCGACGGAGCGAAATTTGAGCAAACGTTCGGGCTGGTTCAGCGCCATTGGTCGAGCGTGGCAGACGAAATTCTACATTGGAAGAGCCCTAGAACTAGTACTTCTTGCGCTTGAGCTGGGCGGTCGGCTTGGGGCGGTGCGCTCCTTGCGGGCGTCCTTGGGGCCCACCTTGCGGGCGTCCCTGGGGTGCGCCCGCTGGGCGCGCGCGCGGGGCGAGCTGGGGGCGATTGTGGTGGCTCGGTGGGGCCTCGCCCGGGTTCTGCGCCTGCTCGATGATCAGGCCCTTGTCCTCGGGTGCGATGACCGCCCGGCGGAGCGCGGCCTGGAAACCCGGCGTGGCGCGCTGGGTGACTTCGAAATAGCTGTCGTTGGCGGCGATCCGGATCGCGCCGATATCGTTGCGCCCGACATGGCCGTAGCGACAGATCAGCGGCAGCAGCCAGCGCGGGTCGGCATTGTGACGGCGGCCGGCATTGATCCGGAACCAGGTCGAATTGTCGAAGCCGGGGCGCGGGCCGGCGTCGGCGCCGCGATCGGGGCGGTCGCTGTGGGTCAGGATATCCTCGGGCGCGGGAAGTTCGCTCTTGAGCGCCTTGGCCAAGGCGAGCGCCATCGCTTCTGGGGTCAACGCTTCGGTCAACTGCTTGGCGAGCTCGAGATCGTCATCCTCGGGATCGGCGGGCATGGCGAGCTGGGCGAACAAACGGTCGCGATCCTTGGCGCGGATGTCGTCGGCGGTCGGCGCGGCCATCCACTCGGTTTCGATGCGGGCGTTGCGAAGCATCATCTCGACCCGGCGGCGCGCCTTGTGCGGGACGATCAGCATCGCGGTGCCTTTGCGCCCGGCGCGGCCGGTGCGGCCCGAGCGATGCTGCAACGCCTCGGCGTCGCGCGGAAGCTCGACGTGAATGACGAGGCTGACCGATGGCAAATCGAGACCACGCGCGGCGACATCGGTCGCGACGCACACCCGGGCGCGCTGGTCGCGCAGCGCCTGGAGCGCGGTGTTGCGTTCATTCTGGCTATGCTCGCCCGACAGAGCGACGGCCTTGAAGCCGCGCTCGGTGAGGCTGGCGTGCAAGCGGCGAACCGCATCGCGCGTGGCGCAGAACAGGATTGCAGTCTCGGCCTCGTGGAGGCGGAGGAGATTGACCACGGCATGTTCGATGTCGACCGGGGCGACGGTCACTGCCTGATAGGCGATGTCGGTGTGGCCCTGCTTGTCGCCGAGCGTCTCGATTCGCAGCGCGTCCTTCTGGTAGCGCTTGGCGAGCGCGACGATCGGACGCGGCATGGTGGCAGAGAAAAGCAGAGTGCGGCGCTCGGACGGGGTCGCATCGAGAATCTCTTCGAGTTCTTCGCGAAAGCCCATGTCGAGCATCTCGTCGGCCTCGTCGAGCACCGCGACCTTGAGGTGCGACAGGTCGAGCGCACCGCGTTCGAGGTGATCGCGAAGGCGCCCCGGGGTGCCGACGACGATGTGGACTCCGCCGTTCAAGGCGCGGCGTTCCTTCATCGGGTCCATGCCCCCGACACAGGTCACGACTCGCGCTCCCGCGGTGGAGTAGAGCCATTCGAGTTCCTTGCTGACCTGCATTGCGAGCTCGCGGGTCGGTGCGACGACGAGCGCGAGCGGCTCGCGGGTCCAGGCGATTCGCTCGCCGTCCATCAATTGCGGGGCGAAGGCGAGGCCGAAGGCGACGGTCTTGCCCGAACCGGTCTTGGCCGACACGATCAGGTCGCGGCCCTGCGCTTCGTCGGCGATGACGGCGGACTGGACTTCGGTCAACGTGTCATATGAACGCGCAGCGAGCGTCGCGGCGAGCGACGGGTGGAGATTCAAATGTTGCATATGCGAAGGCCCCTACAGGAAGGCGGGCTTGCGCGATAGGGGCGTGGAATTAGCGGCGTTCGGCCTGCTCGGCGTCGATCAGGATTGGCGGGACAATCCCTGACGCCAGGATCGCGGCAAAGGCGTCGGCGGAGGCGAACGGGCGGTGTTCTTGCTCGGCCCGGTGGGAGGCGAGCGCGAGGAGGTGATCGAGCTGCGCCTTGCCGACGATGTAGCTCGGGCCGTAGCCTGGCTGGCGAAGGTAGAGCAATTGCTCGAACCCGACGAGGCGGCTCGACGCGTCGGACCACCCGCGCGGGGTCCATTCGGCGTGGAAGCGACCGGCCTGTGCGAGGTCGATCTCATTGGTCTGGACGCGCAGCGAGGCGAGGCCGCGCGCAGCGCGGTTGGCGAGCATCGCCCACACCAGTTCGCGGCCATGCGGGATGTCGTCGTACAGCCCGGCCTGCATCACGACTTCTTCCATCGCGGTCGCGAAACCCTCCGAGCGATCCTCGAAGATGTTGAACAAAGGCGGGGTCTGGCGGATCGGGCTCGAGTGGGGATCGAACCGCAGCCGTGCAAGCTCGATCCAGTGGGTCTGGTGGCTCGACAGCGGGAGCGGATCGAGCGCGGTGACGTGGGTGAAGAAGTTGCGCTCGGCGAGCGGGGTGAAGGTGCCGGTCTGAGCGGCGAGCGCGGCGCGGTAATAAGGCTTGTCGGCGATGAAGCCGGCGTTGACCAGCAGCCGGTAGAGCTTTTCAGTGCGCGCCTCGGCGAAGCGGCGGTAGGCGGCAGGGTCGCTGATTTCGGCGATCGGGGGAAGCGCGCGATTGCGGACTTCCTCGAGCCGGAGCGAGGCGAGCGAGCGGTCGAGTTCGCGCTGGAGCAAGGTGACCTGCTGGTCGACGCTGTACGGGCTGAGCGTGACGTGGGTCAGATACCAGTCGTAATTGGCCTTGCCGATGCCCGACGGGCCGACGCGGCGCGGGGCTTCGGCCTTGATCCAGCGGGCGAAATCTTCGGTCGCGAGACGGGCCGAATGGATGGCGGAACGCAGCGCGGGAGTGGCGCCTTCGAGCGATGCGGGGCGTTTGCCGCCGAGGTCGTTCATCACCAGCGTCCCAGCTTCGAGATGGGCGAGGACATCGGCCTGCTCGAGGAAGGCGCGGTCGCCATAGGCCCACAGATCATGCGCCTTGCTCGGCGCGAGGTTGCGCCTGGCGTCGCCGAGCATCGCCGGGACTGCGCCGAGCAATTGCGTCAGCCGCGCATCGTCGGCGGGGGACAGCGGGTAATTGAAATTGTGAAGGTCGATATTGGGTTCGGCCGAGGGGCCTTCGTGGGCGGGGACATCGCTCATTTCGGCGAAGACAGTCTGGTAGAAATCGGGATCGCGCGCCCATGGCCGGAGCACGCGGAGGAAGAAATTGAGCCCGTTCATCTCGGCCTCGACCAGCCGCCAGTCGCCGGTTTGCGAGGCGCTGAATCCGGCGCGGTCGATCGCGGTCAGGCGACGGCGGAAGTCGGGCAGGCGAGCGGCCTTGGCGGCCATCGCGCGCGGGCTATAGTCGGGGCGACCAGCGACGATCGCGGGGTGGTTGAACGCGCGCCAGTCGGCGAACAGGCGAACCAAGGCAGCGTGGCCGGGGCGCTCGATCTGGGTTGCGGGAGCGGCGAGGGCGGGCGTTGCGGCAAGTGCGGCGCCCAACAGCGCCAGCGCGGCCAATCTTACTCGAGCGTGTCGCATGTGATCTTCCCCCTATGTGCTCCAAACATACCATACCAGCTTGCGCGGGTCAGCGCAGCAGCAATGCCGCCGTGATCGCCGCGCCGGTCGCAGCGGCGAGAATCGCGGTCAGCGACGGGCCGAGCCACTCCGGGCGGCGGATCATCGTCACTGGCGAGAGCGGCGGCGGCGGTGGTGCGGCGCTCGGATCGGGGTAGCTCGCGTCGATCTTGCGGATGAGTTCGGGCAGGCGTTTGAGCGCGCGCACGATCTCGACCATCTTGTCGGCGTAATACGCTTCCGGCCCAAGCTCGGAGCGGAGCCATTCCTTGAGAAACGGCTCGGCGGTTTCCCACATGTTGATGTCGGGATCGAGCGCGGTGGCGACTCCTTCCTCCATCACCATCGTCTTTTGCAGCAGCAACAGATGCGGCTGGGTCTGCATGTCGAAATCGCGGGTGATGGTGAACAGGCTGTCGAGCATCCGGCTGACGCTGATTTGTTTCACCGGAAGGCCGCGGATCGGCTCGCCGGCTGCGCGCAAAGCGGTGGCAAATTCGGCGACGTCATGGTGCGGCGGGACATATTGCGCTTCGAAATGGATCTGCGCGACCCGCTCGTAATTGCCGGTTATCAGCCCGTAGAGGATTTCGGCGAGCCACATCCGCGCCTGGCGGTTGATTCGGCCCATAATCCCGAAATCAATCGCTGCCAGCCGCCCGTCGGGCAAGGCGAATAGATTGCCCTGGTGGAGGTCGGCGTGGAAATAGCCGTCGATCACCGCCTGGCGGAGGAAGCCGCGGACGAGGATCGCGGCCAGTTCCTTGGGGTCGTGCCCGGCGGCGACCAGCGCCTCGCGGTTGGTCAGCTTGATCCCGTCGAGCCATTCCAGCGTCAGCACCCGGCGCGCGGTTCGGCTCCAGTCGATCTCGGGGATGTAGAAGCCCGGCTCGGCGATCATGTTCTGCTTGAGTTCGGACGCCGACGCGGCCTCGCGGGTCAGATCGAGTTCGCGGCGGACCCATTGACGGAAGTAAGCCACGACCAGCCGCGGGCGCAGCCGCTCGGCCTCGCCGCCGAGCAGTTCGACATGCGCCGCGGCCCATTCGTAGGTCTCGATCGCACGTTCGAATTCCTCTTCGACGCCCGGCCGGAGCACCTTGATAGCGACGTCGCGGCCCTCGGTGGTGACCGCGCGATGGACTTGCGCGATCGACGCCGCGCCGACCGCGACGGGATCGATCGAGGTGAAAAATTGCTCGACCGGACCGCCAAGCGCGGCCTCGATCGCGAACTTGATCCGGTCGAACGGTTCGGGGGGAAGGTCATCCTGAAGCTGGCGCAGATTGTCGGCTGCGGCGACCCCGACCAGGTCGGGGCGGGTAGCAAGCGCTTGGCCGAGCTTGATCGCGGCCGGACCGATCTCCTGCATCGCCGCGGCATAATCGGGGACTGCGGGCATGGTGAGGCCGAAGCGCGCCACGCGGACCAGGCGGCGGACGTTGGGCGGGGTCAGCGAGTCGCGCTCGATCCCCTGCAGCGCGCCGTGCCGAGCCAGCGTCCGGCCCCATTTCAGGAGTCGGAAAAGATGAGTGACCGTGCTGGTCAAACCTTCCACCCGCTCCAGATGCAGACCAGCCCGCCGAGCATCGGCTCGACCTGGGCCTGGGCGAAACCGGCGTCGGAGATCATCGCCCGGAACCGGTCGGGCGAGGGGAAGCGGCGGATCGATTCGACCAGGTAGCGATAACTTTCCTCATCGCCGGCGACCGCCTTGCCGATGCGCGGGATGACCGCGTCGGCATAACGTTCGTACAATTTGCCGAAGCCGGGCCATTCGCTGGTTGAAAATTCGAGGCAGTAGAAGCGCCCGCCGCGCTTGAGGACTCGATGCGCTTCCTTCAATGCCGCGGGAATGTCGGTGACGTTGCGGATCCCGAAGGCGATGGTGTAGGCGTCGAAGCCGCTGTCGCCGAAGCTCAAGCTTTCGGCGTTTTCCTGCTTCCAGGTCAGACCGTCGATCCGCTTGTTGGCGGCACGATCCTGCCCGACCGCGAGCATGTCGGCGTTGATGTCGCTGACCGTCACCAGCGCACCTCTTGCCGCCATGCGGAAGGCGATGTCGCCGGTGCCGCCTGCCATGTCGAGGATGCGCTCGCCAGCGCGCGGCTTGATCCGGGCGACGAAGCGCTCCTTCCACAAGCGGTGCATCCCGCCCGACATCAGGTCGTTCATCACATCATATCGTCGCGCGACCGACGAGAAGACCGCGCCGACCCGGGTTGTCTTTTCTTCTGGGCTGACCAGCTGGTCGCCGAAATTGACCTGTTCGCTCATGCTGGCGGCTCTAGCGGGGAAGGCCCCGGCTTGCCATAGGCCGCTCATGCCCGAGCTTCCCGAAGTCGAAACTACCGTTCGCGGCCTTGCAAAAGTGCTCGACGGGCGGCGGATCCGGCGGGTCGAGCTTCGGCGCGGCGATTTGCGGCGGGCGTTTCCGCACGATCTTGGCCAGCGGCTGACCGGAGCGACGGTGACCGGTCTTGGCCGGCGCGCCAAATATGGCCTGATCGCAACCGACCGGGGCGATACGATGATCTTCCACCTCGGCATGTCGGGCAGATGGCGGATCGACCCGGCCGAACTTGGCGCGCACGATCATCTGCTGATCGAAACCGCCGACGGGCGGCTGCTCAGCCTCAACGATCCGCGCCGGTTCGGATCAGTCGACCTGGTGGCCACTGACATGCTGGCGGAATGGCCCGCGTTCACGGCGCTTGGCCCTGAGCCGATGGGCGGGGCGATCGATGGCACATGGCTGAAGGCGCGGCTCGCCGGACGCAAGGCGGCAATCAAGCTGATGCTGCTCGACCAGAGGATCGTCGCCGGCCTCGGCAATATCTATGTCTGCGAAGCCTTGTTCCGGGCACGGATCAATCCGAGAAAAGCGGCCGGCCGGGTCAGCCAGCCGAAACTCGATCTGCTCGCCACGTCGATCGAGGCGGTGCTTGCCGAAGCGATCGCCGCGGGCGGATCGAGCTTGCGCGACTTCGCCAGCCCCGATGGCGAGCTCGGCTATTTCTCAAAGCAGTTCGACGTCTATGACCGCGAGGGTCTGCCGTGCCGCGGCGGGTGCGATGGCGTGGTCCGGCGCATCGTCCAGGGCGGGCGATCGACTTTTTACTGTCCCGCATGCCAGCGATAGTCTGCCTTGCGCGCCTGCGCTGTTGACCCGAATCGCCCTTGGCGTTAGGGGACGGCACGCCGGTGCGGCCCGATGCGGGTGCGCGCCGCTTTCTTTTTGACCGACAGATTTGGGAAGACACTATGGCGAACACGCCGCAAGCCAAGAAGCGCATCCGCCGTAACGCCAATCGCGCCGCGATCAACGGTGCCCGGGTCAGCCGCATCCGGACCTTCATCAAGGCCGTCGAATCGGCGCTCGAAGCCGGCAACAAGGACGATGCCCGTGACGCGCTCAACAAGGCGCAGCCGGAACTTGCTCGTGGCGTTGCCCGCGGCGTGATGCACAAGAACACCGCGAGCCGGAAATTCTCGCGCCTGACCAAGCGGGTTTCCGCGCTCGGCTGAGCGGACGGGCCGCGCAAAGGTCCAACCAGTCCTGCCATGAAACGGGCCTCCGGAGCGATCCGAAGGCCCGTTCGATTCGCGAAATCAAAAAGTCCTGCTTTTCCCGCGATTCGCATATCTCCGTCACTTTACTGTAAACAAAAATTCGCGGTTTTCCGGCGAATTAGCGGATTTCCTCACCTTTTCCATGTCAAGTATGTTTATTTCACTTTTTTGAAAAAAAGCGGTTGAACGCTGCTCGGCTAACTCTCAAAACAATGGGCTCCGCAGTGATTCTGCTGGGGGGCACCGCGCAGAAGCAACTTGGGGCGTCGCGACTCGCAATCGGGCGCAGTGATGGCTTGTGCCTGCGGTACTGAGGCAATGGAGGCGCGGAACGGTGCAGGGGGCAAGGTCAGAATTGGTGGTTGGCGAGGGCTTGGTCGAGACCTTTGAGACACCGCTGGCAGCCGCCTGGGATCAAATCCGCACCGGCCTTCGCCGCGATTGCGGCGTGCGCACCTTCGATGGCTGGCTCAAACCCGCCGAGCTTGGCGAATTCGATCCCGATACGGGCGAGCTGGTGCTGATCATGCCGTCCAAGTTCATGGCCGACTGGGTCCGCTCGCATTTCGGCGAACGACTTGCGCTGGCGTGGAAGACCGTGCTTCCGATCGTCCGTGATGTCCGGATCGCCGCGGCCGAGGGCGGACCGCGGCCGTCGCCATTGTTGATCCTCGAGGATATTCCGGCGCCCGCCGCCAATCATGCGCTGCGCGACCCCGACTCGCCCAATTTCGATCCGCGATACAAGTTCTCGACGTTCGTCATCGGCAAGGCGAATGAAGTCGCAGCGACCGCCGCCAAGACTTTGGCAAGCGCCGATTCGGTCAGCTTCAACCCGCTGTTCATCCATGGCGGCACCGGGCGCGGCAAAACCCATTTGCTCCACGCCATCGGCCAGGATTTCATCGCTCGCCGACCGACCGCCCGGGTGGTGTCGATGTCGGCCGAGAAGTTCATGGTCGAGTTCGTCCGAGCGCTTCGTGAGAATGACACGATCGGCTTCAAGGGGCGGCTTCGTTCGGCCGATCTGCTGCTGATCGACGACGTCCAGTTCATCGCCGGCAAGGATTCGACGCAGGAAGAATTCTTCCATACCATGAACGACATCATCGATGCCGGTCACCGCCTCGTCATCACCGCCGACCGCAGCCCGCAGAACCTCGAAGGCATTCAGGACCGTATCCTCAGTCGCATGGCGTGGGGCCTCGTCGCCGACATCAACCCCGCCGACTATGAGCTGCGGCTCAACATTCTCCACGCCAAAGTCGCCGGCATGGCGAGTTGCCAGACGACTCCGGTGCCGAACGACGTCGTCGAGTTCCTTGCCCGCAAGATCACCGCCAATGTCCGCGAACTCGAAGGCGCGTTGAACCGCGTCGTCGCCTATGCGGCACTGACCGGTCGCCCGGTGACGCTCGACTTTACCCGAGAAACGCTTGCCGACCAGCTGCGCGCGCATGAAAAGAAGCTGACGATCGACGAAATCCAGCGCCGCGTCGCCGACTATTACAACCTCAAGCCGTCGGACATGGTGTCGGCGCGCCGCGCTCGCGAAGTCGCCCGTCCCCGCCAGGTGGCGATGTACCTCGCCAAACGGCTGACTCCGCGCTCGCTTCCCGAAATCGGGCGGCGGTTCGGCGGGCGCGACCACACCACGGTCATGCACGCCGTCAAGCGCATCGATGAACTGCGCGTCGCCGATCGCGAACTCGACGCCGATGTCACCCGGCTGACGAAGATGCTCGATAGCTGAGCCGGTCGGGCGGCCACGCCAGTCCAGACCTTGGCGTGTCACTGCGCGCCTTGCCCCTCACGCCGCGCGGCCCTACCTGAACAGGTGAGGGTCGCCCCTTGCGGTGCGAGAACATATCTGGAACAAGTTTTTTCATGCTGACCCATATTCAGGTGCGCGGCGCGCGCGAGCACAACCTCAAGGGCGTCGATGTCGATCTGCCCAAGAATAGCCTGACGGTCATTACCGGCCTGTCGGGCAGCGGCAAGTCGTCCCTCGCCTTCGACACCATCTACGCCGAAGGGCAGCGGCGTTACGTCGAATCGCTCAGCGCCTATGCGCGGCAGTTCCTTGAGCTGATGTCGAAGCCCGATGTCGACCATATCGAGGGGCTGAGCCCGGCGATCAGCATCGAACAGAAGACGACATCCAAGAACCCGCGTTCGACCGTCGCCACCGTCACCGAGATCTACGATTATATGCGGCTGCTCTGGGCGCGCGTCGGCGTTCCGTACAGCCCGACGACCGGCCTGCCGATCACCGCGCAGACTGTCAGCCAGATGGTCGACCGCGTCATGGCGCTGCCCGAGGGCACTCGCCTGTTCCTGCTCGCCCCGATCGTGCGCGGCCGCAAGGGCGAATATCGCAAGGAACTGCTGCAATTGCAGAAGGACGGCTTCACCCGGGTGAAGATCGACGGGACGTTTACTGACATCGAAGACGCCCCGGTCCTCGACAAGAAATACAAGCACGATATCGATGTGGTGGTCGATCGCCTCGTCGTGAAGACGGGCATCGAATCGCGGCTGGCGGAGAGTTTCGAGACGGCGCTGAAGTTGGCCGAGGGGCTGGCGATTGCCGAGATGGCGGATGCACCTTCTGCTCCCCCCGCGCTTGCAGAAACCGAGGAGCAACCATCTCAACCTGTCATCCCGGCGACGGCCGGGACCCAGTTTCCTGCTGCTACCCCACCAAAGAAGAAACTAGGTCCCGGCCTTCGCCGGGATGACACGGACGCTGGGCCCCCCACCCGCATCACCTTCTCCGAAAAATTCGCCTGCCCCGTCTCCGGCTTCACCATCGCCGAAATCGAACCGCGGCTGTTCAGCTTCAACGCCCCGCAAGGCGCCTGCCCCGCCTGCGACGGCCTTGGCGAGAAACAGTATTTCGATCCCGAGCTGATCGTCCCCAACCACGCCCTCACCCTCGAAAAGGGCGCAGTGATGCCATGGGCGAAGTCCAACCCGCCGTCGCCCTATTACCAGCAAGTGCTCGCCAGCATCGGCAGGGCATATGGCTTCACCCTCAAGCAGAAATGGGCCGACCTCAGCCCCGAAGCGCAAAAGGCCGTCCTCCACGGCACCGGCAGCCGCGCCATCGCGCTGCGCTTCGAAGACGGGCGCAAAAGCTACGAAGTCACCAAGCCATTCGAAGGCGTCGTCGCCAACCTCGCCAAGCGCCTCAAATCCGAAAGCGCGTGGATGCGCGAGGAGCTCGAACGCTACCAATCCGCCGCCGCGTGCGAAGTCTGCCACGGCGACCGCCTCCGTCCCGAGGCGCTGGCGGTCAAGATCGCTGGCGAGACTATCGCCGACGCCGTCCGCCGCCCGGTCGGCCACGCTTTCCGCTGGGCCTCCGAACTCGCCGACAAGCTGACGCCGAAGGAACGCACCATCGGCGAACGCATCCTCAAGGAGATCGTCGAGCGCCTCGGCTTCCTCAATAACGTCGGGCTCGACTACCTCAACCTCGACCGCAAGTCCGGCACGCTGAGCGGCGGCGAAAGCCAGCGCATCCGCCTCGCATCGCAGATCGGCTCGGGCCTGTCGGGCGTGCTCTACGTCCTCGACGAACCCAGCATAGGGCTCCACCAGCGCGACAACGACCGCCTCCTCGTCACGCTGAAACGCCTGCGCGACCTCGGCAACACCGTGCTGGTCGTCGAACACGACGAAGACGCCATTCGGCTGGCCGATTATATCGTCGACATGGGGCCCGGCGCGGGCGTCCACGGCGGCCATGTCGTCGCCGCCGGGTCATTGGACGACATCCTCAACACGCCGGGCAGCATCACCGGCGATTACCTCGCCCGCCGCCGCGCCGTCCCCGTCCCGGCCAAGCGCCGCAAGGGCAACGGCAAGCAGCTGACGGTCAAGGGCGCGCGCGGCAACAACCTCCATAATGTCACCGCGACCATCCCGCTCGGCACCTTCACCTGCGTCACCGGCGTGTCGGGCAGCGGCAAATCCACCCTCACCATCGATACGCTCTACGCCGCCGCCGCGCGCGAATTGAACGGCGCGCGCCTGCTCGCCGCCGCCCATGACGGCGTCGACGGGCTGCAGCATCTCGACAAGGTCATCGATATCGACCAGTCGCCGATCGGCCGCACGCCGCGCTCCAACCCCGCCACCTACACCGGGGCGTTCACCAACATCCGCGACTGGTTCGCCGGCCTCCCCGAATCCGCCGCGCGCGGCTACAAACCGGGGCGCTTCAGCTTCAACGTCAAGGGCGGGCGTTGCGAGGCGTGCACCGGCGACGGCCTCATCAAGATCGAAATGCACTTCCTCCCCGACGTCTATGTCACCTGCGACGTCTGTCATGGCCAGCGCTACAACCGCGAAACGCTCGAGGTGAAGTTCAAGGGCAAGTCGATCGCCGAGGTGCTGGCGATGACGGTCGAGGACGGCGTCGAATTCTTCAAGGCGGTGCCGCCGATCCGCGACAAGCTTGCCATGCTGCTCGAAGTCGGCCTCGGCTATGTCCAGATCGGCCAGCAGGCGACGACGCTCAGCGGCGGCGAGGCGCAGCGCGTCAAGCTGGCGAAGGAACTCAGCCGCCGCGCCACCGGCCAGACGCTCTACATATTGGACGAACCCACCACCGGGCTGCATTTCGAGGACGTCCGCAAGCTCCTCGAGGTCCTCCACGCGCTGGTCGAGCAGGGCAACACCGTGGTGGTGATCGAACATAATCTCGACGTCATCAAGACCTCCGACTGGGTGATCGACTTGGGGCCGGACGGCGGCGACAAGGGCGGCGAAATCGTCGCGGTCGGGACGCCGGAGACGGTGGCGAAGGAGAAGCGCAGCTGGACGGGGGGGTATTTGAAGCCCTTGCTCGCCCAAAAACCCCTCTCCCCCTGAGGGAGAGGGCGACTCGCGACCCTTGTCGCGAGCCGGTGAGGGGTGCCTGGCTTGACACAAGCCACAATTTTCGTATCTACGGAAACGACATGGCGCTGACGTTTGACCCGGCCAAGCGTGCGGCAACGCTGGAAAGGCGCGGCCTCGACTTCGCAGATGCGGACAAGGTGTTTGCGGGACTGACCTATGAGTTTGTCGACGACCGGAAGGATTATGGCGAAGTCCGCATCACGACGATCGGTTTGCTCGGCGAACGCATGGTCATCGTGATCTGGACTGCACGCGGTCAGGACCGGCACATTATCTCGATGCGAAAGGCGAACGACCGTGAGTACAACCGATACCAAGAGCAACTGGGTTGACCCCGACGACGCGCCGGAATTGACCGACGAGTGGTTTGAAAAGGCCGACCTCAAATTCGGCGACCGCGTCATCCGCCGTGGCCGCCCGCCGGGCGCGACCAAGCAACTCGTCTCGCTCCGCCTCGACACCGACGTTCTGACGGCGCTGCGCGCCCAGGGGCCGGGCTGGCAGACCCGGGCGAACGAAGTCCTGCGCAAGGCGGCGGGACTGTAGGAGCGCGCGGCGCGCTCGTCGCGCAGGGCAACCCCGTAGTGGGGACGCGAACCCAGCCTTTTGTGGCGTAATGCCGCCGACCGGGTCATCGACCTCTGCCCCGACGGCGGCGACAAGGGCGGCGAGATTGTCGCCGTCGGGACACCGGAGACGGTGGCGAAGGTGGAGCGGAGCGGGACGGGGGGTATTTGCGGGGGTTGCTGGGGTAGTCAGTTTATATCTTACGCCGCAAATTTATCTGTCTCCATATGATCAATCAAGTTTACGGCTAGCAAGTGCATCAATTCAATCATGTCGCGCTGAAGCAAATACATATCACTCGCAATTTCCGATTTTCGCTTGAGCGGATCAAAGCTGATTTCTTCGCCATGGGCACACTCATGGCGCAACGTTGTAATTCTGCCGATTGCACTACGGTATGAATTGAACGGCTTCGGCGACATCCCGATCGATGAAATTGACCAAAAGAAGTTTGATACATTTAAGTTTCCGCACTCAAGGATAATGTCTACCTTTGGGAACGATAGACCGTTATAAAGATCCGGAATTGATCCAAGATGAGATATCAGTTCAGAGTTACTAGAGTTTACTAGTTTCTTTCTTATAATTGCGGCAAATAGGACATCTTTAATTGTTCTACAACTAAGTTCGACCGACAACGATTTCGATATATCGTCAAGCGCCTGGGCAATGACTTGTTTGCAATATCCCTCATAATGAGCGTATGTCAGTGAAACAAATGAGCGGTATGAATACTTAAACTCAATATCAGAAGTCATAGAGACAGCCAACGCCTTTTTCGCCAAAGCACACTCGCGCTCTCGCCAAATTAGCTGATCGTTGATAGCCGAGCGCAATGCTGGCGAAATCAGCATCTACGCTACTTGTATCGCAGCCGTAATTGCACTGATACGACCTCGGAGCTTTGTCCGGTTATTTGCCCCTGCACCGACGTTTGATCTGAAATCTGTTGATTGTCGCGCCGCTATAAGTGATCTTCCTAGATCAATTCGGTCGGCACTTTTAACCCGATCAAGTTCAATGCTAAACGCGACGGCGATCGCCTCGTAATGCGCGGGAGCAAGTCCTCCGATAGGTCTGTCATCCTTAATTTTACAAAATGCATTCTCTCCCAGTACGCTCTCGATCGCTGAAAAAACATTACGAAAAATTACTTCTTCCTGTACATAGTCAAAATGACTATTTCCAAGCAATACTTGCTCCATATAATTGTCAAGCCAGTCAGCAACATGACCGTGATAGCTATTGACTCCGTTCTTTGCCGCAAAGAAGGGGGTGTATCCCCTTCGCATACGGAGTTGACGGTAAGCCTTTGACAACCTAGCTTCCCGGCATAGGGGGAGTGAAATGTCGAAAATCGTCGTCGAGCTGGACGCTTATGCCGTTCCGAACGACCATGTTGTTTTCAAATGCTCGCCCGGGAAGACCTATCGGTTCTATAAGGCGGTCAGAGATGCACATGTGGTCTTCCCAGACATTCGAGGTCTAGACACCCTCACAGGCTCCCCCAGAAAATGGACCGACGCCGATCTGCTCGGTGTGATTTCATCCGATCGCTGGCAACGCGAGCTGCTCAGCAGATCGCGCGGGAATCGCGAGCAGGGGACCGAGGGTGTTAATCAGATTGATCGTCGGAACCTTACTTTTCTCAAGAGGCTCTTTTTCGAAGGTAAGCAGGGCGATTTGGTCGTGGTCCCTGTCGAAGGCTACGCGAAAGAGGTGCTGATTGGTGAATTGCTTGATGCTCCGGGGGAGCTAAGCCTCGTTGAAGCCCGCGACGGCGATTACACTGGCAAGTATATGGGAAGACAGGTCCGTTGGCGCGCTACGGCTCAAAAGCTTCTCCTTAGCCCCGATTTGATCAAGGCCTTGCACACCCAAACAGCCGTTTTCGCTCTCGGCCGGTCATTGCGGGAAGAGGTATACCGGCACGCGTATTCGAACTTCATCTATATGGGGCAGTTTGTCTCGGAATTTCAAGTCGGTAAGCAAAAGTGGACCGCCGAAGACTCGGCGGTTGTCTCAATGTGGCTGAATGGCTTTGACGTGCTGAGAGACGCCATCGACCAAGGCGATCTGCAAAGCATCGCGTCGCAGAGCTTTTATGAACTAGGCCTTCGCCGACTGCCTGACGGGCGGGCAGCGGAGCTGCGGATCAACATTCAGTCGCCGGGTGAGATGTTTGTCCGGTTCGGAACAGCGTTCCCACTGGCTCTCATGGTAATGTTTGCGCTGTCCAGTTGTGACTCAAAATCTATCGTCGACAATGGGGTAACCGTAAAACTCAAGGTCGTTGGAGCCGCGAACGATGACGCTCGCTCGGACATTGAACAATGTGCGAACGCGATGGTTCAAGCGCTTGGGCAAAACCGTCTCGATCAATCGTGCGGATTGGGCGTCAGGGCGGAGAAGGATGCTGTTGTGAGCACAGGAGCGACCTTGCAGTCACCGGCTAAAAAGGCCAATTAGGCAACATGGCCTCAGCTCCGCCCATTCCCTCTACGGGAAACCACCAGTTTGGCCATTGGGCCAAGCTGGTGGTTGGCGGCCTGCTTTCAGCAATCGCCGGCGGCCTCTTTGCGGCTGTTTTCACCTATTATGCTACGGCTAAGCTTAACCACGAAGCCGTCATTCAGCAACAATATCTTGCGGCTGTGCAGGACTTCTCGGCTACCGGTGCCCGGGTGGACGCAAGCATCACCGAACTTGCCGACAGCGTGCTTGATGGTGCCGAGATCAATCAGGCACGGAAAGAGGCGCGGCAAGCGATAGCCGCTCATGTAGCCGCCTCCCAAAGCCTGGTCCAAGTCGTCGGGCACGGCAACGTCGATGCCTACATGACCGGATTGGCGACGCTGAGATTGATGGTCGACAGAACGGGCGATTCGACCGCTGCGTTGAAAACGTCGCGTGCGCGCTTTGACCTCATGTCCAATCGGACAATCATGGTAGCTGAGGCGCGAAAGCGAATTTATGGCCACACTTAAGCAGGCTATCGCCGAAAACGACCTTGAACGCTTCATCGCCGAGCGCGAGGCAGAAGGCGCGCCCGCAGGCGACGCCGCCAAGCTGGACGCTCTTACTCGCCGCCTTTCGGAAACTCCGAAATCAGTTCGGCGAACATCGAAGCCGGTGCCGTCCGCCGGTTGAAGCGGAACTCGAACTCTTTGACGTAGCGCTCAAGGTGCTTGGGGCTAACGCTGATATGCGTGCCGACGATGCTGCACTTGAGGTGCCGCCAAAAGTTCTCAATCCCGTTCGTGCTGGCACCCTGATAGCCGACATACTCGCCCGCACCGTGGTTCACGGTCATGTGGCGATAGCCGTCCAGATGCAGACCGGCATAGCTTGTCAGTTCGTCGGTATGCAGCTCGCCGCCGGGCAGGACGTTCGCCAGCACGACCGGCTTGAGAGTGGCCCGGCGCTGGTTTGGAACGACCTTGGCGATGATGTCGCCGTCGCGCTGCATCATGCCCATGACGACCGTCTTGCCAGCGGAGCCGCGCATGTGCTTACCGCGCTCCGCGCCGCCGACGAGCGTTTCGTCAACTTCAACCGCCGTGCCGGGGCCGCCGATCGGCGCTTCGCCGTCCACGTCCGCCATGTGCTTGCGGATTTCATGGCCCATGCGCCAAGCCGTTTTGTAGGTCACTCCGAGCTGGCGCTGTAGTTCCTTCGCCGACACCCCGTGCCGCGTCGTGGTGAACAGGTGCATGGCATAGAACCAAAGCTGCAACGGCGTGCGGGTCTGTTCAAACGGGGTGCCGACAGTCGGGTGTAGGTGGTGCCCGCACCACTGGCAGGAATAGGCCCGCTCGGCCTTGATCCGATACCAGTTCGCCGGGCGCTCGCACTTGGGGCAGGCATGGCCCTGCCCGAACCGGACGTTGAACAGGTGGTTCAGGCAGGTTTCGTCATCCGGAAACTGCTTGAAGAACTCGCGGGTGGTGAGGGGCTTCGTGGTCATGCCCCATCATATACCGCATCGGTTCTACGTATGCAAGGGGGATACACCCCCAAAGAAGCGTAACACTAGCTCCTCACGTCCCCGCTTCTCAATATCGACGTCAGCTAACGTCTCAGTAAGGTGGAAGAAAGCGTCAAACGTCGACAGTCTCATAATAAATTCGTAGAATGTAATTCCGCGAGCACCAAATAGTCTAGCCGAACAGTTTCTCAGCTCTTGAGGACTTAATTCGGACCCTCCTGTATTAAGACGTTTAAACATCTCATAGCGTAAGAAATGTTGGCTTTGTCGTTTAATTATTATTGCCCGAACAGCAGATCTTTTAACTTGAAGTCTGAGTGTTAGCGGAAGCCGCTCAAATGTAAGTCCGTTCAACGCTGTCACAATATCACAACCGTCCAACACCAATTCATCCAACTCTAAGACAGAGGGTTCAATAAATTGTATCATCGAACTCACTCGCTGTAGACCATCGATCAATTCATACCGTCCATCCTCGTTTTCCACAAAGAAGATTGGTGGGATGGGTAATCGCAGTAGAACGGACTCCACAAGACGTGATTTTTGTTCCGATGACCACCGAAAAAGCCTCTGGTACTCGGGGTCGATACGAATTTCGTTTGAGGTCTTTAAATTGACTAATTCACCGAAAGTCAAGTCAATGGCTTCGATACGGACTTCGCCAATCTTACTGTCGATGGCCTCTAACAACGCCAGCTGAGCACCGTTTTCCTGAGGCTGTGTCGACATTGCATGTCCTGCGTTACGTACCCGGCAGACACTAAACCGTGTCGGTCACAAAACCAATCCTTTTAGGGTCTCGTCGCGGCGAAGCCGCGCTGTCGGACGCGGCAGCTGGCCGCACCGGCCGATCTCGGCTGATGCATCGATTTAGCTCCGCAAAATGGCTAGGCCACCACCATGTGCAACGAAGCCGCCCGTCGTGCTGCCCTCGGCCTCATCCGTGGGGACTTCAACCAGGTGCGGATCGCGCTGACCTTTCCCGAAGGTGCGCCGAACCTCGCCGCCAGCGACAGCATCCGCATCACCGATCCCGCCGCCATCGTCAGCTTTCATGCCGGCGCGCACGCACTCGTCCAGCGGCGGTGGAGCTGGGCCGGGGCGTCTTCGGGTCATGGGGCGGGCAAGCCGGTGTATAATTTTCGCTCCGAAGGGCGGGCGTTCGGCAACTCCGCAACGCAGGGCCGCTGCCTGATCCCGCTCGACGGCTTTTACGAATTCACCGATGCCGGGCA
>JBBQDG010000028.1:0-31084 GCA_038319435.1 Sphingomonadales bacterium | reverse complement strand
CCGACGCGCAAATCGCCGATGGTAGCGCTCGCTCGAACACCGGCCGAAAACCGCTTTCCCCATAGGCCACCGATCGTGGACCGCGGCTTCCTGCTTTGGAGGATATCGTACACCTGCCGGTGCCCGATATCCTTCACAGTTGCGGACATTGGATTGTCGCGAAGGACGAGGAAACCATCTTTCGAATATGAGAACACCAGACTGACCGCTTTCTCGATCATGAGCGATCACCGTTCGCGTTTCTCGAGCTGGCCTCGCTGCTTGCCGAACACGTCGAAAAGGGGCCGCCAGCTCGCGCTGACGGCCCCTTACATTTCAACGGCCTTGCAGCCGACGAAAGCTTACTTGCCGTTCATCGCCGCGAGCGGCGATGAAGCAACTACTTGGCGGTGTTCGCCACGGCGTTGGCCGTTGCGTTCATGCCGTTCGCGGTCGCCATCGTGGCGTTCGCGGTCATGTTGCCGGCGGCGTCAAGCGCGTTGTCGGCGCCGTTCATCGCGGTGTTGCTGTCCATGACAACCGTGTTCTCGGTCGTGACGGTGTTGTTGTCGACGGTGGTTTCGGTCTTCTTCTCGCACGCGGCGAGGCCAAGCGCGAGGACCAGAGCGGTCAGGGCAAACTTCTTCATGATCGTTCCATTCCTAATCGGTGCCGGTTCCCCGGCAGAGGCTCGGCCTGCCGTAAATATCGGTCAAGCCAGCGCGCGCCCATATAGCGGAGTGCCCGGTCACGCAATCGTCATCTGTTACTGTGCGATGAACCGAGGCCGCTCGACGCGGGCGACGCGGGCTTGTAGCGAGACGTCATGAAGACCCGTTTCCTCCTGTGGATCGCCTGCCTGTTGGTGGCGGCGCCGGCGTGGGCCGGGGCGCTACCGGGAGGCCGCAACGCGATCCAGCCCGAGCTCGTTGCCGAGGGCAGCGCGCAGCCCGGCCAGCCGATCGACCTTGCTATCGTCATGCACACGACACCGGGCTGGCACGGCTATTGGCTCAATCCGGGCGACGCCGGGCTGCCGATGACGGTCGAGTGGCAATTGCCGGCGGGGGTAGCCGTGGGCGAATTGCGCTATCCGGTGCCGACCAGGCTGCTGATCTCGGGCATTACGAATTACGTTTTCGAGCGCGATTATGCGCTGCTCGTCCGGCTGACCGTGCCGGCGACGGCGCGCGGCATCATCCCGATCCGGGCGGAAGCGCGGTGGCTCGCCTGCACCGAGGAAGTGTGCGTCCCCGAGCATGGCACGCTCAGCCTCGACTTGCCGGTCGGTGACGGCGCGACGCCATTGCGCGCCAAGTTCGACGAATGGCGCCGCGCCTTGCCGCGCCCGATCGCGACGCCTGCCCGATTCGCGCTTGATGGGAAGGCGCTCCACCTCGCGCTGCCACTTCCGGCGAGCGTGATGATTGGCACGCCATATATTTTTCCCGGCGAGAATGGCCCGATCGACTTGGCCGCACCGCAGAGCTTTCGCCGGCAAGGAGACTGGCTGATTGCCGATCTCGTCCGCCAGCGCGGAGCACCTGCAACGTTGACTGGCGTGATCGCGCTCGGTGATGGCCGCGGCCTGTCATTTGCAGCGGTGCCTGGCGACGTTCCGAGTGGCGGCGCGACGATGGGCGACGTCGGCATTCAGGCACTCGTCCTCGCGCTATTGGGAGCCTTGGCGGGGGGAATCCTGCTCAATCTCATGCCATGCGTGTTCCCGATCCTCGCGATCAAGGCGCTCCATCTGGCGCGCTCCGGCGGCGACGAGCGGCAGGCGCGGCGCGATGCACTCGGCTATGCGGCGGGGGCGATTCTCGGGACGGGCGCGCTCGGTGCGCTGTTGCTCGCGATCCGCGCCGGGGGCAGCGCTGCGGGCTGGGCGTTCCAGCTGCAGGACCCGCGCACCATTTTGCTGTTGATGCTGCTGGCGGCGGCGATCACGCTCAACTTGATCGGGCTGTTCCGCCTGCCGGTCATCGGCGGGGATACCAACCCGAGCGGGAGCATCGCGACCGGAGCGCTCGCCGCATTTGTCGCGACGCCGTGCGCCGGGCCGTTCCTCGGGGCAGCGCTGGGGACGGCATTGCTGCTTCCCGCGGCCGGCTCGATCGCGGTGTTCGCGGTGCTTGGGTTGGGGCTTGCACTGCCGTTCGTGGCGGTCGCCTTCATCCCCGCCCTGCGCACGCGGCTGCCCAAGCCGGGCGCATGGATGGTCAGGCTGCAGCGCTTCCTCGCGATCCCCATGGCGGCGACTGCGGCGGGGTGCCTGTGGCTGCTGTGGCGGCAGGCGGGGGGGCAGGGGCTCATCGTCGGGCTGGTCGCGCTGGTGCTGCTGTCGCTTCTGCTGCTCGCATCGGGCAAGCGCGAGGGGCGCGGACTGCTGACGTTAACCGGCGCGGTTGCGATCGCGATCGGCGGGGCGGTGCTGGTGCCGCAGTACGCCGTTTCCGCGTCCCGCCCCCCCACCGGTGTCGCAACATGGAGCGAGACGGTGGTTGCCAGTGCCACCGCTCATGCACCCGCTTTCGTTTATTTCACGGCAGACTGGTGCCTGACGTGCAAGGCCAATGAAGCCGCCGCGATTGACCGCGACGAGGTTCAGGCGGCGTTCCACAAGGCCGGGGTGCGGATGTTCGTAGGCGACTGGACCAGTGGCGATCCGGCGATCACGCGCTTCCTCGATAAGCAGGGCCGCGCCGGGGTGCCGCTTTACCTGTGGTACGAGCCGGGCAAGCCGCCCGAGGAATTGCCGCAGATACTAACGCCCGGGATGCTCATCGAGCGGGCGACGCGGGCACATTAGCTCGTTCCCAAACCTTGCGGCCTGCCATCCAGGTATCAAGCACCTTGGTCGCCGCGATATCGGTTGGGGATACGGACGTGATGTCGCGGTCGACGATGATGAAGTCGGCGATGTGGCCCGGATCGAGCGATCCTAGTCGGTCCTCGGCCATCCCGGCATAGGCTGCCTCGCGGGTGAAGCCGGCAAGTGCCTGCGCCAAAGTCACCCGCTCCTCGGGGTGCCACCCGCCGGGCGGGTTGCCCTCGGGGTCGGCGCGGCTGATCGCAGCGGCGATGCCGGGAAAGGGGTTGGGCGATTCGACCGGGAAGTCCGATCCGAAGGCGAGATGCGCCCCGGTCGCGGCGATCGAGCGCCATGCATAGGCGCCCGCCAACCGTCCCGCGCCCAGCCGCGCCTCGACCATATTGTCGTCGCTGGTCTGGTGGGTCGGCTGCATCGAGGCGATGATTCCGGCCTTGGCCAGCCGGCCGATGTCGGCGGGGTCGAGAATCTGGGCATGCTCGATCCGCCAGCGCCGGTCGGTGCCATAGGTCTGCGCCAGCTCCTCGTAGGCACCGATGACCTGGGCATTAGCGGCGTCGCCGATGGCGTGGATCGCGACCTGAAAATGATCCATCGCCGCGCGGCTGGCCAGGTTCTTGAGCTTGGCGTCGTCCATGAACTGAAGACCGCGCGTGTCGGGCTTGTCGCTGTACGGCGCCTTGAGCCACGCCCCGCGCGAGCCGAGCGCGCCGTCGGCGTAGAATTTGACCCCCGCCATGCGCAGCCGGTCGTTGTAGAGCCACTGGGTCGGCTTGGCGCCAGCGATGCTGATCAGCGGCTCAAGCCCGAGCGCATAACTCATCACCCGAACCTGAAGCCGGCCCGCGTCGCCCAGCCGCCGCAGCGTGTTCCAGTCGGCCTCGTTGGTCCCCATGTCGGCGACTGCGGTCAGGCCATAGCCGAGCAAAAGCGCCTGCGCGTTCGCCAGCCCCTGATCGCGTTGCGCGGGGAGCGCGGCCGGAATCTTGGACTCGACCAGGTCGCGTGCCTTGTCGACGAACAGGCCTTTCTCGATCCGGCCACCCGCCGGTGCCTTGGTCGCGGCGGTGATCCCGGCTTCGCGCAACGCCGCCGAGTTGCCGACAGCGGCATGCCCGTCGACCCGCACCAGCCACACCGGGCGATCGGCGACGACGGCGTCGAGGTCGGCGCTGGTCGGGAAGCGCTTGTCGGTCCACAATTCCTGGTTCCAGCGATTGCCGATGATCCAGCGCGGCGCATTGTGGCTGCCGGCAAAGGCGGCAAGCCGCTGCTGCAGTTCGGCGATCGAAGTGGTGCCCGACAGGTCGAGTTGAAGCGTCCCAAGGCCGAGTTCGCCGACATGGCCATGCGCATCGATCAGACCGGGCAATAGCGCGCGGCCGCGACCATCGACTCGGAAATCGACGCGGCGCGGGCGCACGTCGCCGGCTCTGAGCAGCTGGACGACCTTGCCATCATTGCCGACGAGGACCCCGCTGAAATGCTCGAGCTGTCCGAAACGGTCGACTTGCACGCCGTTGATGTTGTCGATCAGCGTGTCGGCGAGTGCGCTGGTCGAGAGGAGCAAGAGGGCGACGGCGAGGAGCGAGCTTTTCATCGGACCGGGTCTAGCATTGTTTGGGCGTCCGGGAAGGGCTAGGTCGCGCCGCCATGACGAACCTGATCGCGCCAACCCTCGACGACATCCGAAACGCGGCGCGCCGCATCGAAGGGGCCGTGATCCAGACGCCGACGCTGAAAAGTGGCAGCCTGTCCAAACTGATCGGCGCGGAGGTGTGGCTCAAGTTCGAGAACCTCCAGTTCACCAACTCCTACAAGGAGCGCGGCGCGCTCAATAAATTGCTCCAGCTCGATGCCGGTCACCGCGCACGGGGCGTGGTCGCGGCATCGGCGGGCAATCATGCCCAAGCGGTCGCCTATCACGGCCTCAGGCTAGGCATCCCGGTGACGATCGTAATGCCCTTGGCAACCCCAATGATGAAGGTGACGCAGACCGAAGGGCATAGCGCGACAGTGGTCCTCAAGGGCGCGATGTTCGACGACGCCCACGCCTTTGCAAAGCAGCTCGAGGCCGAACAGGACCTCGTTTTCATCCACCCGTTCGACGACCCGTCGGTGATCGCCGGGCAGGGCACGATCGCGCTCGAGATGCTGGCCGCCGCGCCCGACCTCGACGTGCTGGTCGTGCCGATCGGCGGCGGCGGACTGATCTCGGGCATCGCCACCGCCGCCAAAGCCCTCAAGCCGGAAATCGAGATCATCGGGGTCGAGGCCGAGCTTTATCCGTCGATGAAGAACGTCATCGATGGCGGCAGCGCTGTGATCGGCGGCGACACGATCGCCGAAGGGATCGCGGTCAAGGAGCCTGGCCAACTCACTCGCCGGATTATCGAGAACTTAGTCGATGATATCCTGCTCGTCGGGGAAAATCAGCTCGAGCATGCCGTGGCATTGCTGGTCGCGGTCGAGAAAACCGTTGTCGAAGGCGCGGGCGCGGCGGGGCTGGCGGCGATGCTGGCCGATCCCGCGCGGTTCGCCGGGCGCAAGGTCGGAACGGTGCTGTGCGGCGGCAACATCGATACGCATTTGCTCGCCAACGTGCTAGTACGTGAGCTGGTCCGCTCGGGTCGGGTTGCTCGATTAAGCATCCTCGCCCCTGACAAGCCCGGGGTACTGGTCCGCATCGCCGACTGCTTCCTCCAGCACCGCGTCAACATTATCGAAGTCCACCATCAGCGCATCTTCACCACGCTGCCGGCCAAGGACACGCTGATTGAGGTCGAGTGCGAAGCGCGCGACGCCGCCGCGATCGATCGGGTGATCGAGGCGCTCGGTACCGCCGATTTCCGGGTCGAACGCTCCACCCTGGATTAAGGTATTTTGCTCCGGCAAACTGCTTTCATGAGCAGAACCGACTGCCCCATTGCGGCACAGTCGGCGAGTTAATCCGCTTTCGTCGCGACCAACTCTTTCCAACCGCGTTAAGCGGTCGCATAAAGAGTCTCGTAACCATATGGAGGCCACCGCGGGTGAGCGCACCTTTTCGCTTTCCCAAATTCTTCGTCACCAACCCTTCGCCATGTCCTTATCTGCCGGGCAAGGTCGAGCGGAAGGTGTTCACGGAGCTTAACGGTCGCCAGTCGAGCGAGCTCAACGAAGCCCTCGGCCGGATCGGCTTCCGCCGCAGCCAGTCGGTCGCCTATCGCCCGAGCTGCATCGATTGCAGTGCCTGTGTTTCGGTCCGCGTCGCGGCCAACGAGTTCGTGCCCAGCGCGACCCAGCGCAAGATCATCCGCCGCAATACCGACCTCGAAGTCACGGCGTGCAAGCCGTGGACCACCGAAGAGCAATATGAGCTGCTCGGCCGCTACCTCGCCGCGCGCCATCCGGGCGGCGGCATGGCGGAGATGGACGAAAGCGATTTCGCCGACATGGTCGAACAGACCCCGGTGCGCACCTGCATCGTCGAATATCGCGAGCCGTCGGTCGACGGCCGTCTGGGCAAGCTGGTCGGCGCGTGCCTGTCGGATCAGCAGAGCGACGGATTGTCGATGATCTACTCATTCTATGACGTCGGGCCCGACGCGCGGAAGGGTCTTGGCACGTACATCATCCTCGATCACATCATCCGCGCCGCCCGCGCGGGTCTGCCCTACGTCTATCTCGGCTATTGGGTCGAGGGATCACAGCGCATGGCCTACAAGGCGAGCTTCCGTCCCTTGGAGCGGCTGGGGCGCGACGGCTGGCGGCGGATGGAAGATGTCGCGGGCGATCCCGCGCGCGAACGGGTCGAACTCCCCGCCCACCTCGAACGCAAGCGGACATTGGTCGAGGCGTAGGATTGGGCCAATTCGGCGTCATCAATCAGTCGGATATGGCAGCTTAACCGTCATGGGAGTAAATCCCATGACGTCAGTCGACGGCTGATGCCGCCGCTGGCCGGCCTTCGCGCTCTCTTCGCGCTACTCTGCGATTGCGGAGCAATCGCCTCCTTGCGCTCGGGCGCTCAGGCTACCGCCGCCTCCGGCAATTCCACACCCTCGGCGTCGCGCAGGACGTAGCCGCGGCCCCAGACGGTCTCGATATAATTATCGCCGCCGCACGCCAGGCTCAATTTCTTGCGCAGCTTGCAGATGAAGACGTCGATGATCTTGAGTTCGGGTTCGTCCATCCCGCCATAAAGGTGGTTGAGGAACATTTCCTTGGTCAGCGTAGTGCCCTTGCGCAGCGAGAGCAGCTCGAGCATCGCATATTCCTTGCCGGTCAGATGGACGCGGCTGCCGTCGACTTCGACCGTCTTGGCGTCGAGGTTGACCGCCAGCTTGCCGGTACGGATGACCGACTGGCTGTGCCCCTTCGAGCGGCGGACGATGGCGTGGATGCGGGCGACCAGTTCGTCGCGATGGAATGGCTTGGTGACATAGTCGTCGGCGCCGAAGCCCAGCGCGCGGACCTTGCTGTCCATTTCGTTCAAACCGGACAGGATCAGCACCGGGGTGCCGACCTTGGCGACGCGCAACTTCTTGAGCACATCATAGCCGTGCATATCTGGCAGGTTGAGGTCGAGCAGGATGATGTCGTAATCATACAGCTTGCCCAGATCGAGGCCCTCTTCGCCAAGATCGGTGGTGTAGACGTTGAAGCCCTCGGTGCCGAGCATCAGCTCGATGCTCTTGGCGATCGTCGCCTCATCCTCGATCAACAATACCCGCATCGTCCATCCCCTGTTCGAACCGGCGGCAAGAGCATTCACCAACAATCGTTGCGCACTCTTAACGTCCTTGAAGCTACCATTAACCATTCCGGGTTTGAGGGACAAAGGTTAATAAGTCCTAAAAGTCTGGAATCTCGACGAATCGTTGCGCGCGGGCCACAATGTTGGCGGCGGTGCTTGTCAGTACGCCGCCATCGCCGCATTGGCGGGTCATGCTGGAAAAGCGGATCCTGTTCATCGACGCCGAGGCGATCGTCATCGACAAGCCCGCCGGGCTGCCGGTCGACACGCCGCGCGCCGGGGGGGATTCGATCGAGCGGCGGATTCACGAGCTGAAATGCGGCTTCAAGCGGCCGCCGACCGCGATGCACCGGCTTGATCAGGATACGTCGGGCTGCCTGCTGTTCGCGCGCCACCCTTCGGCGCGGGTGGTCTTCCAGGCGGCGTTCGAGGGCGGGGCGGTCGAGAAATATTACCTTGCGGTGGTCGCGGGCGAGGTCGGCGAGGAGGGGGTGATCGACTTGCCATTGGCCAAGGTGTCGAGCGCCGAAGCCGGGTGGCGGATGCGCGGCGATCCGGCGGGCAAGGCGGCGGTGACGCACTGGCGGCGGGTGGCCCAGCGGGACGGCAAAAGCCTGGTCGAATTTCGCCCCAGGACTGGCCGGACTCATCAGATAAGGGTGCACGCTCGTGAGGGCTTAGGCGCTGGAATTGTTGGGGATTTCGTCTATGGAGTGCCGGGCGGACCGATGCTGCTGCACGCCGTCCGGCTGGTCGTTCCGCGGCCCAAGAAAGCGGTAATCGACGTTACCTCGCCGCTTCCTGAATCCTTTGGCGAATGGCGCGAACTGGTGACGTACCATGCCGCCGCCTGAGGACTATTCGACCCTTTGGCCGGAAGAGGCGCTGAGCGAGAAATTCCTCGCCGCGACCGGGCCCGGCGGGCAGAACGTCAACAAGGTCGCGACGGCGTGCCAGCTGCGCTGCAACATATTCGCGCTTGGCCTGACACCCGACGCCTATGCGCGATTGAAGATCATCGCCGGGTCGAAGATGACCGCGGGCGGCGAGCTGGTCATCACCGCGCGGCGCTTTCGTTCGCAGGAGGCCAATCGCGAGGACGCGCGCGCCCGGCTGGCGGAAATGATCGCGGCCGCCCATATCGTCCAGGCGAAACGGCGACCAACGCGGCCGAGCCGATCGGCCAGGGCCAAGCGGGTGGACTCCAAGAAGGGTCGCGGCGAAATCAAGCGCGGTCGCGGGAAAGTGGATTTCGACTAGGCGTCGTCCCGGCGGAAGCCGGGACGACGAGTGAGGGAAATTATGTACGACTTCGCCATCTCCGCCGACGACAAACCGACCCTCTACCGTGACCTCGCCTCCGCGATGGAGGGGCTGGTCGCGGGCGAGCCCGACGCCATCGCCAACATGGCCAACGCCGCCGCGCTGATCTTCGAGAGCGTGCCCGGCCTCAACTGGGCGGGATTTTATCGCAATATCGGCGGCGAGCTGGTGCTCGGCCCGTTCCAGGGCCGCGCCGCGTGCATCCGCATCCCGTTCGGCCAGGGCGTGTGCGGCACGGCGGCGGCCACGCTCGAGGTCCAGCGCGTCGACGACGTCCATGCCTTCCCCGGGCACATCGCCTGCGATGCGGCGAGTGTCAGCGAACTGGTCGTGCCAATCGTGCGCGACGGCCACCTGATCGCCGTCCTCGACCTCGACAGCCCTGATCGGGCAAGATTCGATGCGCAGGATGAAGCGGGATTTGTTTTGCTCGGGAAGCTACTTTCGGCGCGATTAACCTGATCGCTTTAGTTGACATTGAACTATTCGCAGCGAAACTGGGCGCTGAGCAATCGATGCTCGCCCAGGGGGAATGTAATGATTAATCGAGTTATCGCCGCGTCGGCGCTGCTTTTTGCTGCGCACGCCAGTGCCCAGACCGTAGTTCTTCCAGCGCCAACGGCAATTGCGCCGAGTGTCCGGACGGCCGTAATGGTCTCGCAACAGGTTCAGGGCGATGTGCTTCGGGCGGGCGCACCCGTTCCCGTCGCGCTTTCCGAAATGCTCACGACTAAGGGCAAGCATCTGAAAGTCGGCCAGCGAGTCCAGTTAGAAGTCGCTCAGGATGTGCTTCTAAACGGGCGCGTCGTCATTCCTGCGCGTAGTCCGGTCGAGGGCGTTCTGACCGAAGTGCGCAACAAAGGCATGTGGGGCAAGTCGGGTGCCATCCACTTGCAGATGACTTCGGTGACGATCAACGGTACGTCGGTTCGGCTGAAGGGCGATATGGACACCCGCGGCCAGACCGGCACAGCTGGTGTGGTCGGCGCTATCGTCGCCCTCCCCATCGCCGGGTTCTTCGTAACCGGAACGAGCGCGGAGATGTCGCTGAATATGCCGGGCCGCGCATTCCTCGATCAGGACATCGCGCTTGCAGCAACCGCGCAGGGACCGACGCCAGTAACACCGGCTTTGCTGGTACCCGTCGCCGTAACAACCATCTCGTCACCGCGTTAAATCATTGATTGCGCCGCGCTTTCCTTGTGGAGCGCGGCGCAATTTCTCAGCTCAGCGCCTCCAGCCGGTCATCATCCAGGCTCCCCGGGATGATCATCACCGGGCACGGCAGCTTGCCTGAATCATGACCGGTGAAATCGGCGACCAGCGGCCCCGGGTGCCCCCCCGAACACGCGCCCAGCACCAGCGCGGCGATGTCGTCGCGGGTGCCGATGAAAGCGCGCACTTCGGACACCGGCTCGCCCGAGCGCAGGACGATGTTGGGGCGGATGCCGGCAGCGTCGACGATCTCGCCGACCGAAGCCGCGACGCTGGCCTCGATGCGCAGCCGCTGTTCTTCCTCCATCGCCGCCTGGACCCCGCCCCACTGGACGAAATCCTGCGGCTCGACGATCGCCAGCACCTCGATCGCACCGTTGGTCTTGGCGGCACGGCGCGCGGCGAAGCGCAGCGCGACCCGCGCCTCGGCGCTGTCGTCGATCACCACCAGATAGGTGCGGGTGGGCGGTCCCTGTTCGTCCATCGCCGCAAAGCTGCGCCAATCCGCCGCATTGCGCAAGAACCGCGCCTTTTCCTTGACCGTGCGCGCCGCTTTGGTCTTTGTGCGCAACGACCCATTTTAGACACGGGAATGCCCATGCCGACCGAGCTCAAGATGCCCGCCCTGTCACCGACGATGGAAGAGGGGACGCTGGCCAAATGGCTCGTCAAGGAAGGCGATGTGGTGAAATCGGGCGACCTGCTGGCCGAGATCGAGACCGACAAGGCGACGATGGAATATGAAGCGGTCGACGAGGGGACAATCACGAAGATATTGGTGCCCGAGGGCAGTGAAGGCGTGAAGGTCGGCGCGGTGATCGCGCTGATCGCCGGGGAGGGGGAGGAGACTTCCCCCTCGCCCCCTGCGAGAGCGGGCGGAGCCGCGACAGCGACGCAGGGTGAGGGGGCGGTATCGACGCCAGCGCCCAAGCCCGATCCTGTTCCTGCAAAGGTCGAGGCTGGAGCGGCTCCACCGCCCCCTCACCCCGCTCAGCCTATGGCTGAGTCGCCCTCTCCCGCGAGGGGAGAGGGGAGAGTTACCGCTTCTCCGCTCGCGCGGCGCTTGGCGGAGGCGCAGGGGATCGATCTTGCCAGCCTCAAGGGCAGCGGTCCCAACGGGCGGATCGTGCGCGCAGACCTGGGGTCGGGCAGCCCCGCTGCTGCTGCCGCACCAGCCCCCGCCGCCGCGCTCGCCGCAGCGCCAAAGCCCGCCGCAGCGCCGGTCGAGACCGACATCCCGCACGAAGTCATCAAGCTGTCGGGCATGCGCAAGGTCATCGCGCGGCGGCTGACCGAATCGAAGCAGACCGTTCCGCACATCTACCTCACGGTCGACATCCGCCTCGACGCGCTGCTCAAGCTGCGCGGGGAGTTGAACGCGGGGCTCGCCAGCCGGGGCATCAAGCTGAGCGTCAACGACATGCTGATCAAGGCACTCGCGCTCAGCCTGATCGAAGTGCCCGAATGCAATGTCAGTTTCGCAGGGGACACGCTGATCAAATATAGCCGCGCCGACATCTCGGTCGCGGTGAGCATTCCGGGCGGGCTGATCACGCCGATCGTCACGGGGGCCGATATGATGGCGATCTCGGCGATCTCGAAGGCGATGCAGGACCTCGCCGCGCGGGCGAAGGACGGCAAGCTTGCCCCCAACGAATATCAGGGCGGCACCGCCAGCCTGTCGAACATGGGCATGTACGGCATCAAGCAGTTCGAAGCGGTCATCAACCCGCCGCAAGCGATGATCATGGCGATCGGCGCGGGCGAGGCGCGGCCCTATGTGGTCGACGGGGCGCTGGTGGTCGCGACGGTGATGAGCGCCACCGGCAGCTTCGACCACCGCGCGATCGACGGCGCGGATGGGGCGCGCCAGATGAAGGCGTTCAAGGCGCTGGTGGAGAACCCGCTGGGGTTGGTGGCTTGAGCGACGAGCGGATCCCCGCCATCCGGGTTACCACCATGCCGGCGGACACCAATCCTTATGGCGGGGTGTTCGGGGGGTGGTTGATGAGCCAGATGGCGCTTGCCGCGGGGAGCCTTGCGTCGCGCGTGGCGCGCGGGAAATGCGTGGTCGTTGCGGCGGATGAGATTCGCTTCCCCGGGGCGATGGCGGTCGGTGACGAGCTGTCGGTATTCGTGACGATCGAGAAGCAGGGCCGCACCTCGCTGACCATCGCCGCCAACGCGGTGGCGCGGGAGCGGGACGGGGAGGGGGAGACCCCGGTTGCGAATGGGGTGTTTGTGTTTGTGGCGATTGGTAGCGATGGGAAACCTCGCGCCGTCCCCTCACCCTGCTCGGCTGACGCCGAGTCGTCCCTCTCCTGCGAGGGGAGAGGGGAGTGATGCACGCTGATCCTCCCTCTCCCCTCGCGGGAGATGGACAGCTGGCGCGCAGCGACAGCAGGGTGAGGGGGCGGCGCGAACTGCTGCTCAATCGCGCCAAGGAAATGCGGCGCGAGGCGACGCCAGCGGAGCGCGCCTTGTGGCGAATGCTCCGTGATCGACGGCTGGAGCTTTATAAGTTTCGACGCCAAGTCCGGATCGAACCCTTCATCGTCGATTTCGTGTGTCTCGAGAAGCGCCTGATTATCGAAGCCGATGGCGGGCAGCATTCCGAAAACGAGCATGATGAACGCCGCGATGCTTTTTTGGAACGTCAGGAGTTCCGCATCCTTCGTTTCTGGAACCACGATATTCTGAAGAACGCGGATGGAGTCTTCGATACGATTCTCGCCGCCCTTGCCGCCCCTCACCCTTCCGGCGCTTTGCGCCTCCCTCCCTCTCCCGCAAGGGGAGAGGGATTAGGAGTATCCCATGGCTGACACGTACGACCTGATTGTCCTTGGCTCTGGCCCCGGCGGGTATGTCGCGGCAATTCGCGCGGCGCAGCTTGGGCTCAAGGTCGCCATCGTCGAGCGCGAGTTGCTGGGCGGGATCTGTCTCAACTGGGGGTGCATCCCGACCAAGGCGCTGCTGCGATCGGCCGAGGTCTATCATTATATGCAGCATGCCGACGCCTATGGGCTGTCGGCGGAGAAGCCGTCGTTCGACCTGGCCAAGGTGGTCGGGCGAAGCCGGGCGGTATCGAAGCAATTGAACCAGGGCGTCACGCACCTGATGAAGAAGAACAAGATCACGGTCCACATGGGCGACGGCGCGCTGACCGCGCCGGGGAAACTGACGGTGACCAAGGACGGCAAGGCGACCGAGCTTGAAGCCAAGCACATCATCGTCGCGACCGGCGCCCGGGCGCGTGACCTGCCGTTCGCCAAGGCCGACGGCAAGCGCATCTGGACCTATCGCCACGCGATGACCCCGCCCGAGATGCCGACCGACTTGCTGGTCATCGGATCGGGCGCGATCGGGATCGAGTTCGCCAGCTTCTTCAACGACATGGGGGCCAAGGTGACGGTGGTCGAGATGCTCGACCGGATCGTGCCTGTGGAGGATGCCGACGTGTCCGACGCCCTGGCGAAATCACTCGCCAAGCTGGGGATCGAGATATTGACCGGGGCGGGGGTCGAGAGCCTGAAACCCGACGCCAAGGGCATCGCGGCCACAATCAAGACTGCGGATGGGAAGTCCGCCGAACGCCGCTTCTCGCACTGCATCGTCGCGGTCGGGATTGTGCCCAACACCGAGAATATCGGGCTGGAGAAATTGGGCGTCACGACCGATCGCGGGTTCCTCAAGACCGACCCGATGTGCCGCACCAATGTGCCAGGCATCTGGGCGATCGGCGACATCACCGCGCCGCCATGGCTGGCGCACAAGGCCAGTCACGAGGGGGTGATCGCCGCCGAGGCAATTGCACAGGCGCTCGGCAACAAGGACGTCCACCCGCACGCGATGGACCCGCTCAACATCCCTGGCTGCACCTATTGCCACCCGCAGATCGCCAGCGTCGGACTAACCGAGGCCAAGGCCAAGGAAGCCGGCCATGAGGTTCGCGTCGGGAAATTCCCCGCGATCGGCAACGGCAAGGCGATCGCGCTTGGCGAGGTCGAGGGGTTCGTCAAGACGGTGTTCGACGCCAAGACCGGCGAATTGCTCGGGGCGCACATGATCGGAGCCGAGGTAACCGAACTGATCCAGGGCTATACCATCGGCAAGACCGCCGAACTGGTCGAGACGGATTTCATGCAGACCGTGTTCCCGCACCCGACGGTGAGCGAGATGATGCACGAGAGCGTGCTGGCGGCCTATGGAAAGGCGATTCATATCTGAGCTTCGCCGGCGGGAGGCGCCCGCGAGCGGGACGGCGCGGATGGCGGTTGCCGTCGCGGCACTTCTGCTCGCCGCTGCGTCGTTCGCTGCGCTGTGGCCGGGCTATGCGCTCTACGACACCGTTGGGCAGTATAAGCAGGCGCTGATCGGGGAGTTTGACGACTGGCACCCGCCGATCATGGCGCGGCTGTGGGCGGTGTTGCACGGGCGGTTGGGCGGGACGACCGGGCCGATGCTGGCGGTGCAGCTGGGCGGATACTGGCTTGGGTTTGGGCTGATCGCGGAGGCGCTAGCGGCGAGGGGACGATGGCGGTCTGCGGTCGCGGTGCTGCTGCTTGCCGGATCGCCGCTGCTACTCGGGTGGCAGGGGGCGATCCTCAAGGATGCTCAGATGCTGGGGGCGCTGGTCGCGGGGGTCGGGATCGTCGCCGCCTTCGCGCTGCGCGACCGGCGGGTGCCGGTTATTGTCGCAGCCGTGGTGGCGTTGATGTTTGTCTATGCGCTGCTGGTGCGCGCCAACGCGGTATTCGCGGTCGTCCCGCTGGTCGTGCTGCTCGCGCCGCGTCCCGTCGGGCTGGTCGGCAAGCTGGTGACGATTGCCGTGCTGAGCTTGGCTGTCATCGCCGCCGAGCCGTCGATCAACCATCGTCTGTTTCATGTCTGGCCGACCGGGGTGGAGAAGACCCAGCCGCTTTACGATCTTGCCGCGATCGGCGTGCGCGAGCCGAAAGGCAGCCCGTTCACGTCCGCCGAACTTGCGACCTTTCGCAAAAAGGGGTGCATAAAACCCTATTTCTGGGATCCGCTCGGGGACGAGATCGCTTGCGGCAAGCAGGTCGCGCGGCTGCAGGAGGAACAACCGCTCACGCTCTACCGCTTGTGGGCGCGGGCAATCGCGGCCCATCCGGCGGTTTATGCCAAGCACCGGTTGGCGCATTGGAATTCGAGCGAGCGCTGGCTGGTGCCGCCGGGGCGGATCGGGGCCGAGCCGCCGACCATATCCACCCATAACGATGTCGGGTTGGTTGCGCCGGCATCGCGGTGGGCGTCGGTCATCGAGTCGGCCGGTGCCGCCGAAGCGGGGACTCCGCTTGGCTGGCCGATCGTCTGGACATTCCTTGCGCTGATTGCCGCGCCGGTCGCCTGGGGACGGCGCAACGAAACCGCGGCGGGGCTGGCGTTGGCGCTCGCGGGGTCGGCGATCGGGATGGAGGCGAGCTTCCTGGTGGTCAGCATCGCGTCGGATCTGCGCTATCATTTGTGGCCGATGGCGGCGAGCGCGCTCGCGCTGATCCTGCTGTGCGATGGGAGGCCCGTCGGGCGGGGAGCCCGTTTTGCAACGCTGGCCCTGTGCGCGATCGTCGTTGGTGGGCACTACACCCGCTCGACCCTTCCCACCGCACCTGCCACCTATCGCGCGATGATCGACACGAGGACTGGCTAGGCGCGTGATAATCGCTATTCACCGCGCCTGATCACAAGGAGTCCTTATGCGCCGTCTCGCTCTTGCCGTGCTGCTTGCCGCCACCTCGGTTGCCGCCCATGCCGCCAGCGTCATCACCGCCGACCGCTATCTCGACGTCGCCACCGGGCGCTACATCGAGCATCCGGCTATCTTCGTTGGTGACGACGGGCGCATCACCGGTATCGCCGACGCGCGCACGATTCGCTTCGCCGACACAGTCAAGCACATCGACCTGCCCGGTACGACGCTGCTGCCCGGGCTGATCGACATGCATGTCCACCTGACCAGCCTGGCAGAGATCGGCGGGTATCGCGGTTATGAGTATACCGACGCTTTCTGGACTGCGGTTGGCGCTGCCAACGCCAAGAAGACGCTCGACGCCGGGTTCACCACAGTTCGCAACGTCGGCTCGGACGGCTTTGCCGATGTCGGGCTGCGCGAGGCGATCGACGGTGGCTATCTCGAGGGGCCGCGGGTGGTCACCGCGACCTACGCGATTGGGGCAACGGCGGGCCACTGCGACGACAATCAGCTGCCGCCATCGTTCGATCGACGTGGCGCCTCGGTCATCTCAGGCCCGCAGGAAGCGCGCGAGAAGGTGCGCTGGCTCAAGAAATATGGCGCGCAACTGATCAAGATCTGCGCCACCGGCGGGGTCTTCTCCAAGGGCGACGCGCCCGGTGCCCAGCAGCTTTCCGCCGACGAGATCCGCGCCATCACCGATGAGGCGCATGCGCTCGGGATGAAGGTTGCTGCGCACGCCCACGGTGACGCCGGAATTCGCGCAAGTATCGATAATGGCGTCGACACGATCGAGCATGCCAGCCTCGCCACCGACGCGACGATTGCGGACGCCAAGGCGCACGGCACCTGGTTCGACATGGATATCTACAACGACGACTATATCCTCGCGACGGGGACCTCGAACGGCACTAGCCAGGAAAGCATCGACAAGGAAAAGGCGATCGGCCTGAAGCAGCGCCAGACCTTCCAGCGCGCAGTGCGGGCTGGGGTCAAGATGCTGTTCGGAACCGATGCCGGAGTCTATCCGCACGGCCAGAACGCGCGCCAGTTCGCCAAGGAGGTCGAGTGGGGGATGACCCCGCTTCAGGCGATCCAGTCGGCGACACTTAGCGCGGGACAGGCGCTCGACCGGCCCGGTGATGTCGGCCAGATCGCGGTCGGGCGGTATGGCGATTTCGTCGCGGTCGAGGGCGACCCGCTGCAGAACGTCCGCCTGCTCGAGAAGCCGACTGCGGTGCTGAAGGGCGGCAAACTCGTCGCGCGCGCGCCGGCGCCGTGAGCGGCCGGACTGGCGCCACCGCGCATTGCGAACAGCGATGAGTAGCGGGGGACCAAACAACCGCACGCTGTGGATCGCGCTGGCCGCCAACGTTGGCATCGCGGTGTCGAAGTTCGTTGCCGCCGCCTTCACCGGCTCGTCGGCGATGCTCACCGAGGGCGTTCACAGCCTGGTCGACAGTGCCAACCAGTTGCTCCTGCTGTGGGGGCGTCGCGCCGCGCGCAAGCCACCCGACAAGAGTCATCCGTTCGGCTATGGCCGCGAGCTTTATTTCTGGAGCTTTGTGGTCGCGGTGATGGTGTTCGCGCTCGGCGCGGGCGTGTCGATTTACGAGGGCATCGTCCACATCAGCAATCCCGAGCCCGCGGTCTCGCCGCTGATCGCCTACGTCGTGCTGCTGTTCGCCTTCTTGCTCGAGGGGGGATCGACCTTCTCGGCGTTCAAGGAGTTTCGCGAGGCCAAGGGGCAATTGGGCTGGTTCGAGGCAGTCAAGCGGTCGAAGGATCCGCCGACCTTCATCGTCCTGCTCGAAAATGGCGCGGCGATGTTCGGTATCATCATCGCCGCGGTCGGGCTGGCGGCGAGCCAGTTGACCGGCGATCCGCGCTTCGATGGGGCGGCGTCGATCATCATCGGCGCGATCCTCGGCTTCACCGCCTGGGTCCTGGCGTCCGAATCCAAGCAGTTGCTGATCGGCGAGAGTGCCGGGCGAGACACGATCGAGGGACTGCGCGGGCTGGCCGTGGGACGCCCGGGTATCATTGGGGTCGGCGAAGTGCTGACCGTGCACAGCTCGCCTGACCAGATCACGGCGATGATGTCGGTCGATTTCGACGACGGCATTTCCGCGCGAGAGGTCGAGGATATCGTTGCCGCGATCGAGGCCGAGGCGCTCATGCAATGGCCGATGGTCAAGCGGCTCTATGTTCGCCCTCAGCGCGGCGCCGGGACCAGCGCGCAGCCGGGCACACTGACGATTTGAAGAAGGCGCGGCCGGTGACGCGCGTTGCGGCGATCCCGGTCATCCAGGGCCACCTCGACGAGTTGATGACGATGCCCGAGTAACATTTTAGTGACCGCAACCTCCTGCTCGTTCACCGGTTGTGCGGGCATGAATGCGGAGGATCGAATGAAGGGTTTTTGCGACAATATCGAGCAGCGCACGGTCGGCAACGACGATTTTCGTCGCGTGCTCTACACCGGGCACCACCTCCAACTGGTGCTGATGACGCTCCAGCCAGGCGAGGAAATTGGATCCGAAGTCCACGACGACCGCGACCAGTTCTTCCGCATCGAGGAAGGGGAGGGCGCGGTCGATATCGACGGGGTCGCCAACTTGGTCAGCGACGATTTTGCGGTGATCGTCCCCGCCGGCGCCCGCCATAACGTCCGCAACACCGGCGACAAGCCGCTCCGTCTGTACACCGTGTATGCCGCTCCGGAGCATCTCGACGGCATCGTTCAGGCGACCAAGGCCGATGCCGACGCGCGCCATCACGACGAGGAATGGGACGGCAAGGTAAGCGAGTAGCCGGTCTTAACATCTCAGCAACCGACGCCATCATATCCTGCGCCTGATCCATTGCGCGGAAGGGCGGGGGATGACGACGGTATATTACAGGCCGGGGCGACTGGCGATGTGGGCGTTGCTGTGGGGGCTTGGCGGCAGCTATCTGCTGTTCGGCCAATCGGATGATGGCTCGATGCTCGACACGATCACCGGGATTGTCTTGCTCGCCATGGCCGCCTGTGCAGGTTTTGCGGGTATGGATAGTCGTCCCGCTCTTGCCGGTGACGCGAACGAGATCACCATCCGCACCATGTTCGCCCGGCGCACGGTGCGCTGGAGCGAACTTTTGCTCGTGACGATCGAGCGGCGCAATCTTCGACTGTGGGGGATCGTCCCGATCATGCGCCGCGACTATCTTTCGTTCATGGTTCAGGGCGGGGCGTTCGGCAGCAAGCGGATGCGTCTGCTCGGATCGTGGCTGGTGCTTCCGCCGGGTGGACTTAGCCAGCTGCGTGAAACCATCCTTGAGGCGCGCGGCGCGGCGGGGACGTCGCCTTCGCGGGCGATCGAAACGCACGATGGCGCGGAGGACGGTAACGGGTTCGACCCCGACGCTGCCATCGCCCGCTATCTCGCCGCCAAAGCAACCGAGCCGGCCGCCTCGCCCGGCTCGGTCGTTGCGCCAACGCCATTCGCGCCCGCCCGGCCTCGCCCGAGCTTCGGTCGCCGCATCGCCTGATCCGCTTGCCCCGTTGACCGTGTGACCCTTGCCCGCTAAAGGGCCGCTCGTCCGCGAGGCACGCGATTCTTCGCCGCCTCTCCCGGACAGAGCTGAACATTGCTCGACGTTGCGATGGCCGGGTGGCCGCCTTTCAAGGTGGGGCCGCCTCTGGGCATCGCATATTCGCGTTGGGCATTAGTAACCGCCGGGGACTTCCCGGCATAGAAAGGTGAAGGGCTTCATGCCAACGATCAACCAGCTGATCCGCAAGGGTCGCGAACCGCAGAAGGCCAAGTCGAAGGTCCCTGCGATGGAGCAGAACCCGCAAAAGCGCGGCGTCTGCACCCGGGTCTACACGACGACCCCCAAGAAGCCGAACTCGGCGTTGCGCAAGGTCGCCAAAGTGCGCCTGACGAACCAGCGGGAAGTGATCAGCTACATTCCCGGCGAAGGCCACAACCTGCAGGAGCATAGCGTTGTGCTGATCCGCGGCGGGCGTGTGCGCGATCTTCCCGGCGTTCGCTATCATGTGCTGCGCGGCGTGCTCGACACCCAGGGTGTCAAGGATCGCCGCCAGTCACGTTCGAAGTACGGCGCCAAGCGCCCGAAATAAGCTGGTCCGCAGGCCGCGCCGCTTCCGGCTGGCGCGCCGCATCGTCTGAAGGAATTATCAATGTCCCGTCGTCGTCGCCCAGAGAAGCGCGAAATCCTCCCCGATCCCCGCTTTGGTGATCATATCCTGTCGAAGTTCATGAATTCGATCATGCTCGACGGCAAGAAGTCAGTTGCCGAGAACATCGTCTATGGCGCGCTTGAGAGCGTCGAGGCGCGCATGAAGCGCGAGCCGATCGGCGTGTTCCACGACGCGCTCAACAATGTGAAGCCGGGCATCGAGGTCCGCAGCCGCCGCGTCGGTGGTGCGACCTATCAGGTCCCGGTCGACGTCCGCGTCGAACGTGCCCAGGCACTGGCGATCCGCTGGCTGATCACGGCGGCTCGGGCACGGTCGGAGAAGACCATGGCGGCGCGCCTGTCGGGTGAGCTGATGGATGCCGCTTCGAACCGTGGCAACGCGGTCAAGAAGCGCGAAGACACGCACCGCATGGCCGAAGCCAACCGCGCCTTCTCGCATTATCGCTGGTAAGCGGCTATATAGGGCTTGGAGACCGGCAATGGCGACGCGAGTCGATCAGAAAGAATTCGATTTGCAAGAGCAGCTTGCGCGAATTCGGGAGTTTCAAGAAGAGAGCGACAAGTTCTCCGCCGAGACTCGCAAGCTTCTCGCTGAAGCCAAGACGATTTCGATTGCGGCCGTTTTTCAGGGGGCGATCGCAATCGCCGCTCTTCTCGGTGCCGGTGCAGCAATCGCCAAGTTGTTCTTTCCCTGAGCGAGGCTTCGGCTTCACTCTCAACAAATCTTCGTAAGGACTTACCGACATGGCCCGCAGCCATCCGCTCGACCGTTATCGCAACATCGGCATCATGGCGCACATCGACGCCGGCAAGACGACGACGACCGAGCGCATCCTCTATTACACCGGCAAGTCCTACAAGATCGGCGAAGTGCATGAAGGCACTGCGACGATGGACTGGATGGAGCAGGAGCAGGAGCGCGGGATCACGATCACGTCGGCTGCCACGACCTGTTTCTGGTCGGCCGAAGAGGGCAAGGGCCCCGAGCATCGCATCAACATCATCGACACGCCGGGCCACGTCGATTTCACCATCGAAGTCGAGCGTTCGCTCCGCGTGCTCGACGGCGCGGTGGCCTGTTTCGACGGCGTTGCCGGGGTTGAGCCGCAGTCGGAGACGGTGTGGCGCCAGGCCGAGAAATATCACGTCCCGCGGATGTGCTTCATCAATAAGCTCGATCGAACCGGCGCGAATTTCGAGATGTGCGTCGAGATGATCAAGGACCGCCTCGGCGCGCGTCCGGCGGTGCTTTATCTTCCGATCGGCATTGAGGGCGGCTTCAAGGGCCTGGTCGACCTGGTCGAGAATCGCGCGATCATCTGGCTCGAGGAGAGCCTCGGCGCGAAGTTCGAATATCAGGACATTCCCGACGACCTGAAGGCCGCCGCCGCAACGGCGCGGATGGACCTCATCGAGATGGCGGTCGAGCAGGACGACGACATCATGGAGGCCTATCTCGGCGGCCAGGAGCCCGACGTGAAGACGTTGAAGGCGCTGATCCGCAAGGGCACATTGAACTTCTCGTTCGTGCCGGTGCTGTGCGGCTCGGCGTTCAAGAACAAGGGCGTGCAGCCGTTGCTTGATGGCGTCGTCGATTACCTGCCTTCGCCGCTCGACATTCCCGCGGTCGAAGGCCTCAAGCTGGACGGCGTCACGCCCGAAAGCCGTGCTCCCGCTGACGATGCGCCGTTCTCGGCGCTGGCGTTCAAGATCATGAACGATCCGTTCGTCGGCACGCTGACCTTCGCGCGCATCTACTCGGGCACGCTCGAGACCGCGTCGCAGGTTATGAACAGCGTCAAGGACAAGAAGGAAAAGGTCGGGCGCATGCTGTTGATGCACGCCAACGACCGCGAGGACATCCAGATCGCCTATGCCGGCGACATCGTCGCGCTGGCGGGTCTGAAGGACACCACCACCGGCGAAACGCTGTGCGCGATCAACGCCCCGATCATCCTCGAGCGGATGGAGTTCCCGGACCCCGTTATCGAAGTCGCGGTCGAACCCAAGACCAAGGCCGACCAGGAGAAAATGGGCATCGCGCTCAATCGCCTGGCGCGCGAGGATCCGTCATTCCGCGTGACTTCGGACCATGAATCGGGTCAGACGATCATCAAGGGGATGGGCGAGCTCCACCTCGAGATCCTCGTCGACCGGATGAAGCGCGAGTTCAAGGTCGAGGCCAATGTCGGCGCGCCGCAGGTCGCCTATCGCGAATATCTGGCGAAGCCGGTCGAGCTGACCTACACGCACAAGAAGCAGTCGGGTGGCTCAGGCCAGTTCGCCGAAATCCGCATCAACGTCGTTCCCGGCGAGCGCGGTTCGGGCTTTATCTTCAAGGACATCGTCAAGGGCGGAAACGTCCCGAAGGAATTTATTCCGTCGGTCGAAAAGGGCATGCGCGAGACCGCCGAGACCGGCTCGCTGATCGGCTTCCCGATCATCGACTTCGCGGTCGAGCTGACCGACGGCAAGTACCACGACGTCGACTCGTCGGCGCTGGCGTTCGAAATCTGTGCTCGGGGCGCAATGCGCGAAGCGGCGCAGAAGGCGGGCATCAAGCTGCTCGAGCCGATCATGAAGGTCGAGGTCGTCACGCCCGAGGATTATCTCGGCGACGTCATCGGTGACTTGAACAGCCGTCGTGGCCAGATCCAGGGCACCGACACGCGCGGCAACGCGCAGGCGGTCGAGGCGATCGTCCCGCTCGCCAACATGTTCGGCTACGTCAATCAGTTGCGCTCGTTCACACAAGGGCGCGCGCAATATTCGATGCAGTTCAGCCACTATGACGAAGTCCCGGCAAACGTCGCGGACGAGGTCAAGGCGAAGCTGGCGTAACCGAAATTTAGAGGCTATGGGCGCGCTCGCACTGGGCGACCGCCCCAATTTCAAACGGTGAAGAGGTTATCATGGGTAAGGCGAAATTCGAGCGGAACAAGCCGCACTGCAACATCGGCACCATTGGTCACGTCGACCATGGCAAGACCTCGCTGACCGCAGCGATCACCAAGGTGCTGGCCGAGACCGGCGGCGCGACCTACACGTCGTACGCCAACATCGACAAGGCGCCCGAAGAGCGCGAGCGCGGGATCACCATCTCGACCGCGCACGTCGAGTATGAGACCGCAGCGCGCCACTATGCGCACGTCGATTGCCCGGGCCACGCCGATTATGTGAAGAACATGATCACCGGCGCGGCGCAGATGGACGGCGCCATTCTGGTTGTGTCGGCCAACGATGGCCCGATGCCGCAGACCAAGGAGCACATCCTGCTCGCCAAGCAGGTCGGCGTGCCGACGATGGTCGTGTTCATGAACAAGGTCGATCTGGTCGACGATCCCGAGCTGCTCGAATTGGTCGAGCTCGAGATTCGCGAGCTTCTGTCGAAGTATGATTTCGACGGCGACAATATTCCGATCATCCCGGGTTCGGCGGTCGCCGCGCTCGAGGACAAGACTCCCGAAATCGGCCACGACGCCGTGCTCAAGCTGATGGAAGCGGTCGACACCTGGATCCCGCAGCCCGAGCGTCCGCTCGACAAGCCGTTCCTGATGCCGATCGAGGACGTGTTCTCGATCTCGGGTCGCGGCACGGTCGTCACCGGCCGCGTCGAGACCGGCATCGTCAAGGTCGGCGAGGAAGTCGAGATTGTCGGCATCAAGGACACCAAGAAGACCGTCGTCACCGGCGTCGAGATGTTCCGCAAGCTGCTCGATCAGGGCCAGGCCGGCGACAACATCGGCGCGCTGATCCGCGGCGTTGGTCGTGAGGAAGTCGAGCGCGGGCAGGTCCTCTGCAAGCCGGGCTCGATCAAGCCGCACACCGACTTCTCGGCCGAAGTCTATGTCTTGTCGAAGGACGAGGGCGGCCGTCACACGCCGTTCTTCGCCAACTATCGTCCGCAATTCTACTTCCGCACGACCGACGTGACGGGCGAAGTGGTTCTTCCGGAAGGCACCGAGATGGTCATGCCGGGCGACAACGTCACGCTGGGCGTCAAGCTCATCGCGCCGATCGCCATGGAAATGGGCCTTCGCTTCGCCATCCGCGAAGGCGGCCGCACGGTCGGCGCCGGGGTTGTCGGTTCGATCACGAAGTAGTAATGGGCGGGCCGCGCGGCGCCCCCTTGTGGGATTCGCGCGGTTCGTTTTTGTTTGAGTGATTGCGGCACTGGCCGGCTGGCCCGCTGCCGCATTTGCTTGTTTGGAATGGCCCGATCCGCTGTGCGGTGACGGTCTGGCTCTTTCGCATCGGGTGTGGACATGGAAACGCAGAATATTCGGATTCGCCTCAAGGCGTTCGATCACCGGGTGCTCGATCAGGCCACCGGGGAAATCGCCGACACCGCTCGGCGCACCGGCGCTTCGATCCGCGGCCCCATTCCGCTGCCGACGCGCATCGAGAAGTTCACCGTGAACCGTAGCCCTCACGTCGACAAGAAGTCGCGCGAGCAGTTCGAGGTGCGCACCTACAAGCGCCTGCTCGACATCGTCCAGCCGACCCCGCAGACCGTCGACGCTTTGATGAAGCTGGACCTTGCGGCAGGGGTGGACGTCGAGATCAAGCTGGCCTAAGGGCTGGCGCGCAGCGGTCGAATCGCCTTCGAGCGAATCCCGATGCGCAATAGATAAGGGATACCGCGGGAGCCTTTGGGCACCCGGTCACGCGTCCCCCGCTTTCCGCTTTCGAGTGGATAAGGCCCAGGCGGGGCTCGTTTCGTTTCATGGGGTCGAAACCACGCCCGCGGATCACTCCGTGGGCCTCTGAGGAGTATGGTCATGCGCACTGGCGTGATCGCGAAAAAAATGGGGATGACCCGCCTGTTTCAGGCGGACGGTCGGCACGTGCCGGTCACCGTCCTCCACCTGGACTCGGTCCAGGTCGTTGGCCGTCGCGAGATGAATCGTGATGGCTACACTGCCGTTCAGCTTGGCGCGGGATCGGCGAAAGCCAAGAACGTCGCCAAGCCGCAGCGCGGCCACTTCGGCAAGGCCGAAGTCGAGCCCAAGGCCAAGGTCGCCGAGTTCCGCGTGTCGGAAGACGCGCTGCTCGACCTTGGCGTAACGCTGTCGGCCGATCACTTTGTTGCCGGCCAGATGGTCGACATTCAGGGCATCACCCAGGGCAAGGGCTTCCAGGGCGGCATGAAGCGCTGGGGATTCGGCGGACTTCGCGCCACCCACGGAGTCTCTGTCTCGCATCGTTCGCTCGGTTCGACCGGTCAGCGCCAGGATCCGGGCAAGGTCTTCAAGAACAAGAAGATGGCCGGGCATATGGGCGCCAAGAACCGCACCCAGCAAAACCTAGAAATCGTCCGAACCGACGCCGCGCGCGGGCTGCTGTTCGTCAAGGGCTCGGTGCCCGGATCGAAGGGCGGCTGGCTCGAAGTGCATGACTCGGTCAAGATCGCGCGCCCGGATGCGGCGCCCTATCCCGCCGGGCTCGTCGAGCACGCCAAGGAAATCGAGACTGAAATGGCTCCGGCCGCCTTCGTCGAGGACGCCGCGGTTCACGAAATCCCGGCGCTGCCCAGCGATGCCGAAGTGGCCGCGATTGCCGCCGAGCAGGAAGCTGGCGGCGAGCTCGACAATCAGACCACGGATGCGGCTGGCGACACGCCCGCTGCGGACGAGAGCAAGGAAGGCTAAGCCATGAAGGTCAAGGTACAGACCCTCGCCGGTGACGCGAAGACCGGCGACGTTACGCTCGACGACGCCATCTTCGGTGTCGAGCCGCGCGCCGACATCCTCCACCGCGTCGTGACGTGGCAACTCGCCAATCGTCGTGGGCTTGCCCGCGGTGCTCGCGAGCGGTCGGACGTCAACCGCACCGGCAAGAAGTTCGGGAAGCAAAAGGGCGGCGGCACCGCCCGTCACGGCGATCGCCGCGCCCCGATCTTCATCGGCGGCGGCAAGGCTCACGGTCCGCGTGTCCGCATGTTCACGCTCGGGCTCAACAAGAAGGTCCGCGTGCTGGGTCTCAAGATGGCACTGTCGTCGAAAGCCGCCGGGGGTAATCTCGTCGTGCTCGACAATCTCGACATTGCCGAGGGCAAGACCAAGACGCTTTTCGAGCAACTCGGCAATATGGGCTTCGGCAAAACCGCGCTGTTCATCGATGGCGAAGCGCTCAACGTCGGTTTTGCCCGCGCGTCGAGCAACCTTGGCCACGTCAATCTTCTCCCGGCCGCCGGTGCCAACGTCTATGACATTATGCGTCACGAGACGCTGGTCCTGACGCGCGCCGGCCTCGAGAAACTGGAGGCGCGGTTCGCCCTCCCGGGAGGGACTAACTAATGGCTAAGAAGCCGCAAAATTCGGCGATCGATAATCGCCATTACGACGTCGTTCTGGCGCCGCACATCACCGAGAAATCGACGATGCTGTCGGAGTTTAACGCGGTCGTGTTCAAGGTTGCCGATAGCGCGACCAAGCCCGAGATCAAGGCGGCCGTCGAAGCGCTGTTCAATGTCAGCGTGACCAACGTCAACACGATGGTCACCAAGGGCAAGACCAAGAAGTGGAAGGGCCAGGCCTACACGCGTTCGGACGCCAAAAAGGCGATCGTGACGCTGGCCGAGGGCCAGTCGATCGACATCACGAGCGGGATCTGACGCGATGGCATTGAAAGCATATAAGCCGACCTCGCCGTCGCGTCGCGGGCTCATCCTCGTCGACAAGTCGTCGCTGTGGAAGGGCAAGCCCGTCAAGTCGCTGACCGAGGGCAAGTCCAAGACCGGCGGCCGCAACAACAAGGGCAAAATGACTTCGCGCGGGATCGGCGGCGGTCACAAGCAGCGCTATCGCATCGTCGATTTCAAGCGTCGCACGTGGGACGTCGCGGCGACCGTCGAGCGGCTCGAATATGATCCCAATCGGTCGGCGTTTATCGCGCTGGTTACCTACGAAGGTGGCGAGCAGTCGTATATCATCGCGCCGCAGCGTCTGGCCCCGGGCGACAAGATCGTCGCCGGCAAGAAGGTCGACGTGAAGCCCGGCAACGCGATGGAAGTCGGCCAGATGCCGGTCGGCACCATTGTCCACAATGTCGAGCTCAAGCCTGGCAAGGGTGGTCAGATCGCTCGTGCCGCCGGGACCTATGTTCAGGTCGTCGGGCGCGACAAGGGGATGGTGATCGTTCGGCTCAACTCGGGCGAACAGCGCTACGTTCGTTCGGACTGCATGGCGACGGTTGGTGCGGTGTCGAACCCCGACAATTCGAACCAGACCCTCGCCAAGGCCGGGCGCACGCGCTGGCTTGGCAAGCGCCCGCTGACCCGCGGCGTCGCCAAGAACCCGGTTGACCATCCGCACGGCGGTGGTGAAGGCCGGACCTCGGGCGGCCGTCATCCGGTGACCCCGTGGGGCAAGCCGACCAAGGGTGCCCGCACTCGTCACAACAAGTCGACCGACAAGATGATCATCCGGTCGCGCCACGCGAGGAAGAAATAATGGCTCGCTCCATCTGGAAAGGCCCGTTCGTCGAGCTTTCGCTCCTGAAAAAGGCGGAAGCGGCGCAGGAGGCCACCAAGCGTTCGCCGATCAAGACCTGGTCGCGTCGCTCGACGATCCTGCCGCAGTTCGTCGGCCTGGTGTTCAATGTCTACAACGGCCGCAAGTTCGTGCCGGTGTCGGTCAATGAGGACATGGTCGGAATGAAGCTCGGCGAATTTGCGCCGACCCGTTTCTTCCCCGGCCACGCCGCGGACAAGAAGGGCAAGCGCTGATGTCGAAGTCGGTCACTCCTCGCCGCGTCGGCGACAAGGAAGCGCTCGCGGTCGGTAACACGATCCGTGGCTCGGCGCGCAAGCTCAACCTGGTCGCGGGCCTGATCCGCGGCCGCAAGGTCGAGCAGGCGCTCAACATCCTCAAGTTCAGCCCCAAGGGCATGGCGGACGATGTCTACAAGGTGCTCGCCTCGGCGGTCGCCAATGCCGAGAACAACCACAACCTCGATGTCGACTCGCTGGTCGTCGCCGAGGCGTCGGTCGGCAAGTCCATTTCGATGAAGCGTTTCGCCACCCGCGCCCGCGGCCGGTCGAGCCGCATCGTCAAGCCATTCAGCCGCATTCGCGTCGTCGTCCGCGAGCAGGAAGAAGCATAATGGGTAACAAGAGTTCCGCGATCGGGCTTCGGCTGCAGATCAACCGTACCTGGGACAGCCGCTGGTTCGCGGAAGGCCAGGATTATGGTCGCCTGCTGCTCGAGGATCTCAAGATCCGCCAGTATATCATGAAGACTCTGCCCCAGGCGGCGATCTCAAAGGTCGTGATCGAGCGTCCGGCCAAGCTGTGCCGCATTTCGATCTATGCCGCCCGCCCCGGTGTCATCATCGGCAAAAAGGGCAGCGACATCGAGAAGCTGAAGGCGACGATCGGCAAGATGACCAAGTCGGCCGTCAGCCTCAACATCGTCGAGATTCGCAAGCCCGAAGTCGATGCGCGTCTCGTTGCGCAGGGCATCGCCGACCAGCTCGAACGCCGGATCGCGTTCCGCCGCGCGATGAAGCGTGCGGTTCAGTCGGCCATGCGGCTTGGTGCCGAGGGTATCCGGATCAATTGCGGCGGCCGTCTTGGCGGTGCCGAGATCGCGCGTTCGGAATGGTATCGCGAAGGTCGCGTTCCGCTCCACACGCTGCGCGGCAACGTCGATTTCGCCGAAGCGCAGGCGCACACCGCTTACGGTGTGTGTGGCGTCAAGGTGTGGGTCTTCAAGGGCGAGATTTTGGGTCATGACCCGCTCGCCCAGGAGCGACTGATGATGGAATCGCAGACCTCGGGCGTTCGCCCGTCGCGCGACGACCGTCGCTAAGGAACGCTGAATCATGTTGCAGCCAAAGCGCACCAAATTCCGCAAGGCCTTCAAGGGCCGCATCCATGGCAATGCCAAGGGTGGGACCGAGCTCAATTTCGGCTCGTTCGGTCTCAAGGCAATGGAGCCCGAGCGGATCACCGCGCGCCAGATCGAAGCAGCCCGCCGCGCGATCACGCGTCACATCCGCCGCCAGGGCCGGTTGTGGATCCGGATTTTCCCCGATCTGCCGGTGTCGTCGAAGCCGGCCGAGGTCCGCATGGGCAAGGGCAAGGGTTCGCCTGAATTCTGGGTTGCGCGGGTCAAGCCCGGCCGCATCTTGTTCGAGCTCGATGGTGTTCCCGGACACCTCGCCAAGGTGGCGTTCGAGCGGGCGGCCGAAAAGCTTCCCATTCGCGTCAAGGTTGTTGCCCGGCTTGGCGAAAGCCTGGCCGAGGAGGAAAAGTGATGGCTGCGATCGACGATCTCAAGGTGAAGGGCGACGACGAGCTGTCGACGCAACTCGGCGAGCTCAAGCGCGAGCAGTTCAACCTGCGCTTCCAGTCTGCCACCAACCAGCTCGAAAAGCCGAGCCGGGTGCGCGTCGTTCGTCGCACCATCGCCCGTATCAAGACGCTCCAGACCCAGCGCAGCAGCGCTGAGTCCAAGGCGTAAGGAGTCTATAGATGCCCAAGCGCGTCCTCACCGGAACCGTTGTTTCCGACAAGGGTGACAAGACGATCGTGGTCCGCGTCGAGCGGCGGGTTAAGCACCCGCTGTACGGCAAGATCATCCGTCTTTCGAAGAAGTACCACGCTCATGACGCCGACAACGCGTATAATGAGGGTGAGCAGGTCCGCATCGAGGAATGCGCTCCCGTGTCCAAGCTCAAGACCTGGACCGTGATCGAGCGCGTCGGGGCGGCGGGAACGCTCGCCACCGACACCGCGTCGGACGTCGAGGCGACCAAGACAATCAAGGCCCGCGGCAAGGCAGCGAAAGCTGCCGAAGCCACGGCCGCTTAACGGAAGGCATCCCCCATGATCCAGATGCAATCCAACCTCGAGGTCGCCGACAATAGCGGTGCCAAGCGCGTCATGTGCATCAAGGTGCTCGGCGGGTCGAAGCGTCGCTTTGCCGGCGTCGGCGACATCATCGTCGTGTCGGTCAAGGAAGCCGCGCCGCGCGGCCGCGTCAAGAAGGGCGACGTCCATCGCGCCGTGATCGTCCGCACCGCCAAGGACATTCGCCGCGCCGATGGTTCGGTCATCCGCTTCGACACCAACGCCGCGGTGCTGGTGAACAAGAATGAGGAGCCGATCGGCACCCGCATTTTTGGCCCGGTGGTTCGCGAGCTGCGTGCCCGCAAGCATATGAAGATTATTTCGCTCGCGCCGGAGGTGCTGTGATGTCGGCTGCCAAGATCCGCAAGGGCGACACGGTCGTCATCCTGTCGGGCAAGGACAAGGGCAAGACGGGTGAAGTCACCCAGTCGCTGCCCAAGCTCATGAAAGTGGTTGTGTCCGGCGTGAACATCGCCATTCGCCACAAGAAGGCGAGCCAGGCCGACCCGCAGGGTGGGCTCGAGCGTCGCGAAGCGCCGATGCATGTCTCGAAGGTTGCGATCGCGACTGCCGACGGCAAGCCCAGCCGCGTTCGCTTCGAAACGCATGACGGCAAGAAGGTCCGCGTCGCCGCGAAGACCGGGGAGAAGATCGATGGCTGACGCCAAAAAGGAAGATGGGGCTTACACGCCCCGCCTCCGCAAGGATTATGACGAGCGTATCGCCAAGGCGATGACCGAGAAGTTCGGCTACACGAACAAGCTTCAGGTCCCGCGGCTCGACAAGATCGTGATCAACATGGGCGTCGGTGAGGCGACTCAGGACAAGAAGCGCGTCGATGCCGCTGCCGCCGAGATGCAGGCGATTGCCGGTCAGAAGCCGGTGATCACCAAGGCCAAGACGTCAATCGCGCAGTTCAAGCTGCGCGAGGGCATGCCGATCGGCTGCAAGGTCACACTGCGCCGCGAGCGGATGTACGAGTTCCTTGACCGCCTGGTCACGGTCGCGCTTCCGCGCGTTCGCGATTTTCGTGGGCTCAACCCCAAGTCGTTCGACGGTCGCGGCAATTACGCGATGGGCCTCAAGGAGCAGATCGTGTTCCCCGAGATCAGCTATGACCAGATCGACAAGGTCCGGGGCATGGACGTCATCATCACCACGACCGCAAGGACGGACGACGAAGCGCGCGAATTGCTGCGCCTCTTCAACTTCCCGTTCCCC
>JBBQDG010000027.1:0-32841 GCA_038319435.1 Sphingomonadales bacterium | reverse complement strand
TGTGTCGAGCCGAACTGCGAGGTCGGGATGCGCCAGCTGGAAGGCACCCAGTCGCCACACCAGCCAGGTGTTGGCGAAGCTGTGGGTAGTGGTGATCGTCAGCAGCGCCTCGTCCTCGGCGCGAATGCTGGCGAAGGCGTTTGCGATCGAGTCCAGCGCCTGGCGAAGCGTCGGGGCAAGCCGCGCGCCGGTCGGGGTCAGCCGCGCCCGCCCGCGTTCGCGGACGAACAGCGCCGTCCCGATCCGCTCCTCGAGCGCCTTCACCTGATAGGATACCGCCGCCTGGGTCATCCCGAGTTCGGCCGCGGCGGTGGTGAAATTCTCGTGCCGCGCCGCCGCCTCGAACACCCGCACAGCCGACAAGGGGGGCAATCGTCGCATGTCGTCCTTCCGCTAACCGTCGATGCGGCACTGATGCCAGTCCGCTCAGTCTACTCCATAAGCCCAACTTATTGCGCAAGTGCAACATTGAATTGGCCGACGATCCCGTGCGGGCTTATTTCAGTCCCATCGCCGCCGGATGCAACTCCCCAGCCCCCCGCTCCGGCGGCGACCTCGAAAGGGAAGATGACATGAGCTACTCGACGTATCGCCACGACAACCAGGCGGCCCCCAGCGAGCTGCTTGCCGACTTCATGCTGCTCGGCCAGGCTTTCGGCTCGGCGTTACGGTCGCTGACCCGCATCCGTTTTGAAGCGCCGCGGACCGACTATCGCGGCGACTAGCCCGATGACCCTCGATTGCGTGGGCGGAGCGGCTCGCTTATAGCGCCCGCTCCCTCTCGCAGCCGAAAGTCAGTTCCCCTCATGACGCGTCGCCGCCAGATCTACGAAGGCAAGGCCAAGATTCTCTACGAGGGTCCTGAACCGGGTACGCTGATCCAGTATTTCAAGGACGACGCGACCGCGTTCAACGCGCAGAAGAAGGGCACTATCGCCGGCAAGGGCGTGCTCAACAACCGCATCTCCGAGCATATCTTCACCGCGCTGGCGACGATCGGGATCCCGACCCACTTCATCCGCCGCCTCAACATGCGCGAGCAGCTCATTCGCCAGGTCGAGATCATCCCGATCGAGGTGGTCGTTCGCAATGTCGCCGCGGGTTCGATCTCCAAGCGGCTCGGCATCGAGGAGGGCACCCAGCTGCCGCGCACGATCATCGAATATTATTACAAGGATGATGCGCTCAACGACCCGATGGTCGCCGACGAGCACATCGCCTGCTTCGGCTGGGCCAGCCAGGACGAGATGAACGACATCGCCGACATGGCGATCCGCGTGAACGACTTCATGTGCGGGATGTTCGCCGGGATCGGCATCCGCTTGGTCGACTTCAAACTCGAGTTCGGGCGCATCTGGGAAAATGATTTTTCGCGCGTGATCCTGGCCGACGAGATCAGCCCCGACGGCGCCCGGCTGTGGGATATGAAGTCGAACGAGAAGCTCGACAAGGACCGTTTCCGCCAGGATCTGGGCGGCGAGGCCGAGGCCTATCAGGAAGTCGCGCGTCGCATGGGCCTGATGCCCGAGGGCGAAGAAACTGCCGTGCTGGACATGGAGAGCCACCGCAAGAAGCGGGGCAAGTAGCGTCATTGCGAGCGTAGCGAAGTAACCCAGTGCCTTGCGCCGCTGGGTTGCTTCGTCGCGTTGCTCCTCGCAATGACGAGTTGATGTCCCTCCCCCGCGCCCGCGTCGTCACTCTAAACGCCGCCCTCGGCCCGCTCGACTATCGCGTGCCTGATGGAATGGTGGTCGGGCCCGGAAGCGTCGTCGTTGCACCGCTCGGGCCGCGTCAACTGATCGGAGTGGCGTGGGAGGCGGAGCGCCTCCCAACCGAGGAGGTCGGCGACAATCGCTTGCGGCCGCTCGCCGGGCTGGTCGATGTGCCTCCGATTGCCGAACCACTGCGGCGGCTCGCCGAGTGGACCGCGGACTATTATCTGAGCCCGCTCGCCAGCGTGTTGCGGATGATCCTGCCGAGCGCGTCGGCGCTGGCCGGATCGAAACAGCTGACCGAATATCGCCCTACCGGAACCGCCCCCGCGCGGCTCACCCCACAGCGCGAGCAGGCGCTCGAGCGGCTTGCGGGGCGACAGGGCACAATCCGCGAGCTGGCCGACATCGCCGAGGTCCACGACACGGTACTGCGAGGACTAGTAACGGCTGGCGCGCTCGAGTCGGTGCAGGTCGAGGCCGACCGGCCACTCCCCACCCCCGATCCCGACTTCGACCAGCCCCTCCTGTCACCCGACCAGCAGGCCGCCGCGACGATCCTGTCGGAGGCGAGCGGGTTCGACCCGATCCTGCTCGACGGGGTGACCGGATCGGGCAAAACCGAAGTTTATTTCGAAGCCATCGCCGCTACCCTGCGCCGGGGCGATCAGATACTCGTCCTGCTCCCCGAAATCGCCCTGACCGAGCCATTTCTCAAGCGCTTCGAAGCCCGCTTCGGCTGTCCGCCGACGGCGTGGCACTCGGGCCTGCGCTCGTCGCAGCGCCGCCGGGCGTGGCGCGCGATTGCCTGCGGCGAGGCAGCGGTAACCGTCGGAGCACGTTCAGCACTGTTCCTGCCCTACGCCAAGCTCGGACTGATCGTCGTCGACGAGGCGCACGAGCCGTCGTTCAAGCAGGAGGAAGGGGTCCAGTATCACGCGCGCGACGTTGCAGTGATGCGCGGCAAGTTTGAGGATATCCCGGTCATCCTGTCGTCAGCGACCCCGGCAATCGAGACCCGCCACATGGTGGAAATCGGCCGTTATCGCGAGGTTCGCCTGCCGAGCCGTTTCGCCGGCGCGAGCCTGCCGACGATCACCGCGATCGATCTGACACAGGACCCGCCGCCGCGCGGGCGCTGGCTCGCCCCGACGCTCGTGTCCGAGCTCGAGGCCAATCTCGCCGCGGGCGAGCAGTCGCTGCTGTTCCTCAATCGCCGCGGTTTTGCTCCCCTGACATTGTGCCGACATTGCGGCCACCGGTTCCAATGCCCCAACTGCACCGCATGGATGGTCGAGCACCGGCTGATGCACCGCCTCGCCTGCCACCATTGCGGCCATGTGATGCCACCGCCGAAGAATTGCCCCGAGTGCGGCGAGGAAGACAGCCTGGTCGCCTGCGGCCCGGGAGTGGAGCGGATCGCCGACGAAGTCGCCGCGCTGTTCCCCGACGCCCGCACCGCGATGGTGACCTCGGACACGATCTGGTCGCCTGCCAAGGCAGCCGAATTCGTCGCGAAGATGGAAGCGCACGAGATCGACATCGTCATCGGCACGCAGCTGGTGACCAAGGGCTATCACTTCCCCAACCTGACCCTGGTCGGGGTGGTCGATGCCGACTTGGGGCTTCAGGGCGGCGACCTCCGTGCTGCGGAGCGTAGCTTCCAGCAGATCAGCCAAGTCGCCGGCCGCGCCGGACGCAGCGACAAGCCCGGCCGGGTGTTCGTCCAGAGCCACGACCCGGGCGCGCCCGTCATCGCGGCACTTGTCGCGGGCGACACCGCGGGCTTCATCGCTGCGGAGACGATGGCCCGCCGCGATGCCGCCATGCCTCCGTTCGGCCGCCTCGCCGCGATCGTGATCTCGTCCGAGCACGCCGCCGAAGCCGAAGCCACCGCCCGCCGCATCGCTCGCGCGGCTCCGCTGGTGGATGGCATGGCCGTGTTCGGTCCCGCCCCCGCCCCACTCGCCATGCTGCGCGGCCGCCACCGCCAGCGCATCCTCGTCCACGCCGCGCGCGCGCTCGATGTGCAAGACGTCATCCGCGAATGGCTGGGCGGGGTCGAGTGGATCGCCAAGGTCCGCGTCGCGGTCGACGTCGACCCCTATAGTTTCCTGTGAACCTGAAATGCTCCGCTACTGCATCGGTCGGAGGATCATGACCACACTCGTCCCCGTTCTCGGCGATCAGCTTAGCGCCGCCCTCGCAAGCCTTCGTGGTTCCGACCGCACGACCACGGTCGTGCTGATGATGGAAGTTGCCGAGGAGACGAGCTACGTCCGCCACCACAAGGCAAAGATCGTCCTGATCCTGTCGGCAATGCGCCACTTCGCTGCGGCACTCGAACACGCCGGTTGGCGGGTCGACTACGTGAGACTCGACGATCCTGCCAACAGCGGCAGCTTTACCGGCGAAGTCGCACGCGCGGTCGAGCGGCATTGCCCGGCGGCGATTCGCGTCGTCGAGCCAGGCGAATATCGCGTTCACGAGTCTATTCGCAGGTGGCCAGAAGCGATGGGCATCCCCGTCGATATCCTCGACGACGACCGGTTCTTCTGCTCGCTGCCCGATTTCTTCACCTGGGCGTCAGCTCGGAATGGCCGGTTGGTGATGGAGAATTTCTATCGCGATATGCGCCGCCGCACAGGTCTGCTGATGGAGCCCGACGGCAACCCGAGCGGAGGCAAATGGAATTTCGACCACGACAATCGCGGTGGCCCTCCGCAGCAGCAGCCGCCCGGTCCGCTGCGATTCGAGCCCGATCCAATCACACGCGAGGTCATCGCGCTGGTCGAGGACCGTTTCGCTGGTCATTTCGGCCACATCGATCGCTTCGACCTGCCCGTTACGGCGAGCCAGGCGCGGGAGCTTCTCGCCGATTTTATTGCCACGCGGCTGCCGCGCTTCGGCCAGCACCAGGACGCAATGCTCGAGGGCGCCGACTATCTTTACCATGCCGGAATATCGACCAGCCTCAACTGCGGCCTGTTGCTCCCCAGCGAGGCATGCGCCGCCGCCGAAGCCGCCTACCGCTCGGGCCATGCACCGCTAAGCGCGGTCGAAGGGTTCATCCGCCAGATCCTGGGCTGGCGCGAATATATCCGCGGCATGTACTGGCGCGAGATGCCTGGGCTGAGCGACGAGAATTTTCTCGGCGCGACCCGCGACCTGCCCGACTTCTACTGGACCGGGGACACGGAAATGGCGTGTCTCGCCGACGCCGTCCGCAACACTCGCGACAACGCCTACGCCCACCACATCCAACGGTTGATGGTGCTCGGGAATTTCGCAATGCTCGCGGGGGTCGATCCCAAGCAGGTCGCCGACTGGTATCTCGTCGTTTACGCCGACGCCTATGAATGGGTCGAACATCCCAACGTCATCGGGATGAGCCAGTTCGCCGACGGCGGACGCCTCGCGACCAAGCCCTATGCGGCGAGTGGCGCCTACATCGATCGCATGTCGAACCACTGCAAAACCTGTCGCTATGACGTGAAGCAGAAGACTGGGCCCGACGCCTGCCCGTTCAATTCACTTTACTGGGATTTTCTTGCACGCAACCAAGACAAGCTCGGCGGCAATGCGCGCCTGTTCAACACCTACTCGACCTGGCGGCGCATGAGTGTCGAACGCCGCGAGGCATTACGCGAGAAGGCAGCCGAAACCCTCGCCGGGCTCGAGTCTGCTGAGCCAGGCTGGGCACGTGGGGTCTAGAGCAGGGTCGGTTCGTCGAACTTGATCCCTTCGGCAGCAAGCAGTGTGACCTTGTTGGGCAACCCACCGCCATAGCCGCCAAGTCTTCCGTCCGAGCGGATTACGCGGTGACAGGGAACCAGCACCGACACTGGATTCGACCCGTTCGCCGTCCCCACTGCCCGCACCGCTCCCGGCGATCCGACCGCCGCTGCGATATCGGCATAGCTGCGCGTCTGGCCGAGCGGAATCTTGCGCAACTCGGCCCACACTTTTTCCTGAAACGCAGTGCCGCGGACGTCGAGCGGGAGCTGATGATCGCTTGGTCGTTCGATCTGCGTCAATGCCGCTGCGACCCACGGCGAAATCGTACCGTCGTCGGGGCGGATATCGGCGTTGGGGAATTTTCGCCGGAGCGCGCCCTCGCCTTCGCCGAAGGTCAGCCGACAGATCCCCTTTTCAGTCGCCGCGATGAGCAGCGGTCCAAGCGGGCTTTCGGTCGTGACGAACCGGATCACTGCCCCGCGCCCGCCGTCGCGCCACGCCGATGGGGTCATCCCCAATCGCTCGCCCGCATCGGCGTAGAAGCGCGAAGGGGCCGCATAGCCCGCCTCATAAAGTGCCTCGGTCACGGACTTGTCCTCCTGAAGATGATGCTCTGCGCGTCGGGCGCGCAACCCTCGCGCATAGGCCGACGGCGAAACCCCGAGATCGCGCGCGAACAAGCGCTGGAAGTGATGCGGCGCATAGCCCACCGCTGCTGCAAGATCGGCCAGCAATGGCATCTCTTCGGCCTGCTCGATCAGCCGCACCGCTTTGGCCACCGCCTCGCGATCGCGCCCGACCTCATCCGGTCGGCAGCGCATGCAAGCGCGAAAACCGGCTGCGCGGGCTGCCGCCCCGTCCGCATAGAATACCACATTTTCGCGCTTGGGATGGCGAGCAGGGCAAGACGGTTTGCAGTAGATGCCAGTTGTCCTGACCGCTCCGACGAAGCGCCCGTCGTGCGCCCGATCGCGCTGTTCGAACGCCGCCCAGGCCGCGCCACTGTCAATAGTTTTGGTCAACATCAGCATCGCTTAAACCGTCCTTCCCTGCCGTGCATCCCATGCCGTGCGGTCAATTCCGCTCGATGCGGGCGTTCGATATCTTTTATCTCGAAGGTTTTGCGCCGGCATCCCGAAGCTTGCGGTCAAAGCCGGATCTTGCGCCCCCGGCCTCCCTTTGCTAGGGGCCGCGCAACCCGGCGGGGGTGCGTGGTTTCGGCCACTTGCGCCGCCATTCATGCAGGGGCCAAATTTCGACTTGGAGCTTAACGCGCGTGGAGAATTCCGGCGGCATTCAGGCTAGCCTTGCAGGGCGCTATGCGACTGCGTTGTTCGGTCTCGCCCGCGACGAAAAGCAGATCGATTCGGTTTCCAAGAGCCTCGAGTCGCTGACCGAGGCGCTGGCCGAATCGCCCGATTTAAAGCGTCTCGTGTCGAGCCCGGTGATCAGCCGCACCGAAGCCGGCAGGGTCATCGTCGCGCTGGCTCCAACGCTTTCAATCGATCCGCTGACGGCGCGCTTCCTGGGCGTGCTGGCTGAAAATGGCCGCCTGTCCGAGCTGCCCAAGGTCATCACCCTCGTTCGCGCGCTCTCCGCTGCCCACCGCGGCGAGACCACGGCGGAAGTTACCACCGCCCACCCCCTGCACGACGACCAGCGCACCGCGCTCGCCGCCCAGCTCAAGATCCGCGCCAAGCGCGATGTGTCAATCGACGCCCAGGTCGATCCCTCCATCCTCGGCGGAATCATCGTCCGGCTCGGCAGCCAGATGATCGATGCGTCGATCCGCACCCGACTCAATACGCTCGCACAGGCGATGCGGGGCTAGCCCGCCGCCAAACAAGATTCGATGAAAGGCTAAACCCATGGATATCCGCGCCGCTGAAATCTCCCGCGTCATTCGCGACCAGATCGCGAACTTCGACGCCGACGCGCAGGTTTCCGAAGTCGGCACCGTGCTGTCGGTCGGCGACGGTATCGCCCGCATCCACGGCCTCGACAACGTCCAGGCCGGCGAGATGGTCGAGTTTGACGGCGGCATCCAGGGGATGGCGCTCAACCTCGAGGCCGATAACGTCGGCGCGGTGATCTTCGGGTCGGACTCGACGATCAAGGAAGGCTCGACCGTCAAGCGCACCGGCACGATCGTCGACGTCCCCGTCGGCAAGGGCCTGCTCGGCCGCGTGGTCGATGCGCTCGGCAACCCAATCGACGGCAAGGGCCCGATCGTCAGCGACCAGCGCAGCCGCGTCGAGACGAAAGCCCCCGGCATCATCCCGCGCCAGTCGGTCCACGAGCCCGTCCAGACCGGCCTCAAGGCACTCGACGCGCTCGTCCCGGTCGGCCGTGGCCAGCGCGAGCTGATCATCGGCGATCGCCAGACCGGCAAGACCGCCGTCGCGCTCGACACCTTCATCAACCAGAAGAAGGCCAACGCGGGCGACGACGAGAGCCAGAAGCTTTACTGCATCTACGTCGCCATTGGGCAGAAGCGCTCGACCGTCGCCCAGATCGTCCGCGCGCTCGAGGAAAATGGCGCGATGGAATATACCATCGTCGTCGCCGCGACCGCGTCGGAGCCCGCCCCGCTGCAATATCTCGCGCCCTACACCGGCTGCGCGATGGGCGAATTTTTCCGCGACAACGGCATGCACGCGGTCATTGTCTATGACGATCTGTCGAAGCAGGCGGTTGCCTATCGCCAGATGTCGCTGCTGCTGCGCCGCCCGCCGGGCCGCGAAGCCTATCCCGGCGACGTTTTCTATCTCCACTCTCGTTTGCTTGAGCGCGCCGCCAAGATGAACGCCGACAATGGCTCGGGCTCACTCACCGCGCTGCCGATCATCGAGACCCAGGCGGGCGACGTGTCGGCCTACATCCCGACCAACGTGATTTCGATCACCGATGGCCAGATATTCCTCGAGACCGACCTGTTTTATCAGGGCGTGCGTCCGGCGATCAACGTCGGGCTTTCGGTGTCGCGCGTCGGCTCGGCGGCGCAGACCAAGGCCATGAAGAAGGTCGCGGGATCGATCAAACTGGAGCTAGCCCAGTATCGCGAAATGGCCGCCTTCGCCCAGTTCGGCAGCGATCTCGACGCCTCGACCCAGAAGCTCCTCGCGCGCGGTGCTCGGCTGACCGAGCTGCTCAAGCAGCCGCAGTTTCAGCCGATGCCGATCGAGGAGCAGGTCGCCTCGATCTTCGCCGGAACGCAAGGCTATGTCGACGCCGTCCCGACGTCGGATATCACCCGCTACGAAGCGCAGATGCTGAGCTACCTTCGCTCGGACAAGCCCGAAATCCTGGCCAAGATCCGCGACACCAAGGCGCTCGACGACGAGACTTCGACGGCGCTCAAGGACGCGCTGGCGACCTTCGGCAAGCAGTTCGCCTGAGCCGATGGCCTCGCTCAAAAGCCTCAAGATGCGCATCGGCTCGGTTAAGTCGACGCAGAAGATCACCAAGGCGATGAAGATGGTCGCCGCGGCAAAGCTGCGCCGGGCGCAGGCCAATGCCGAGGCCGGGCGCCCCTATGCGACCCGCCTCGCCGCGGTCGTCGCCAGTCTCGCCTCGCGCGTCACCGTCGGGCCGCAGTCGCCCAAGCTCATGGCTGGCACCGGCAAGGACGAAACGCACCTGATCGTGCTCGCCACCGGCGACCGCGGGCTCGCGGGCGCGTTCAACAGCAACATCGTTCGCGCCGCGCGCCGCAAGGCTGAGCAGCTCGAGGGCGAGGGCAAGACCGTCCTGTTCTACATCGTCGGCCGCAAGGGTCGCCCGGTGATCGCCCGCTTCTACCCCAGCGGGATCATCGCTCAGCACGATACCAGCGCGATGAAGGCCCCGGCCTACACCGACGCGCTGGCGATCGCCGAGGATGTTACCCAGCGCTTCCTCGCCGGCCAGTTCGACGTCGCGCACCTCGCCTACGCCAACTTCCGCTCGACCCTGTTGCAGGAGCCGACGGTCGACCAGATCATCCCGGTAGCGCCCACCGCGGCACCTGCCATCGACAAGGCCGCCGCCGCTCCCGCCGCGATCGAATATGAGCCCGACGAGGAGACAATCCTCGAAGCGCTGCTGCCCAAGAACATCGCGATCCAGATCTATCGCGCGCTACTCGAGAATCAGGCCGGCTTCTACGGCTCGCAGATGACCGCCATGGACAACGCCACGCGCAACGCCGGCGACATGATCAAGAAGCTCGCGATCGTCTACAACCGCCAGCGCCAGGCTGCGATCACCACCGAACTCGTCGAAATCATCTCGGGCGCCGAAGCGCTCTAACCGCCCAAAAGCCAAGGACAGACATCATGGCCACCGCCGCCCCTACTGCCCCCACCCAGACGAGCAACCTCGTCGGCCGCATCGCGCAGGTCATCGGCGCGGTTGTCGATGTCGCGTTCGACGGCGAATTGCCGCCGATCCTCGGCGCGCTCGAGACCAGCAACAACGGCAACCGCCTTGTCCTCGAGGTCGCCCAGCACCTCGGCGAGAATATGGTCCGCACCATTGCCATGGACGCGACCGAGGGCCTCACCCGCGGCCAGACCGTAACCGACACCGGCAGCCAGATCCGCGTCCCCGTCGGCCCCAAGACCTTGGGCCGTATCATGAACGTCATCGGCGAGCCGATCGATGATCGCGGTCCGATCGGTTCGGACCTGTTCGCCCCGATCCATGCCGAAGCCCCGCTGTTCGTCGATCAATCAACCGAAAGCGCGATTCTGGTCACTGGAATCAAGGTCATCGACCTGCTCGCGCCCTATGCTCGCGGCGGCAAGATCGGCCTGTTCGGCGGCGCGGGGGTCGGCAAGACCGTGCTCATCCAGGAGCTGATCAACAACATCGCCAAGGGCCACGGCGGCGTCAGCGTTTTCGCCGGCGTCGGCGAGCGCACCCGCGAGGGCAATGATCTCTATCACGAGTTCCTCGACGCCGGGGTCATCGCCAAAGACGCCGACGGCAATCCGACGCCCGAAGGATCGAAGGTCGCGCTGGTGTTCGGCCAGATGAACGAGCCGCCGGGAGCCCGTGCCCGCGTCGCCCTGTCGGGCCTCACCCAGGCCGAATATTTCCGCGACGTCGAAGGGCAGGATGTGCTGTTCTTCGTCGACAACATCTTCCGCTTCACCCAGGCGGGGTCGGAAGTGTCGGCGCTGCTCGGTCGCATCCCGTCGGCGGTGGGCTATCAGCCGACGCTGGCAACCGACATGGGCCAGCTGCAGGAGCGGATCACCTCGACTAACAAGGGCTCGATTACCTCGGTCCAGGCGATCTACGTGCCTGCGGACGATCTTACCGATCCGGCCCCTGCCGCGTCGTTCGCCCATTTGGATGCGACGACCACGCTCAACCGCGCCATCTCCGAGCTGGGCATCTACCCAGCAGTCGATCCGCTTGATTCGACGAGCCGTGTGCTGACCGTCGCCGTTGTCGGGCAAGAGCATTACGACACCGCGCGCCGCGTTCAGGAGACGCTGCAAAAGTATAAGTCGCTGCAGGACATCATCGCCATCCTCGGAATGGACGAGCTCAGCGAAGAAGATAAGCTGATCGTCGCCCGCGCGCGCAAGATCCAGCGCTTCCTCAGCCAGCCGTTCCACGTCGCCGAAGTGTTCACCGGAATCCCGGGCAAGTTCGTCCAGGTCGAGGACACGGTAAAGTCGTTCAAGGCGGTCGTCGAAGGCGACTACGACCACTTGCCGGAGTCTGCTTTCTACATGGTCGGCGGGATCGACGAGGCGGTCGCCAAGGCCGAGAAGATGGCGCAGGAGGCGTAATGGCCGACCTCCTCCGCTTCGAACTCGTCACCCCCGACAAGCTTATCCGCTCCGAGGACGTCCACATGGTGGTCGTCCCCGGCAGCGAAGGCGATTTCGGTGCAATGGCCGGTCACGCGCCGCTGATGACGACGCTGAAGGACGGCCCGCTGACGGTCTTCAAGACGCCGGGCGGCGCGCCCGAGACGATCCAGGTATCGGGTGGTTTCGCCGAGGTCAGCGTTAATGGCCTGACTGTGCTGGCGGAGAGCGTTGGCTGACTTGATGTCACTCCTGGGCCATCCGTTTACTTGATCATGAAATGCAGTATTAAACACTGATCGATTGAGGGATCAGATGTCGGTTTTGCGATTTTCGACTGCATCCGACAGCGAAGCTGGCTTGATTGACTTGACGCCGTCAGGGCGACCCGCAATTTCAGTTCGCAAACGCCCTATTCACTGGCTGGTAGTTGCCGCGGTTGTCCTAGTGATTACGGCGCTGACGCGGGCCAGTGCGTTTGCGAACCCGCTTTATTCAGCAGACGACCAACTATACCTTTTGATTGGTCGTGCTATCACGCAAGGGCAGATACCGTACGTTCAAATATGGGACAGGAAACCGATCGGTATCTTCCTGATCTACGCCTTGGGACTTCGTCTCGGTGGCGATCCATTGATCACCATATCGTTGCTGGCAGGTACTTTCGTCGCAGCAACTACTTTTGTCTTGCAACGAATCGCGCGCAAATATGCAAGTGAAACTGCGGCCCTTTATTCGTGCATGCTTTATCCCATCGTGCTTACAATGTTCAAAGGAACTGCGGGTCAGGCGCAGCTGTTTTATTGTTTGCCCGTCGCACTCGCCGCACTTTTGCTCGTGAAGGCGGTCGAGGAACCCCATCGCACATTTGTCCCAAAAGCAATTTCCGCGTGCTTGCTGTGCGGAGTTGCGCTGACCATCCGTCAGACAAGCATCACGTCCTCACTATTTGTGGGCGCTGGATTCGTGCTCCTCGTTTATCGCCGCTCGACATCGCACAATCGTGCCGCTTGGCTCGGCCTAATCATGGTTTTTGTCGGACTTGCACCAACGTTGGCTTCATTCGCAGCCTTTTACAAAATTGGCGTGTTCGGCATCTATTTCGACAGTGTATTCCTCTCCATCTTCCGGAAAGGGTCACAAGATGGGAGCTCCTTATTCGGAATTCTTTACTTGATGGTTTTTATGGCTCCATTAGCCGCGCTTGCTTTTGCCGGAGCCAATCGCATGCGTCGCGAGACGCGCAGCCTGAACTTTTTCTGGCTTCTGTTAGGATGGATGGCGGCGGCATTGCTTGAGCTCCTCCTGATTCCGCGTTTTTATCAATATTATTCAATTCCCCTAATCATGCCGCTGGCGCTTCTCGCCGCCCCACTATTCGAGCGCCGCGGAACGAGGGAAGGATTACTGGTTGCAGTGATCATCTTTGCCATTTGCCAAAGCGAGATCATAAACTTTCGTGCTCGCCGTGAATCGATCGAAGGTTTTGCTCAACTTTCCAATTTGGTCAGGGCGAATCTCCGTGGCGGATGCCTGTTCATTGCTGACGGCCCACCGCTCCTTTACGAGAGAGGGGGAAGACCTTGCGCTACACGGTTCCTTTTTCCTGATCATCTTGCGATCGTCGCGGAGCAAAATGCGGTCGGGGTCGACACCGGCGAAGAGACAAGTCGCATTCTTTCGCAACGACCGACAGTGATCGTGCTGGCGCTGCGAAAGACATCTCGCGACCGCAATACGGAGTCGTGGCCTTTGGTTAAATATGAATTGGCAACACATTATCGCCTTGTGAAGGCAATCGATTTGCCGGTCGACAACGTGCCTCAGCGGATCACGGTGTGGACTCGCAATCAACCGGCCAACTAACCTTTCAGTAAAGTTTTACGGCTATTCACCATCTCGATTTCCGCGCAACGGATCGGATTGGGTGACGATGAACGCTTTCGGCAAGCGCAACGGACTGGGTAATAACGCGGCACGCCCGAATTTCGGCGTCGCGCGACCGATGAAGTCGGGGCCTGGCGCGGGAGCCGCTGGCGGTGAGCAATTTCCGCCGGTGGAGGAACTGAGCGACATCGCCGAGAGTCCCGTGCACGCATCAAACTCCATGATCGGAGCGATGGATCGCCTCAACCAGCGCCAGAATGCCAGCGGCGAGCAGGGGGCGAGCAAGACCGAAGGCTTCGAGGCCTCTGTCCACCGCATCAAGGAACAGGTGCTTCCACGCCTGCTTGAACGGGTCGACCCGGAAGCCGCCGCGACGCTCGGCAAGGACGAGCTGGCCGAGGAATTCCGACCGATCATCTCCGAGGTACTCGGCGAGCTAAAGATCAACCTCAACCGGCGCGAGCAGTTTGCGCTGGAAAAAGTGCTCGTTGACGAACTGCTTGGCCTCGGCCCGCTCGAGGAACTGCTCAGCGACCCGACGATCAGCGACATCATGGTCAACGGCCCCGACCAGACCTTTGTCGAGCGCAAGGGCAAGCTCGAGCTCGCCCATATCCAGTTTCGCGACGAGGAGCATTTGTTCCAGATCGCCCAGCGGATCGTCAACAAGGTCGGCCGCCGCGTCGATCAGACGACGCCGCTAGCCGACGCCCGCCTGCCCGACGGCAGCCGCGTCAACGTCATCGTCCCGCCGCTGTCGCTTCGCGGTACGGCCATCTCGATTCGTAAATTCTCCGAGAAGCCGATCACGCTCGACATGATGCGCGGTTTCGGGTCGATGTCGGAGAAAATGGCGACCCTGCTCAAAATCGCTGGCGCCTCGCGAATGAACATCGTCATCTCGGGCGGTACCGGTTCGGGCAAGACGACGATGCTCAACGCCCTGTCGAAGATGATCGACCCGGGCGAGCGCGTGCTGACGATCGAGGACGCGGCCGAACTTCGCCTACAGCAACCGCATTGGCTACCGCTCGAAACGCGCCCCGCCAATCTCGAGGGACAGGGCGCGATCACCATCCGTGACCTCGTTATCAACGCGCTGCGTATGCGACCGGATAGGATAATCTTGGGCGAAATCCGCGGGCCGGAGTGTTTCGATCTCTTGGCCGCGATGAACACAGGTCATGACGGTTCGATGGCGACGCTCCACTCCAATAGCCCACGCGAGTGTCTCGCGCGTATGGAAAACATGGTGATGATGTCGGACATCAAGGTACCGAAGGAAGCGATCAGCCGCCAGATCGCCGACTCGGTCGACCTCATCGTGCAGGTCAAACGTCTTCGCGACGGTTCACGCCGCACGACCAACATCACCGAGGTGATCGGGATGGAGGGCGATGTCATCGTCACGCAGGAGCTATTCAAATTCGAATATCTGGACGAGAGCGCCGACGGCAAGATTATCGGTGAATACCGATCGATGGGGCTGCGCCCCTACACGATGGAAAAAGCCAAGCAGTTTGGCTTCGACCAGCCCTATCTCGAGGCCTGCCTTTAAAACATCACCAACGGTTTGCGCCTCTGTTTGTTAAGAGTGTTGTAATATAACAATTATTTCAGTGCCTGCGCTCAGGGGGTGGCCTAGGTTCGCCCGGCGGATCTCCCGCCGATGCTAAACAATGCGTCGAGCGACCAACGCCCGCCGCCCCGCGCAATCAAGAGCAGGAGCAAGGCAGCCCATGACAAATGGGTCGGCCACGCGTCCGGGTAGACGAAGATTTCAATGACCGCCGTCATTCCGAACAACGCCAGGGCCGCGGGGCGCGTGAACAATCCCAGGACGAGCAGAACCGGAAAGAGATGCTCCGAATAGGTCGCGGCATGGGCGGCGATCTCGGGCGGGACCAGCGGCAGCTGATAGTCGGTGCGGAACAACTCATATGTCCCGTCGGTGATCGTCAACAGCCCCTCGACCTTGGTCCGGCCGGACAGGAAGAAGACAGCCGCAATGCCAAGCCGCGCTATCAGTAGCAAGGCGGCATCCGGTATAGCTCGCTCCAGCCCGCCACAAAAGCGGCCGTACGCCCTGTTAATCATATAGAATCCCCTTGATGGTCGCCGAGACGCTCAGGAAGCGCCCCGGCGTAGCGGTCACGCCCTGGGGCTGAGCGAGCCAAGGCCCTTGGGGGTCTTGATCGAGGTGCAGGTGCCCGCCTTGACATATTTCCAGGCGTCGCCCTGGTAATCCGCGTGGGATGTCGCGGCGCAGCTGGTCCCCGCGCCTGCCTTGCAATCATTCTTCCCGGCCAGGCTGACGCCATAGCATTTTTCCATCGGGGTCTTGGCCGGGCTGGCGGCGCTGGCCGACGTGGCGAGGGCGGTGAGGGCAATGGTGGCGGCGATACTGGCGACAGTGCGCATGGTGAAGTTCCTTTGAATTCGGATGCCCATATCGCGAGGCCCGGCCAGGAGGTGCACCGGGCCTCGCGATGACCGGAAGGGGGCGTTAACCGGTCACGACAGCCAGTTCGCACCGCCCCGCCGGTTGGTTACGGCGGGTCGCAATCAAATAGTTTCGCCGCGCGGCGCTGCGCTGGTGTAACCAATGGTCCCGGCGATCCGAACACATGGAGGGAGCGGGAATGCGAGCGGACGAAAGCCAGTTGCGGGCATGGATGATCGGTGGGCTCGATGGCGATGCCCGCGCCCACGCCTGTCTGCTCAGCGCGCTCGTTCCGCTGCTGCGTTCTTTCTATCGCCGCCGTGTGATGTCGGGGGGCGAGGACGATATCGAAGACCTTGTGCAGGAAACATTGATTGCCGTTCACACTCGCCGCGCCACGTTCGACCGCGATCGCGTCTTCACCGCGTGGCTGTTTTCGATCGCGCGCTACAAGATGATCGACCAATATCGCCGATCGCGGAAGACCGTGCCGATCGAGGGGCTGGAGGATATTCTCGTCACCGAAGGGTTCGAAACCGCCAGCAACGCCCGCATCGATGTCGAGGAGTTGCTCGACACCCTTCCGCCCAAGCAGGCGCGGGCGATCCGCGCGACGAAGATCGACGGCGCCAGCATTGCGGAGGCGGCGGTGGCCGCCGGGATCGGAGAATCGGACATCAAGGTTTCGGTACATCGCGGGCTCAAGTCACTCGCGGCGCGCATTTCAGGGCAAACTCGATGAACACCGACGAACTCATTACATCGCTCGCCGCCAATGTCCGCCCGGTCGGACGCGGCGCCGTCGGCTGGCGGCTGGCGAGCGGAGTCATCGCCGGCGCACTCGCCTCGACGCTGCTGATCGTGGCGACGCTCGGCCCTCGCCCCGACCTGTGGCTGGCGATGCACGGCGGTACGTTCTGGATGAAGTGGGGCTATACGATCTCGCTCGCGGCGATTTCCATCTACGTCACGGCCCGCCTCGCGCGGCCCGATCCGGGCAGTCTGCGTCGCCTGTGGCTGATCGCCGTGCCGGTTCTGGCCCTGGCGGCGGTCGGCGTCGGCGAACTGATCCGCACGCCCCGGTCTGACTGGCTGGCAATGTGGCTCGGCCATACCTGGAGCAAATGCCCCTGGCTGGTGCTGATGCTGGCGGTGCCGATCTTCATCGGCCTGCTGTGGTCGTTCCGCCGCCTCGCCCCGACCCGCCTGCGCGCCGCCGGCGCGGCCGCCGGGCTAGCCGCCGGCGCTTTTTCCGCGACCGTCTATTGCCTCCACTGCCCGGAAGTGTCGGCGATTTTCGTTCTGACCTGGTATTCGCTCGGCATCTTGCTGGCGGCGACCGTCGGGGCGTTGGTCGGGCCAAGATTATTGCGGTGGTAATGTAACCGGTCGTCCCACCCGAGCGAACTGGAGCTGCCATTTCCGGCAACCCTTTGGGGAGTTTGTTCCATGATCACTGCCAAGTCCGGCGTCAGCATCGCCGCCTCCGCCGCCCTGTTCGCGCTCGCCGCCATCACGCCTGCCGCGCCTGCCCTCGCCAGCCATCATGCGGCGCAGGTCCATTGCTATGGCGTCAACACGTGCAAGGGCACGTCCGACTGCAAGACCGCGCACAACAGCTGCAAGGGCATGAACGACTGCAAGGGCCACGGCTTCAAGGCAATGAGCGAAAAGCAGTGCGCCGCCGCTGGTGGCAGCCTGACCGAAATCTAGCCAACTCGGCCCCGGCGTACGTCGCCGGGGCCACTTTTTTCGGGGACGAACCTGATGCACATCGCGACGTTCGACGGTTTCGGACTAGGCATGAGAAAGCCGCACTATCCGGCGTTCGTCGAAGGCCAGGTCGACGTCGATTTTGTCGAGGTGATTTCCGAGAATTTCATGGTCGACGGTGGCCAGCCGCGGCGCATCCTGCGTCAGGTTCGCGAGCGCTACCCCGTCGCCCTGCACGGCGTGTCGATGTCGATTGGGTCGGCGCAGCCCGTCAATCCGGACTATCTGATCCGCCTGCGAGCGCTGGTCGACGAGATCGACCCGCTGTTCGTGTCCGACCATCTTTGCTGGACCGGCATCGGCGGATTCAATTCGCACGACCTGCTGCCGCTGCCCTACGACGACGAAACGCTCGACGTGGTCGCCGCCAATGTCGGCCGGGCGCAGGATGCGATCGGCCGCGCGATGCTGATCGAGAACCCCTCAAGCTACATCGCATTCGGCCATTCGACGATGACCGAGTGGGAATTTCTCGATCGCCTGTGCGAGCGCAGCGGCTGCGGCCTGCTGCTCGATGTCAACAACGTCTTCGTCAGCGCAAGTAATCACGGCTTCGACGCACTCGCCTACCTCGACGGCGTTCCCGCCCACCGCGTGCGCCAGGTCCACTTGGCCGGCCACAGCCAGGGCGAGGCACTGCTGATCGACACCCACGACCAGCCGGTCTGCGCCACGGTGTGGGACCTCTATGCCCACCTCGTCGGCCGCCTGGGACCGGTCGCGACGATGATCGAGCGCGACGACGCCATCCCCCCGCTCGCCGAGCTGCTCGACGAGCTGGCAACCGCTCGGCGCGTCGCCGACCGATCCCTGCGCGAGGCGGCATGAGCCTGCTCGCCCTGCAACAGGATTTCCGCGCCTGGCTCCACGTCGGTGAGGCGCCGTCAGATCCCCGCTTCGCGGAAGACGCGCGGGCCGGCCTCGACATTTATCAGAATAACTACCGTGGCCAGATCGTCGCCTGCCTCGACGAAAGCTTTGCGGTCACCCGCGCATGGCTCGGCGACGAAGCATTCCAGGACGCGATCATCGCGCACGCCGGACGAATGCCGCCGCACAGCTGGTCGCTCGATCATTATCCGGATGATTTCCCCTCGACCCTCGCGCAACTTTATCCGGGCGATGCCGAGGTCGCCGAACTGGCGACACTCGAGCTTGCGCTCGGCCATGCGTTTGTTGCCGCCGACGCCGTCCCGGTTGCTACCGGCGACCTCGCGGGCGTCGAATGGGACCATGCCCGTCTCCATCTGACGCCATCTTTGCGCATGTGCGGCTTAACAACCAACGCCCCGGCGATCTGGTCGGCGATCACCGCTGAGACGATGCCGCCGCCCGTCGAACTATTGCCAAACCGAGGCGAAATCCTGGTCTGGCGCCATGACGAAACCCCGCGCTTCCGGACAACCGATCAAGCCGAGGCCGATGCTCTGCGCCACATCGACAAGGGCATGAATTTCGGGTCGCTTTGCGCCGCCCTGGTCGACGCGGGCGGGGATGACCCGGCAGCCGTTGCGGGCCAATGGCTTGCGCAATGGATCTCGGACGGATTGATCATCGAAATCGAAGGAGAAACAAGATGCGTAAATTGATGTTGCTGGTCGGCGCCGCGCTGTGGACCACGACCGCCCCTGCCGCCGATCCGGCCCACCCGACCGTGATCGAACTTTATCAGAGCCAGGGTTGCTCGTCATGCCCGCCGGCCGATGTCGTGGTGAATTCCCTGGCGGACCGGCCCGACGTCCTCGCCCTGAGTTTCGCCGTGACCTATTGGGACCGGCTCGGCTGGAAAGACACGTTCGGGGACCCGGCCTACACCAAGCGTCAGGTGGACTATGCCGGCGCGAACCGCCAGCTCAGCGTTTCCACCCCCGAAGTGGTCATCAACGGCCGGGGCGCCGTCATCGGCAACCGCAAGGGCGAAGTCGAAGCCGCCATTGCCCGTCTCGATCGCGGTACCCAAGGACCGGAGATCCTTAGCGATGGCAAGGCGGTCCTGATAAAGGCCGGGCGCGGCAGTGGGACGCTATGGCTAGTCCGCTATGATCCGCGCACCATCGCCGTTCCGATCGGCGCGGGCGAAAACGGCGGGCGCACCATCCCGCACCGCAACATCGTCCGCCAGCTTGTTGCACTTGGTCGTTGGAACGGGCCAAGCGCCCGCTTCAATCTGCCGAGCGCTCCGTCCGGCCTGCGCACGGCGGTCATTCTCCAGTCGGGGACGGGCGGCCCGATCATCGCCAGCCGGCGCATCTGAGCCTTATTCTCAGAACGGCTTGATCCCGAGCGACGGGCGACCTGCCCTCTCGCGCAGCGGCGAAACGCCGGTTAAGGCGGGGTTCCCATCCGCGAGGAACCCCCATGGCCGGCCTGTATTTCGATCAATTTTCTGTCGGCCAGCGCTTCGTGCACGAGCTTCGCCGAACCATCCTCGAGAGCGACAATATGTTGTTTTCGAACATGACGATGAACCCGGCGGCGATCCACATCGACCACGACTATGCCAGCCACACCGAATATGGCCGCCCGCTGGTCAATTCGCTGCTCACCCTTGGTCTTGTCATCGGCCTGTCGGTGCAGGACACGACCTTCGGCACGACCGTCGCCAATTTGAAGCTCGAGGAGACCAATTTCCCCAAGCCCGTATTCGCTGGCGATACGATCCGGGTCGAGTCCGAGGTCGTCGCGCTCCGCCCGAGCAAATCGCGTCCGACGCAGGGGCTCGTCACCCTGCTCCACACCGCCTTCAACCAGCGCGACGAGATTGTTTGCACCTGCCAGCGCCTCGCCCTGATGATGAGGTCGCCTTCATGAAAATGCGCAGCTGGCTGTTCGTCCCCGGCGACAGCGAGAAAAAGGCCGCGAAGGCAGCCGGGTGCGGCGCCGACGTGCTGATCTTCGACCTCGAGGATTCGGTCGCCCTCACGCAAAAGGACGCCGCGCGAAGAATGGTCGCGGACCTTATTTCCCGCAGCGCGCAACGCGACTGGTCGCTGTGGGTGCGGGTCAATCCGTTCGATGGCACCCTCACTGCCGCCGATCTCGACGCCGTTGTCCGCCCCGGGCTCGATGGAATCCTGCTACCCAAGCCCGAGGGTGGCCCCGACGTCGCCCGCCTCGCCGACCAGATCGCCAGCCGCGAAGCTGCCGCTGAAATGGTGCCCGGTTCAGTCCGCATCGCCGTCGTCGCCACCGAGACACCGACCGCCGTCTTCACGCTCGGCAGCTATGCGCCCGCCCATCCGCGCCTCGCCGCGATGACGTGGGGCGCCGAAGATCTAGCCGCTGCCGTCGGCGCCACCAGCAACCGCGACGAGGCCGGCGACTTCACCCAGCCCTATCAACTCGTCCGCAACCTTGCCCTGTTCGGCGCCGCCGCTGCCGGGGTCGCGCCGATCGATACGCTCCACGCCGACTTCCGCGATCTTGCCGGACTCGAAGCCGACTGCCGCGTCTCACGCCGCGACGGCTTCGTCGGCCGCCTCGCGATCCACCCGGCGCAGGTCGAAGTGATCAATCGCTGTTACTCCCCCTCGGACGAGGAAATTGCCTGGGCTCGCCGCATTGTCGCGGCCTTTGCCGAAAACCCGGATGTCGGCACGCTTGGCCTGGACGGCAAGATGATCGACCGCCCCCACCTCATCGCGGCGAAGAAGACGCTCGGCCTCTAGAAAATATAGCGCATCTTGAGCTGCTGGTGCGAGATCCCCTCCGGCACCGCGAAGCGCACCGCTTCGGCACTCGGCGGGCCGAAGCGGATCGCCGGATTGCGCGAGAAGCCGAACCCCTCGCGCGGGATTCCGAACCGCTTGTCGAGCTTCCCGTTGCCATTGCTGTCGTGGATCATCAGCAGCGCCCATTCGCCCGGTGCCATATGCTCGAAATCGAGCATGCCGACATTTGCCGCCACGCTGCCATGCACCGCGCCCGGGTCCTTGTCGCACTCGAGAAACTGCGCGGTCCGCCGTGTCAGACAGAACAACAGATTGCCCTTATGGTCGCGCAGCCCCTCGACGCTGACCGTCAGATTGGCGCTCGGCACCGAGGGCAGCGCCGTCGCCCCGCCCAGCGCCACTCCGGCCGCCGCGCACAACGCCAGCCGACGCAAACTCGCCCAGCCCCGCATCGGTCCCGCACAACCGGTCCCAAAAGCGGAAATAAAGCCCGTAATTGCATCGATAGCGCTGGTGATGAAGCTCATGATGGCTCGCCGATATCAGCCATTGACCTGCTTTTCCATGAACCATTGCGCGCGGAAACATCTCCCAGCCCATGTGGTTGGTCACTCCCATCACCGTCATGATCGCAAGCACCGCGCCAAGCGCCGCGACATGGATCGGGATCACGAACACCAGTGCCGGGATGACCACCGCTCCGGTCAGCGCCTCCCACGGATGAAAGCTCATCGCTGCCCAGGCAGTCGGCGGTTTGCTCGCATGATGCACCGCATGGGCAATCCGGAACGGCTGCGGCCGATGCAACCAGCGATGCGTCCAGTAAAACCATGTATCGTGCGCGAACAGAAAGGCGAGAACGCTCAGCGGTAACCACCACAGCGGATAATCGCGAAAGCCCATGTAGATCCGCGTCCATCCGCGCTGCTGCCATCCCCACGCGACGACTCCCGCCGGAACGCCATAAATCGCCGCCGACGCCAGGCTCCAGACGATCTCGCGCCGCACCTGGGCCCGTTGTCCGGCCAGCCGCTGCGGGAACTTGCGTGACGTCGCCCACGCAAACGCCCCACTGGTGAGCAGATACCGCACCCCGACGATGACCGTCATCGCAATTGCGGAGAGGAAGAGCGCAGGCATGGCGCACGCTTACGCCATCCCTGCCCCGAAAGGGAGGGGTGGTTCGCGACAATCCACCTCGCTAAAGACCGTCGCAATGCCGCCCCAATCCCTCATCATCCTCGGCGGTGGCCTCGCGGGCGGGCTGATCGCGCTCGCACTGGCCGAGCGCCGACCCGACGTGCGCGTCACGATCGTCGAGGCCGGCGACAAGCTCGGTGGCAATCATCTGTGGAGCTTCTTTGGCAGTGACATTGCCAAGGCCGATCGCGCGCTGGTCGAGCCCCTGATTGCCCACCGCTGGTCAGCCTACGACGTCCGCTTCCCCGCTCACCAGCGAACGATTGAGCAGCCCTATCACTCGATTACCTCCGAGCGCCTCGACGCCGTCCTCCGTGCTCGGTTCCCCGCGGACTCCATCATCCACGGCATCGCCGAAACCGCCACCCCCCGTTCGGTCACGCTCGCCGACGGCCGCTTGCTCGAAGCCGACGCCGTCATCGACGCCCGAGGCGCGGGCGACCTGTCAGCACTCGATTGCGGCTGGCAAAAATTCGTCGGCCACACGATCCGTCTTACCCGCCCCCACGGCCTCACCCGCCCAGTGGTCATGGACGCAACGGTCGACCAGTGCGAAGGCTACCGCTTCGTTTATCTGCTCCCCTTCGGCCCAAGCGAAATATTCGTCGAAGACACTTATTACAGCGACACGCCCGACCTCGACGTCCCCACCCTTACCGCCCGCATCGCCGCCTTCGCCGCCGCCCAAGGGTGGAAAATGGCCGCTCCCAACCATAGCGAAACCGGCGTGCTCCCGGTTCTCATGGGCGGCGATTTCGACCGTTTCTGGCCAGCCGCCGACCCCCTCCCCCGCGCCGGTGCCCGCGCAGCCCTGTTCCAACCCTTGACCAGCTACTCGCTGCCCGATGCAGTACGCTTCGCCGCCTGGTTAGCGGCGCAGCCCGACCTCGCCGTTGCCGATACCCGCGCCTACGCCCGCCGCCACTGGCATAAGGGCCGCTTCTACCGCCTGCTCTCCAAAATGCTGTTCCGCGCCGCCGACCCGCCCGAGCGCTACCGCGTGCTCGAGCGCTTTTACCGCCTCCCCGCCCCGCTGATCGAGCGTTTCTATGCCGGTCGATCGACGCTGGGGGACCGCATCCGCATCCTCGCGGGCAAGCCGCCCGTATCTCTTGCAAGAGCCGCGCGCGCGGTGCTGGGGAAATGAAGTGAATTCCGCAATCGTCATCGGCGCCGGCTTCGGCGGCCTCGCGCTCGCCATCCGTCTCCAGTCCGCGGGCGTCCAGACGACCATCATCGAAGCCCGCGACAAGCCCGGCGGGCGCGCTTACCACTGGCAGCGCGACGGGCATATGTTCGACGCCGGACCGACCGTCATCACCGATCCCGATTGCCTGATGCGGCTATGGCGCCTGTCGGGTCATGACATGGCGCAGGACGTCACCCTCCTCCCCGTCACGCCCTTCTATGCGCTTGACTGGCCCGACGGGACGCGGTTCGATTACACCAATGACGACGAAAGCCTGTTCAAGTCGATCGCCGCGCTCAACCCGGCCGACGTCGAGGGCTACAAGAAGTTCCTCGACTACGCCGCCGGGGTCTTCCACGAAGGCTATGAAAAGCTTGGCACCAAGGCCTTCCTTAAGGTCGGCGACATGCTCAAGGCCGCGCCCGCGCTGGCCAAGTACCAGGCCTGGCGCAGCGTTTATTCGATCGTCTCAAGCTTTGTATCCGACGAACATTTGCGACAGGCATTATCCTTCCACACCCTCCTCGTCGGCGGCAATCCGATGACCTGTTCGTCGATCTACGCACTGATCCACAAGCTCGAGCGCGACGGCGGCGTGTGGTTCGCCAAGGGCGGCACCAACCAGCTGATCGCCGGGATGGTCACGCAGTTCGAGCGCATCGGCGGCACCTTGCGCCTCGACGACCCAGTCGAGGCGATCGAGGTCGTCGGTGGCCAGGCGCGAGCCGTCCGCACCAAGTCGGGCTTTCGCGCCGAGGCCGATGCCATCGCCTCGAACGGCGACATCGTCCACAGCTATGGCCTGATCGAAGGCGACGAGCGCGGCCCCCGCCAGGTCAAGGCGCTCAAGAAAAAGCGCTACTCGCCCTCGCTGTTCGTGCTCCACTTCGGGCTTGAGGGGACCAGCCCCGACATCCCCCACCACATGATCCTGTTCGGCCCGCGCTACAAAGGCCTGCTCGATGACATCTACAACAACGGCAAGCTGGCCCCCGATCCCGCGCTCTACCTCCACCACCCGACGATCACCGATCCGTCGATGGCGCCCCCCGGCTGCTCGACCTTCTACGCGCTCGCCCCGGTCCCCCACATGGGCCAGGCCAAGGTCGACTGGGAGACGGAAGGTGAAGCCTATGCCGAGACGATCATCGACACATTGGAGGCGCGTCTGATCCCCGACATTCGCAGCCGCATCCGCACCCGCTTCCACTACAGCCCGGCCGACTTCAAAGGCGACCTCGCCGCGCATCTCGGCTCGGCGTTCAGCCTCGAACCGGTGCTGACCCAGTCGGCCTGGTTCCGAACTCACAACCGTGACGACAAGATTTCGAACCTCTACTTCGTCGGTGCCGGCACTCACCCCGGCGCGGGTATCCCCGGGGTTGTCGGCAGCGCCGAGGCGACCGCCCGTCTTATGCTGGAAAAAAATGCCTGACGCTCGAGTGACCCCACAAGAACGCCAGGCGCTGGTCGACGAGTCCGGGAGGATCATCGCCCAGGGTTCGAAAAGCTTCCGCTTCGCCAGCCAGATCTTCGCCGAGGACACGCGCAGCCGAAGCTGGCTGCTCTACGCCTGGTGCCGAGCCTGCGATGACGTCACCGACGGCCAGACGCTCGGCCACGACGCCATCACTCCCGACAATCCCGCCGAGCGGATCGCTTTCCTCCGCGCGAAAACCGCCGATGCGCTTGCGGGCAAGCCGACCGGCCTCGCCGCGTTCGATGCCTTCGCCACCGTCGCCGCCGAATGCGCCATTCCCCCGTCGCTCGCCGCCGACCACCTCGCCGGGTTCGAACGCGACGCCACCGGCTGGACCCCGGCGACCGAAGCTGAGCTGCTCAGTTACTGCTATCAGGTGGCCGGCGCGGTGGGCGTGATGATGGCGCATGTCATGGGCGTCGCGGCGTCGCAATCCGACACGCTCGATCGCGCCGCCGACCTGGGCATCGCTTTCCAGCTCGCCAACATCGCTCGCGATATCGTCGACGATGCGAAGGTCGACCGCCGCTACCTTCCCGATGACTGGCTCGCGGAGGAAAGGCTAACCGGTGCCGACTTGGCGGACCCGAAACACCGCCCCGCACTGGCCCGCATCGCCGTTCGCCTGGCCGCCCTCGCCGACCGCTATCGCAAAAGCGCGAAGGTCGGCGCCGCCCGCCTCCATTTCCGCAGCCGCTGGGCGGTCAACTCCGCCGCTCGCATCTACGGGACCGTCGCCACCCGCGCGGTCGAACTCGGAGAGCGAGCGTGGGACAGCCGCATCTCGATCCCGCGCCGCGAAAAATTCTGGCTGGTGCTAATGGCGCTCGGCGACTCGCTGGTCACCCCGCGCGAGGTCAGTCGCGAAGGGCTCTGGACTCGCCCTTAGGCGCGCGCAGGCCCCTCGCCGGCAACGCCGCCTTCAGCGCCTCGATCGGTGGCGCATAGATAAATCCGAAGCTCACCGTCCCCCGCCTCGTCTCGACCGCGTGGTGGATGCGATGCGCCTGCACAATCCGTTTGAAATAGCTCGATCGCGGCACGATCCGGTGAGCCACTCGCCGATGGACGATGACATCGTGAAACCCGAAATAGATCGCGCCATAGGCGGCGATTCCGGCCCCGACCCATGTCGCCCACTCGCCCCACCCCCACCGAACGCCGCCCGCCAGCAGCAGGATCGACGGCCCGGCAAAGATCACCGCGTACAAATCATTGAGCTCGAACATCCCGGTTCGTTCGCGATGATGGCTTTCGTGCAACCACCACCCGACGCGCCCGTGCATCACCCACCGGTGCGCGACATATGCGACCCCCTCCATCACCGCGACGGTGGCGAGGAGCAGCAGGGTTCCGAAAGCGACCGACATCATAGCGATCATATAGCAACTCCCCGCCCTGAAAGGGAGGGGCTGGGGCAGTCTCTACTTCGCCTCCGCCAGAAACCGCATCAGCTCCGCCAGCGTCGACTCCATCTGATCCTGCATCTGCGTGACCAGCTCATTCTCGCGCATGTGAAGATGGTCGAGGGGCTTCGAATAACTGTCCGAAAAGGCCTTCAGATCATCCTGATCGAAGATCCCCTTCGCCACCAGCTTGGCCAGGATCACCAGCAAGCCATTGGTATTGGCGATATTCCCTGCGACCAGCGCCTCGTCGACCAGGCTCAGCGTCGGATCGCGCTCGTCGCCGTCATCGTCGTCCTCGATTTCGGGCTCGTCGGTCGCATCGCTCATGAAGCGCATCTTAGGCGGGATCGACGAACCCTGCCAAGGGCCGCCACGCTTGCGCTTTCACCTCGAACCCGATCGTATAAGCCGCGCTCGATGAGGGCAGGTCGATCAGCATCAGGTGGGTCTCACCGAGCGCCCGCCGCCCGATTGTCGCCGCCGTCTTGCCGTTAAAACCCACCGCTTCAAGCCGCGGATGCTCCGCAACATATTCGGCTAGCGCATTGTGCCGAACCGATCGTATCGCCGCATCAAGGCTCCCCGGCCGGACCGCCTCGCCGACCACATCCCACAGCGCCATCCCTCGAACCACCAGCCGCGCCAGCCGCGCGTCATAGGGCAAGTCCACCAGATCCTCCCCAATCGCGACGCCCAACAATCGCCAGAACTGGTTGGTCGGATGCGCATAATAGCGTTGCGCCGCCAGGCTCGCGTCCCCCGGCAGGCTGCCTAGCAGCAGCAACCGCGCATTCCGCGTCCCGACCGGCGCCATCGAAGCCTTGAGCGTCATCGCGCCGCCCTAGCCTCAAGGCCCGGGCGACGCTATGCCGCGAGTCATGCCCGCACCGCTCCGCATCGCCCTGTTCTCGGGCAACTATAACTACGTCCGCGACGGCGCGAACCAGGCGCTCAACCGGCTGGTTTCCTATCTCCTGGGTCAGGGCCATGCCGTCCGGATCTACTCGCCCACCACCGATACCCCCGCCTTCCCCCCCGTCGGCGATCTCGTCAGCCTGCCTTCCTTCGCCATCCCCAAACGCCCGGAATATCGCTTCCCGACCGGACTCACCCGCTCAGTTCGCCGCGACCTTGCCGACTTCAACCCCGACATCGTCCACATCTCCTCGCCCGACATCGCCGCACGCCAGGCGATCGGCTGGGCGCGCCGCACCGACCGCGCGGCAATCGCCTCGATTCACACCCGCTTCGAAACCTATCTCGCTTACTATCATCTGCAAATGTTCGAGCCCGCGTTGCGCGCGCTGATGCGCCGCCTCTATCGCCAGTGCGACGCACTGCTGGTACCCGCCGAATCGACTGCCGCCGTTCTCCGCGCCCAGCGCATGAATCGGACTATCTTCCTGTGGTCGCGCGGGGTCGATCGCGACCAGTTCAATCCTGATAGACGTAATCTCGAATGGCGCCGCGCGATCGGCCTTGCCGACGATGACATCGCGATCGCCTTTCTCGGTAGGCTCGTGCTCGAAAAGGGCCTCGACGTCTTCGCCGACGCTTGCGACCTGCTCGATCAGCGGGGCATCGCGCACAAGGTGCTCGTGATCGGCGACGGCCCGGCGCGCGCCTGGTTCGCCGAGCGACTACCGCAGGCCATCTTCCTCGGCCAGCAGACCGGAACCGACCTTGCTCGCGCCCTCGCCAGCGGCGATATCTTCCTCAACCCCTCAGTGACCGAAGCATTTGGCAACGTCACCTTGGAAGCGATGGCCTGCGCTCTCCCGGTCGTCGCCGCCGCCGCTACCGGTGCCACCAACCTCGTCCGCGACGGCGATACCGGCATCCTCGTCGAGCCGGGCGAGATCGAGCAATATGCTGACGCGCTGGAGCGTTACATCCGCAATCCCGATCTGCGTCGCGCCCACGGCGGGCACGGCCTCGCCTTCGCCGAAACGCAGGATTGGGACCGCATCAACGCCACCGTCGAAACCGCTTATTATCGAGTGATCGAACGCAGAGCGCGGATTGCCAGAGCGCTCGGCCGCTAGCTCGCCGCCCGCTCGAACTGGCTTACGTCAACCGTTCGATCCGCTGCGCCGCCTCGTCGAGGATCGCGGTCACTTCGTGGACCAGTGCCTCGTCGAATCCGTCATGCGCCGCGCGATTACGCAACGCCGACGCCAGATTGCCCATCGCCCGGCGGATATTCGCCCCGCCGTGTGGCGCCTCGCGCGGTTTCGCTTCGTCGAGCCGGGCGAACAGCGCGGCTACCTCGGTCTCATTTTCAATCAGGTGGGCGGTGCCCTCGGCAGTGATCGCGAACGCTTTACGCGATCCTTCGGCCGCCTGTTCCTCGATCAGCCCCATGTCGGTCAGCATCGTCAGCGTCGGATAAACCACCCCCGGACTCGGCGCATATTGCCCTCCGGTGCGCTCCTCGATCGCGCGGATCAGGTCATAGCCGTGACGCGCTTCGTCGGCGATCAACTTAAGCAGGACTAGCCGAAGTTCGCCCGACCCGAACATCCGCCGACGGCCGCGCGGTCGGCCATCGTCGCCGCCCCAGCCGCCGCCGTGCCTGGCGCCGCCGCGCGGCCCACCAAACTCGAAGCGGAAGCCTTCAGGCCCGAACCGCATTCCAAAACCGCGTCCGCGACCTTCATTTTGTCCCTCATTGTCACGGCCTTCGCCGCGTGGACCGCATCCGCGGCCCCTCATGTGCATGTGCATTTTAATCGTGTTTCCTTTCATACGATGGCTCTAAGATATATCTTGAAACGGTCTTTGCAAGGCCAAATCGCAAAGCTGCGTGATTTTGCTCCTCGAAGCGCGTTACTGTCCGACAATGCCCGATCTGTTCGCCCCCGACGAAGCGCCCCCGGCGACCGCCCCCGATACCGTCCCGTCGGGCGGCCCGCTCGCCGACCGCCTCCGCCCCGCATCCCTCGGCGAGATTATCGGCCAGGAGCATCTCACCGGCCCCGATGGCGCGATCGGGCGGATGGTCGCGGCGGGAAAACTCTCGTCGATGATCCTGTGGGGGCCCCCCGGCACCGGCAAGACCAGCATCGCCCGCCTCCTCGCCGCCGCTGTCGGGCTGCGCTTCGTCGCCCTCTCGGCGGTCTTCTCGGGCGTGGCCGACCTCAAGAAGATTTTCGCCGAAGCTCGCCAGATCGCCCGCACGGGCCAAAAGACCCTCCTCTTCGTTGACGAAATCCACCGCTTCAATCGCGCCCAGCAGGACGGCTTTCTGCCGTTCGTCGAGGATGGCACGATCACGCTCGTCGGCGCGACGACCGAGAACCCGAGCTTCGAATTGAACGCAGCGCTTATTTCGCGCTGTCAGGTCCTCATCCTCCAGCGCCTCGACCACAAGGCGCTGTGCAAGCTCCTCGACCGCGCCGAAGCACTTACCGGTCACGCCCTCCCCCTTACCCCCGAGGCCCGCGACGCGCTCGTCGCCAGCGCGGACGGCGACGGCCGCTTCCTTCTCAATCAGGCCGAGACGCTGTTCGACATCGCCCCCGACGCTGAGCTCGACCCCGCCGCCCTCGCCGGGCTCCTCCAGCGCCGCGTCGCGGTCTACGACAAGGATCGCGAGGGCCATTACAACTTGATCTCGGCGCTCCACAAATCGATCCGCGGTTCCGACCCGCAGGCCGCGCTCTACTATCTCGCCCGGATGCTGACCGCCGGCGAGGAACCCCTCTTCCTCCTCCGCCGCCTCGTCCGCGCGGCCGTAGAAGACATCGGCCTCGCCGACCCTCAAGCCCTCGTCCAGTGCCTTGCTGCCAAGGACAGTTACGACTGCCTCGGCTCTCCCGAAGGCGAGCTCGGCATCGCTCAGGCTTGCCTTTACCTCGCCACCGCTCCCAAATCGAACGCGGTCTATGTCGCGCAGAAAGAAGCATGGCGCAGCGCGAAGGAAACCGGCTCGCTGATGCCGCCGATGAACATCCTCGGCGCACCAACCAAGCTCATGCGCGATATCGGCTATGGCAAGGGATATGCCTACGACCACGACGCCGCAGACGGCTTTTCGGGCGCAAACTACTGGCCCGACGAAATGACGCCGGAAACCTTCTATCGCCCAACCGACCGCGGCTTCGAAAAACGCCTCGCCGAGCGGCTGTCATGGTGGGAAAATGAGCGTAGAACCAGACGCGGTGATGGTGCGTTGAACGATCTCGAAGAGGGAGGCGAGTAATGTATATCGATAGTTCGACCGGGGCCTACATGCAGGACCAGCTGGTCATCTGGGGCCCGCGAGTGCTCATCGCGATCCTCATCATCATCGCCACCTGGATTGCAGCGCGCGCGGTCAAGTGGGCGTTGCAGAAGACCGTTGACAAGTCGCCCACCCTCCAGCGCCACCACCACGGCGCCCCCGGCGAAAGCGTCGGCCACCAGCTTGGAACCATCGCCCAACTGATCGTCTGGCTGGTTGGCATCATGGCCGCGCTGCAATTCCTCGGCATCGGCCAGATCCTCGCCCCGATCAACGCGCTGACGCTCCAGATCTTCGGCTTCCTGCCGAAATTGCTCGGCGCCGGGCTGATCTTCTTTATCGGGCTGATCGTAGCGCGGATCGTGCGCAAGATCGTCGAAACGACGCTCAATGTCGCCAATGTCGACGGGCTCCTCGCCCGCGCCGGTATCGGCGATAATGCCAGGAACGACCCGGCGACGATCTCGTCCTCGCCCGCCCGCTCGCCGACAACCCGCGCGACTCTCGCCAAGGCTGCCGGGATCCTGGTCTTCGCACTGATCATCATCCCCGTAGCGATCGCCGCGCTCCAGGTGCTCGGGGTGGAAGCGATCTCGGTTCCCGCAATCAACATGCTCAACGAAATTCTAGCCGCAATCCCGCGCGTCCTCACCGCCGCGCTGTGGCTCGGCGTCGCGTTCATTGCCGGCCGCTTCCTCAAGACGATCATCGAGGGCATCCTGCCCCCGACCGGCTTCGACCAGGCGATCCGCTCGACGGGCATCCTTCCCGCAACCACCGCCCCGTCGAAGATCGTCGCCAACGTCGCCTTCGTCGCGATCATCCTGACCGCCGCGATCGAAGCCGCGCAGCAGCTCGGCGGGGGGACCATCGCGGTGTTCCTGGCGCAAGTCACCGAACTTGGCGGCAAGGTCATCTTCGGCACACTGATCATTGTCGCCGGAGTGTTGCTGTCGCGCGTCATTTCGGGCCTTGTCGGCTCGTCGACGGGTGACGGTGGCTATGCCCAGACGATCGTCCGCTATGCGATTATCGCGCTGTTCACCGCGATCGGGCTGACCTTCATGGGGCTCGCCGATGCGATCGTGATGATGGCGTTCGGGCTGATCCTGGGCTCGGCCGCTATTGCCACGGCGCTTGCCTTCGGGCTCGGCGGGCGCGACGCCGCGGCGAAATTCCTCGAACGCTACGTCGACCGGGCGGCGAGCCAGGTTCCGCTACCGCCCAAGGCCCCGCCAACTTCGCCGCGCATGCCTAGCGACTTCCAGCCGCCGCTGGTGTGAAAAGCGGCTGCTTCGACTCCTGCGTTGCGATCGACTGGTCGGGGGCGAAGGGCAAGAAGCACAGGGGAATCGCAATTGCCGAGGCGCGTCTGGGGACCGGCGCGCCTAGTCTCGTCCGCCCCGAGTACGTCTGGTCGCGCGCGGATGTTCTCGCCTGGCTCCTCGAACAGGCCGCCCGCGAACCGACCCTGTTCGGCTTCGACTTCAGCTTCGCCCCACCCTTCGTCGAACGCGGTTCCTACCTCCCCGGCGAGCCCGGCCTGCCGACCGAAGCGCGCGCCTTTTGGGCCTATGTCGACGCCCATTGCCCAGACGAGGACCTCGGCGCAGCGCGCTTTCTCGAACAACGCCACCGCCGCCATTTCTACTTCGGCATCGCCGACGGGGTGAAGGCCGACTTCACTCACTTTCGCCAATGCGATGCTGCGCTCAACCGGCAAGGCGGCCGCAAGACAGCCTCAGCCTATGACGCGATCGGCGCGGCGCAGGTCGCAAAAGCCAGTTTCGCCGGAATGCGCCTGCTCAATTGCCTTTCGGGAAAGGTCGCGATCTGGCCGTTCGACCCCCTCCCCCACGCCGCCAGTGCAGTGGTCGAAATCTACACCAGAATCTACCTTCAGCGAGCTGGAATGAGCGGCAGAAAACTACGTAACTTCAATGACTTGAACAAGGCTCTTGACGACCTCAATAGTGGCCCGCTGACCGTCCCGTTCGTCCCCACCGATCACCAGACCGACGCCCTCGTCACCGCCGCCGGCATGCGCGCGATGATCGCCGACCCTGCTCTTGGCCCCGCTGCCTTCTCCCCTGCAGCTCTGACTCCACGCATCGCCCACACCGAAGGCTGGACCTTCGGCGTCTTGTGAAGCAAAGGGCTTGCCAATGCCGGTTTAGCTCAGATGGTAGAGCAGCGGTTTTGTAAACCGAAGGTCGCGGGTTCGATTCCTGCAACCGGCACCAGGAACGTAGTTTCCTGCACGCTTAAAAACCTCGTAAATTCATGTGTTTGTTGGTAAAACCGGGC
>JBBQDG010000026.1:0-32917 GCA_038319435.1 Sphingomonadales bacterium | reverse complement strand
CCGACGCGCAAATCGCCGATGGTAGCGCTCGCTCGAACACCGGCCGAAAACCGCTTTCCCCATAGGCCACCGATCGTGGACCGCGGCTTCCTGCTTTGGAGGATATCGTACACCTGCCGGTGCCCGATATCCTTCACAATAACGGACGTTAGCGATCTTTCACTCGGGCGTGTCGTCCCCCGTCGAGGCGGTTTCAGTCTCGGGCTTTGCGGCGGGGATCGACTTCACCGCGTCCTTGAGCTTGCCCTTGCCGCCTTTCGGCTTGACCGCTTTTGGCGGGGCGGAGACGATTTCGAAGCTGGGCTGGTTGTCCTTGATGCGGACCTTGACCTCGCCGCCGTGGACCAGCTTGCCGAACAATAGCTCTTCGGCGAGCGGCTGCTTGATCTTCTCCTGCACCAGCCGCGCCATCGGACGCGCACCGTAGAGCTTGTCATAGCCACGCGTGGTGAGCCAGGCGCGGGCTTCGTCGTCGAGTTCGATATGGACGTTGCGGTCGGCCAGCTGGAGCTCGAGCTGGAGGATGAACTTGTCGACCACCCGCGCCACCACCGCCGGCGGCAGATAGGCGAACGGCACTACGGCATCCAACCGGTTGCGGAATTCGGGCGTGAACATCTTCTTGATCGCGTCCTCCTGCACGTCCTCGCGATCCGACGCGCCGAACCCGATCCCCTCGCGCACCATGTCCGACGCGCCGGCATTGGTGGTCATGATCAGGATGGTGTTGCGGAAATCGACGGTCTTGCCGTGGTGATCGGTCAGCTTGCCGTTGTCCATCACCTGAAGGAGGATGTTGAACAGGTCGGGATGCGCCTTCTCGATCTCGTCGAGCAGCAGCACCGAATGCGGCTGCTGGTCGACCGCATCGGTCAGCAGGCCGCCCTGGTCATAGCCGACATAGCCCGGGGGCGCGCCGATCAGCCGGCTGACCGAGTGGCGCTCCATATATTCGGACATGTCGAAGCGTTGCAGCGGAATGCCGAGGACCGCAGCGAGCTGACGCGCGACTTCGGTCTTGCCGACGCCGGTCGGGCCCGAGAAGAGATAATTGCCGATCGGCTTGTCGGGTTCGCGCAGGCCCGCACGGCTCAGCTTGATCGCCGAGGCGAGCTTCTCGATCGCCATGTCCTGACCGAACACGACGCGTTTGAGGTCGGTCTCGAGGTTCTGGAGCGTCGCCTTGTCGTCGGACGAGACCGACTTGGGCGGGATCCGTGCCATGGTCGCGACGACCTGTTCGATCTCCTTGGTGGTGATCACCTTCTTGCGGCGCGACGGCGGCACCAGCATCTGCATCGCACCGACCTCGTCGATCACGTCGATCGCCTTGTCGGGCAATTTGCGGTCGTGGATGTAGCGCGCCGACAGCTCGACCGCCGACTTGATCGCGTCGGGGGTGTAGCGGACCGAATGGTGCTGCTCGAAGGCGGAGCGCAGGCCCGCGATGATCTTGATCGTGTCCTCGATGGTGGGTTCGTTGACGTCGATCTTCTGGAACCGGCGGAGCAGCGCGCGATCCTTTTCGAAATGGTTGCGGAATTCCTTGTAGGTGGTCGACCCGATGCAGCGGATCGCGCCCGATGACAGCGCCGGCTTGAGCAGGTTCGAGGCGTCCATCGCCCCGCCCGAGGTTGCCCCGGCGCCGATGACGGTGTGGATCTCGTCGATGAACAGCACCGCATCGGGCAGCTTCTCAAGCTCGTTGACGACCGATTTCAGCCGTTCCTCGAAGTCGCCGCGATAGCGCGTGCCGGCGAGCAACGCGCCCATGTCGAGCGAGTAGATCACCGCGGGCAGCAGGACTTCGGGCACGTCGCCCTCGACGATCTTGCGCGCCAGCCCTTCGGCGATCGCGGTCTTGCCGACGCCGGGATCGCCGACATAGAGCGGGTTGTTCTTCGACCGGCGGCAGAGGATCTGGACGGTGCGGTCGACCTCGGCGTTGCGCCCGATCAGCGGGTCGATCTTGCCGGTCTTGGCCTTCTCGTTGAGGTTGACAGTGAATTGGGAAAGCGCGCTTTCCTTCTTGCCGTCGCTCTTGGTCTCGGTCTTTTCCTCCGCTTGAGTGCCGGTCGGCGGGGTCGCCTCGTCCGGGGCATCGCCCTTGCCGACGCCGTGCGAGATATAAGTCACCGCGTCGAGCCGGCTCATGTCCTGCTGCTGGAGGAAATAGACCGCATAGCTCTCGCGCTCGGAGAATAGCGCGACAAGCACGTTGCCGCCGGTCACCTCGTCGCGGCCAGACGACTGGACGTGGAGGATGGCCCGCTGGACGACGCGCTGGAAGCCGCTGGTCGGGGTCGGGTCGGTCGACGAGTCGGCGACGAGCGCGCCCAGTTCATTGTCGAGGTAATGTTTGACCGTGCCGCGCAGGTCGTCGCGATTGACCCCGCACGCGGTCATTACCTTCGACGCATGTTCGTCGTCGATCAGCGCAATCAGCAGATGTTCGAGCGTGGCATATTCGTGGCGCCGCTTGGACGCTTCGCCGAGCGCGTCGTGCAGGGTTTTTTCGAGATCGCGGGCGAAACTGGGCATGGAGGGCTCCTAGGCCGCGACCTGGGTGGTCGCGGGGCTTGTTCGATATGTCGTAAGGTCGGGTGCGCCGTTCAAGGGCGCGGCGAGATGTGGGCGGAGGCGGCTATCGCTTGGCGAACAGCGCATCGGCGCTTGCCTTGTGGCGGGCGACCTCGGCCATATGGGTTTCGACCCGGGTGATTTCGTCGCTCAGCTCGGCGATCCGCGCGTCCAGTTCCGCGACCGACAACGGGCCGAGGTCCTGCTTGGCGAGCTCGGTCAGCGGGTCGGCGGGCTTGCCCGAGAAAAGATCGTCGAGGTCCATCGCCATACAACGTTGACCCGCGACGCGGCGCTGTCAATAAGCCGCTCGACTTCAAAAGGACCGGACCGGCGTGAGCGACATCCCCGCTACCATGACAGCGATCGAGATCAGCGAGCCCGGTGGGCCCGAGGTGCTGAAGCCGGTTCAGCGACCCGTGCCCGTGCCGGGGCCGGGCGAGGTGTTGATCAAGGTCGCGGCGGCGGGGGTCAACCGCCCCGACGTGCTCCAGCGCATGGGGGCCTATCCGCCGCCGCCGGGCGCGAGCGACCTGCCCGGGCTCGAGGTCAGCGGGACGGTCGTCGCGGCAGGCGAGGGCGCGACGCAGCTCATCGGCACGCGGGTCTGTGCGCTGGTGCCGGGCGGGGGCTATGCCGAATATTGCGTCAGCCCCGCGGGCACCTGCCTGCCGGTGCCCGAAGTGCTTCGGATGACCGAAGCGGCGGCGATCCCCGAAACCCTGTTCACGGTGTGGATCAACCTGTTCGAGCGCGGCTTTGCGGCTGACGGCGACACCGTCCTGGTCCACGGCGGCACGAGCGGGATCGGGACGATGGCAATCGCGCTCGGCAATCTGTTCGGGCTCGAGGTGATCGTCACCTGCGGCTCGGACGAGAAATGCGCGGCGGCGGTCGAACTCGGCGCGGCGCACGCCATCAACTACAAGGAAAGTGATTTCGTCGACGCGGTCGCGCGCTGGACCGAGGGGCGCGGCGTCGCGGTGGTGCTCGACATGGTCGGCGGCGACTATGTCCCGCGCAACTTGAAATGCCTCGCTGACGATGGCCGCCATGTCTCGATCGCGGTCCAGCGCGGGGCGAGCGCGGAAGTGCCGATCTTCGAGCTGATGCGTCGCCGCCTGACGATGACCGGCTCGACGCTTCGCCCTCGCGATGTCAACTTCAAGACGATGGTCGCCGACGAACTGGCCAAGACGGTGTGGCCTTATGTCGAGGGCAATCGGTTGAAACCCGTCATCGACGCGACCTTCCCGCTCGCCGAAGCGGCCGCGGCGCATGCCCGGCTGGAGGCGGGGGACCATGTCGGCAAGATCGTGCTGACGGTGGGTTAGCGCGCGGAAGCGAACAGGCGCGAGTCCCATTGGTAACGAGCGTGGCGCACAATCTTGATTCGCGCCGCGTCACGGTGATTGGGATTGATAAGATAGTTATTGGCGTGCGGAGCCAGTGACGACGGAACTCGGGCGATCGCCGTAGCACCGGTCAGCAGCCAGGCCTCGCCCCAACTTCGCGAAACGTCTTGGCTGGCAGGGGGGACGCGTTCGCTGAATGGCGTTACGCCCAAGTCGTCCGGAGCATCGATCTCGAGCAACTGGAATGGCGGCGGCGTCACCCGGCGTTGCCATTGGGCGAGAATTTCCAGCAGCGCCAACGCGCTATGCTCGGCGGTGTACACGACCGGACGGCCCGCGCGATGCCATCTCCCCTTGAATAACTTGCCGCCTTCGCCATCCAACTCGACGAATTCCGAGACTCGCCACAAGATCACTCAGGCAAGCATTCCATGACGGCCGCGCTGAAGCAGTTCGTTGACTTCCTCGGAGCCGGCGCTGGTCGACAGGAGGTCGAGCGGAGCGACTTCGCCAAAGACGCGCAGCGGGCTGCGCAGCCAGTCCATCGCTTCGGCCATGTCGCCAAAAATATGAACGCACAAATCCAGGATCGGGAGGAAGCGGGCGAGCCGATCGCTTTCCCCGCGGCTCAGTCGGTCGCCGTCCTTCAGTCTTCGTTCCAACGTACGGCGCGGGGCAATGACTCGAGCAAGGTCGCTCATCGTAATCTCGCCGCGTTTCAGCAAGGCTCGAAGCATCTTCGCCGGGAGCCCCTCATAAACCGCCACCCGGCGGTCCGTTGTGTCGGCCTTTGCCAACGTTTCGAGATTATGTGCTGTTGCCATTTGACGCATGTACTTCCGCCAAGTGCCAAAGTCAAGATTTGGCGTTCCTTGCGCCCTTGCCCTTCGCCCCCGGCAAGCCTAAACCACCTCTCACACCAGGCCGCTCCGAAAGGGGCGGCCCTTTTTGTTTCTTTTGCACTCGGAGATGCCCCGTGGCCCAGCCCCTCATGCCCCATGCGACCGCCGCCTGGCTGGTCGACAACAGCGCGCTGTCGTTCGAGCAGATCGCCGAATTCTGCGGGCTTCACATCCTCGAAATCCAGGCGATCGCCGACGATACCGCCGCGACCAAGCTGACCGGGCGCGACCCGATCCGCGCCGGCGAACTGAACCACGAAGAGATCGAGCGCGGTCAGGCCGACCCCGAATATCGGCTCAAGATGATCAAGGAGCCCGACCCCGTGCGGCGCACCAAGGGCCCGCGCTACACCCCGGTGAGCAAGCGCCAGGACAAGCCCGACGGCATCGCCTGGATCCTGCGCAACCACCCCGAAGTGACCGACGGCGCGATCGGCAAGCTGATCGGCACGACCCGCACGACGATCGCTGCGCTGCGTGAGCGGAGCCACTGGAACATGGCCAATATCCAGCCCAAGGACCCGGTCACGCTCGGCCTGACGACGCAGCGCGAATTGGACGCGGCGGTGATCAAGGCGGCCAAGGCCGCGGGCCTGGCGGCGCCGACCGACACCCGGCTCGAGGGCGATCGCGCCGCGCTGATCGAGGAGCTGCGCGCCCAGCGCGAGCAGCATCATCGCGATGCCGAGGCGGCGCTGGTCGCTGCCGAAGCGGGCGAGCCCGATACCTCGGACGAGATTGTGCCGGGGATCAAGGACCCGTTCAGGAAGATCGCCTGACCGCTTGAACTGGAGCGTGCGACGGGACAGGGTGCGCCATGGCCGATGATCCAACCCCGATCGAGGGACTGAGCTTCGAGGCGGCGCTGGCCGAACTCGAAACGATTGTGCGCAGCCTTGAGCAGGGGGCGGCGCCGCTCGATCAGTCGATCGAGCTGTATCAGCGCGGCGATGCATTGAAGCGACACTGCGAGGCGCGGTTGAAGTCGGCGCAGGCGCGGATCGAGCAGATTTCGCTCGGTCCCGACGGCCAGCCCAGCGGCACCCGGCCGTTCGATGGCGACTGACATACTGACGCATCCGGCGCTCGATCTCGACGCCGAAGCGGCTGCGGTCTCGGCCGAAGTCGACGCGCTGTTCACCAGCCTGCTGCGCCTCCCCGGCGACGGCCGCGACCGGCTGTTCGCGGCGATGGCCCATGCCGCGATCGGCGGCGGCAAGCGCCTTCGTCCACTGCTGACCGTCGCGGCCGCCCGGCTGTTCGGCATCCCTCGCGAGCGAGCAATCCGCGCCGGCGCAGCGATCGAGGCGATCCACGTCTATTCGCTGATCCACGACGACTTGCCGTGCATGGACGACGACGACCTGCGCCGCGGCAAACCGACCGTTCACAAGGCCTATGACGAAGCCACGGCGGTGCTCGCCGGGGACAGTCTGCACGCTCTCGCGTTCGAGATTCTCGCCGACCCCGCGACGTCCGAGAACCCCTTTGTCCGCGCCGAGCTGACGATCGATCTCGCCCGCGCGTCCGGCCGCGACGGGATGGCCGGGGGCCAGATGATGGACCTTGCTGCACAAGGTGAAGTGCTTGATCTCGCAGCGATTTCCAGGCTCCAGCAGCTCAAGACCGGCGCCCTGATCGAACATGCGGTCGAGGCCGCCTGCATTCTCGGGTCTGTCCCGATACCCGCCCGCACCCCCTACCGCGGCTATGCCCGCAACGTCGGTCTCGCCTTCCAGATCGCCGACGATCTGATCGACCATTCGGGCGACGAGGCGAGTGCGGGCAAGCGCGTCGGCAAGGACGCCGCCGCCGGGAAAGCGACCTTCGTCTCGCTGATGGGCGAGGACCGCGCCCGCGCCCAGGCCGCGATGCTGGTCGACCAGGCGATCGAGCATCTCCACGACCATGGCGAGGAAGCCGACCTGCTCCGCGCCATCGCCCGCTTCGCCGTCGAAAGGGACCATTGATGCGTATTGGCGTCTATCCGGGCACGTTCGATCCGATCACGCTCGGCCATCTCGACATCATCCAGCGCGGCGCGCGGATCGTCGACAGGCTGGTCATCGGGGTCACTACCAACCCGTCGAAATTGCCGATGTTCTCCGTCGAGGAACGGCTCGCAATGGTTCGCCGCGAGGTTGCCGACCTTGGCCTCGACATCGGTGTCGTCGACTTCGACTCGCTGCTGATGGACTTCGCCGAGCGCGAAGGCGCGGCGATCATCATTCGTGGCCTGCGCGCCGTCGCCGACTTCGAATATGAGTATCAGATGGCGGGCATGAACCAGCAGTTGAACGACCGCATCGAAACCGTCTTCCTGATGGCTGATGTGTGCCTGCAGCCGATCGCGTCACGCCTGGTTAAGGAGATTGCCCGCTATGGCGGCGCGATCGACAAATTCGTCACGCCGGCGGTCGCCGCCGACGTCAAAACGCATCTGGCCGCGGCGAAGTAAGCTGCTGCTTTCGGGAGGGACTATGACCAAGTTTTCGATGTTGTTGCCGATCGCGGCGCTGGCCGTGCTCGCTGCCGCGCCGGTCGATGCGAAGCGCGCCAAGCCGACCCCTGCCGTAAAGCAAGTGGCCAAGCCGGTCGCGGCTGCGAAAGTCTCGAAGCGCGCCGCGAAGAACGCCGTGGCCGCGACCCCCGAAGTCAGCATGGTCGCGCCCGCCGCCGTCGCCGCCGACCCGGCCAACAAGCTGATCCTCGACCTGTCGAACGGCGGTCATGTCGTCGTGCAATTGCGCCCCGACGTCGCCCCCGCCTCGGTCCGCCGCATCCAGGCGCTGACCCAGCAGCATTTCTATGACGGGCTCAAATTTCACCGCGTCATCCCTGGCTTCATGGCGCAGGGCGGCGACCCCAAGGGCGACGGTTCGGGCGGCTCGCCGCTGCCCGACGTCAAGGCCGAGTTCAGCGACCTGCCCCATCTGCGCGGATCGATGGCGATGGCCCGTGCCGAAAGCCCCGACAGCGCCAACAGCCAATTCTACATCATGTTCGGCCCCAAGGCGTCGCTCGACCATAAATACACCGTCATCGGCCGCGTCGTTGAGGGCATGGCCGGGGTCGATGGGATTGCCCAGGGCGAGCCGCCGGCCGAGCCGACGACGATCGTCCACGCCACGCTCGGCGGCCCGGTCGATGTCGCCGAGGTGCTCGGCGCCCGCTGATGCGGGTCGAGCTGTTCGACTTCGACCTGCCGCAGGATCGCATCGCGCTGAGGCCGGTCAGGCCGCGCGATGCGGCGCGCATGCTGTGCGTCACGGGCGGGCAGATTGCTGATGCAGGCGTGCGTGATTTGCCCAAGCTGCTCGGCGCCGGTGACGTGCTGGTGTTCAACGACACGCGGGTGATTCCGGCGCAGTTGGAGGGCAGGCGCGGGGACGCCAGTATCGGCGCCACGCTCCACAAACGCGCCGGTCCGCGCGATTGGTGGGCGTTCGTCCGAAACGCCCGGCGCGCCCGCATCGGTGACACGATCGAGTTCGGCGAAGGCGTCGCGGCCACGGTTGTAGAGAAGGGCGACGACGGCGCGCTGTTGCTGTCATTCCTCGGTGACGATCCTGTCGAAGTCCTGCTCGAGCGCGCCGGGCGAATGCCGCTCCCGCCCTACATCGCCTCAAAGCGCGGCACCGACGCCGCCGACGCGTCCGATTACCAGACGATGTTCGCCGACCAGCCCGGCGCGGTCGCCGCCCCGACCGCCTCGCTCCACTTCACACCCGAGCTGATCTCGGCCCTCGACGAAGCCGGGATCGGTCGCGAAACGCTGACCCTCCATGTTGGCGCGGGCACCTTCCTGCCGGTCAAGGTCGAGGACACCGCCGATCACCGGATGCACGCCGAATGGGGCCGCATCGACCCCGCTACCGCCGCTCGGCTCAACGCAGTGCGGGCGAATGGAGGAAGGATCATTGCCGCCGGCACGACCTCGCTCCGCCTGCTCGAAAGCGCCGTCGACGACGACGGCATCATCCACCCGTTCGAAGGCGACACCGCAATCTTCATCACGCCCGGCTACCGCTTTCGCGCGATCGACGGGCTTCTAACGAACTTTCATTTGCCCAGATCGACGCTGTTCATGCTGGTCAGTGCGCTGATGGGGCTTGAGCTTATGAAAGCGGCTTACGCCCATGCGATTGAAAACGGATACCGTTTCTATAGCTACGGCGATGCAAGCTTGTTGATACCGCGACGATCGCGCTGATCCCTTGAAAGGCCGGCTGCAGATCGTGGCCAAAGTGCAACTAGCTTCGCATGTTTGTATGAAATCCAACGGTCGTTGTGTACCGCTCCCTTGCCGATCCAAATTTGGAGAATTGGAATGAAATTCGTTTGGTCATTTAGCCGGTTGCTCGCGCCCGCATTGCTCATTTTGCCTGCGGCGGCCCATGCTACTCTCAACGGACCCGCAGGCGCGGCTTGCAGTGGCACCATGTCGAACGGACAGCCTTATTCCGGTGTTCAATCGTGGACGACCCACAATGGTAGCGGATATTGGTCCTGCGCAACGAAGGGGACAAAAGGGTTCATCAATCCGCAAACCGAGCGTGGTGCGGCGCCTCGCACCAAAGCCGATAACGCAACTGGTGCATCGAAAGGCAAAAATTCGGCTACGAAGCATACGCCCTAATTCTCACGAACTCGGGTTTTCCGCCATCAACGCAAAGGCCTCACCAAGGGGCAGTTGATGGCCGTCCTAGTCATCCTGGTCAGCGCGCGAAATAGGTCCACAGCACGCGCGCGGTGAGGGCGAGCGAGAGCAGCACTAGTAGCGGCCGTATGAGCTTCGCGCCGAACTTCATCGCGGTGTGGCTGCCGATCCAGCCGCCGGTCATCGAACCGACCGCCATGCACAGCCCGAGCCCCCACCAGATCTTGCCGCCCAACGCGAAGAACAGCACGCTGGCGAGGTTGCTCGTCAGGTTGAACAGCTTGGTCTGCGCCGTCGCACGCGTCAGTCCGACCCCGCGCAAGGCGACGAGTGTGGTCGCAAAGAAGCTGCCCGTGCCCGGTCCGAAGAAGCCGTCGTAGAAGCCGATCGCGCCGGCGATGGGGGTGAAGCTCTTGGCCGAAATCCGCTCGTGCGCATCGTCGTCGCTCATCCGCGGCGAGAGGATGGTGTAGCCCGCCATGACCAGCAGCAGCACCGGGATGATCAGGCGAAGTGCATTGCTCGACACCGCCTGGACGAGCAGCACGCCCACGGTGGCCCCCGCGAACACCGCCGCCACCATGATCTTGTGCTGGCGCCAGTCGACCAGGCCTTTGCTGGCATAGTTGCGAAACGCCATCGCGGTGCCGAACATCGACTGCAACTTGTTGGTCCCCAGCGTGCTCAGTGGCGGCACCCCGGCGAACAGCAAAGCCGGCACCATGATCAGCCCGCCGCCGCCAGCAATGGCGTCGATGAACCCGGCCAACACGGCGGTCGCGGTGAGGGCCGGGTAAAGCCACAGGTCGATCATGCCGCCGGTCAGCACGGTACCGCCAGCACATGCTGCGCGTCGGCATAAGCAAGGATTTTGGAATCACGCGTGAGGAGCGGTATGTTGCGCTCGCGCGCCGTGGCGATGAGGAGCCGGTCGGCCGGGTCCCCATGGATATCGCCGGGCAGCGATGCCGAGGCAATTGCCGCCGATGCGGTCAGCGGCGCTTCCCTGATCGTCGGCTTGCGCATCAACGCCACGAACCAGCTGTGCGGGTCCGGCAGAAACTCCATACGCGGCGGCTGGTCGCCACGATTGCGCGCGAGCAGTCCGATCTCCCACGCGGTGACGATCGACACGAACACCCCGTCGGCGAGGCTCGCGGCGACCACCACATCACGCGCCGAGGCGCTCAGTTGACCTTCCATCAACCAGATCGCCGCATGCGTATCGAGCAATAGCGCGCGGGGCAGGCTCATCGATGCAGTACACCGAGCGCTGCGTCGAGCGGCTCATCAAGCGCGGGGGCAGCCGGATCATAATCGGAGGCGGCGCGCGTCATCCCCGCCATCGAGCCATGCAGGGCGCGCGCCTCTTCTGCGCGCGACGGCGGCGCATTGACGATCGCCACGGTGCGCCCGCGACGCGTGACTTCGACGCGCGTGAGACGACCGTTGCTCAGTCGATCGAACAGGTCGAGGCATTTGGCCTTGAATTCGGTAACGCTCAGCGTTTCGGTTGCAGACATGACCATCTCCGATGACTGGTCATTCTATGCGGTCATCGCAACTTTTGCAAGACAGGTCGCGCGTCATCGCTCAAGGCGGGGCATGCCTCCCCGCTTCGACTTCACCATTGCCGCCACCGACGGCGCGGCGCGCCTGGGCTCGATTGCGATGCAACGCGGCGAGATCAGGACGCCAGCGTTCATGCCGGTCGGCACGGCGGCGACGGTCAAGGCGATGAAGCCGGAAGGAGTTCGCGGGTCGGGCGCGGATATATTGCTCGGGAATACCTATCACCTCATGCTGCGCCCCGGCGCGGAGCGGGTCGCTCGGCTCGGCGGCTTGCACAAGTTCATGGGGTGGGATCGGCCGATCCTGATCGACAGCGGCGGTTACCAGGTGATGAGCCTGTCCGAGCTGAGCAATATCACCGAGGAGGGGGTCAGCTTCAAGTCGCACCTCGACGGGTCGCGGCACATGCTCAGTCCTGAACGGTCGATCGAGATTCAGCGCTTGCTGGGCTCGGACATCGTCCTGCAGTTCGACCAGCTCGTTCCCGCGAATGCCGAGCCCAAGGTCCAGGTCGAGGCGATGGAGCGCTCGCTGCGCTGGGCCAGGCGGAGCCGCGAGGAGTTCGACCGCGGCGGCGAACACGCCGGGCGGGCGGCGCTGTTCGGCATCCAGCAGGGGGTGCTCGATCGCGACCTGCGCGCACGCTCGGCGGAAGGCCTGATCGAGATCGGCTTCGATGGCTATGCCGTCGGCGGGCTGGCGGTGGGGGAGGGGCATGACGCGATGCTCGCCTGCCTCGACTTCGCGCCGGGTCAGCTGCCGGCCGACAAGCCGCGCTATCTGATGGGGGTGGGCAAGCCCGACGACATCGTCGAGGCGGTGCGGCGCGGGATCGACATGTTCGACTGCGTGCTGCCGACACGGTCGGGGCGGACCGGGCAGGCGTTCACGTTTCACGGCCCGCTCAACATCCGCAATGCGAAGTTCGCCGAGGACCGCGCGCCGCTCGAGCCGGGCTGCCCGTGCCCGACCTGCACCACCTATGAGCGCGCCTATGTCCATCACCTCGTGCGGTCCGCCGAGATCCTCGGCGCGATGCTGATGACCGAGCATAATCTGTGGTTTTACCAGCGGTTGATGCAGGGGTTGCGGGACGCGATCGGGGCGGGGCGGCTGGAGGCGCACATCAGCACTTTCCTCAACTGCTACCGCACCACCCAATCGTCGCCCCGGGCTTGACCCGGGGTCCCGCTCCTTCAAGATAGCGCCATGGAAAAAGGCGGCTGGGTCTACATCATGGCAGACCGCTATCGCGGCACAATGTACGTCGGCGTCACTGCCAACCTCGCGGCCCGTATTTACCAGCACCGCACCGGCACCGGTTCCGACTTCTGCCGCCGCTACGGCCTGACCCGCCTCGTCTGGGCCGAACAAGGCGACGACATCCAAGCCTGCATTGCGCATGAAAAGCGCGTCAAACGCTGGCGCCGCGAATGGAAGTTTGCGCTCGTCGAGAAGGACAATCCCGATTGGATCGACCTGTCCGTTACAATCATCTGACCGAGCGAAGAAGCGGGACCCCGGGTCAAGCCCGGGGCGACGGGTTTGGTGCCTGCCCGAGTTGTGATAACAGGCCGGATAAGAGGAAGGCAAAGTGACCATCGCGACGAAGCCGTGGGATGCGGCCGAGGTGCTGGAAACGCCGGCGGATATTGCCGCCTATCTCGACGCCTATCTCGAGGACGGCTCCCCCGAGGAGATGCTCCGCGCGCTCAACACGATTGCGCGGTCGCATGGCATGACGGCGCTGGCGCGCGACACGGGGATCAGCCGCGAAGCCCTCTACCGCGCGTTCAGCGACACCGGCAATCCGACGCTGGATACATTGTTGCGGGTGATGAAGGCGCTGGTGGTAAGGCTGGCGGTGGCGGCTTGAGGGTGTTGGTTCGCTATCGATCGTTTTTGCGAGCGTAGCGAAGCAATCCAGCCTTCACCTAGCTGATTTAGTCAGTTCGCGAATTCAGCTTTCATCGTCTCGCCAGATTTCAAGCGTGAGCGAATATCCCAGCATGCTCGCGCGCCGGCGAGCAAGGATGCACCTACGCCGATATAGAAAAAGATCCAGCCAAAGGAGCGTCCGGCCAGAATTTTGGTTACAGATTCACCAGCGAATATAGCAAGGAGAAACCAAGAGATGATCCATCCGCGTCCAGTCACCATTTGGTAAGCCGCGAATAGCACAAAAAGCAGTTCAACGATTTCGCCAATCATCGCAGCGAGCAAGCTAGTTTCCGGAGTTTTGAGGTCAATTAAGCTCTTGCCAGAGAAATAGGTCACTAATGTGCCCAGTACGATCATCCCTGCAAAAATCCATCCACCGTACGCTTTACGAGCTACCGCATAAGATTCTTCAAGCGTGCCGAATTCCGGCCAATACCAATGCGTGGTGCTTGATTGATCAGATTCGTCGGATCCACGATAAGACATATTGCCCCCTCTATGCTCAATACCAACGTTGCCTGCGTTATTGAGCAAGCGCAATAGGGCTCACAGACGCATGTACGATAAGAAAGTGAGATAGTTTAGCGACGGCCTGCAAGCACAAGCCGACATTCAGAAAGAGGATCCCATCAGCCTAGCTCGCTCCAAACGAGAGGAAGCTGGGCATGGGGCCGTTCCATTCGGGGTTGGCGTCGGCGGCTAGTTTGGGTTCGGCTGCTGTGGCTTCCTCGCGTTCGTAGCGGGGCTCTTCGCGGCGGGGGGTGCGGTCTCGCGGGGCGTCCGGGCGAGGTGCGCGCTCGCGGCGGGGTTCTTCGGTGCGGGGAGCGCGTTCGCGGGGGGCTTCCGGCGCAGGGGCTGATGCGGCCTTGGGCGCTGGCGCTGCCTTGGGGGCGGCCTTGGCGCGCGGTGTGCGTTCGCGCTTTTCGCGGGGGGCTTCTTCGGTGGTGGAGGCAGCGGCGGGCGCCGCACCCTCACTCGATCCGTCACCCGCGAAGCGCGCGATCTGGGTGTTGGTCAGCTTCTCGATTGCCGCGACCGCTTCGGCATCCTCCTTGGTCGCGAGCGTGATCGCGATGCCGGTCAGCCCCGCGCGGCCGGTGCGGCCGATGCGGTGGACATAGTCGTCGGGCTGCCACGGCACATCGAAATTGACGACGTGGCTGACGCCCTTGACGTCCAATCCGCGCGCGGCGACGTCGGACGCGACGAGGATCGTGATCGAGCCGTCCTTGAAGCGGTCGAACTCGGCGATGCGCTCGGCCTGCTCCATGTCGCCGTGGATCTGGCCGACCTTGAAGCCCGACTTCTTGAGGCTCGACGCCAGGTCGCGCACGGTGGTCTTGCGGTTCGAGAACACGATCGCGTTCTTGACCTCGTCGTGACGGAGCACATCGCGCAGCACGTCGCGCTTTTTGGCGGAGGTGGTGATGATCAGCCGTTGCTCGATGTTGAGGTTGGCACTGGCCGGCCGCGACGCTTCCATCTGCTTGGGATCGGTCAGGAACTTGTCGGCCAGCTTCTTGATCGGCGGCGGCATCGTCGCCGAGAACAGCAGGGTCTGGCGCGTCTTGGGCAGGCGCGAGCAGATTTCCTCGATATCGGGGATGAACCCCATGTCGAGCATGCGATCGGCCTCGTCGATCACGAGCAGCTTGCAATCGTTGAGCATGATCTTGCCGCGACCGAACAAGTCCATCAACCGGCCCGGCGTCGCGATCAGCACGTCGACGCCCTTTTCGAGCGCTTTCACCTGATCGCCCATCTGCACGCCGCCGATCAGCAACGCCATCGAGAGCTTGTGATACTTGCCGTATTTCTCGAAATTCTCGGCGACTTGCGCGGCGAGTTCGCGCGTCGGCTCGAGGATGAGGCTGCGCGGCATGCGCGCGCGGCTGCGGCCTTCGCCAAGAATGTCGATCATCGGCAGGACGAAGGCGGCGGTCTTGCCGGTGCCGGTCTGGGCAATGCCGATGATGTCCTTGCCCATCAGGACGGCCGGGATGGTGCCCTTCTGGATCGGGGTCGGCTCGTCATAGCCGCTGTCGGCAACCGCGCGGAGCAAGGGATCGGAGAGGCCGAGATCGGCAAAGGGCATAAGCGTCCGTCAGGAAAGGGCCGCAGCGGCGCCGCGGCGAAGGAGCCGCTAAGCGGCAAAATCGTCAAAAAGTCAACGTGCCGCCTGTCAGCGACGAAGCTGTGGCACCAGGCTGCGAAACTTCTCGATGCGGCAACTGGCGCCCATCCGCGAGCGGATCTCGTCACGCTTGACGCACAGCCGCTCGTCGGTCGGCTGGACGTAGAAGCCGTTATAGAAGTCGAGCGCCGAGCAATCGTCGTCGACCTCGGCGCGCACCCGGCTGCGATCGCGCAGCACGAAATCGACCGTGTTGGGCCCCGTCAGCAGTGCGCCGGCAATGTCCCCCGCGGGCACGCACTTCGGGCCCTTGTGCTCGGTCCATTCGACCAGCGGCGAGGGCACATGGGGGCGCACCGGGATGCGAAAGATCGTTGTTTGTTCGATCGTCACGCTGCTGACCTGGCGCGGATCGGCGCCGGAAAGGCCGAGCAGCAGCGGGATTGCGGCAAAGAAATGAAACAGGTTCAACGGGCTAGCTCTTGCATAAGCGAGACAGGTGGGGGTCGCGGATTGAACCTTGGCTGAATTATAGCGCCCCGCGCAAGCAAACCGCGCGCCGAGGGATGACGAACTGACCAAGCCGCGCTAGACGGGATCCCATGCTCGACACCCCTGCCCCCAGCCTCGCCGCCCTTCCTCCGGTTGCCAGCGATTCGCTGCTCGCGCTGATCGCGCTGGCCAAGGCCGATCCGCGCAGCGACAAGATCGACGTCGGGGTCGGCGTCTATCGCGATGCGGGCGGCGCGACCCCGATCCCGCGCTCGGTCAAGGCGGCCGAGAAATTGCTGTGGGAACGGCAAGAGACCAAGGCCTATCTCGGCGGGCGCGGCGACGTGAAGTTCGCGCAATTGCTCCGCCCGTTCGTGCTCGGGCGCCATGCCGGCGACGAGCGCATCGACCAGCTCCAGACCCCGGGCGGATGCGGTGCGCTGCGGCTCGGGTTCCAGCTGATCAAGCTCGCCAATCCGGGTGCGCGCGTGCTGCTCGGTGACCCGACCTGGCCCAACCATCCGCCGATGGCGCTCGGCGTTGGGCTAGAGCTGTCGAACTATCCTTATTACGACCGCGACAACCGCCGCATCCGCTTCGACGAGATGATCGCCGCGCTGTCGGCGGGACGCGCGGGCGACGTCGCGCTGCTCCATGGCTGCTGCCACAACCCGACCGGCGCCGACTTGTCCGCCGAGCAATGGGCCGAGGTTACGCGCGTCGTCGTCGATCGCCGCCTGCTGCCGTTCGTCGACCTTGCCTATCAGGGGCTGGGGCGCGGGATGGCCGAGGATGCTGCTGGGCTCCACGGGCTGCTCGACGTGTGCGACGAAGTTATCGTCGCGCAGAGCTGCGACAAGAATTTTGGCAGCTACCGCGACCGCGTCGGGGCGCTGTTCGTCAAGACCGGCGGGCGTGATGCAACCGCGACGGCGATGGCGCATGTCCTCCAGATGGCGCGCGAGATGTGGTCGATGCCGCCCGACCATGGCGGCGCGGTGGTGCGTACCGTGCTCGAAGACGCGGCCCTGACCGCCGACTGGCAGGTCGAAGTCGGCGAAATGCGCGATCGCATCAACCAGGTCCGCAGGGCGATCGCCGCCGCCGACCCGCGCCTCGCCTATATCGGCGAACAATTTGGCATGTTCTCGATGCTGCCGCTGACCAAGGTGCAGGTCGTCGCCTTGCGCGAGACGCACGCGATCTACATGGCCGACAGCGGGCGCTTCAACATTGTCGGCATGTCCGACGAGGCCCTGCCCCGGTTCATCGCAGCCGTGGTCGAAACGCTCGACGCATGATCGCGCGCGATGAAATCGCCCATTCTGGCCAGTGTCACATCTCCGTAACCGGACCGTCATAACCGAGTCGCCGAACCGTCCTAAAGGCCTCTCAGCAAGGCCGCACAGGGTGGTCTCATGGGGACTCACATGACCAAGATTTCACTGGGCCTCGCCGCGACTGCGGCGCTGGCGCTGACCATCCCGAGCATCGCGCAAGCCCGCACCAACATGCGTGCCGTCGGCTCATCGACTGTCTATCCGTTCGCCCGCATCGTCAGCGAGAAGATCGGCCGGGCCAACCCGCGACTCGGTACCCCGATCATCGAATCGACCGGCACCGGTGCCGGCATGAAGCTGTTCTGCGCCGGCGTCGGCGAACGCTTCCCCGACGTCGAGAACGCCTCGCGCCGGATGAAGGCGTCGGAAGCCAAGCTGTGCGTCGCGAACGGCGTCGCCCAGGTAACCGAGATCCAGGTCGGGCTCGACGGCGTGGCCCTCGCCACCTCGAAGGCGACCGGGATGACCGGCGTTTCGCTGCGCGCAATCTATCTCGCGCTCGCCAAGACCCCGTTCGGCAAGCCCAATACGGCGACGACGTGGCACGATGTCGATGCGCGCCTCCCCGCGCTGCCGATCCGCGTCTATGGTCCGCCGACGACCTCGGGCACGCGCGACGCGCTGGGCGAATTGCTGATGACGCCGGCGTGCGAAGCCAATGCCGGTATGGCGGCGATGAAGAAGGCCGATCCCGACAAGTTCAAGGCGATCTGCACCGGCGTGCGCACTGACGGCGCCTATATCGAGGCGGGCGAGAACGACAATCTCATCGTCCAGAAGCTCGAAGCCAACCCGGGCACGATCGGCATCTTCGGCTATTCCTACCTCGAAGAAAATGCTGCTCGCCTGAAGGGGTTGCAGGTCAATGCGGTGACGCCGACCTACCAGACGATCTCGACCTTCCAGTATCCGGGCGCCCGTCCGCTGTTCATCTACCTCAAGAACGCGCATGTGAACGCCATCCCGGCGATGCGCGCCTATGCAGCTGAATTCACCAAGGAGAGCGCGTTCGGGCCCAAGGGCTATCTGCTGCAGGCGGGGATGATTGCTTCGCCCAACGGCATTCGCGCACGCAGCCAGAACGCCGCGCGCGAGCTGTCGCCGCTCGATTTCAAGGCGCTCAAGTAAATCAACACCAGCAATCAGGGGGCGCGTCGTTCGCGGCGCGCCCCGACAGGCCCTCTGCGTGAGGGCGGGGACAAGGGGAATATTGACATGATCCGTTCGACTTTCGTGCGCTCGCTGCTGGCCGGCACCGCGCTGCTCATCAGCACCACGGCGATGGCCCAGACGCCGCCGGCGACCACTACCCAGCCCGAAGCGATGCCCGACCAGTCGGATGCCGCCGCCGACGCCGCCATCCAGGGCGCCGCTGCGACCGACGACGCCCAGGCCAAGATCGAACTGCTCAGCCAGCAGGTCGAGGCGCTTCAGGCACAGCTCGAGAACATCAAGTCGGCGATGGTCAAGGTGACCCCTTCGTGGAAGGGCGCGCCGTTATACGAGGACAAGGACGCCGGGTTCAGCTTCAAGCCCAAGGGCACGCTGCAGTTCGACGCCGGTTATGTCGGCTTCCCGCGCGGCGTCCAGCTTAACGGAACATCGGGCGGCCTCAACTACAACAACCTCGGCTTCAACACTCGCGCACGCCGCGCAATCATCGGCGCCGAGGGCAGCCTGCCCGGCGGCTTCGGCTACAATTTCGAGTTCAACTTCGCGCAGGGCACGGTCGATTACGAGGACATCCTGCTGAGCTATCAGCGCAAAGGCAGCCCGATCAAGGTCCAGATCGGCAATTTCTACCCGATGTCGAGCCTCGAGACGGTGACCAGCTCGAAGTTCACCAGCTTCATGGAGCGCCCGTCGTTCACCGACGCGTTCAACTATAACCGGCGCCTCGGGGTATCGGTCGCGCTGCTCGACCCCAAGACCGACCGCTACACGCTGACCGGGGGCGTTTTCAGCCAGGAGGTCAACAACACGAGCTTTGCCCGCACGGGTTGGGAAGCCGGCGCGCGCGGCACCTTTTCGCCGAAGATGGGCACGACCCAGTTCCACTTCGGCGTCAGCGGCCACCACCGTGTCAATCAGCGTGACCTCCAAGGGCAGCAGTATCGCGCTCGTCCGCTGCTGCAGACCACTGATCAGCGCTTCGTCGATGCCGGAACCGTCGCGTCGGACGGCGACGACAGCGTCGGGCTGGAATTTGCGGCGATCCACAAGGGCCTCCACTTCTCCGCCGAGGCGCAGAAGCTGTGGGTCCGCGGCTACTCCCCGACGGACGTCATCACGTCGCCCAACAATGCTGCCACCGGAACGCGCTATGTCGGCGATCCCTCGTTTGAGGGTGGCTATGCCGAAGTCGGCTATTATCTGACCGGCGAAGCGCGTGGCTACAAGGGTGGCAAGTTCGACCGCACCAAGGTGCTTCATCCGTTCGACCAGGGCGGCTGGGGCGCGCTGCAGGTCAATGCGCGGGTCGATTACGTCAACCTCAACGATCGCGTCGGCGATGCGCCTACCGGCTCTACCGCCGCGCAGAACGTCGCCGCGCCTTATTATGTTAACGGCGGCAAGCAGGTCGCCTACATGGCCGGGCTGGTGTGGAGCCCGATGGATTATGTCCGCTTCACCGCGCAATACGCTCATTTGAATGTCCGTGGCGGTCCGCGCGCTACGGTCAATACCGCGCTGACCGGGCCGGCGAACGGGTTGTTCCCGGTGGGTACGACCACGCTTGCGAACGAACGCAAGTATAGCGTCGACACTGCCGGGCTGCGCGCCCAGATTGACTTCTAACTGATGCGTCGCCGGCGTCGCGCTCCCTTGTTGCGGGGCGTGGCGTCGGTTTAGTTTAAGGCCAAGCTTCGCCTTCCGGTTGGCGAGGAAAGCCGTTATCAGCCCTGGCGGTACCGGGGCCACGCCAAGAGGAAGACAATATGACGAAACTGCCCCTGATCATCCCCGCGATCGTGATGCTTGCCGCGTGCGGTGGCCATTCGGGGGGCGGCGCTTCGTCGTTGAACCAGATCAAGATCGTCGGTTCGTCGACCGTCTATCCGTTCACCACCGCGGTCGCCGAGGGCTTTCAGCGCGACAATCCCGGCACCAGCGTGATCGTCGAATCGACCGGTACCGGGGCGGGCATGAAGCTGTTCTGCTCGGGTGCCGGCGGCGACACCCCCGACCTGACCGACGCCTCGCGCCAGATCAAGAAGTCCGAATATGACATGTGCGCCAAAAATGGCGTCAAGCAGGTCATCGAAGTGCCGATCGGCATCGACGGGCTGACGTTCATCCAGAACAAGGGCGCCCCGGCGCTCACCTTGACGGTGAAGGACATCTACATGGCGCTCGCCGCCAATCCGTTCGGCAAGGGCCCCAACACCGCCAAGACCTGGCACGACGTCAACCCCGCGCTCCCCGCGCAGAAGATCCACGTGTTGGGTCCGCCCCCGACCTCGGGCACGCGCGACAGCCTTGCCGACCTGATCCTTGCCAAGGGCTGCGAGAGCGATCCTGCAATGAAGGCGTTGAAGTCCAGCGACGAGAAAAAGCAGAAGGATCTTTGCACCAAGATCCGCGAGGACGGCGCCTATGTCGAAGCGGGCGAGAATGACAATCTCCTCGTCCAGAAGGTCGCCGTCGACAATGATACGCTCGGCGTGCTCGGCTTCTCCTACCTCGACGAGAATGCCGACAAGGTGAAGGCTGTCTCGCTGGGCGGCGTGTCGCCGACCGAGGCGACGATAGCCGACCTGTCCTACCCGGGATCGCGCCGGCTGTTCGTCTATGTGAAGGGCGAGCATCTGGCCGTGAAGCCCAAGATCAAGGAGTTCATCGCGGCCTACGCCAAGCTGTGGAGCAAGGGCGGACTGCTCGAGAAGCGCGGGCTCGTCCCGTTCGCCGCCACCGACGCCAGCGCCGCCACCGCGCAGGCCGCCGCGCTGACCCCCCTCGACGGCGCGAACCTCAAGTAAACGACGAGCGACGAGCAGCATCCGATGACCCTGGGCCTTGCCCTTATCGCGGTACTGCTCGTCGCGGCGGTCGGGAGCGTGATCGCCTACCGCCGGGCCGCGGCGCTGCGCGTGGTCAGGGCCAAGGGCGCGCGGCTCAACTCGCTGCCGATCTATCACGCCTTCTACGCCACGCTGTGGGCGACTCTCCCGGCGCTGCTGCTGCTTGCCGCCTGGTTGCCGGTCCAGACGCGGATGGTCGACCAGAGCGTGCTGTCCTCGCCAGAAGGCAAGGCACTGCCCGATAGCGACATCCAGCGCGAGAGCATCCTGGGCGAGGCGCAGGACATTGCCAGCGGCAAGATCAAGGCGGGGTTCAACCCCCAATCGACCGCGCTGGCGCCGCAGTTCACAGCCGCGAACAGCAAATATGCGACCATCGGCGGCGCGCTCGCGCTGCTCGTCGCGCTAGGCGGCGCGGCGTTAGCGCTGAGCCGGATCAAGTTCGAGTTTCGCGCCCGCGCCGGGGTCGAGCGGTGGGTCATGCTGCTGCTGATGGCGGCCTCCACCGTCGCCATCCTGACAACCTTGGGCATCGTCCTGTCGTTGCTGTTCGAGAGCATCCGCTTCTTCAAGATGGTCAGTCCGACCGAGTTTCTGTTCGGCACCAGCTGGTCGCCGCAGATGGCGATGCGCGCCGACCAGGCGGGGTCGTCGGGCGAGTTCGGCTCGGTCCCGCTATTCTGGGGCACCGCCTTCATCGGCGCGATTATCGCGATGATCGTCGCGATTCCCCTGGGGCTGATGAGCGCCATTTTCCTCACCCAATATGCGCCGGCGAAAGTCCGCGCCTGGCTGAAGCCGATCCTCGAAATCCTCGCCGGGGTGCCGACCGTCGTCTACGGCTATTTCGCCGCGCTGACCGTCGCGCCGATGGTCCGCGATTTCGGTATTTCGATCGGGGTCACCTCGGCGAGCAGCGAAAGCGCGCTGGCGGCGGGGCTGGTGATGGGCATCATGATCATCCCGTTCGTCAGCTCGATGGCCGACGACAGCATCGCCGCCGTGCCGCAGGCGATGCGCGACGGCAGCCTGGCCTTGGGCGCGACCAAGTCCGAGACGATCAAGCGCGTGGTGCTTCCCGCCGCGCTGCCCGGCGTGGTCGGCGGAGTCCTCCTCGCGGTCAGCCGCGCGATCGGCGAGACGATGATCGTCGTGATGGCCGCCGGGCTATCGGCGAGCATGACCGCCAACCCGTTCCACGCGGTGACCACCGTCACCGTCCAGATTGTGCAATTGCTGACTGGCGATCAGGAGTTCGACAGCGCCAAGACGCTGGCCGCCTTTGCGCTCGGGCTGCTGCTGTTCATCATCACGCTGATCCTCAACCTCATCGCGCTGTCCGTCGTGCGCCGTTATCGGGAAGCGTATGAGTAGCGCCCCGCAATCCCGCTGGACCGACGGGTCGATGCAGAAGCGCGTCGCGCGTCGCTATTCGGCGGAGCGTCGCTTCCGCGCGCTCGGCTTCCTCGCCGTCGCGCTGTCGGTCGCCGTTCTGGCCTTCCTGCTCTTCACCATGGCGTCGAAAGGCATCGGCGGGTTCAGCCACACCGAGGCCAGGCTCCAGCTCGACCTGCCGCGGTCCGACGTCGTGATTGATCCCGCGAGCCTCACGGGCGCCGATGCCGAGCAGATCGTCGCGCAGGCCAATCTGGAGGGCGCGCTGACTCAGGCGGCAATCGCCACCTATGGCCCCGCCGCCAGTGACATGTTCGGCGAAAGCGGCGTGCGCGAACTCGGACGCAAGCTGATCGCCGACCCGACGCTGCTGTCTCACGCCGCCCAAGTGTGGCTCCCCGTGTCGGGCAAGGTCGACGTCGCCGCCAAGGGCGATGGTGCCCCCGAGCAGGAAGCGATCGTCGCTGCGATCAACGCCAGAGACGGGCTTCGGCGCACCTTCAATCTCGATTTCCTCACTGCGTCCGACGCTACCGACCCCTCGGCGGTCGGGGTTTGGGGCGCGTTGAAGGGCAGCTTCCTGACGATTATCGTGACGATGGGGCTGGCCTTCCCGGTCGGCGTGCTGTCGGCGCTCTATCTCGAGGAATTTGCGGCCCGCAATCGCTGGACCGACCTCATCGAAGTGTCGATCAACAACCTCGCCGCGGTGCCATCGATCATCTTCGGCCTGCTTGGCCTGGCGGTGTTCCTCAATGTCATGAACCTGCCGCGATCGGCGCCGCTGGTCGGCGGGCTGACCCTTGCGCTGATGACCATGCCGGTAATCGTCATCGCCGGGCGCAACGCGATCAAGTCGGTCCCGCCGTCGATCCGCGATGCCGCGCTGGGCGTCGGCGCGTCGAAGATGCAGGTCGTGTTTCACCACGTCCTGCCGCTGGCGCTCCCCGGAATCCTGACCGGCACGATCATCGGCATGGCGCGTGCGCTGGGCGAAACCGCGCCGCTGTTGATGATCGGCATGCGCGCCTTCATCGCCACCCCGCCGGGCGGAATTGCCGACCCCGCGACCGTGCTTCCGGTCCAGATCTTCCTGTGGTCAGACGAAGTCGACCGCTCGTTCGTCGAGAAGACCAGCGCCGCGATCATCGTCCTGCTCGTCTTCATGCTGGTGATGAACGGGCTTGCCATCTATCTCCGCAACCGCTTCGAGCGACGCTGGTGAACAATATGACCAACGAGAAATTGCCCATCAGTTCGACCTCGCCGGTGCCGATGCCGTCGACCGCGATTGCCGCCGAGGCCGCGGCCGAACAGCGCGAGGAAATGGGCGAGCCGAACCCGGCCGAGCCGTCGAGCCTCGACAACCACCGTCCGCCCGCGTCGCCGTCCGCGCCGGTCATCGAGGTCGCGGCCGATACCGGTCCCGAGCTGGACGCCGGCAAGACGCCCAAAATGCGGGCCGACAAGATTCACGTTTTCTACGGCGAGAAGGAGGCCCTCAAAGGCGTCTCGATCGAGATCCACGACGACCGCGTCACCGCCTTCATCGGCCCGTCGGGCTGCGGCAAGTCGACCTTCCTGCGCTGTCTCAACCGGATGAACGACACCATCCCCGGCGCGCGCGTGACGGGCGACATCACCCTTGACGGCGAGGACATCAACGGCCCCGCGATGGACGTCGTCCAGCTGCGCGCCCGCGTCGGCATGGTCTTCCAGAAGCCCAATCCCTTCCCCAAATCAATCTTCGAGAATGTCGCTTACGGTCCGCGCATCCACGGCCTTGCGATCGGCAAGAGCGAGCTCGATGCGATCGTCGAGAAAAGTCTCAAGCGCGCCGGCCTGTGGGACGAGGTCAAGGACCGCCTGCAGGAAAGCGGCACCGCATTGTCGGGCGGGCAGCAGCAGCGGCTGTGCATCGCCCGCGCCATCGCCGTCGACCCCGAAGTCATCCTGATGGACGAGCCCTGTTCCGCGCTGGATCCGATCGCGACGGCGCGGATCGAAGAGCTGATCCACGAGCTGCGCGGCCGTTATGCCATCGCCATCGTCACCCACAACATGCAGCAGGCCGCGCGCGTGTCGCAGCGCACCGCCTTCTTCCACCTCGGCGAGATGGTTGAATATGGCCGGACCAAGGACATCTTCACCAACCCGCGTGAATCGCGCACACAAGACTATATCACTGGCCGCTACGGCTGAGTTGAAGGAACGACATGCCCACCACCGCCGGACATACGCTCAAGGCGTTCGACGAGGATCTCGATCGGCTGCGCGCACTCATTTCGCAAATGGGCGGGCTGGCCGAGCACGCCATCCGCGAATCGATGCGTTGCCTCGTCCAGCGCGACCTCGAAGGCGCGCTTCGGATCGTCGAGAATGACAAGAAGCTCGACGCCCTCGAGGTCGAGACCGAGCGCCGCGCGATCCAGATACTTGCGCTTCGTGCGCCGATGGCCGGTGATCTGCGCGACATCGTCGCCGCGATGAAGATTTCGAGCGTCGTCGAGCGCATCGGCGATTATGCCAAAAACATTGCCAAGCGGGTTCCCCTGCTCGAGAATTCGGGCGCGATCGAGCCCTTGTCGCTGCTCCCCGAAATGGCGCGCATCGCGACCGAGATGGTCCATGACGTGCTGACCGCGTTCGTCGAGCGCGATGCCGACGCTGCGGTCCGCGTCTGCGCCCGTGATCAGGCGGTCGACGATTTCTACAATTCGATCTTCCGCACGCTGCTGACCTATATGATGGAAAATCCCCAGAATATCGGTCAGTCCGCGCACCTCTTGTTCGTTGCCAAGAATATCGAACGCGTTGGCGATCATGCCACCAACATCGCGGAGATGGTCTATTATGCCGCAACTGGCCAACACATGGCGGAGCGCGCCCGTGGGGGTGATGTCACGGCCTGATATGGCAGCTAAACGACTGCTGCTCGTCGAGGACGACCGGGCGATCGCCGAGCTCGTCGAGTTTCACTTCGCGCGCGAGGGCTATGCCGTCACACAGACCGCAAATGGCGAGGAAGCGCTGATCCTGGTCGATGAGATTCGCCCCGACCTGATCGTCCTCGACTGGATGATCGAAGGGATCAGCGGGATCGAGCTGTGCCGTCGCCTGCGCCGCAAGCCCGCCACCGCCAATCTGCCGATCATCATGCTGACCGCGCGCGGCGAGGAGGATGATCGCCTGCGCGGGCTGGAGACCGGCGCCGACGATTATGTGACCAAGCCGTTCAGCCCCAAGGAGCTGGTCGTCCGCGCCGCCGCAGTCCTTCGCCGCGTCCGCCCCGCGCTCGCCGCCGAAACGCTCGACTATGCCGGGCTCGAGATGGATCTTGGCGCCCACCGCGTCCGCCGCGACGGCAAGGCGCTCAACCTCGGCCCGACCGAATATCGTCTGCTGCGCCATTTCCTCGAGCATCCCGGCCGCGTCTTCTCGCGCCAGCAACTGCTCGAAACAGTGTGGCCGCACAGCGAAGATATCGAGCTGCGCACGGTCGACGTCCACATCCGCCGGCTGCGAATGGCATTGGGCAAGGATGGCGGCGCCGATCTCGTCCGCACCGTCCGCAGCGCCGGCTATGCGCTCGATGCAGAGGGCGTTGCGTAAGGGGGCAGCGGCGCACGAGATTGCCGGACGCTCCGTCGCCGCCTAAGCCTGCACGGTGCCAGCCAATCGCGCGTCCCCCGAACATCTCGACGTCGTCATCGTCGGCGCCGGCCTGTCGGGCATCGGCGCCGCGGTCCATCTCCAACGCCGCTTGCCGGGCAAATCCTATGCGATCCTTGAGGCGCGCGGCGCGATTGGCGGGACGTGGGACCTGTTCCGCTACCCCGGCATCCGTTCGGATTCAGACATGTACACGCTCGGCTATGCGTTCAAGCCGTGGACCGACGCCAAGGCGATCGCCGACGGCGCGTCGATCCGCGCTTACATCGAGGAAACCGCGCGCGAGAATGACGTCGAGCGTCATATCCGTTTCGACCAGCGCCTGATCGCCGCGCGCTGGTCGACCCACGACGCCCGCTGGACGCTGGAAATCGCGCACGGCGACCAGACCGTCACCCAGACCTGCAATTTCCTCCTGATGTGCAGCGGCTATTATGCCTACGACCGCGCCTATCGCCCCATATGGCCGGGCGAGGCGGACTTCGCCGGCCCCATCGTCCATCCCCAATTCTGGCCGACCGACCTCGCAACGGCGGGCAAGCACATCGTCGTCATCGGCAGCGGCGCCACCGCCGTGACGCTCGTCCCCGAGCTCGCCCGCACCGCCGCGCACGTCACCATGCTCCAGCGCTCGCCATCCTATGTCGTCTCGCGTCCCTCGGTCGATCGCCTCGCCGACTGGCTCCGCCGCCGCCTGCCGCCACGCGCTGCCTATCGCCTGACCCGCGCGAAGAATATCCTGCTCGGCCAGCTGTTCTACCGGCTCGCCCGCCGCCGCCCCGACGCCACGGCGCGCCGCCTCATCGCCATGGTCCGCACCGAGCTCGGCGAGGCGTTCGACCCCGCCCACTTCACCCCGCGCTACCAGCCGTGGGACCAGCGCGTCTGCCTCGTTCCCGACGCCGACCTGTTCGCCGCGCTGCGCTCGCGCCGCGCCAGCATCGTCACCGGCACGATCGACCATTTCACCCAGGGCGGCATCGCGCTGTCATCGGGCGAGACGCTCCCCGCCGAGCTCGTCGTCACCGCCACCGGGCTCCAGATGGAGATTGGCGGCGGCGCGACGCTGTTCGTCGATGGCGCCCCGGTCGATGTCTCTCAGACCCTCGCCTACAAGGGGCTGATGCTGAGCGGCGTGCCCAACCTCGGGCTGACCTTCGGCTACACCAACGCTTCGTGGACCTTGAAAGCCGACCTCACCAGCGACTATTTCTGCCGTTTGCTCGCCCGCATGGACCGCCGCCGCGCGCGCATCGCCACGCCTCGCGCGCCCGCCGGAACCGAACAGGCACCGTTCCTCGATTTCACCTCGGGCTACGTCCAGCGCGCGCTCGCGATCCTCCCCGGACAAGGCACCACCCACCCCTGGCGCCTCCGCCAAAACTACCTCGCCGACCTCGCCATGCTCCGCTTCGGCCGCATCGAAGAACCCAATCTCGAACTGCGCTGACCAATTAGAAAGTTGGCGCGCGACGCAGTCACTAGCGAACCCGTCTCTAGTACGGCTACCCTGCTTTCAGGGAAAATATCAGGTAAACAGGGCCGAACTAGTCATTTGTCGTTCGCGAAGTCGCCCTAAGCTGCTGTTAAACCCTGTTTTCCCCCGACGATTCCCTAGGCACTAGAACAGGGAATCTCCGAAAGCCGAGCAGGGAGGGCAGGGACGTAGATCAGGCATGCTCGGATCCCTGCGTGGAGGCTGTAAGGCTTTCCCACTGGATTTGCTTACTTGCGGCCAGCTGCCTCGCTCGCGCTCATCGGTCCGAGCGCTCCTCGGCAAGCTAAAATGCAACCAAACCTCAGTACTCTGAATTGTTCTCACCATGTCTTGCGAGTAATAAGCTTTGACCTCTTGCCTAAAACAAAGTTGACGCCCTCGTCAACTCGCTTCATCCGTCACGCCCGAAAATTTTAACGGATTGTTTTGTTATAAAACACTGGCGACAATGTTCCGGTTAGTTCACTAACCTTGGAGACTGTCATGAAAATCGAGTACTTAAGCACCGCGTCACTTATTCCATATAGCAACAATGCCAGGACGCATTTACGCGCGCAGATTAAGCTAATTGCCGCAAGCATGGATCGTTTCGGAAATAACAACCCGATTTTGATCGGAGATGATAACCAGGTTATCGCAGGCCACGGTCGGCTCGCGGCCGCAAAGCTACTGAAGATGGACCAGGTTCCCGTGATCCGGCTGTCAAACCTGAGCGCCGTGGAGCGCAAGGCTTACATTATCGCGGATAACGCAATCGCCCAGAAGGCGGGCTGGGATCAGGAACTCCTCGCGATCGAGTTTCAAAACCTAATCGATGCCGACTTCGACATGGACCTGACGGGCTTCTCCATGGCTGAAATCGACCTGACCTTAGATGCGGCCAAATCATCGTCGGTCGCGGCGGATAAAAATGATGCGATTCCACCCGTGGCAAGAGCGCCGGTCACGAGGTCGGGAGACCTGTGGGAACTAGGGCGGCACCTTCTGATGTGCGGCGACCTCATCCCGTCATCCCTCTCCGCGAGCACGTAGGTCAGCATAGTGGCCGAAAGGGCGGCCTCGCCATGACGCGGAGACCCAGACCTCTTGCTCGAAGTGAAAGCGCCAGTTTGCGATCCACCGCTCATGACTGAAGCAGCCTTCGGGGGCATTCGCAAATTAAGTTTTTAAGGCGGCCACCTGACGCGTCTGCCATCTGCCCCGAAATAACTCTTGCTGGACCGATTGCCGATTGCCGACTGCCGGGCAACGCATCGCTCTTACAATGGCAACGGTCGATTCTTTCTTCGCGCGTGGCTGGACGCAGGATGTGACCGGCCGGCCACTCAGCCAATCACCCCGGTCGCAAGTAGAAGCGCCACGACAGTTAGGGCAATCATTGCGGCCATGGCGCTCAGGAGCACCACCTCGCGCCACCGCCCAATTTTGCCTCCACTAGGCGCGGCATCATCCTTGGACCGGCTCATGCGACTTCTCCAGTGCGCGGATGCTGGCCCGCCCGCTGCGGGAGAAGAAGGATCAACATCACGATTGCGAGAACGAGCACGGCGGATGCCGCCGGGCGGCTGAATTCCAAACCACCTTTGGCAACCGGCTTGTCGAGGAAGTCGCCAACCGTGGCGCCAAGCGGGCGGGTCAGGATGAACGCAGCCCAGAACAGCGCCACACGACTAATGCTGGTCGCATAGTAAAGGGCGACGAGGAACAGCAGACCGGCGCCGAATATCAGCGCCCCGCCCGAGTAGCCGGGTCCAGAGTCGGCGATCCAGTCGCCGAGCGCCGTGCCCAAGGTTTGAGAAAAGGTGATCGTGATCCAGTAGAAGGTCTCAGCTCGCGGCGAGGAGACCGTATTGACGTCGACCGTTTCCTCATCATCTTCGAGCAGCAAAAGCTTCATGGCAGATTCGCAAAAGAGGAATCGGCGCCCAGCGCAAGTTCGTAATTCCCAACTTTGGGCTGAGGTTCGCCGAACCTAGGGAAGTTTATGGAAGGGACGAGGCGTTTTGCCTCACCCGGAGAACACCATGCGTAAGTTCATTCCCTTGTCCCTCGTTGCCATCGCCTTGGCCAGCGCGGCAGCCGCAGCTCCGTCGCACTTCAATGGTGCCAAGCTGCTGCCCATGACCAAGGTTACTCTCGCTCAGGCAAGAAAGACGGCGCTCGCGGCTCACCCCGGCGTCATTACCGACCAGGAGCTTGAAAAGGAGCGCGGCGGGACGGGGCTTCGCTACTCGTTCGACATCAAAGCGAACGGCAAGACGTTCGAGGTTGGCGTCGATGGTCGGACAGGAAAAGTGCTTGAGAACAAGGCCGAGGGCCCGAATCCGGACTGAGGCGCCGCTCGGCCGGCGCGAAACATTGATTCGAGCCAACCTGGCAACCGGCCGGCTCTTCGGACGTTGGCCAAGCAATCTGATAGACTATCGGCTTGTCCCTGCCCGCACTTCCCGGGCGGGGACGAGCTTCCCTATGGGCTTACCTTTGGAGCTTAGGATGATGCTGAAGAGACTTGCGTTCGGTATGGCTGCATTGCTGTCGAGCGCTTCCGCCATTTCGGCGGCGCCAGCACTAATTCCGTCTTATCAGCAGGCTGGGACGATTTCTGGCGCCGACGGCGGCTGGGATCTGAGTAGCATCGATCCGGTCTCACACCGCCTCTATCTCGCGCGAACGGACGGCGTGATGGCCGTCGACCTTCAGACCAAAAAAGTCACGCCGATCGTCCTGCCGGCGCAGCGCGGACATGCCGCGCTTGCCATCCCGGGCACCAGTGAAGTTTTACTCACGAACGGGGCAAGCAATACGGCGGTCATATTCGATGGCGTGACCGGCAAGGTTCGGGCGACTATTCCGACCGGCACGAAGCCCGACGCCGCTGCGTGGGACCCATTCACGAAGACGTTGTGGGTGATGAACGCTGGCAGTGGTGACATCACCGTCGTTGATCCAGTGAGTGCGCGCGTGTTGGCAACGGTTCGGGTCGGCGGCTCGCTTGAACTGGGCGCGGCGGACGGCGAAGGGCATCTGTTCGTCAACATTGAAGATCGCAATGACGTCGCCGTCATCGACACACGAACGCGCAAGCTCGTCGCACAATTTCCGCTAACCGGCTGCGACGGGCCGACCGGGATTGCTTACGCACCTGACGCGAAATTGTTGGTGTCCGCCTGTGCCAATGGCAAGGCAATCGTCTCATCGAGAGAGGGTCACCAGGTTGCCAGCCTGGACATTGGGCCTCGCCCCGATGGAGCGCTCTACGACGAACATCGGCACTTGGCTCTCATTCCGTCAGGTGGGGACGGGACGCTTGCAGTCATAAAACTCGACGGCACACAGCAGGTGATTGAGCGCATCGTGACGGCCAAAAGCGCGCGCACAGCCGCCTTAGATCCAGCAACTGGCAACATCTATCTCGCTGCCGCCGACTATGCCGCGCCAGTTGGACAAGAGCGAGCGAAGGTGATCCCGGGGTCATTTAGGGTAATCGTCCTGGTGCCGGCCGGAGCGAAAGTTCGCTGAGAAGTTCTTCTCCGCGAGTTCGGACGAGCGCTTTCGTCAACATGAACCTTACCGCGGTTCATTGAAAAGGTTCCCACGTTGCAACAGCAAATCGATCGTCGGCTCTTGAACAAGGTGCCCCTGGTGACCCTGGCCTTCTGGGTCATAAAAATCATGGCGACCACAGTCGGCGAGACTGGCGCGGATTTCCTCAACATGCATTTGGGGCTCGGTTTGACCGTAACGTCGCTGATCATGGCGGCAGGCCTTGCTATTTTTCTTGTCATCCAGATGCACCAGGACCGGTATGTTCCGTGGATCTACTGGATGGTCGTCGTTTTTCTGAGCGTCGTCGGCACCCTGTTGACAGACAATCTTTCGGATAATTTCGGTGTGAGTCTTTATGTTTCCGCGGCGGTATTCGCAGTTGCATTGGCCGTCACATTTGCGGCTTGGTATCAAAGCGAGCACACCCTCTCCATCCATGACATCAATACGTCACGCCGGGAGGCCTATTATTGGGCCGCGATCTTGTTCACCTTTGCCCTTGGGACCGCCGGAGGCGATCTGGTCGCCGAACAGCTGCAGTTGGGTTACCTCAATGCCGCCCTGATATTCGGCGGCATAATCGCGGCGATCACCCTTGCCCACTTCACTCTGGGCTTAAATTCCGTATTGGCGTTCTGGCTGGCCTACATCCTGACCCGGCCGCTAGGCGCGTCCATCGGGGATCTACTCACGCAAGCGAAGAAGGACGGAGGCATGGGGCTCGGTACCATGCCGGTGAGCGGTGCCTTCGTCGTCGTTATTGTGGTCCTGGTGACGTACCTTACCCTGCGCCCCGCAGACAAGACGGCCGCCATCCAATCGTCCCCTGCATAAGGGACGCTGACGCACAACGTGGTGGGTCGGCCGGCGAGCGAAGCCGGCCGCGTGCCCGCATTTCAAAAGGCGGCGGGCGAATATCCACCGTGGATGGGACCGGCGTTCACGCTGGTCCGCCGATTCCCATTCCGGAGCGCATGTTCTAGGCTCCGTCACATGGGACTACTAACCTTCAGCATAAACGTCACCCTGGATGGCTGTATCGACCACCAAGAGGGGACCGCCGATGACGAAACGCACGAGTTTTTCACCCATCTTCTGGGCGACGCTGGAGCGACGCTGTGGGGGCGCACCACATACGAGATGATGGAGAGCTTTTGGCCGGCGGTCGCCCGCGGCGAGGTCGAGGCGCCGCCGGCGATGCGCGACTGGGGCGTCATGCTGGAGGCCAAGCCAAAATATGTAGTGTCGTCCACGCGAACTGCCTTTCCGTGGACCAACAGCCACCATATCATAGGCGACCTGCGCACGGGTGTGCAGAAGCTCAAGGACGCGAATCCGGCAGGCGTGCTCCTCGGTAGCGGCAAGCTCGCGACCGAGCTGGACCGGTTAGATTTGATCGATGAGTATAAGCTGCTCGTCCATCCCAGGATCGCCGGTCATGGCCCTACCCTCTACCAAAAGGGGCTCAACAGTACGCGACGGCTCGAACTGATCTCGGTGAAGCCACTTAGCAACGGCGCATTGGCCCTGCACTATCGACGCGAACGCTGAGGCAGGCTCGCATGCCTTCGCCCTAACTTCCGCAATGAGTCCGAGGCGGACACTACCGAACTGACTGGCAAACGTCCGGTCTTGCGATCTTCTGATCCGGCAAAGAATGACCGACATTGTGAAGGATATCGGGCACCGGCAGGTGTACGATATCCTCCAAAGCAGGAAGCCGCGGTCCACGATCGGTGGCCTATGGGGAAAGCGGTTTTCGGCCGGTGTTCGAGCGAGCGCTACCATCGGCGATTTGCGCGTCGGAT